>JAHRYV010000031.1 GCA_020621965.1 Curvibacter sp. | reverse complement strand
GTGGCCCACGTGCAGGTAGCCGTTGGGCTCGGGCGGGAAGCGGGTGCGGATGCGGGCCGGGTCGGGCTGGCCTTTTTCGTGTTGGCTGGCGTCGCCCGGCTGGTGAGCCCAGCGGCGGCCGCTGTAGGTGCCGGCGGCCAGGTCGTGCTCGATGATCTGGCGCAGGAAATTGCTGGCCTTGGCCGGCGTTTCTTTGTTCTCGGGGGTGCTGGGCTTGCTCATGGACGAATTTTAGACCTCGGTCCCGGGATTGCTACCATGCGCAGCACAGGAGGAAGGCCCCATGTCCCAGGATCTGCAGAACAAGAGTGTGACCGTCACCCAGGCCGAGCTGGACAGCGCCGTGCGCGACGGCCTGATTACCGGCGCGCAGTCGCGCCAGCTGTGGGAGCGCTGGGCGCAGCACGAGCGGCTGCAGAGCCCGGTGCCCGCGGCGCCGGCGACCGGGCCGCGTTTCTCCTTCACCAACGTGCTCTATTACTTCGGCGGCATGGTGGCCATCGGCGCCATGACGCTGTTCATGACGCTGGGCTGGCACCAGTTTGGCGACTGGGGCTTGCTGGCCATTGCCCTGGCCTACCTGGTCGCCTGCCTCAAGGTGGCGGACGGGCTCAAGGCGCGGGGGCTGGCGGTGCCGGCCGGCATCCTGGCCACGCTGGCGGTCTGCCTGGTGCCGCTGGCGCTGTGGGCGCTGCAAAGCGGGCTGGGCCTGTGGCCGTCGGGCGGGCCCAGCAGCTACCGGGCCTATCACACGATCATCGACTGGCGCTGGCTGACGCTGGAGTTCGGCACCCTGGCCGCCGGCGTGGTGATGCTGTGGCGCTACCGCCTGCCTTTCATGGTGATGCCCATCGCCGTGACCGTCTGGTACATGTACATGGACGTGGCCCACCTGCTGATGCAGACCGACGGCTTCGAGTACCAGTTCATGCGCGACATGTCGCTGATCTTCGGCCTGTTCACCTGCTTCCTCGCCATATGGGTGGACGTGCGCAGCCGCCGGGCGCAGGGTGAGTGGCGGCAGGACTACGCCTTCTGGCTCTACATCTTCGGCGCCCTCATGTTCTGGGGCGGCCTGAGCCTGCAGAACTCCGGCTCGGAGTGGGGCAAGGCCATCTATGCGCTGATCAACGTGGGGCTGGTGTTCTGCGGCGCGGCCATCGGCCGGCGCGTGTTCACCGTGCTGGGCGCCTTCGGGGTGGCGGGTTACCTGGGTTATCTGTCGCACCGGGTGTTCCAGAACAGCCTGCTGTTCCCGTTTGCGCTCACCTTGCTGGGGTTGGGCCTGGTGGCGCTGGGCATCTGGTGGCAGCGGCACGAGGCGACCATCGAGGCCAGGCTGGGCGCCTGGTTGCCGGCTGGTCTACGGCCGCGCTGAAGCCGGCGCTCACGTCGGTTTTGCCTCGGTTACGTCCTGTAACCTCCTTCACCGCAACTTCAAAGCCGGCGCCGGGGGCTGGCGCGTTGTTGGGTCAGGGCCACCCCAAACGGGTGCCCCGCAAAGGAGAACCCTCATGACGAACAAAGCCAAATCGACCGCCGCAGCCCTGGCCCTGGTGGCCGCCCTGGGGCTGGGCGCCAGCAGCGCCGCCCACGCCGGGCACGACGACGTGGACATCTTCTGGTCCGTCGCCATGTCGCAGCCGGGCCTGCATGTGGGCGTGTCCAATGCACCGCGCCCGCCGGTGGTGGTGTACGAACCGCGCCATGTGCACGTGCAACCGCGGCCGGTGTATGTGCCGCCGCCCCGCGTGGTCTACCTGCCGCCGCAACCGGTGTACCGTGTGCCCCCGGGTTACTACGGCCACGGTCACTGGAAAGACCGCCACGACCGCTGGGAAGACCGGCATGAGCGCCGCGAGCGCTGGGAAGATCGCCGTGAACGCCACGGCGGGTATGACCGCCACGAGCGCGACGATCGCCGCGGCCGCTACGAACGCCACGCCCAGCGCGCGCCCAACCTGGGCAACGGCGGCCAGCCGCGCGCCGGCGGCCCGCAGATGGGCCGCTGAGCCCCACCACTCTCCCAACACCGCGGTGCCCTCTCCCGCGGCGGGCCGTGTGCACACACGGTCGTTGCACGGCGCTCATGCAGCGCCGTTTTTTTCGTCTGGCCGGCGGTGCGCCACGGGGCACGGGATGACGGCGCTTTGACCTGGCGCATGGATCCGGCCGGGCGGGCGTGCAAGAATTTGCCGATGCACTGGATGAGTTCCCCCGCTGACGGCAGCCGCGCGCAAGGCGCGCGGGTCGCGTCGCAGCATGCGGGGCTGATGCAGCGTCGCTTTGGCACCAACTCGCTGGCCAAACACGCACCTCCCGCGGCCTGCGCCCGCTGATCCCGGGGCGCCTGGCGCTACGCGTGTCCGTCTGGAGGCGGACGGTTGCGTCTCACCGCGCGCCCCCACGACCGCCCTGGCGGGCCCGTTCACGGGCGGCCAGAGACCACTCCGACTGCTCCATCCAGGCCAGGCCATGCATACCCCTGTTCACTTCTACCCGCGCAAGCCAGCCGCCGACGCGGCCAATACCGACAGCTTCGACCCCATCGTGGGCAACCGTGTCGAGCTGCAATTGCTCACCACGCTCAAATGCAACCTGAAATGCACCTACTGCTCGCTCGGCGTCGGTGAGGTGCTGGGTTCGCAGATCCATGTCGAGTACAGCATGGACCAGCTGGTGGCGTTTGCCGAGCGCCATCTGGCCGACAAGGAGGTCTACGTCACTTTCTACGGCGGCGAGCCCACGCTGAACCGGCCCATGATGATCGAGGTGATGCAGCGTTTTCCGCACTGGCGTTTCCAGCTGCAGACCAACGGCACGCTGCTGGACGACCTGCCCGAGTGGGTGTTGTCCAAGCTGTCCAACGTGCTCATCTCCATCGACGGCGGCGAGACCATCACCGACGGCTACCGCGGCCGCGGCATCTACCGCCAGGTGCTCAAGAACCTGCGCCAGGTGCGCGAGCATGTCAGTGGCAGCGTCACGGCCCGCGTGACCTGGGGCAACCCGGCCACCACCTTCGAGGAACTCGACGAGCTGGTGCGCGCGGATTCGCCCTTCGACTATCTGTACTGGCAGTTCGTCGCCGACGAGATGTACGACGGCGACTCGGTGCAGCGCCGCCAGGCGGTGCTGGTGCGGCTGATCGAGCGTTTCTTTGCGCAGACGGACCGGCTTTATCCGCTCATCCCGCTCATGGGCATCGTGCGCAACAAGGTCATGCCGGGCCGCGCGCAGGAGCTGTATGCCGGGCGCACGCAGTGCCGCGTCTCGTCGCACCTGATCAACGTCATGCCCGACGGCAAGATCTATCCCTGCCCCGACATGATGTACGTGCCCGCCATGCTGATGGGCAGCGTGCAGGAGAACTGGCTCAAGCCCAGCCCCCTGCAGCAGACCCCGTCCATGCCCTGCGCCAGCTGCGAGGCCTATTCCTGGTGCCGGGGCAACTGCATGAAGAACATGTACCTGGGCTACGAGAAGAACGACGAACGCTACCGCCGCAACGTGGTCGAGCCCATCTGCGAGCTGCTGCGTTTCATGGGCCGCGAGATCGACCGCCACGACCCCAAGGCCTGGTTCGGCCGGCTGAGCCTGCCCGTGCGCCGCCAGATCACCGACTGCGAGGTGTACGAGTACGTCGAAGTCATGCCCTGAGGGCACCAGGTTTGCACCGTCTTTACACGGCAGATATCTGACTTGACCCGCGGGTCGGGGCGCTGTTCCTACAATGGCCGCATGAAGAAGACATATCTCGCGCTGGGGGTGGCGGCCGTGGTTCTGGTGGGTGGCCTGGGCTGGTGGTGGAGCCAGCGCGGCGGCAGCACCGAGGTGCAGTACCGCACGGCCAAGCTCGAACGCGGGCCGCTGCAGTCGGCGGTGTCGGCCAGCGGCTCGGTGAGCCCGGTGACGCAGGTGACGGTGGGCACCCAGGTATCGGGCCAGATCAAGGAAGTGCTGGCCGACTTCAACTCCGAGGTCAAGGCCGGCCAGCTGATCGCCGTGATCGACCCCGAGACCTTCGAGTACCGCGTGCGCTCGGCCCAGGCCGACGTGGACGCCGCCCGCGCCGTGGTGCTGACGGCGCAGGCCAATGTGGTGGCGGCCAAGGCCCAGGTCTCGCGCGCGCAGACCGACCTGGCCGAGGCGCGCCGCACGCACGAGCGCAACCTGATGCTGGTGGGCAAGCAGTTCATCGCCCAGAGCACGGCGGACCAGTCCAACGCCCTGGTCAACACCAGCAGCGAGTCCGTGAAGGCGGCCGAGGCCCAGCTGGGTGTGAGCGAGGCGCAGGTCAAGAGCGCGCAGGCCAGCGTGGCCCAGCGCGAGGCGGCGCTGGCGCAGGCCCGGGTGGATCTGGCGCGCACGCGCGTGACCTCGCCGGTCAATGGCATCGTGATCAAGCGCGCCATCGAAAAGGGCCAGACCGTGGCCGCCAGCCTGCAGGCGCCGGAGCTGTTCATCATTGCCCAGAACCTGCGCGACATGCAGGTGGAAGCCAGCATCGACGAGGCCGACGTGGGTCGCATCCGTGCCGGCCAGAAGGCCAGCTTCACGGTGGACGCCTTCCCGGGCCACACCTTCGAAGGCCAGATCTCCCAGGTGCGCAAGGCCGCGCTCAATGTCTCCAACGTGGTGACCTATGTGGCGGTGGTGACCTTCTCCAACACCGACGGCCGCCTGCTGCCGGGCATGACGGCCAATGTGCGGGTGGTGACCGACGTGCGCGACAACGTGCTGAAGGTGCCCAACGCCGCGCTGCGCGTGCGCATCACCGGCGTGGAGCCCGCGGCGCCCGCCGCTGCCACGGCAGCGCCGGCCGCTTCGGCGCCGGCTGCGACCCCGGCCGCGTCCACGGGCACCGGCAACGCGCTGACCGAGTTCCGCAACCGCCTGGTGCAGGAGCTGCAGCTCACGCCCGCGCAGACGGAGAAGGTGGACGCCGTCTACGCGTCGGCCCGCCCCAAGTTCATGCAGCTGCGCGAGCTGCCCGAGGCCGAGCGCACCAAGGCGCGCGAGCGCATCACGGCCGACATCCGCGCGCGCATTGCCGAGCTGTTGAACGCCGAGCAGAAAAAGCGTTACGCCGCGCTGCAGGCCGAGGTGGCCGGGCGCGCCATCACGCGCGGCCGCATCTATGTGCCGGGCGAGGGCGGCAAGCCCAAGGCGCTGAGCGTGCGCTTAGGGATAACCGACGGCAGTTATACCGAGCTGATCGTGCCGCCCAGCTCGCCGGAAGCAGCCGAGCTGAAGGAGGGCGCCAGTGTGGTCACCGGCGTCAGCGGCGCAGCGGGTGGCACGGCGCGCCCGGGCGCCACCGGCCCGCGGATGATGTTTTGACATGACGCTCATCGAAGCGCGCGCGCTCAGCAAGACCTACACCATGGGCAACACCACCGTGCACGCGCTGCGCGAGGTGTCGCTGGACATCGCCGAGGGCGAGTTCGTGGCCATCATGGGGGCGTCCGGCTCGGGCAAATCGACGCTGATGAACATCCTGGGCTGCCTGGACCAGCCCAGCAGCGGCCAGTACCGACTGGCCGGCGAAGAGGTGGAGACCATGACGCCGGAGCAGCTGGCCTCGATCCGTAACCGGCGCATCGGTTTTGTCTTCCAGCAGTTCAACCTGCTGCCGCGCACCAGCGCGCAGGAGAACGTGGAACTGCCCATGGTCTATGCGGGTGTGAAGTCGGCCGAGCGCAAGGCACGCGCCCTGGCCGCGCTGCAGACCGTGGGCCTGGGCGAGCGCTGGCAGCACACGCCCAGCGAACTTTCGGGCGGGCAGCAGCAGCGCGTGGCGATTGCGCGCGCGCTGGTGAACAACCCGCAGCTGATCCTGGCCGACGAGCCCACGGGCGCGCTGGACACCAAGACGAGCGAAGACATCATGCGCATCCTGGCCGGGCTCAATGCCCAGGGCATGACGGTGGTCCTGGTCACGCACGAGGCCGACATCGCGGCCTGGGCGCGCCGGCGCCTGGTGTTCCGCGACGGGCAGATCGTGGAGGACGTGCGCCAGCCGGGGCACACGGCTGAGACGCCCGCGGAGGCCCAGGCATGAACTGGTTCGCCGCCTTCCGCACGGCCTGGCGCGCGCTGGCGGCCAACACCTTGCGCAGCATCCTGACCATGCTGGGCATCATCATCGGCGTGGCGGCGGTGATCACCATGATTGCCGTGGGCAGCGGCGCCACCGAGCGGGTGCAGGAGCAGATGAAGGGCCTGGGCTCCAACGTGATGCTGGTGCTGCCGGGCAGCCTGTCGGCCGCCGGCGTGCGCCAGGCGGCGCAGACGCGCTCACGCTTCACGGAAGAAGACGCCGAGGCGATCGCCATCGAGATCCCGGAAGTGCAGGCGGTGGCGCCGTCCTCGCGCACCACGGCGCAGGCGGTGGCGCAGAACGCCAACTGGAACACCAACATCTTCGGCACCACCAACGACTACCTGGAGGTGCGCGACTGGTCGCTGGAGAGCGGGCGCCTGTTCGAGGCGGCCGAGCAGGCTGGCTCGGCCAAGGTGGCCTGGCTGGGGCAGACGGTGGTGCGCGAGCTGTTTGGCGACGAGGACCCGATCGACCAGGTGATCCGCGTGCGCGGCGTGCCCTTCACCGTGGTGGGCGTGCTGGCGCGCAAAGGCCAGAACTCCATGGGCCAGGACCAGGACGACGTGGTCATCATCCCCATGTCCACTTTCCGCAACCGCATCTGGAACGCGGGCGGCAACGTCAAGCGCATCTGGACCATCACCATCAAGGTGCGCGAGGGCCAGAGCATGAAACTGGCCGAGGAGAGCGTGCGCGAGCTGCTGCGTCAGCGCCTGAAGGTGCCGCCCGGCGGCGACGACACCTTCAACGTGCGCAACCTCTCGGAGATCCTGGCGGCGCAGGAAGAGGCCAGCCGCATCATGACGCTGCTGCTGGCGGCGGTGGCGGGTATCAGCCTGATCATCGGCGGCATTGGCATCATGAACATCATGCTGGTCAGCGTGACCGAGCGCACACGTGAGATCGGCCTGCGCATGGCGGTGGGTGCGCGCCCGCGCGACATCCTGGCGCAGTTTCTGATCGAGGCGGTGACACTCTCGCTCTTCGGCGGCGCCTTCGGTGTGCTGCTGGGGGCGGTGGCGACCTGGGGCGTGGGTGTGCTGGCCGGCTGGAATGTAAGCATGTCCATCGGCGCCATCGCCCTGGCCGTGGGCTTTTCGGCCCTGGTGGGTGTGTTCTTCGGCTTCTACCCGGCGCGCCGGGCGTCGCGGCTGCTGCCGATCCAGGCGCTGCGTTACGAGTGAGCCCCCAACAATTGCATACAACTGTTGGACATTTCCAGTAGCTGTACCGCCTCGGCGTCGGCAGAATGGGCGCATCAGTAAACGAGGGGTACACGTGCCAAGGTTCAGACCCAGCGGCTGCGGATTCGAGCGGTCCATGCAGCAAGTCCAGCGCGTCGAGGACTTTCGTCAGTTGCTCCAGGCCATCTCTTTCCAGGTGGGCCGCAAGGTCAACCCGGAGGAGGTCAAGCTGGATCACTTCGGCTTCGACCCGCGCAACCGGTGGGACACCTGGGCCGTCATCCTGCTGGACTTCGGCCCGGTAGGGTTTGCCAACGCCTGCCTGGATCCGGCCCACAACCCGGCACAAAGCCAGTTCTCGGAGCTGCGGGCGATCTAAGTCCCGGCGCGCCACGCGCCTGCTGCCTCACCAGACTCCGTGTTACGCCTGATGCGCGGTACTGCGGGCTGTGTCGCGCCGGCGCGCCGCCATGCGCGCGCCTGCCCACAGCCCGAGAGGGACGGTCACGAAATGCGGCCAGATGAAATAGGCCGGCTCGTAGCCGACCCAGCTGAACGCGGGTTCGCCGGCCGCCAGCGCGTCCAGCACGCCGTGAACGACGACATAAAGCAGGTAGGGTAAAGCCGTCACCGCCACGGTAACGGCCGCCGTGCTGCGCAGGCGCTGGAAGATCATGCGCCCCGACGCCACCGCCAGCAGGAAGATGGGCAGATGCCGGATGCCGATCAGCCCGAGCAGGGCCCGGGCCTCGTCCTGCTCCATGTTGTGGAACGTCCAGCGTGCGATGGCCGGCGGCGTCAGCCACGGCCCGGCCAGGGCACAGGCGAGCGCCAGCAGGGTTCCCAGTGCCAGGGCCAGCAGCAGCCGGCGGCGTTGGGAAAGAGGGTGGTGCGGGGGCTGGTCGGTGTGGCCTGGCGGCATGGGGTATCCCTTGGCGGCGACTGTACGCGATGCCGGAGGGCGCGCGGGCCGCAGCGATAATCCAGGGTCTTCAATGGAGTCTCCGTGGATATCACCCTGCTGATCAAAGCCGCCCTGATGGGCATCGTCGAAGGCCTGACCGAATTCCTGCCTATCTCCAGTACCGGCCACCTGATCCTGGCCGGCAGCCTGCTGGGTTTTCATGACGAGAAGGCCAAGGTCTTCGACATCGCCATCCAGACCGGCGCCATCCTGGCGGTGATCCTGGTCTACTGGCAGAAGCTGCGCGCCACCGTGGTGGCGCTGCCCACACAAAAGCAGGCGCAGCAATTCACGCTCAATGTGCTGATCGCCTTCATCCCGGCCGTGGTGCTGGGCCTGCTGGCGGGCAAGGCCATCAAGGCCCATCTGTTCACGGCCGAGGTGGTGGCCACCACCTTCATCATCGGCGGTTTCATCATCCTGTGGGCCGAGCGGCGCCAGGCGCGCGCCGAGACTGCGCCGCGCATCCACGACGTCGACCAGATGGACTGGAAAGATGCCGTCAAGCTGGGCCTGGTGCAGTGTCTGGCCATGATCCCGGGCACCAGCCGCAGCGGCGCCACCATCATCGGCGGCATGCTGCTGGGTCTGTCGCGCAAGGCAGCCACCGACTTCTCCTTCTACCTCGCCATCCCCACGCTGATCGGCGCCGGCGCCTACAGCCTGCTGAAGGAACGTGCCCTGCTGTCGCTGGACGACCTGCCGCTGTTCGGCGTCGGCCTGCTGTTCTCGTTTGCCAGCGCCTGGTTGTGCGTGCGCTGGCTGCTGCGCTTCATCTCCACCCACAACTTCAACGGTTTTGCCTGGTACCGCATCGTCTTCGGCGTCGTGGTGCTGGGCACGGCCTGGAGCGGGCTGGTGAGCTGGACGGCCTGAGGGGAATCAGCGGTAACGCTGGGCCGTCTCGCGCGTCCTGGCGGCCAGCTCTTCGTTGGTCGCCTTGCCGGTGGAAAAGGCGAATGAGCCGACGATCTTGCCGCCTTTTTTCTCGATGCGCTCGCCCATCTTCCTGAGCGCGCCGGCGGCGTCGTCGCCGCCCATCGTCATGAAGGGGATCACCGCCTTGCCGCTGAAGTCGGCCCTGGCGATGAAGGTGTTGATCGGTGTGGAAGGGCTGCCGCCCCAGACCGGCGAGCCGACGAAGACGCGGTCGTAGCCCTGCAGGCTGGTGTCGACGGGCTTGATGGGGGCTTCGGCGCCCCGGACCGCGGCAAACCCGGCGGTCACCATGAACCACCAGTTGACCGTGGGCGGGTTGACGTCTTCCACGCGCCGCAGATCCGCGCCCAGCTCACGGGCCAGCGTCTGCGCCACGATCTCCGTCTTGCCCGTCAGGGAGTAGTACACAAGCAGCGTCTTCATGGTCTTGGCTCCTGGCGGTTCGGGGGTCTGCGCGGCGCTCGCCCCGGCAACGAGGCTGAGCAGCAAAGTGATCACGATACGTTTCATGTTCCCTCCTGGCGCGGCGTCGAGGCAGCGCGCTGCCGCCGTTCAAGCATAGGCCAAGACCGGCACGGTGCCAAGCGGCCGGGGCCGGCGCGTCAGTGCCCGTTCTTGAGCTGCCGCACGTGGTGCAGGTTCAGCAGGGAGGCCTCGACCGCCGCCGCCGTGGCGATGGGCTGCTCCATGGGAAAGAGGTGGGAGCCGTCGAGCATGCTGATGCGGCCCTTGGTGACCTTCTCCGTCATCGCCATGCCGACCTGTTTCATCTCCACCGAGTGGCGCCCGCCGATGAAAGCGGCCGGACACTTGAGCGGGTGGCGCTTGAGCAGGCTGTCCAGGTGGTGGGGGATGGTGTTGTAGATGGCGGTCTCGACCTCGCGCGTGAAACTGAGCACGCGCTTGTCGTCCTCGTCGTGCATGCCGTGTTCCACGTAGTCGCGCAGCACCTGCTCGTTCCAGTGCGCGAAAGCCTTCTTGTGGCGCAGGTGTTCGTAGGCGGTCTCCACGTCGGGCCAGCTGTTGCGTCGCCGCTGGCTGACCGCACCGGGCGAGACCGCGCCGATGAGCTGCGTGCGCTTGGCCACGTTCACGCCGGTGGCGCGCCAGCCGCCCAGGATGGGCGAGTCGATCAGCAGCACGCCGCAGGCCAGCTCGGGGTGGCGCGCCGCGGCCATGAGGCTGAGGAAGCCCCCCAGCGAATGGCCGACCAGAAAGACCGGCTCGCCGCTCTTGTCCATTTCGGCGGCGGCGAAATCGGCCAGCTGCTGCACCAGGTGTGGCCAGTTGCTGGTGACGGGGTAACGCTCGTCGTGGCCGAACTTGTCCACGGCCTTGACCTTGAAGCCGCGGCGGCGCAGCTCGGCGAAGAGCACACGATAGGTGCTGGCCGGAAAGCTGTTGGCGTGCGAGAAGATGATGGGGGGCAGGTGGGAGTTCATGATGTGGCGGTGAATTGCTGCGGGCTCATGCCGTGGTCAACGACACATTGGCCTGCAATTCGTCCCAGGGGGCGGACAGCTTTCTGCCTTCGCGCAACAACAGCCCGGCTGACTCCAGCACGGCTACGTCCTGATGCACGTTCTTGTAGTCGCGTCCCAGGGCTTGCGCCAATTCGCGCACGTTGGCGGCGCCATGCTGGCGCACATGGCGCAGCAGTTCAAGGCGGCGCGGCGACAGGGTGTCGAGCAGGGTCTGCACGTCGAGAAACGTGACGTGCGATTCATTGACGCGTTTACCGGCGGCGGCGCGGGTCCATGCCCCGACAAAACGCTTGCCCATGTCGGCCAGGGTGCCGACGTTCACTTGAACCTTACTCATCATGTCCTCCATTGGCCTTGTCCACGTCGGACAGAAAATCCGCTACCAGTTTCTCGACGCTGACGAAACGGTAACGGGTTTCCTTGTCGCCCAGGTGTTTGTGGTCACCTTTGCCGCGTTCGTTGTCATAACCGACGATGCGCTGGCCGTCACGCCCGTAGTACAGGCTGTACTTCAGGGCGTGCGGGCGCTCTGATGTGGCCTGCGGCAGTTGCCAGATCGTCATCTCCACGATCGAGCCATCGGCCAGAACCGCCTTGTCATGGAAGATCCGACGCGCCGTCATATGGTTAATCTAACCATAATTATAAATGGTGTCAATAACCATAAACGGGGCGCCCCGTGCCGTAACGGAGCCGACCTGTCGGTCTCAGCGGGTGCGGAGTTTCTTGAGCTGGTAGAGCACGTCGAGCGCCTCGCGCGGGCTGAGCGCGTCGGGGTCGATCTCGGCCAGCCTGGCTTCCACCACGCTGGGCGCTGCGGTCTCCAGCACCGGAGGCGGCGCAAACAGGTCGACCTGGGCCTGGCTCTGCGAGGCGGAAGTCTCCAGCGCCTCCAGCGCGTGGCGCGCGTGGTTCAGCACGGCCGCGGGCATGCCGGCCAGGCGGGCGACCTGGATGCCGTAGCTGCGGCTGGCCGGGCCGCTCTGGATCTCGTGCAGGAAGACGATGTCGTGGCCGGACTCGGTGGCGCTGACGTGCACGTTGACGGCGGCATGGTGCTGGGCCGGGAACTCGGTCAGTTCGAAGTAGTGGGTGGCGAACAGGGTGTAGGCCTGGGTCTTGTCGTGCAGCTGGGTGGCAATCGCCCCGGCCAGGGCCAGGCCGTCGAAGGTGGAGGTGCCGCGGCCGATCTCGTCCATCAGCACCAGGGAGTTGGGGGTGGCGGCGTGCAGGATCTGAGCGGCCTCGGTCATCTCCAGCATGAAGGTGGACTGGGCGTTGGCCAGGTCGTCGGCGGCGCCGATGCGGGTGTGGATGGCATCAATCGGCCCGAGGCGGCAGGCGCTGGCCGGCACGTAGCTGCCCATGGAGGCCAGCAGCACGATGAGGGCCACCTGGCGCATATAGGTGGATTTACCGCCCATGTTAGGACCGGTGATGATCTGCATGCGCTGCTTCAGACCCAGGCGGGTGTCGTTGGCGATGAAGGCGCCGGCACTGGTCTCCGCCAGGCGGGCCTGTACCACGGGGTGTCGCCCCTGGCTGATCTCGATGCAGGGTTCGGTCGCGAAAACGGGGCAGCACCAGTCCAGCGTGAGCGCGCGTTCGGTCAGGGTGCACAGCACGTCCAGCGTGGCCAGGGCGCGCGCGCAGCGCGTGAGCGCGGGGATGTAGGCCTCCAGCTGGTCCAGCAGCTGTTCGTACAGCCACTTCTCGCGTGCCAGCGCGCGTTCCTGCGCCGACAGGGCCTTGTCCTCGAAGGCCTTGAGCTCGGGCGTGATGAAACGCTCGGCGTTTTTCAGGGTCTGGCGGCGGCGGTAGTCCTCGGGCACGCGGTCCAGGTTGCTGCTGGTGATCTCGATGTAGAAGCCGTGCACCTTGTTGAACTGCACACGCAGGTTGGCGATGCCGCTGCGGGCGCGTTCGCGCGTCTCCAGCTCCAGCAGGAAACCGTCGCAGTTGTTCTGGATGGCACGCAGCTCGTCGAGTTCGGCGTCCAGGCCGTGGTTGATGACACCGCCGTCGCGCACCAGGGCGGCCGGCTCGGGCAGGATGGCGCGCGCCAGCAGCTCGGCGCAGCCGGTGGGCGGCAGCAGGTGCTCGGCGACTTGCGCCAGAAGGCCGATCTGGCCCTGCAGCACCGGTGCCAGTCGCTCTGTTTTTTGTAGCGTCTGCTGGAGCGCCACCAGTTCGCGCGGGCGCACCTGGCGCAGGGCGATGCGGGCGGTGATGCGCTCGACGTCGCTGCAGCCCTTGAGCTGCTCGCGCAGGCGTTGCCAGGGGCCGCCGCGCAGGGCGGTGATGGCATCGAGCCGTGCCTGGGCCGGCGCGCGGTCGCGCGCGGGCTCCAGCAGCCAGCTCTTGAGCAGGCGGCTGCCCATGCCGGTCATGCAGGTGTCGAGCAGGGAAAAGAGGGTGGGGCTGTCTTCACCGCGCAGGGTCTGCACCAGCTCCAGGTTGCGCCGGGTGGTCTGCGGCAGGTCGATGAGCTGGTCGTTGCGCTGCACGCGCACGCTGTGCACATGGCTCAGGGCCCGGCCCTGGGTGTGCTCGGCATAGGCCAACAGCGCGGCGGCGGCGGCGTGGGCCTGCGGCAGTTCCTGCGCGCTCCAGGCGGCCAGGCTGGCGGCTTTGAGCAGCTCCAGCAGCTTAGTCTGGCCCAGGGCCGCGTCGAACTGCCATTCGGGGCGCAGCGAGAGCGCCACGCCGCTGGCCTGCTTCAGGCCTTGCAGGCGCTGCTCGAAAGCCGGTGTGCAACCCGCGCTGTAGATCAGCTCGCCGGGGGCGATGCGCGCCAGCCATTCGGCCAGCTCGTCGGGGCTGCATTCGGCCAGGAACACCTCGCCCTGGGTGAGGCTGAGCCAGGCCAGGCCCAGGGTGTGGCGCGGGCCTTGGTGCACGGCCAGCAGCAGCGACTCGCTTTTCTCGTTGAGCAAGGCGCTGTCGGTCAGCGTGCCGGGGGTGACGACCCGCACCACCTTGCGCTCGACCGGGCCCTTGGCCGTGGCCACGTCGCCCACCTGTTCGCAGATGGCCACCGATTCGCCCAGCTTGATCAGGCGGGCCAGATAGGTCTCGACCGAGTGGAAGGGCACGCCGGCCATGATGACCGGCTGGCCGGCCGACTGGCCGCGCTGGGTGAGGGTGATGTCGAGCAGGCGCGCGGCCTTTTCGGCGTCGGCAAAGAACAGCTCGTAGAAGTCGCCCATGCGGTAGAACAGCAGGGTCTGCGGGTAACCGGCCTTCAGGGCCAGGTACTGCTGCATCATGGGCGTGTGCAGTGCCAGCTCGGGCGGCACTTGCGGGCTGCGGCCGGGCGCGGGGTCGGGATTGAGCAAGGGGCGGTTCTTTCGGTTCGGAGGGGCTATTTTGCCGACAAAAAAGACCGGCGCCGGCGGCCGCGATGCAAGGGGGCAGGTGCGCGCAATGCGGACAAATTACCGCCTTTGTAGACTATTCGCCGTTCGGGCCCGGGCAACTGCACGGGCGGCGGGCCATGTCGACTAGGATGGTTTTTCCAGGGATGGAGCCGGGAAGACCGCATGCTGCGGTGCGTCATGCCTTGGATCTTCAGCGACTTACATGGCTACTGCAGACGACAAAGACGAGATAACGAGGCTGCGGGCGCAACTGCGCGAGGCCGAGCTGCGTCTGCAGGAACGCGAGCACGACTGGGAACTGGTGGACCGCAAGCGCCGGCACACCGAGCGCCTGTTCACGGCGGCCTTCGACGAGGGGCCCGAGGCGGTGGCGCTGTCCAGGCTGCGCGACGGCCTGATCGTCGACGTCAGCCAGGAGTGGCTGGCCCTGACCGGCTACACGCGCGACGAGGTGATCGGCCACACCGTGGTGGAAATCGGCCACTGGCCCGACCAGGCCACGCGGGACGCCACCATTGCCGACCTGCGGACCCGCCGCCGTCTGCGCGACGTGGAGACTACGCTGAACTTCCCCGGCAAGGGCCGCCGTCTGGCGCGCCTCAACGGTTCGGTGATCGACGTCGGCGGCGAGCCGCACGTCCTCATGTACGTCAAGGACATCACCGCCGAGCGCCAGGCCGAAGAGGCGGTGCGGGCGAGCGAACTGGCGCTGGAGCGGGCCAACGAACAGCTCAATGCCCAGCTCGAACTCTACGACCTGACCGAGAGCCTGGCCCGGGTCGGCCACTGGACGGCCAGCCCGGACGGTCTGACCATCACGTTCTCCCCGGGCCTGCAGCGCCTGGCGGGCGAGGAAGGCGGGCAGGCGTTGCGCTCCAGTCCCCAGGCGCGCAGCGGCATCCATCCGGATGACTTGCCGGCCTTTGTGGAGGCGCGCCGCAGCATGGACGGGCGCATGGTCGAGTACCGCTGGCTGCATCCGGACGGCAGCACGCGCTGGTTGCGCAGCCGCATGCATCGCCACCATCACCGCGACGGCAGCGTCACCGATTTCGCTGTGGTGATCGACATGACGGTCGAGCACGAGGCCACCCGGGCCCTGCAGGACAAGCTGACCTTCATCGAGAACCTGACCAGCCACATTCCGGACGTGCTGTTCCAGTACCAGGTCCGGCCCGACGGGTCGTCCTGGTTTCCCTTCATCAGCGCCAGCGTGAAGAGCATGTTCCGCGTCTCGCCCGAGGCGGCGCAGCGCGATGCCCGCAACATCTTCTCCGTCATCCACGCCGAGGACCGGGCCCGGGTGTTCGAGACCATGCGCGCGGCCCACCGGGAGGGCGGGGCCTGGACCAGCGAATACCGCCTGCGCCACGAGGACGGCACGGTGTGCTGGGTGCTGGGCAACGCGATCACGCGGCGCGAGTCGGCGGATGCAACGCTGGTCTCCTACGGTTCGATCACCGACATCACGGAGCGCCGGCTGGCGCAGGAGCGGCTGCAGGAGAGCGAGGCGCGCTTTCGCAGCCTCACGGACCTGTCCTCCGACTGGTATTGGGAGATCGACGAGCAGTTCCGCTTCTCGCGCTTCGACGGCTACCGCCAGGGCAAGGCCATGATCAGGATGCAGGACAGCCTGGGCAAGACGCGCTGGGAGATCGGTGCGCTGAACATGACCCCCGCGGACTGGGACGCGCACCGCCAGGTGCTGGCGGCGCACCGGCCCTTCCGTGACCTGGAGCTGCAGCGCCTGGACGCCGTGGGCCAGCCCTACTGGGTGTCGGTCAGCGGCGCGCCGATCTTCGACAGCGACAAGCAGTTCCGCGGCTACCGCGGCATCGGCCGCGACATCAGCACGCGCAAGTTCGCCCAGGACGAGACCCAGCGCCTGGCCTTCTACGACACGCTCACCGGCCTGCCCAACCGGCGCCTGCTGATGGACCGGCTCGCGCATGCGCGGGTGACCAGCGCGCGCGGCAACCACTACGGCGCGCTGCTGTTCATCGACCTGGACAATTTCAAGGACCTCAACGACACCCAGGGCCACGATGTCGGCGACATGCTGCTGGAGCAGGTGGCGCTGCGCCTGGGCTCCTGCCTGCGCGAGGGCGACACCGCCGCGCGTTTCGGCGGCGACGAGTTCGTGGTGATGCTCGAAGACCTGAGCGGAGACGAGGGCGAGGCCGCGCGCCAGACCGAACTGGTGGCCGAGAAGATCCTGGCGCGCCTGAACGCGCCCTACGAGCTGGTGGGTCGGCGCCACAGCAGCTCACCCAGCATCGGCATCACGCTCTTCATCGGCACCGCGATGAGCGCGGAAGAGCTGCTCAAGCGCGCCGACGTGGCGATGTACCAGTCCAAGGCCGCCGGGCGCAACACCTTGCGTTTCTTCGATCCGCAGATGCAGGCGGCGGTGCTGGCGCGCGCCGTGCTGGATGCCGACCTGCGCATGGGGCTGCAGCGCGAGCAGATGCTGCTGCACTACCACGCGCTGGTCGACGGCTACAACAACATCGTCGGTTACGAGGCGCTGCTGCGCTGGCGCCATCCCGAGCGCGGCCTGGTGACACCAGCCGAGTTCATCGGCCTGGCCGAGCAGACCGGGCTGATCCTGCCCATCGGCCAGTGGGTGCTGCGCAGCGCCTGCCGCCAGCTGGTGGCCTGGGCCCAGCAGCCGGCTACCAGCAGGTTCGACCTGTCCGTCAACGTCAGTGCCCGGCAGTTCCGGCAGAGCGATTTCGTGGCCCAGGTGCTGGCCGTGCTGGCCGACACCGGCGCCGACCCGCACCGGCTCAAGCTGGAGATCACCGAGAGCGTGCTGATCAGCGACGTGGAGGACGCCATCCGCAAGATGGGGGCGTTGCGCGAGCGCGGCGTGCGTTTTGCGCTCGACGACTTCGGCACCGGCTACTCGTCGCTGAGTTACCTCAAGCGCCTGCCGCTGGACCAGATCAAGATCGACCAGTCCTTCGTGCGCGACGTCCTGAGCGACCCGAACGACGCGGCCATCGTGCGCACCATTCTGGCCCTGGCCAGGAGCATGGAGCTGCAGGCCGTGGCCGAGGGGGTGGAAACCGAGGGCCAGCGCCGTTTCCTGCTGGACAACGGCTGCACCCTGTTCCAGGGTTACCTCTTCGGCCGCCCGGGGCCGTTGGGGCACACAGTGCTGCCTGCTTAGCAGGCAGCACTGCAGGAGCGGCTTATTCGAAGGCGCCCTGATCGCGCTCGTCGCCGTTGCCGTTCGTGGGCAGGCTGAGCTTGTCGGCCGCCTGGCGGGCCTCGGCCTTCTCGCCGGCGCCGGCGAACTTGCTGTACTTGTGCAGCAGCGGCACGAGCTGGCCGTAGATGCGCGGGTTGCCGGCCAGGCATTCCTTCTGTTCCAGGAAGTCGGATTCACCGGTGAAGTTGCCCACCAGGCCACCGGCTTCGGTGACCAGGAGCGAGCCGGCTGCCACGTCCCAGGGGCTCAGACCCGTTTCGAAGAAGCCGTCGGTGAAGCCGGCGGCCACGTAGGCCAGGTCCAGCGCGGCGGCGCCCGGGCGGCGCAGGCCGGCGGTGCGCTGCATCACCTCGCTCATCATGGCCAGATAGGCCGGGAAGTTGTCGCCCTTGCGGAAGGGAAAACCGGTGGAGATCAGGCACTGCGAGAGCTGGGTGCGCTTGCTCACGCGGATGCGGCGCTCGTTCATGTAGGCGCCGCGGCCCTTGGTGGCCGTGAAGAGGTCGTTGCGCGAGGGGTCGTAGATCACGGCCTGCTCGACCTTGCCCCGGACCGCCAGCGCGATGCTCACGCAGTAGACCGGGAAGCCGTGGATGAAGTTGGTGGTGCCGTCCAGCGGGTCGATGATCCAGACGTGGTCCGAATCCTGGGCGCCGCGCGTGCGGCTGGTCTCCTCGCCCAGATGGCGTGGCCCGGGTAGGCGGTGAGCAGGGTGTCGATGATGGCCTCTTCGCTGGCGTGGTCCACCTCGGTCACGAAGTCGTTCACCTGTTTCTGCGACACACGCACGGACTCGACGTCGAGCGCCGCGCGGTTGATGATGGCGCCGGCGGCGCGGGCGGCCTTGATGGCCACGTTGAGCATGGGGTGCAGGTTGGGGGACGACATAAATTGTGAGGCGTTGGAGGGCCGGGCTGTAAGCGCGGTCCCTGGCTGGCTGGAAGAGCGTATAGGGTCGGCCCGGCGATGCGAGCGGCGACAATAGGGCCAGATTTTACCCGCCCGGCCCGTATTTCATGCAAAACCCGACTTTCCGCACCCGTTTCGTGCTGATCCAGACCAGCCACGCCGGCAATGTGGGCGCCGCCGCGCGCGCCATCAAGGTCATGGGCTTCGAGGAGCTGGTGCTGGTGGCACCGCGCTGGCCCAATGTGCTGCGCCGCGAGGAAACCATCCAGCGCGCCAGCGGGGCGCTGGACGTGCTGGAGCACGCCCGCATCGTCGACACCCTGGACGAGGCGTTGGAGGGCATGACCCATCTGTGCGCCACCGCCATGACACCGCGCGACTTCGGCCCGCCCACCCGTGCGCCGCGCGAGCACTTTGCGCAGCTGGTGCAGTCGGCCACGCCGGCGGCGGGTTCGCAGGGTGTGGCGTTCCTGTTCGGCTCCGAGCGCTTTGGCATGCGCAACGAGGACGTCTACCGCTGCCACACCTGCCTGAGCATCCCGACCAATCCCAAGTTCGGTTCGCTCAATCTGGCCTCGGCGCTGCAGGTCATCGCCTACGAATGGCGGCTGGCGCTGGGTGGTTACCCTGTGCAGGAGGCCACGGCGCCGGCCCAGTTGGCCGACGCGCCCCAGGTGGCCGGCATGCTGGCGCACCTGGAGCAGGCCCTGGTGGCGGTCAATTTCCTGGACCCGGTGGCGCCGAAGAAGCTGCTGCCGCGCCTGAACGCCCTGTTCAACCGCGCCCAGCTGACGCAGGAGGAAATCCATATCCTGCGAGGTGTTGCCAAGGCCATGCTGGAGACAGCGGACAAGACCAGACGCTAAACTGCGATCATGTTCTCCCGCATCCGCTCCGACATCCAGTGCATCCTCGACCGCGATCCGGCCGCCCGCAGCGCCTGGGAGGTGCTGACCTGTTATCCCGGTCTGCACGCCATCGTGATGCACCGCTGGAGCCACTGGTGCTGGACCCATGGCCTCAAGTGGCTGGGGCGCTTCGTTTCTCACATTGCGCGCTGGCTCACGGGCATCGAGATCCACCCGGGCGCGAAGATCGGCCAGCGGGTTTTCATCGACCACGGCATGGGCGTGGTGATCGGCGAGACCGCCGAGGTGGGCGACGGCTGCACCATCTACCACGGTGTCACGCTGGGCGGCACCTCGCTCTACAAGGGCACCAAGCGCCATCCGACGTTGGGTCGTGACGTGGTGGTCAGCGCCGGCGCCAAGGTGCTGGGCGGCTTCGAGGTGGGTGACGGCGCGAAGATCGGCAGCAATGCGGTCGTGATCAAGCCCGTGCCGGCCGGCGCCACCGCCGTGGGCATCCCGGCGCGCATCATCCCGTCCAAGGCTGGCGAAAGCGCCGACGTGACGGCGCCGGAGAAGAAGTTCACGGCCTACGGCATCACGCAGGAAGACGACCCACTGAGCCAGGCCATGAAGGGCCTGATCGACAACGCCTCCTCGCAGGAGCACCAGATCGCCCTGCTGTGGCAGGCGATCGAGAAACTCTCTTCCGGCCAGCCGCGGTCCGACTGCGTGCCCGGCGACGCCGCGCGCCAAGAGCACTTCGAGAAGGACAAGCTCAACCAGCTGGTCGGCAAGTAGGCCGTCGGCTCAGAAGAAGTTGAAGGCCCAGATCGCATCGATCAGGGCCAGCGGCAGCAGGAACAGCGCGTAGGCGAGCACCACGCGCGCCGTCGCGCGGCGCAGCAGCAGGTGGCCGCCCAGCCAGGCGGCAAAGCCGCTGCCCAGCACCAGCAGCACCACGCGCACTGGCGCCACCCATTCCAGCGAAACCCGCTCGGCCTTGAGATGCCCCAGCGTCAGCATGGAGAGGCCGAGGAAGATGCTCATGCCGGCCAGCGGCACCAGCGCCAGCGACAGGCGCTGCCACGACAGTGCCGGGTCGGCCGCCACGCGCGTCGCCAGCCGGATGCAGCCCAGCACCACCAGCCCCACGGCCAGGCCGCCGCCCAGGATGTAGGCCAGGATGCACAGGCCGTCGAGCCAGGTGAACATGTCGTTGGCCGCCGGGTAGTGGGTCAGCAGCCACCAGGGCGCGTTGTCGTTCAGCGGCCAGAGGATGTCGTGCTCGACCAGCCAGCTGGCGAGCAGGGACTTCACCTGCACCAGCCAGCGGCTCGATGACCACAGGAAGGCCGCGGTGGCGATGCCCAGCACGCCCAGCATGAGCGTGAGGGCGTCTTCGGTGCGCACGTCGCGGTTGCGGCTGCCGAGGATCTCTTGCGCCGGCGAGCGGGCGGCCAACTGCACGGCGTCGCGGTAGCCGCTGCAGCGCCCGCAGGCGTGGCAGGCGGAGGCGCTTTTCATGTGATGGATGTCGATCAGCGGCGCGCAGTTCACCATGGGCTGGCGCTCGGTGCTGGCCCGCCAGGCCTGTTCGTCGACGCGGAAATGCACGGGCGCGATCTTGGCCAGCAGCGCGAACACGCCGCTGGCCGGGCAGAGGTAACGACACCAGACGCGCGAGCCCTTGCCATAGACCAGGCCCACGGCGAGCGCCGCGACCGAGGAGCCGCCCAGCACCAGCAGGGCGGCCTCGGGGTATTCGTAGACGCTGACCAGCTGGCCGTAGACCGTGGTGCAGACGAAGGCGACAAAAGGCCAGCCGCTCCAGCGGATCCAGCGCGGGATGGCGCGGCCCAGGCCGTGGCGACTGGCGAATTCGGTGAGTGCGCCTTCCGGGCAGAACACGCCGCACCAGACGCGGCCCATGAGCATCATGCTGACCATGACAAAGGGCCACCAGATGCCCCAGAACAGGAACTGCGCGAACAGGCGCAGGTTGTCGTACAGGTGGGCGTCTTCGGGCGGCAGCGGCATGAAGACCGGCACGATCAGCAGCGCCAGGTAGGCCACGACCACGAACCACTGCAGGGCCAGGATCGTGCGCCGGTGGGCCTGCATGGCGTGGCCGACCCGTGCCAGCCAGCCCGGGCGCGGCCGGGTGACGGCACCCGCCGGGTAGAGGGTGATGGGGATCTCACGCATGACGGCTCAGCCGGCGCTGCACGAGCATGACACCGGCCCAGTAGCTGGCATAGATGGCGACCAGCATGAGCGAAGGGCGGGCGCGGTAGCCGGTGAAGGCCGAGAACATGGCGCCGACACGGCTGGTGTCGTCCAGCACGGCGCTGCTGTCCCACAGCGGATCGACCAGGGTGGGCAGCCAGCCCATGCCGATCAGGCGCTCCGTTCCGGCCACGAGCAGGGCGATGGCCAGCAGGAGCAGCAGGAAGCCGCTGATGCGGAAGAAGCGCCGGTAGTCGAGAAAGCGCAGCCCGCGGTTGACGGCCCAGGCCGTGGCCAGGGCCAGCAGCAGGCCGAGTACAGCGCCCAGGGCCAGTTCGCCGGAGCCGGAGTGCTCCAGTCCCATGCCGTAGAGGAAGATGACGGTCTCGGCGCCTTCGCGGGCGATGGCCAGCGCCGCCACGGCGGCGATGCCGAAGGAGCCGGACGATGACGCGGCGCGCGAGAGCTCCTGCTCCAGGCTCTGTTTCATCTGGCGCCCGTGTTTTTGCATCCACAACACCATCTGCGCGATCAGGCCGGCGGCCACGAAGAGGATGGCGGTCTGGAACCATTCCAGCGCCTCGCCGGTGAGTTCGCTCTGCACGCTCAGCATGGCCCAGCCCAGCGCCAGCGCCAGCCCCAGGCCGGCC
The DNA here is from genome assembly GCA_020621965.1 of Curvibacter sp. Lineage (GTDB taxonomy): Bacteria > Pseudomonadota > Gammaproteobacteria > Burkholderiales > Burkholderiaceae_C > Hylemonella. The sequence goes on along the minus strand of JAHRYV010000031.1, from coordinate 14,894 downwards.
ACCACGCCGCTCCACAGGGCGCGCAGGCCCGGCCCGGCGCCGCCGTTGCGTTGGAGCCAGGCGTGCAGGATGCCGATGACCAGCATGGCCTCGATGCTCTCGCGCCAGACGACAAAGAGGGAATTACCCATGGTGCGCTCTCACTTCGCGATGAACCGGCCCTGGGCCGTGTCGGGATGGAATTCCCCGAAGAACTTGTAGGTGCCGGGCTTGAGCGGCTGAAAGATCAGGAAGCTGGAGGCGCCCGGGGCGAGCACCTTTTCCTTGCGCAGCTCGATGCTCTCGAACTCCTCGGCGCCCGGTCCCTCGTTCGTGATCAGCAGGCGGAACTTGGTGTTCGCCGGCACCTCGAGGGTGTCGGGCACAAAACGCCCGGCCTTGATGACGAGCTTGAAGCTCGGCATATCCTGGCCCCAGGCCGGCGCGAGCGCGAGTGCGACCAGCAGGGCGGCGGCGCCGGTCATGCGGACCCGGCGGGAACGGTTCAGGGACAGTGTTTTCATGGGTGTCTCAGAAGGAGAGTTGGGCGCGCAGGCCGATCACGGTGATGGCGGTGGCCCCCGGGGCAGCACCCGGGCGGCTGATGTACTGGAAGTCGGGCGAGAGCTCGAACTGCTTGTTGATGCGGTAGCGGTAGTAGAGCTCGACGACCTGTTCGCCGCTGGTCGCGGTGTAGCCATAGTCCGGGGTGCCGTCGCCGTTGGCATCGGCCGTGGCCGAATCGCGCATGAAGCTGTCGCTCGTGGCCAGCCAGCCCAGGGCCAGGCCGAACGAGTCGCCGCCGCGGTCCCAGCCGAAGCCCGCGATTTCGGCGCCCACGGTCAGCGCGCGGTCGAAGCGTGCGCCGGCGCCCACGATGTGCTGGCTGTAGCGGCCAAACAGCGTCCAGGCGTCGCCCGTGCGCTGGTCCAGCGAGAGGCCCCAGCCGCTGCGCGGGCGCACGACGCCGTCATACCCCGGGGCCTGGCCGTTCTGCCAGTAGTAGACGCGGTAATTGCCGGGGTTGCCGTCCAGGCGCCACTGCGTCTCGGCCTGCGCCAGGATCAGCGGCGAGGTGAAGAACTGCTCGTAGTTGGCGCCCTTGCCGGCGCCGAACACACCCAGAGAGAGGCGCCAGGCTTCGCTTTTGGTCTGGTGGTTCAGGTAGGAGACACGAAAGCCCGGCGTGAAGCCGTTGGCGTCCACACCGATGTCGCCACCGGCGTCGAGCAGGGCGTTGTGCACGAAGACGGTGTTGAGGAACTGCCGCGTCTCGTCGTTGGCCACCGCGTTCTGGTCGAAGAAGACGAAGGGGTCCATCTTGCCGAAGTTGATCTCCAGCTTTTCGCGGGAGTGCGGCTTGAAGCCGCCAAAAGGCAGGGGGATGCTGGCCTGGTACCAGGCCTGGCCCAGCACGGCCACCGAGTCGTCGGGCTGGTTCGACTGCAAACGAAAGCCCGTGGCGTTGGGCTTGGAGTAGCTCGTTAGCGCGTTCAGGCCTGAGCCCTGGCCCATGCGGAACTGCGCGAAGATCCGGCTCTCGGTGTCGCCCACGGTGGGCAGGGGCAGGGTGACGAAGGCGTCGGCGCGGTAGTTGAGCTGGCTGTTCTCCATGCCGGCGGGCGAATGGGCGGGCACGCCGTTGGGGCTTTGGGCCACGTTGGTGAAGCTCACGCCGGCCGTCACGCCCTCCAGCGATTCGATCACGCGCGCGGCCTTGAGCGAGTTGAGCGACTGGTATTCCACCGCCTTCAGACGCGAGGTGAGGTCGGGTTCGTTCTCGCTGATGTTCTCGGACTCCAGGCCCCGGTCGATCCGGGACTGCGCCTCTTCCAGCTTCTGTACCCGGACCTCCAGGGGCTGGGTCGGCCCCGGCGCGCCGGCGCGTTGCTCCAGCCGGTCCAGCCGCTGGTTGAGCTTGTGCAGCATCTCCAGCAACTCTTCCTGCGAGGGTGCCGCAAGGGCCGGCAGGGCCAGCAAGCCGGCCCCGGCCAGAATCAGCGCGCGGCCGGCTGTGGGCAGGGGCGGGCGCAGCATGTCAGTAGCCGCCCTTCTTGCCGATGCCGGCGTAGACGAAGTCGTATTCGACCTCGAAGGGCTTGAACCAGGGGCGCACGCCGGTCAGACGGTCGGTGTGGCGGCCGAAATGCGCGTGTTTGTTCTCCGACGGCGGCAGCACCGTGATCTTCACGTGGTACTTGCCGGGGCCGAAGATCTTGACGTTGTCGCCGTAGTGCGGGCCGTCGTTGGCCACCATGGGCATCAGCTCGCCGCTGACCTTCTGCGTGGTGCCGACCTTGGTGACCTCGTAGCGCACGACCAGATAGGGAATCCAGGCGCCCTCCTCGAAGCCGTTGGGGTTGTTGGCCAGGGCCTTGATGTCGGCTTCCAGGTGGATGTCCGATTCCTCGGCCTTGCGCATCATGCCGTCCGGCTCCATGGTGACGGGCTGCAGGTAGACCGCGGCGATCTCCATGCCGACGCGCTGGTGCGGCGTGCCGATCGGGTATTCCACCGCCCAGGCGTGCAGGGCGAAGGTGGCGGCAAGGACAAAAAGCAGTCGCTGGAAGCGGTTTGAACTGGGCATGTCGGGCACCTGTTATCCGTAATAGTAATGAGAACGATTATTATTACAGAAAGAGGAGATGCCGGATCTGATCCAGATCAGAAGATGGGGTGATCAGGCCGGGCGCGGGCGCTGGCCCAGCAGCACGTTGACGGCCAGCCCGGCCATCACCAGGGCGGCGGCGCCCAGTTTCCAGGCCTGCAGGGGCTCACCCAGCAGCAGGGCAGAGGCGCCCATGCCGAAAAAGGGGATGAGCAGGGCCATGGGGGTGATGGTGGCGGCCGGATGGCGCGCCAGCAGCCAGCCCCAGGCACCGAAGCCGAACAGGGTGTTGCCCAGGGCCTGCCAGAGCATGGCGGCCCAGGCGGCCAGGCTGGCGCGCGGCAGGGCTTCGGTGATGGCCGCCGGCCCCTCGAACCAGAGACTCAGGGCCAGCAGCGGCGGCACCGCGAACACGCTGCTCCAGACCATGAAACCCAGCATGTCCACCTTGCCGATGCTGCGTGACACCACGTTGCCGCAGGCCCAGCACAGGGCGCCGCCCAGCGCCAGGCTCAGGCCCAGCGGGGTGACGTCGGCGTGGCTCTGGTCAAAGCTCTGCCACGCGATCAGCACAAAACCCAGCGTGGCCAGGGCCAGGCCGGCGAGTTGCTGGCGCGCCACGCGCTCGTGCTGCAGCCAGGCCACCAGCAGCAAGGTGAAAAAGACCTGCGACTGCATCAGCAGCGAGGCCAGGCCGGGCGAGACGTCCGCGCGCATGGCCAGAAAGAGCAGGCCGAACATGAAACCGATGAAGACGCCGTAGGCCACCAGGTAGCGCCAGGCCACGGCCGGGCGCTTGATGAAAAGCAGCCAGGGCAGGGCGCTGAGCGCGAAACGCATGGTCGCCAGCAGCAGCGGCGGCAGCTCGCTCAGGCCGAACTTGATGACCACGAAATTGGTGCCCCAGACCGCGACCACGGCCAGCGCCAGCAGGACGTGCGAGAAGGGCACGGGCTCAGCCGTTTTTCGGCGGGCGGATGGCTGCCTTGGGCCGGAAGGCCTTGCAGACCTCCTCGACGGTTTCGATGTACGGGCCGCCGATCAGGTCCACGCAGTAGGGCACGGCGGCAAAGATGCCGGCCATGACCGACTTGCCCTCGGCGTCCCTCAGCCCTTCCAGCGTCTCCTGGATGGACTTGGGCTGGCCCGGCAGGTTGATGATCAGGCTGCGGTCGCGGATCACGGCCACCTGGCGCGAGAGGGATGGCGGTGGGCACGAACTTCAGGCTGATCTGGCGCATCTGCTCGCCAAAACCGGGCATTTCCTTGTGCGCCACGGCCAGCGTCGCCTCGGGCGTGACGTCGCGCAGCGCCGGGCCGGTGCCGCCGGTGGTCAGCACCAGCGCGCAGCCGGCCTCGACCAGCTCGATCAGCGTGGCGCTGATGTGGGCCTGCTCGTCGGGGATCAGGCGCGGCTCGAACGTGATGGGGTTCTTGAGCGCGCGCGTCAGCCAGTCCTGCAGGGCGGGCAGGCCCTTGTCTTCGTAGACGCCGGTCGAGGCGCGGTCGCTGATGGAAACGATGCCGATCTTGACGGCATCGCAGGTCGGGTCACTCATGGTCTTCTCCGTCTTCTCCGCCGGCATCCACCTCCACCGAGGCGAGCAGTTCGCGCACCAGCTGGAAGATCTCGCGGTAGGCGCGGCCCTGGCGCGGCGCCAGGCCCTGCGACACCGCGGCCTTGTCCGCCGGCGGCGCGTCCTTGCGCGCCTGGCGCACCAGGGCGCGCAGCTGCTGGGTGTCGGTCTGGGGGAAATCGCTGATCCACTGCGCCACCGCCTCGTCGCCGGCGATCAGGCGGTCGCGCCATTGTTCGGCCGTGTGCAGCAGCGCGGTTTCGCGGGCCGAGGGCATGTGCTGCTCCACCAGGGCGGCGCGCGCGGCCTCGCGCACCTCGGGTTCGAGCTGGCGCATGAGCTTGCCGACGAACTGCATCTGGCGGCGCTTGCCCTCGAAGTTGGTGATGCGCCTGGCCTCCGCCAGGGCTTCGAGCAGCTTGTCGGGCAGCTCCAGCTTGTTCAGCAGGTCGGCGCGCAGGGTCAGCAGCTCTTCGCCGAGTTTCTGCAGCTCGGTGCTCTCGCGCTTGAGATCGGTGCGGCTGATGTCCGTGTCGCCCTTGAGCTCGCGCTTGAGCTCCAGGTCGCGTTCGCTGCCTTCGGCGACGAACTGGCCTTTGACGTAATAGCCTTTTTTGGGTTTGCGTACATCGCTGAAGATTCTGTGCTGCGCCAGAAGGGCGCATGGGCAAGTATCATACTTCGCCATGAACAAGCCCGATCCTCGCGCCGAAAGCGGCTTCCTACAGTGCCTGTGAAGAACTGGTCGACGCCAGCTGCACGCCAAAAGCTGGGCGCCACCGGCAGGTGAGGCCTCGGAAGGCGCAACCTGGGCGTCTCGGTGCGCAAGGCGAGCTGGAGAACGTGGAGCGCAACCGCGACAAGTCGCTGGGCGTGACCGTCTACCTGGGCCAGCGCCGCGGCAACGCCAGCACCTCCGACTTCTCGCGCGCCGCCATCGAGCAGACCGTGCAGGCCGCCTACGACATCGCCCGCTTCACGGCCGCTGACCCGGTGGCCGGCCTGCCGGACGCCGAGGACATCGTGCGCCACGACGAGGCCGGGCGCGACCTGGACCTGTTCCACCCCTGGGACATCGACAGCGCGCGGGCCGCCGAGCTGGCGCGCGTGACCGAAGCCGCCGCCTTCGCCACCGACCGCCGCATCAGCAACAGCGAGGGCGCGGCCGTGTCGGCCCAGCAGTCGCATTTCTTCAGCGCCCACACCCATGGTTTTCGCGGCGGCTACGCCAGCTCGCGCCACTCCATCTCGGTCTCGCCGATCGCCGGCAAGGGTGACGATATGCAGCGCGACTACTGGTACAGCTCGCACCGCCATCCGGAAGACCTGGCCCTGCCGGAGGCCATCGGCCGCTACGCCGCCGAGCGCGCGCTCAGCCGCCTGAAGGCGCGCAAGGATCAGCACACGCGAAGTGCCGGTGCTGTTCGAGTCGCCGCTGGCCGCCGGCCTGATGGGCGCGCTGGTGCAGGCCCTGAGCGGCGGCGCGCTGTACCGCAAGAGCTCCTTCCTGCTCGACTCCCTGGGCAAGGCCGTGCTGCCCGATCACATCGACCTGCTGGAAGATCCCTTCCAGCTGCGCGGCAAGGGCAGCTCGCCCTTCGACGAGGAGGGCGTGCGGGTCCAGCCGCGTTCGGTCATCGACGCCGGCCGCGTGCAGGGTTATTTCCTGAGCAGCTACTCGGCGCGCAAGCTGGGCATGAAAACCACCGGCAATGCCGGCGGCTCGCACAACCTGATCCTCACCTCACGCCAGACGCAGGCCGGCGACGACCTGGACGCCATGCTGCAGAAATTGGGCACCGGCCTGTTCGTCACCGAACTCATGGGCCAGGGCGTGAACTACGTGACCGGCGACTACTCGCGCGGCGCCAGCGGCTTCTGGGTGGAAAAAGGCCGCATCGCCTACCCGGTGCAGGAGATCACCATCGCCGGCAACATGAAGGACATGCTGCTGGGCATCGCCGCCGTGGGGGCGGACGCCTACAACTACGGTGCCAAGACGGTGGGCTCCATCCTCCTGAACCGCATGAAGGTGGCGGGGAGCTAAGGGCAACCCGATCCCGACCGCACACCGGTGGCCCAGCCAAAGAACAGGAACCTGCTGCCGCGCGCTTTCGCCGGCCTGCTGGTCGTGGCCCTGGCCGCGCTGCCCTGGCAGCCGGCCCAGGCGCAGTTCCTGCATGCCGCCGCGCCGGTGGACGCGCAGTCGCTGCGGACGCTTCATCCGCAGGCCCAGGTGATCGAGGTGTCGGCCGAGGACTATCCGGCCCTGGCGCAGCGGCTGCGGCAGTCGGGTTATCGGCCGGGGGACGGCGCTGCCGGGCGGCAACTGGCCGCGAACGCGCTGCCGGCCCCGGCGCCCGGGCCCGAGCCGGACCTGCCCCCGCTGGCGGACGAGGAACCCGTGGACGACTGCGCGCGCCAGCCGCGGCAGCGGACAGATGGCCAGGTCGGCATCCAGGTGAACATCGGGAACATGCGGCATTCATCGGGCGGGCGCGGCTCCGGCAACGATGCGGCCGTCATCTTCGTGATCGTGGGCACGGTGGTGCTGGTGGTGTGGACCGTGTACGCCATCAAGTATCTGGCCGACCGCGCGCGTGGGGTGCCGCTGTGCGGCGAACGCGCAAGCGAATGGTCACTGTCGTCGACCAGCCTCAACGCCGGCCGCTCCCAGCAAGCCAACTTCAACGGCCTGCGCTACGTGGGCACCGTCAGCCAGGAGGCCTTCGGCTTCGGCATCGGCGCCGAGATCGGGCAGTCCGAGGTGCTGCTGGCCGAGGCCGGCACCCTGCGCTTGCGCGGCCTGTACTGGCTGGCGGGGCCGCTGCTGCGCTGGCGGCTGTCGCCCGCGGTCAACCCCAGCTATTTCCAGATGGAGTTCCTGGCCGGCTCCACCGAGAACAATGAGATGGGTGTCATTGCAGTGGCCAAGCTGGGTTTCAACTTCGGCCTGACCGACCGCGTGCGCCTGGGCCTGAGTTACGGCGCCATGAACCTGAACCTGCACGAGCAGGGCATCATCCTGGACCGCTCCCAGACCTACACCCTGTGGGGGCTGGACATGGGCTACCGCTTCTGAGACTGCGCCTGATCCGGGGGCGGAAGCCGGCTCAGCCGGCCAGGGCGGCCTTCACGGCGGCCGAGACCTGGCCCATCTCGGCCTTGCCGGCCAGGCGGGTCTTGACCGCGCCCATGACCTTACCCATGTCGCCCGGGCCCTTGGCGCCGAGTTCGGCCACGATGGCCTTCACTTCTGCGGCCACTTCCTCGGCGCTCAGACGCTGGGGCAAGTAGGCTTCCAGCACCTTGATCTCGGCGCTTTCCTTGTCGGCCAAGTCCTGGCGCGCGGCCTGCAGATAGGCGGCGACCGAGTCCTTGCGCTGCTTGATCAGCTTGTCGATGATGGACACGACGGCCGCGTCATCGAGCGTGACGCGTTCGTCGACTTCCTTCTGTTTCATGGCGGCCAGCAGCAGGCGGATGGTGCCCAGGCGCTCGCTGTCCTTGGCGCGCATGGCGGCCTTCATGTCGTCGTTGATCTGGTCTTTGAGGGACATCGGAATTCCTTTGATCAGTTGAGGACAGAGCTGGCGACGATGTCGCTGCGGTCTGTCCCGCAAAGTTGCTGGAACGAAAAAACAAAAACCCGCGCCTGGCGTCCCGAGCGCGGGTTGTTCGAAGCTCTGAGGTCGAGGACCCCGGTGCTGCTTAGTACAGCTTCTTGGGCAGCTGCATCGAGCGCAGGCGCTTGTAGTTGCGCTTGACGGCGGCAGCCTTCTTGCGCTTGCGCTCGGAAGTGGGCTTCTCGTAGAACTCGCGCGCGCGCAGGTCGGTCAGCAGGCCCAGTTTCTCGATGGTGCGCTTGAAGCGGCGCAGAGCCACGTCAAACGGCTCGTTTTCTTTTACACGGATGGTCGTCATTACGTAATGGTTTCCGAAATGTGCGGTCAGAGGGTGGGCAGGAAGATCGGGCCTGCACGCCGTGTACCGCGAAGTGCCCCGCCTGTAACTAGTATTTGGCCGGCGGGGCTATGCCAGCAAAGTCCAAGATTATAGCGGGTTAAGCCGCCTCGGCAACCGGCGCATCAGACCAAGGCCGCCGCAGGCGGCCTGCCCCCGGGAGGGGGCGGACGGGCTACACGCAGTGAGCCCGTCGGGGGCGGAAACCTAGTTTGGCCCTTGGGCTTGGGCGACGGCCATGCCGCAGGCATGGCCGCTCGCCCAAGCCCATTGGAAGTTGTAACCGCCCAGCCACCCCGTCACGTCCACCACCTCGCCGATGAAATACAGCCCCGGCTGTTTCTGTGCCTCCATGGTCTGGCTGGACAACTCCCGGGTGTCCACCCCGCCGGCCGTGACTTCGGCCTTGGCGTAGCCCTCGGTGCCGGTGGGCACCAGTTCCCAGCGGCTGAGCTTCTCGGCCAGCGCGGCCAGGGCCTTGTCGGCGGCTTCGTTGATGGGGCGCAACCAGGCCGGGTCCTGGCCGGTCCAGGCCTCGGCCAGGCGGCTGGGCAGCAAAGTGGCCAGTTCGTTGACGATCAGCTTGCGCGAGCGCAGCTTGGCGTCCTGCAGCAAGGGCAGCAAGTCGCGGTCCGGGGCCAGATTGATGCGGATGGGCGTTTGCGGCTTCCAGTAACTGGAGATCTGCAGCACGCCCGGGCCCGAGAGGCCGCGGTGGGTGAACAGCAGGTCTTCCAGGAAGGCCGTTTTTTCTTTTTTCGTGCCGGTCTCGATCTGCACCGGCAAGGCCAGTCCGGCCAGGCCGGCATAGGGCGCCCAGGCCGCGCCGTCGAAGGTCAGCGGCACCAGGGCCGGGCGCGTCTCGACGATCTTCAGGCCGAACTGCTTCGCGATGCGGTAGCCGAAATCCGTGGCGCCGATCTTGGGGATGGACAGGCCGCCGGTGGCGATCACGAGCGCGCGGCTCTGCACCACGCCCTGGTCGGTGTCGAGCTCGTAGCCGGCCTCGCCATGGCGCACGGCCTGTACCCCGCAGGGCTGCCAGCGTGTCACGCCGCCTTGTTCGCATTCGCGCAGCAGCAGTTGGATGACGTCGTCGGCCGAGCGGTCGCAAAAGAGCTGGCCCTTGTGCTTCTCGTGGAAGGGGATGCCGTCGCGCTGCAGCAGGTCGATGAAATGCTGCGGTGTGTAGCGCGAGAGCGCCGAGCGGCAGAAGTTGGGGTTCTCGCTGATGAAATGTTTGTGCGGTGCGCGCACGTCGAGGTCGCGGTTGGTGAAGTTGCAGCGCCCGCCGCCGGAGATGCGGATCTTCTCCGCCACCTTGGCCGCGTGGTCGATCACCAGCACCTTGGCTCCGCGCTGGCCGGCCACGCCGGCGCAAAAAAGGCCGGCAGCACCGGCCCCGATCACCACCACGTCGAAATTCTGCATGGCCCGCAGTGTAGGGCCAGAAGCGCGGGGTGCCGGCTCAGGCGGCGTGCACGGCCGGCTGCTCCTGCAGTTGCAGCAGGCCGCGGAACACGTCGCCCACCACGATCACGCAGGGGCTGCCCAGCTGCTCGCGCGCCAGGGTGGTGTGCAGTTCGCCCAGCGTGGTGAGCGCGTGCCGCTGCGTGGGCAGGCTGGCGTGCTGGATCAGCGCTACCGGCGTGTGCGCGGGCAGGTCGGCCAGCAGGCCCTGTTCGATCTGCCGCGCGCCGCTCACGCCCATGTAGATCACCAGCGTGAGCCGGGCGCTGCGGGCGGTGGCGGCCAACAGCGGCCAGTCCGGCCCCGGCTCCCCCGGCTTGGCGTGGCCGGTGACGAACAGCACGCCGTGCGCATGTTCGCGGTGCGTCAGCGGCACGCCCAGCGCCGTGACGGCGGCCAGGCCGGCGGTGATGCCGTTGACCACCTCGACCTTGATGCCGGCCGCGCGCAGGTGCTCCACCTCCTCGCCGCCGCGCCCGAAGATGAAGGGGTCGCCGCCCTTGAGGCGCACCACCTGCTCGCCCTCGTGCACCGCGGTGATCATCAGCTTCTCGATGAAGGACTGCGGTGTGGAGCGGCAGCCGCCGCGCTTGCCCACGTGGACGATGCGCGCCGTCGGGGCGGCGTGGGCCACGATGGCCGGGCTGACCAGATCGTCGACCAGCAGCACGGTGGCGCGCTGGATGGCCTTGAGGGCCTTGAGCGTGAGCAGCTCCGGATCGCCGGGGCCCGCGCCCACCAGCGTGCAGGAGCCGCCGGCGGCCAGGGGGTCGCGGCCATGGCGGTGGGAATGATCGGTGGTGTGGGACATGAGCGGCTCCGTCGTCGTTGTTTCAGCACCTGCGATGCAAGTTGGATGCCAGCGCATGGCGGGTGCGGAATGCCTGTGCCTATTCTGCGCGGTTCTTCATGACTTGCAGCTATATGCTGATTCGCGTTCAGGCCGCCTGCGCCAGCGGCGGCGTCAGCCGCACCAGGCGCTGCAGTTCGGGGACGCAGGAGCCGCAGTTGGTGCCGCATTGCAGGGCCTGCTGCAGCGTGGCGAGGCGTTCGCTTTCACTGCCGTTGCATTGCGCCAGCGTGGACTCGATGGCGGCGGCGCTGACGTTGAAGCAGGTGCAGACCTGGCGGCTGCGCGGCGGCACGGCCACCGGGGCGGCCGCACCGGGCAGCAGCAGCAGGCGGCCGTAGGACTGGGCCGGCAGCTCGTCCTGCAGCAGGGCACGGATCCAGGCTTCGGCGCGGGTGTCGCCGCCCAGCAGGATGCCGGTCAGTGTGGTGTGCGCGCCGGTCTGCTGCAGGCGCGCCGTGCGGCGCTGGCCGCGTTTGCGGTCGGCATAACGCAGCACGCCGGCATCGTCCAGGCCCAGCAGGGCCTCGATCTGGACCAGCAGCTCCTCGGGCGGCGCCTCGTGCGCTGCGGCGCGCAACAGCAGGCCCGTGCGTTGCGGCCCCGCCGCGCCGCTCAGCGGTGCGGCCTTGGCAAACGGCACGCAGCTGGCGTAGGGGAAACGCACCAGGAGCTGGCGCAGCGCCTCGCGCGTGCGCAGCGCGGTGCCGGTGGGCAGCCAGGCCATGGCCAGCAGCGTCCAGGGCAGCTCGGCCTTGAGGATCTTGACCGCGGCGTGCTTGAGCTCGGGTTGCCGGGAGTCGGGGCAGTAGGCCGAGGTGGTCAGGGCGTTGACGCCGGCCAGGGGCTGGCCGGCGCTGCTCATGCCGCCGAGGAACTCCGAGCCCCAGTGCATGGCGATGAAGGCCTGGCCGCCGGCCACTTCGGCGCTGGCCTGCAGCGGCACCAGGATGGAGCCGCGCCGGCTGGTGACGTGCACCAGATCACCCTCGTGCAGGCCGCGTCGCGCCATGTCACCGGCGTTCATCTGCACCGCGGGCTCGGCCACGTGGCCGAACAGGCGGCCCAGGGTGCCGGTGCGGCTCATGCCGTGCCACTGGTCGCGCAGGCGCCCGGTGGTGAGCGCAAAGGGGTAGCGCGCGTCGCGCGGTTCGGCCACGGGTCGGTAGCCCACGTTGGCGAAGCGGGCGCGGCCGTCCGCAGTGGGGAAGATACCGTCTTCGTAGAGGCGTGCCTTGCCGAAGTCGCGCCGAGGGCTCGGCAACGCGGTCGCGTTGCCGTCGTCATTGCCGCCACCGGCCGGGTCCGCAGGACACGGCCATTGCCTCGGGCCTGCTTCCAGCATGGCGTAGTCCAGACCGGTGATGTCCAGGTCGCGGCCGCGTGTTGATGCGCGGTGTTCGTTCCAGATGGACTCGGGGCTGTCGTAGGGGAAAAGCTCGGCCTGCGGGCCGATGTCCAGGCCCTGCAGGCGCCGGGCGAAGTCCACGGCGATCCGCCAGTCGTGCCGCGCCGCGCCGGGTGCGGGCACGGCCGGGCGCACGCGGCTGATGCGGCGCTCGCTGTTGGTCACCGTGCCGTCCTTCTCGCCCCAGGTCGTCGCGGGCAGCAGCAGGTCAGCCAGGTCGGCCGTGGTCGTGGTGGCAAAGGCTTCCTGCACCACCACGAACTCCGCGCGCTGCAGCGCGCGGCGCACCGTGGCCTGGTCGGGCATGGACTGCGCGGGGTTGGTGCAGGCTATCCACAAGACCTTGATCTCGCCATCGGCGGCGGCCTGGAACATCTCGACCGCGGTCTTGCCCGGCCGCTCGGGCACCGAGGGGACGCCCCAGAGCGCCGCGACTTCGGCGCGGTGCTGCGGGTTGGCCAGGTCGCGGTGGGCCGACAGCAGGTTGGCCAGGCCACCGACCTCGCGCCCGCCCATGGCGTTGGGCTGGCCGGTGAGCGAGAAGGGGGCAGCGCCGGGTTTGCCGATCTGGCCCGTGGCCAGGTGCAGGTTGATCAGCGCCGCGTTCTTGGCCGTGCCGCTGCTGGACTGGTTCAGGCCCTGGCAGTAGAGGCTGAGCGTCGCTGGCGAGGTGGCGAACAGCTGCGCGGCCTGGTACAGCGCGTCCTTGGGGATGCCGCAGGTCTGCGCCACTGTGTCGGGCGTGTAGTCGCGCACCGTGGCCTTGAGCCCGTCGAAACCCGTGGTGTGCGCCGCGATGTAGGCCGCGTCCGTCCAGCCCTCCCACAGCATGATGTGCAGCATGCCGTGGAACAGCGCCACGTCGGTGCCGGGCTGGATCTGCAGAAAGAGATCGGCGCAGGCGGCGGTGTCGGTGCGGCGCGGATCGGCCACCACGATCTTCAGCCCCGGTTTGCGCTTTTTCGCCTCTTCGATGCGCCGGAACAGGATGGGGTGGGCCCAGGCCGTGTTGCTGCCGACGATAAAAAGGCAGTCGGCGTGGTCCACGTCCTCGTAGCAGGCCGGCGGCGCGTCGGCACCCAGGGTCTGCTTGTAGCCGGCCACGGCGCTGCTCATGCACAGGCGGGAGTTGGTGTCGATGTTGTTGGTGCCCACCAGGCCCTTGGCCAGCTTGTTGAAGACGTAGTAGTCCTCGGTCAGCAGCTGCCCGCTGACGTAAAAGCCCACGGCGTCGGGGCCGTGTGTGCGGATGACGTCGGCAAAGCGCAGGGCGGCCAGGTCCAGCGCCGCGTCCCAGGCCAGCGGCTGCGGCGCCGCGCCGCGCCGCTGGCGCAGCAGGGGCTGCAGCAGCCGGGTCTGCTGCGTCACCTCGGGCGCGGCTGTCAGGTGCAGGGTCGAGCCCTTGGAGCACAGGCGGCCGAAGTTGGCCGGGTGGTCCGGATCGCCGCGTACACCAATGATCTGCTCGCGCCGCGACTCGATGATGACACCACAGCCCACACCACAGTAGGGGCACGTCGAGCGTGTTTCCTTATGCATGCAAGGCCCCTACGGAGGTGTTTCCTATGCGCACCATGTGGTGAGCGGCCTCAGCCGCTACACCACAGTACGGGCAGGTGGAGCGAGTTTCCTTGTGCATACCGGGACCCTGTTTCTTGTTCAGGCGCAGGCCGTCTTGCGTTGGCAGGGGCCGGCCACGGGCGGCAACACGTCCAGCGCCAGGGTGCCGAGCTCCCGGCCGTCCAGGTGCACCACACCGGCTTCCACCTTGACGGCAAAACGCGGTGTGCTGCCTTCGTCGGGCGCGCGGGCGCAGCCGCTGTCCAGGGCGATGGTCCAGTTGTGCAGCGGGCAGGCCACGTGGGTGCCGAAGACGATGCCCTGCGAGAGCGGGCCGCCCTTGTGCGGGCAGCGGTCGAGCAGGGCAAAGACCTGGTCCTGGTCGTTGCGGAACACGGCCACGGCCATGCCCTCGGGGCGCGTCACACGGCGCGAGCCCAGCACGGGGATGTCGTCAATGCGGCAGATGGCTTTCCATTCGTTCATTTCTGTACTCCTTCAGGCTTTCAGACCGGCGTACAGGCCGGTGATGCGGTCCATGACGGCGAGCAGGTTCTCGCTGGTCACGAACATGTCGGACAGGGCTTTGGGGCTGGCGCTGTTGATCTCTTTCAGGGCCAGGTCGAAGAACAGCCACTGGTTGTCGGCCAGGGCCAGCTGGTCCTTGATGCCGTTCGTTGCTTCGGGCGCGTTGCGCAGCAGTTCCATGGCGCTGAGGAACTCGCTGCGCGCCTTGCCGATCTCGGCCTGGGCCTGCGTCGGCTCCACGTGCAGCGCGGCGGCATAGAAGTACTTGGCCATACGCTGCGAGAGCATGCGTTGGCGGCCCGCCACGTTGACGAGCTTGCCCACGGGTTTGCTGGTGACGGCCTCGTACTGCACCGTGCCCTGATGGGCCAGGGCCAGCACACGCGCGTCGGTGTCGAGCAGGCCGCCGGCGCCATCGCGCGAGGGATGGCTGCCCACCAGGGCGCCCTTGTACTCGCTCCAGGCGACTTCCAGGTCCGCATAGGTCTTGCGCAGCTCGGCGTTGGGCGCGTAGGCCTTGAGTTCGACCAGTTGGCGGTCGAACAGGGCCATGGAGCGGTCCAGGATCTGCTGGGCCGCGGTGCTCTGGGTCTTGTGCACCAGGGCCAGCCAGGCCTTGGCCATGCGCTGCGAGAGCATGCGCTGGCGCCCGGCCTTGTTGATGGCGTCGTTGAGGTCCAGCACCTGGGCCTGCAGGCCCAAAGGCGTGGCGCCGGCCAGGATCAGCAGTTCGCGGCGTTTCATACGGTGACTCCTTCGACCTTGATCGGGATGAACTGGCGTGTGTCGACGCGGGCCTTGTCGGTCTCGAACCAGGGATCGGGTTCACCGTCCAGTGCGAACTGCAGGCGCTCCCACAGCGCCTTGCGGCCCTCGGCGTCGTCCAGGATCTTCTTCTTCACGTAGTCCAGGCCCACGCGGTTCACGTAGTGCACGGTGCGCTCCAGGTAC
>JAHRYV010000030.1 GCA_020621965.1 Curvibacter sp. | reverse complement strand
GGTCACCGTGCCCACGGTGGAGCGCGGGTTGTGGCTGGTGGCCTTCTGCTCGATGCTGATGGCCGGCGACAGGCCCTCGATCAGGTCCACGTCGGGCTTGTCCATCAGCTGCAGGAACTGGCGTGCGTAGGTCGACAGGCTCTCCACGTAACGACGCTGGCCCTCGGCGTACAGGGTGTCGAAGGCCAGACTGGACTTGCCCGAACCGGACAGGCCGGTGATCACCACCAGGCGGTTGCGGGGGATGTCGAGGTCGATGTTCTTGAGGTTGTGCGTGCGCGCGCCGCGGATGTGCATGGCCTGCTGCTGCAGGGCGCTGGCGAGATAGCGGCCCTGGCCTTCCTCGGCGCGGGGCGGGGCGGCAGGGCCGTCAGGGTTGGCGTTCACGGGCATCCAAATTCGACAAAACCCACCATGATAGTGAAGTTGGCCCTGGGGCACATTCCGCTTCGTCGGCTGCCGAGCGCCATCCGTCGGTGGGGCCGGTGCTCGCGCCGCTACGTGGTGTGAGCAGACCACAAGAGGGGTAAGTGAGTGTAAGGCGGCCTCAAAACGTGCATTTGTGCCGGTAGTCTGCGCGCCGTGGTCCACCCATTCCTGCGCTGACCACCTGACGGAGCCTTCCCATGCTTGATGAAGTAATCGACGCGCCGCGCGCGCCCGCCGACCTCGTGCCCGCGCCGCCCCAGCCGGGTACAGATGGCGCACCCGCCCTGCGCCTGGCCACCGTGGCCGCGGCTGCCGCGGCCACGGCCAGCCTGGCCGCCTGCGGTGGCGGCGGCGGTGAAGTGCTGGCTGCAGAACCGGTGCCCGGGCGCAGCGTGACCCTGCCGGCCTCAGTCGCCTATCCGGCGCCCGCGACCGACCAGGAGGCGGCCCGCTTCCTGCTGCAAGCCCAGTTCTCGGCCAGCGACGCCGAGATCGCCGCCGTGCGCAGCCAGGGTTACACCCCCTGGCTCCAGGGCCAGATCGCCGCCTCCTACCTCACCGGCTGGGACTGGCTCAACAACTTCGGCTACAACGACGTCCAGAGTTCCGAGAACTACTACGACCAGAGTTATCCCGGCGACTTCATGATCTGGGGCCAGCTCATGGGCGGCGCCGCACCGGTGCGCGCGCGCATGGCGCTGGCGCTGTCGGAGATGTTCGTCGTCTCGCTCAGCAGCATCGACGCGAGCTGGCGCAGCCACATCATCGCCCGCTACTGGGACACGCTGATGCAGCATGGCCTGGGCAACTACCGCGATCTGCTGGAGGCCATCACGCTCAACGTGGCCATGGGTTATTTCCTCAACACCCGAGGCAACCTGAAGGAAAACGCCGCCGGCCGCCAGCCCGACGAGAACTACGCCCGCGAGGTGATGCAGCTCTTCACCATCGGCCTGCACGTCCTCAACCCCGACGGCACCGTGCAGACCAGCGGCGGGCTGCCGATCGAGACCTACACCGCCAGCGACGTCAGCAATCTCGCGCGTGTCTTCACCGGCTATGACCTCGACCAGAGCCAGAACCAGCCCACGGTGGTCAGCCAGACCGGCGGCGGCACGCGCACCATCCCCAGCCCGCACTTCGCGCGCCTGCCCCTGCGGCTCACGCCGCTCAACCACTCCACGCTGGAGGCCAGCTTTCTGGGGGTCACCATCGCGGCCGACACGCCGGCGCCGCAGGCCCTCAAGACCGCGCTGGACACCCTGTTCAACCACCCCAACACCGCCCCCTTCGTCTGCAAGCAGCTGATCCAGCGCCTGGTCACCAGCAACCCCAGCCCGGCCTATGTGGGCCGGGTGGCCGCCGTGTTTGCCAACAACGGCGCCGGTGTGCGCGGCGACCTGGCCTTTGTGCTGCAGGCCATCCTGCTCGACGAGGAGGCGCGTTCGCCCGCGGGGCTGACGGCGCCCGAGTTCGGCAAGCTGCGCGAGCCCATGGTCCGCCTGGTGCAGTGGGCGCGGACCTTCGAGGTGCGCGCGGCCAGCAACATCTGGAAGGTGCGCGACCTCAGCGACGCCGGCAGCCGCCTGGGCCAGAGCCCGCTGCGCGCGCCCTCGGTGTTCAACTTCTTCCGCCCGGGGTATGTGCCGCCGAACACGGCCCTCTCGGCCGGCAAGGTGGCGCCCGAGTTCCAGATCGTCAACGAAAGCAGCGTCGGCGGTTACCTGAACTTCATGATGAGCGTGATCAGCAACGGCGTCGGCGACACGCCGAGCGAGCTGCGGGCCGGCTACGCGCGCGAGCTGGCGCTGGTCACCAGCCCGAGCGCGGCCGCACCCAGCGCGCTGGTCGAGCGCCTCAATCTGCTGCTGTGCGCCGGCCAGCTGTCGGCCACCACCGTGGCCGCCATCACCAACGCGGTCGGCACCATGGCCTCGAGCAGCGATACCAACAAACGCAACCGCGTCTGCGCGGCCGTGCTGATGGTGATGGCCTGCGCCGAATACCTGATCCAGAAATGAGAAAGCGCCTCCCATGAAATCGACGCTCCCCCAACACCCCGGCCGGCGCGCCTTCCTGCGCCGTTCCGGCCAGCTGGCCCTGAGCAGCACGACGCTGCCGTTTGTGATGAACCTGGCGGCCATCGGCGAAGCCGCGGCCTTCAACGCCGTCGACGGCGACTACAAGGCCCTGGTCTGCGTCTTCCTCTTCGGCGGCAACGACTACGCCAACACCGTCGTCACCTACGACAACGACAGCTACGACAAGTACAGCGCCATCCGCGGCGGCGGGCCCGGGCGCACGGCCGGTGGCATCGCCCTGGCGCAGGCCGACCTGACCCCCACCCTGCTGGCGCCCACGACCGCGCCGGTCGATCCCCAGGGCCGGACGCGCCAGTACGCCCTGCACCCGGCCATGACCGGCCTGGCCGGTCTGTTCAACAGCGGCCAGGCCGCGGTGCAGCTCAATGTGGGGCCGCTGGTCAAGCCGCTGACCCGGGCCCAGTACGACAGCAGCGACCGCGTCAACTATCCGCGGCCGCCGCAGCTGTTCTCGCACAACGACCAGCAGTCGATCTGGCAATCGTCCTCGCCCGAGGGCTCCCGGATCGGCTGGGGCGGCAATGTCGGCGATCTGGTCATTCCGCCCAACCCGCAACTCAACAGCAACTCCTTGTTCACCGGCATCTCGGTCTCCGGCAACACCGTGTTCCTGGCCGGCGACCGCGCCCTGCAGTACCAGGTCAGCACCCGCGGCGCCATCAAGATCCAGCCGGCCACCAACACCACGGTGTATGGCTCGGCGACCCTGCCCGCGGCCATCAAAGCCCTGATCCAGCAGGGCAGCGCCCACACCCTGGAAAACGAATACAACCTCGTGACCCAGCGCGCCATCAACGCCGAGGCCGCCATCACCGCGGCCCTGGCCCTGCCGGAGCCGGCCACCGTGTTCGCCGCGGACGGCCTGTCCCAGCAGCTGAAGATGGTGGCGCGCCTGATCAAGGGCCGCGCGACCCTCGGGGCCCGGCGCCAGGTGTTTTTCGTCTCCATGGGCGGCTTCGACCTGCACGACAGCCTGATCACCCAGCAGCCCTTGCTCATGGGGCGCCTGAGCGCGGCCATGACGGCCTTCTACAACGCCACGGTGGAACTGGGCGTGGCCAACCAGGTGACCTCTTTCACCGCCTCGGACTTCGGCCGCACCCTGAGCTCCAACGGCGACGGCTCCGACCACGGCTGGGGCAGCCACCACCTGGTGGTCGGCGGCGCGGTGCGCGGCAAGGCCTTCTACGGCACACCGCCGCCGGTCAACATCAGCAACGGCACCCGCGTCGGCGGCGTGCGCGTCTACACACCGGAGGAGGAGTGGCACGTGGGCCAGGGCCGCCTGCTGCCCTCGACCTCGGTGGACCAGTACGCCGCCACGCTGGCCCGGTGGTTCGGCGTGACCGACGCCGAACTGCCCGGCATCCTGCCCAATATCGTCAATTTCGGCGCGCCGGTGCGCCCCGACTACCCGGTCGACCTGGGGTTCATGACGGCTTGAATGACAGCCTGAGCGCCGCGGCCGGCGGGGTCTTCCTGCCGGCGGCGCGCAGATCGGGGACAATCGCAGTTTTGCCCGCCGGTCCTGCGGCGGGCGCCTTGGCTGATACTCCCCCGTGCTTGCTCCCACCGCTACCCCCGCCGCCAGCCCCGCCTCGTATGCCATGACGGCCCGCGAGCGGCGCGCCAGCGCCTCGCTGGCGGCCATCTTTGCCCTGCGTATGCTGGGCCTGTTCCTGGTGCTGCCGGTGTTTGCGCTGGAAGCGGCCCGTTACCCCGGCGGTGACGACCCGACCCTGGTCGGGCTGGCCATGGGCATCTACGGCCTGACCCAGGGCATCCTGCAGATCCCCTTCGGCATGGCCTCGGACCGGCTGGGCCGCAAGCGTGTCATCGTCGCCGGGTTGCTGATGTTTGCGCTGGGCAGTTTTGTCGCCGCCCTGGCCGACAGCCTGAGCGGCCTCATCGTCGGCCGCTCGCTGCAGGGCGCCGGCGCCGTCTCGGCCGCCGTCACGGCCCTGCTGGCCGACCAGACACGCGACGAGGTGCGCACCAAGGCCATGGCCCTGGTGGGCGCCAGCATCGGCCTGATGTTCGCGCTCTCGCTGTTGCTGGCGCCGCTGCTGGTGACGCACATCGGCCTGGCCGGCCTGTTCACCCTCACCGGTGCGCTGGCCCTGGCCGGCGTGGTGGTGGTGATCTGGTGGGTGCCCCCCGAGCCCCAAAAGCACAAGGACATGCCGCGCGGCAAGCTCTCCGAGGTGCTGAGCCATGCCGGCCTGCTGCGTCTGGACTTCGGTGTTTTCATCCTGCACGCGGTGCAGCTGGCCATGTGGGTGGCCATCCCCACGCTGCTGGTGCAGGCCGGCCTGCCCAAGGACGACCACTGGTGGGTCTACCTGCCCGCTGTGCTGGCCTCTTTTGTCGTCATGGGCGCCACCCTGTTTCCGCTGGAGCAGCGCGGTTACCTGCGCGCGGTGTTCCTGGCCGCCGTCGGCCTGATCGGCCTGATCCAGCTGGGCCTGCTGTGGTCGGTCCAGGCGCCGCACGTGGCGTGGCTGGCCGTGCTGCTGTTCCTGTTCTTCTGCGGCTTCAACGTGCTGGAGGCCAGCCAGCCCAGCCTGGCCTCGCGCATTGCGCCGCCGCACGCCCGCGGCGCGGCGCTGGGCGTGTACAACACCCTGCAGTCGCTGGGCTTTTTTGCCGGCGGCGCGCTGGGCGGCTGGCTGGTCAAGACCCAGGGCGTGCCGGCCCTGTTCATCGCCTGCGCGATCGGCATGGGGCTGTGGCTGCTGGTGGCCTGGCCCATGGCGGCGCCCGGGCGCAAACGGTGATAATCCACCGACTATCTGGAGGAACACCCCATGGCATCCGTCAATAAAGTCATCCTGGTCGGCAACTGCGGCCGCGACCCCGAAATCCGCTACCTGCCCTCGGGCCAGGCCGTGGCGAACGTCAGCGTGGCCACCTCCAGCCGCCGCAAGGACAAGAATTCCGGCGAGATGATCGAAGACACCCAGTGGCACCGCGTCACCTTCTATGACCGCCTGGCCGAGATCGCCGGCGAGTACCTGAAGAAGGGCCGCCCCGTGTACGTGGAAGGCCGCCTGAAGTACGGCAAGTTCACCAACAAGGACGGCCACGAGCAGAACACCGTCGACATCATCGCCACCGAAATGCAGCTGCTCGGCGGCCGCGAAGGCATGGGCGGACCGGACGAGGACGGCGGTGGTGCCCCGCGCCGCGCCGCGCCGGCGGCCCAGCGCCCGGCGCCCAGCGCCGCCCCGCGCCAGGCCCCGGCTAAGGCCGCCAGCGGCTTCGAGGACATGGACGACGACATCCCGTTCTGATCCGGGACGCCCGGCCAGGCGCGCCCCGCGCGCCGTGGCCGAGCCCCCCGGGAGGTCGTTCCGGACCGATTTCAACCCCGTCAACCGCAAGGCTGGCGGGGTTTTTTCTTGCCACCCCATGTACTCCTGGGGGTATCTGGAGTATACTGCCACCAGTATATGGAGGAAACCATGAAATCGATTCCCACCCTCGCCTTTGCCGTTTCTCTGACCGTGCTGGCCGCCGCGCCCGTCCTGGCCCAGGGCGGCGTGTCCGTGCCGACGGTGCAGATCGGCGCGCGCGCCGTCTCCACCGGTTACGAGATCGACGGGGTCGTCGAGCCGGTCAAGCAGAGTGTCATCTCGGCCCAGACCTCCGGCCGCGTGGTCAACCTGCTGGTCAAGATGGGCGACCGCGTCAAGGCCGGCCAGCTGCTGGCCACCATCGACGACCGCGAGACGGCGGTGGGCGTGCAGCGCAGCCAGGCTCAGATGTCCCAGGCCCAGGCCGAACTGCGCAACGCCCAGGTGCACTACGAGCGCACCCGCGAGCTGCGCGCCCAGGGTTTCATGAGCCAGGCCGCGCTGGACGTGGCCCAGACCCAGTACCAGGCAGCCCAGGCCGGCCACGCCCAGGCCACGGCCGGCGCCCGCGCCTCGGCCCTGTCCCAGGGTTACACCCGCGTGACCGCGCCGTATGACGGCTGGGTGCTGCAGACGCACGCCGAAGCCGGTGACCTGGCCGTGCCGGGCAAGCCCATTGTGACCGTCTACGCGCCGCAGCCGCTGCGCGCGGTGGTGCAGGTGCCGGCCTCGCTGGCCGACAGCACCCGCAGCGCCAAAGAAGTGCTGGTGCAGCTGAGCGACGCCAACGGCGACTCCAAGTGGGTCGCGCCGGTCAAGCGCAGCGCCATGCCGGCGGCCGACCCGGTGTCGCAGACCGTCGTCTGGCGCCTGGACCTCTCGGCCCAGGCCGCGCAGAATCTGTTGCCGGGCCAGCAGCTGCGGGTGCGTTTTGTCGGCGGCCAGGCCCAGCGCACCGTGGTGCCTGCCGCCGCCGTGCTGCGCCGCGGCGAGCTGACCGCCGTGTATGTCGCCAGCGAACGCGGTTTCGTGCTGCGCGCCGTGCGCCTGGGCGCCGATCACGGCGCCGAGGGAGTGGAGATCGTGGCCGGCCTGAGCGCCGGCGAGCAGGTGGCGACCGATCCGGTGCGCGCCGGTCTGGCCGGCGCCAAGGCCGCCGTGACCGTGAGCAGCCGCTAAGCTAGCCGCAGAAACGAATCGAAGACGCACGGAGGACAAGCATGAGCGAGCGCCAAGAAGAACGCATGGGGATCTCCGGCCGCATCGCGGCCGCCTTCCAGGCCAACGCCATCACGCCGCTGCTGGCCTTGGTGGCCTTGTTGCTGGGTCTGTTTGCCGTGCTGGTGACGCCGCGCGAGGAAGAGCCGCAGATCAACGTCACCATGGCCAATGTGCTGATCCCCTTCCCCGGGGCCAGCAGCACCGACGTGCAGAACATGGTGGCGCGCCCAGCCGAGCAGGTGCTCAGCCAGATCGCCGGCATCGAACACACCTATTCCGTGGCCCGTCCCGGCCTGGCCGTGCTGACCGTGCAGTTCAAGGTCGGCGTGCCGCGCACCGAGGCGCTGGTGCGCCTGTACGACGTGCTCAACGCCAACCAGGACTGGCTACCGCGTGACCTGGGCACCCTGACCCCCATCGTCAAGCCCATGGGCATCGACGACGTGCCGGTGCTGGGTGTGACGCTGTGGAGCAAGGACGGCGCGCCGGCGCAGGAACTCGAGCGCGTGGCCCACGTGGTGGAAACCGAGCTCAAGCGGGTGAATGGCTCGCGCGAGGTCAAGACCATCGGCGGCCCGGGCCGGGCCGTGCACGTCTGGCTGGAGCCCACGCGCCTGCGCGCGCGCGGCATCGACGTGCTCACGCTCAAACAGACGCTGACCGCCGCCAACTTCGGCATGCCCGCGGGCAGCGTGCTCAACACCAACGGCAAGGGCCGCGGCAACGGCGCGCCGCAGATGCTCAGCGTCGAGACCGGCGAATTCCTCGGCTCGGCCCAGGACGTCGGCAACATCGTGGTCGGCGTGCACCAGGGCGCCCCGGTCTACCTGCGCGAAGTGGCTCGCGTTGAAATGGGCGCCCAGCAGCCGCAGCGTTATGTCTGGTTCACGCCCGGCGCCGCCATGGCCAAGGCCGCGGGGGCCGACACCAGCGCTGCCGCCGGCCAGGTCTATCCGGCCGTCACGCTGACCGTCACCAAAAAACCGGGCGAGAACGCGGTGGACGTGGCGCGCGCCGCCAACGAGCGTGTGCAAGCCCTGCGCAACACGGTGATCCCCGCCAACTTTGAGGCCACCGTCACCCGCAACTACGGCGAGACGGCGGCCGAAAAGGCCAACAAGCTGATCCAGAAACTGGCCTTCGCCACCGGCTCGGTGATCCTGCTGGTCGGCTTTGCGCTGGGCCGGCGCGAAGCGGTGATCGTCGGCGGCGCCGTGATCCTGACGCTGATGGCCACACTGTTCGCCTCCTGGGCCTGGGGTTTCACGCTCAACCGCGTCTCGCTCTTCGCGCTGATCTTCTCCATCGGCATCCTGGTCGACGACGCCATCGTGGTGGTGGAGAACATCCACCGGCACCAGCAGCTCACCCCCGACGCGCCGCTGCGCGAGATCATCCCGCGCGCCGTCGATGAAGTGGGCGGCCCCACCATCCTGGCCACGCTGACCGTGATCGCCGCGCTGCTGCCCATGGCCTTCGTGAGCGGTCTGATGGGCCCCTACATGAGCCCGATCCCGATCAACTCCAGCCTGGGCATGGCCATCTCGCTGGCCATCGCCTTCACCGTCACGCCCTGGCTGGCGCTCAAGCTCATGAAGCCGCACGGCCATGGCGCGCACGCCGCCCACGCGGCGGGTGGCGGCATCGGTGCCAAGCTGCAGACGCTGTTCGCGCGTGTGCTCACGCCCTTCCTGGCCAGTTCGCGCCAGCGCCTGCTGCTGCTGGCCGGCATCGGCGGTGCGCTGCTGATCTCGGTGGCACTGACCCTGGTGCCCAGCTCCTTTGTCGGTGTGGTGCTCAAGATGCTGCCCTTCGACAACAAGAGCGAGTTCCAGGTGCTGGTCGAAATGCCGGCCGGCGCCCCGCTGGAAGACACGGCCGCCACCTTGCACGAGCTGGGCGCCTTCCTGTCGCAGCAGCCCGAGGTGCAGGACCTGCAAGGGTATGCCGGTACCGCCTCGCCCATCACCTTCAACGGTCTGGTGCGCCAGTACTACCTGCGCAGTGAGGCCGAGCAGGGCGACCTGCAGGTCAATCTGGTCGACAAGCAGCACCGCAGCCAGAAGAGCCACGCCATCGCGCAGCGCCTGCGCCCCGCACTCGAAGACATCGGCAAGAAACATGGCGCGCGCGTCAAGGTGGTCGAAGTGCCGCCGGGCCCGCCCGTCATGAGCCCCCTGGTGGCCGAGATCTACGGCCCCGATGAAGCCGGCCGCCAGGAACTGGCCAAGCGCGTGGCCAAGGCCTACGGTGAGACGGCCGACATCGTGGGCATCGATACCTCGCTGAAGGAAGACGCGCCGCGCGCCTGGCTGCGCGTGCGCCGCCAGCGCGCCGAGTCCCTGGGCATCCCGGTGGCTGCCGTGGCGCAGACCGTCTCGGCCGCGCTCTCGGGCACCGACGCCGCCTGGCTGCACGACGCCCAGTCCAAGTACCCCGTGCCGGTGCGCCTGCAGCTGCCGCGTGAACAGCAGGTGGGGCTGGACGCGCTGCTGGCCCTGCCCATGCGCGCGGCCAACGGCCAGCTGGTGCCGCTGTCCGAACTGGTGCGGGTGGAGCGTGGCGTGATCGACAAGCCGCTGTTCACCAAGGACCTGGCCAACGTGAGTTACGTCTTCGGCGACATGGCCGGCAAGCTGGACTCGCCGCTCTACGGCCTGTTCGCCATCCGCCCCCGGCTGGGCGAAGCTACGCTCCAGGGCACGGGCGAACTGAAGGAATACTGGATCAGCCAGCCCACCGACACCTTCCGCCAGTACGCCCTCAAGTGGGATGGCGAATGGCAGATCACCTACGAGACCTTCCGCGACATGGGCGCCGCCTACGGCGTGGGCCTGATCCTGATCTACCTGCTGGTGGTGGCGCAGTTCCGCTCCTACACCACGCCCCTGGTCATCATGGCGCCCATCCCGTTGACCATCATCGGCGTCATGCCGGGCCACGCCCTGCTGGGCGCGCAGTTCACCGCCACCTCCATGATCGGCATGATCGCGCTGGCCGGCATCATCGTGCGCAACTCCATCCTGCTGGTGGACTTCATCGAACTGGAGTCAGCCAGGGGCGGGTTCCGCGACGCCGTGGTGCAGTCGGCCGCCGTGCGTGCCAGCCCATCGCGCTGACCGGCCTGGCCGCCATGATCGGTGCCTTTTTCATCCTGGACGACCCGATCTTCAACGGCCTGGCGATTGCCCTGATCTTCGGCATCCTGGTTTCCACCCTGCTCACGCTGGTGGTGATCCCCGTGCTTTACTATTCGCTATACCGCCGGAGGTATGAGAATGCCGACGGCACACCGCTGGTTTCCGCTTCCGCCTGATCCTTTTTATTCAACCTAGGAGATTGAAATGACTGTTGAACGCTACATCCGCATCCTGGCCGGTTTCATGGTGATGCTCTCGCTGGCGCTGGGCGTCGAAGGCAGCCCCATCTTCGTGAACAAGTGGTTCCTGGCGCTGACCGCCTTTGCCGGCTTCAACCTGTTCCAGTCCGGTTTCACCGGCTTCTGCCCGCCGGCCTTCCTGCTGAAGAAGCTGGGCGTGCAGGAGGGCGGCGACGTCTGCCGCGTCAAGTAAGGCGCGCATCATGAGCGAGTCCCAGGTACGCATCTCGCTGCGCCAGCAGCAGGACTACCGGTTCGAGATCGACTTCGGCGCCGGCGTGCCGGCCCTCGTCGGTGACGAACAGCCGCCGCTGGGCGGCGGCAGCGGCCCCAACCCCGTGCAGCTGCTGGCAGCCGCCGTGGGCAACTGCCTGTCGGACTCGCTGCTGTTTGCCCTGCGCAAGTTCAAGCAGGCGCCCGAGCCCATCAGCACCGAGGTCACGGCCGACATCGGCCGCAACGCCGAAGGCCGCCTGCGTGTGCTGGGGCTGGAGGTCCGGCTGCAGCTGGGCGTGCCCGCCGACGCACTGTTGCACCTGGACCGCGTGCTGGACCAGTTCGAGAATTTCTGCACCGTGGCCAGCAGCGTCAGCCAGGCCATCCCCGTGCGGGTGGCCGTGTTCGACGCCACCGGCCGTCAACTGAAGTGAGGGTGTGCCGTGACTGCTGAAGCCAAAACCAAAGAAACCAGCAAGGCCACCGCCGCGGCGGCGACGGACGAGTCCTGCGCCCCGTCGACGCTGACCGACAGCGCCTCGCGCACCGAGATCCTCAACCGCCTGCGCCGCGCCGAAGGCCAGCTGCGCGGCATCCAGCGCATGATCGAAGATGGCGAGGACTGCCTCAAGATCGGCCAGCAGTTCAGTGCCGTGCGCAAGGCGCTGGACAGCACCTATCTGCGCATGACGGTCTGTTTCATGGCGCAGGAGCTGGAGGCCAAACTCGCACCTGATGAAGAGCAGAAGGCCGATCTGTCGCTGATGATGAAGGACCTGGAAGCCTTGCTGGCCCGCATGGGTTAGGCTAACCGCCAGCCTTTCTGGTCAAGTCAGCTTAGGTGCGATCTTTCTTGAGCAGAGCGTAGATCGCCGCGCCAAGAAAAACGAACCCCACGATTGCCATGATCTGGAGCCGAATGCGACGGTAGCTCGCATATGCTGCATCTTGATCTGACTGTCGCACTATGGGCAGGCCGTTGGCGTTCGCGCTGATGATCCAGGCCTCCGCGCTTCCCAAATTCAGAAGTGACGGCAAGGGTAGCAACGTGACAGTCAAATCAGCGTGCCGGTGCCGTAGCAGTTCCGCGCAAGCCTCGGGGATAGGCTTGCACTTGACGTGGCGCGTTGTTGCCTGATCGCCAAAGTAGATCGACGAGCGCCACGAGAACTTGAATGTCGACGGCTTCGTATCGTCCGAGACCACAGACGCTGAGTACAGCGGACCGCGAACAATCACGGCGCCGCCGGCGTCTAGCGGTGTTACCGGCAGCATCAACTGCTGCAGCGTTCCGATGGCTACGGCCATGCCAACCAGCCCGACGGCAAAAATTCGCTCACGAAGCGTCATCGCACCTTACTTGATGGAGCCGCCCACCGCCTATGCGCCTTAAGGACGCGGCCCAGCGAGTAATCCTCCTTTCCTGTCGTTAGTCAATATACTGCAGCTCGCGCACGGATCAGGACCGACAATCGGCCAGCAGTGCAGCGCCGAACGCAAGGCGCTGGACAGCACCTATCTGCGCATGACGGCCGCTCCCCCTTCAGAACCTGGGACAGTTCGCCTTGTCGCCCTCGGCCCAGCTCTTGACGGACTTGGCGATGGCGGTGCGCCCGGCATGGTAGATGTCGAGCTGCGTCTGCCCGCCGCGTGCGCTCGTGTCGGCCACCAGGCTGTACAAGCCGCCGGGCGGATGCCCTTGTTCCGGTTTGTCGCGGTAGGTCTCCTGCACCGTAAGCGAGGTGATGCCTCCCTTGGCCTCGACCATCCGGGGGTGATAGGTCGCCGTGCTGCGATCCGTCGCGTAACCCTGGCGGATGGTGGTGGTCACCCGCACGTTCAGGCACTTGGCCGCGAACTGGTTCAGGTCGGCCACCACGGCCGCCTTGGGCCGGTTGATGGTGTAGTGCTCCGCATTCCGGAACAGGCCGCCATCCTTGTAGACCTTGACGAATTCCTCGCGGCTCTGTGGCAGGCCGAAGTTGCGGTTGGCACAGCCGGCGAGGCCGGCAAATGCCAAGCCGATCAGCAACGCACGTTGTAGTCTCATGCTCCCATTCCCTCTGGATATCGTTTTGCGGACGGGAACTATCGTATGCGAAGGCTCACGCGGATCGGGGTCGTGTTGCGTAACAAAACGTCATGGATCGGGTGGCAGTCCGCCGCCATGCGCCAGCGGCGCGACGACGAACAGAAGGCCGATCTGTCGCTAGGCGGCTGCACACCTGGCAACCGTGTCCCAGGTTCGGGTGGTCACATCCGCGCCGAACGCACGCTCGATCAGTCTCATGAAGACGGGGCCCTTGTCCGTCGCAACGTAGGCGGTGTAGGCCTCACGCCCGAGCAGGCAGAACAGCGACGCTTGATCCTGGGCCAGGGGCAGCTCCACGCGCGGGACCCGCGCGTCCCGCAGAAAGCTGATGACCCGTTTGGCATGGCTGGGGATGCCGTGGCGGGTGTATGGATCCAGGCTCAGCAAGTCGGTGAGGTATGCCGAGGGCCGAACGATCGTGTAGAAGCTTCGGCCCAAGTACTGTTGCATAGCCTCCTCGGCCTGGCGCTCGATGGCGGCCTCTGGGGACTCGCGCGTGTCGAACGCCACATTGCCGCTGGAGAGGATGGTTCGCACATGGGCGAAGCCGGCTGCTTCAAAGCAGCGCTTCAGTTCGGGCATCCGGGCATTCATCGGGCTGACGCCCCGAAGAAAAGCAACAAACCTTGGCATGGCGGCACGCCCCGCCTAACCTGAGATCAAGGCCAAACGAATCTTGGTGAGATCGCCGGAGCGCATCAGGTCGTCCTCTCATGAGTTGCTGCAATTGGCTGATTTATAACCGCTCGCCCCGCCGGGCCGCCAGACTCCGCCAACGGCTCCGTTGGGCGGGAATTGGATGGTGGACGCGGCGTCAACGCGCCGCGTCGATCACGCCGCCACCCAGACAGACGTCACCGTCGTACAGCACGGCCGATTGCCCCGGTGTCACCGCCCACTGCGCCTGCGGGAACTGGAGGCTGAAGGCCTGGCCTTCAATATCCGAGATGGTGCAAGCGGCATCGGCCTGCCGATAACGTGTCTTCGCCGCCATGTCACCGGGCGCCGGCGGCTCGCCGGCCACCCAGCTCGCGTCCTGCGCATGCAGGCGGTGCGAGAGCAGCCAGGGGTGCTCATGCCCCTGCACCACCCACAGCGTGTTCTTCTCCATGTCCTTGCGCGCCACGAACCAGGGCGCGTGCTCGCCGCCGCCCTTCTGCGCGCCCTTGGCCTTGATGCCGCCTATCCCTAAGCCCTGGCGCTGGCCCAGGGTGTAGAAGCTCAGGCCGACGTGCTGGCCGATGGTGCGGCCATAGGCCTTGTCGCCCGGCGCGGGCGTGCCGTCCTTGATGGGGCCGGGTTCCTTCTGGATGTAGCGGTTCAGAAATTCGCGGAAAGGGCGCTCGCCGATGAAGCAGATGCCGGTGGAGTCCTTCTTCTTGGCGTTGGGCAGGCCGATCTCTTCGGCGATGCGGCGCACCTCGGTCTTGTGCAGCTCACCGACCGGGAACAGCGTCTTGGAGACCTGGTCCTGATTCAGCCGGTGCAGGAAGTAACTCTGATCTTTCGAGGCGTCCAGCCCCTTGAGCAGCTCATGTCTGCCGGTGGCCGCGTTGAACCGCGCACGGGCGTAATGCCCGGTGGCAATCTTGTCGGCCCCCAGGCGCATGGCATGGTCCAGGAACGCCTTGAACTTGATCTCGGCGTTGCACAGGATGTCGGGGTTGGGCGTGCGGCCGGCCTGGTATTCGCGCAGGAACTCGGCGAAGACGCGGTCCTTGTACTCGGCGGCGAAGTTGACGTGTTCGATCTCGATGCCGATCACGTCGGCCACGGCGGCGGCGTCGACGAAGTCGACGTTGGACGAGCAGTATTCGCTGTCGTCGTCATCTTCCCAGTTCTTCATGAAGATGCCGACGACCTCGTAACCCTGCTGTTTGAGCAGGTAGGCGCTGACCGCCGAGTCCACGCCTCCGCTCAAACCGACCACCACCCGCTGTTTGCCTGCCTTGCTCATAGGTATGCGATTATCCCAGTCACCAGCCCGTCGGGCAGAACACAGGTTTTATGGAACTCAGGCAGATCCGCTACTTCGTGCGTGTGGTCGAGCTCGGCAGCATGAGCCGCGCCGCGCTGGAGCTCGACATGGTGCAGTCGGCGCTGAGCCAGCAGATCAGCCGGCTGGAGAGCGAGCTGTCCACCCGGCTGTTGCAGCGCACCAGCAAGGGCGTGCTGCCCACCGAGGCCGGCCTGGCCTTTTTTCGCGAGGCCCAGCTCACGCTGCGCCACGCCGAGCAGGCCGCGCGGGCGGCGCAGCAGGCCCGCCTGTCGGGCACGGTGAGCGTGGGGCTGGCGCCGACCACGGCGTCGGTGCTGGGCGGGCCGCTGCTGCGCGCCATGCGCGCGCGCTACCCGGACGTGCGCCTGCACCTGGTGGAAAGCCTGTCCGGCCACATCACGGCCATGCTCAACGCGCGCCAGCTGGACCTGGCGGTGCTGTTCGACACCGGCACGGCGCGGCGCTGGAGCGTGCTGCCGTTGCTGAAGGAAAAGCTCTATTACATCCGCAGCACTCAGGGGCAGGATGCACCCGCATCCAAGCGCGTGCGCATGGCCCAGCTCAAGGGCGTGCCGCTGATCCTGCCCACCGGCACGCACGGCCTGCGCAGCACGCTGGACCAGCTGTTCATCCGCACGCGCTACCAGCCGCAGCTGGTGGCCGAGATCGATTCCTTGCCCATGCTGATGGAAGCGGTGGACAGCGGCCTGGGCGGCACGCTGCAGCCCTGGGCCGCGGTGGGGCGCTACCCGGACGCGGCGCAGCGCTTCCAGCTGGCCGAGATTGCCGACGCCCAGGCCTGGCGCGTCAACGCCCTGTGCAGCCTGTCGGACGACGAACTCTCGCCGGCCGCGCTGGCCACCCGTGTGGTGCTGGCCGACTGCGCGCGGGAGCTGGTGCGCACGGGGCGCTGGGTCGGCGCCACGCTGCTGGCGGACTGAAGCCACACATCACAAAAACTGATGCCCCCTTGAGCCCACTGTTCTGGCGCATCGGCCACGCCGTCGTTACAGTCGTGCGGCCATAGTGAATTGGATATGACGGGGCGGGCGGGTCGCTTCTCCCCGATGGAGTTTTCGAATGATCGATGTCCTGGTAATCGGCGGCGGCAATGCCGCGCTGTGCGCCGCCCTGATGGCGCGGGAGGCCGGCGCCTCCGTGCTGCTGCTGGAGGCCGCGCCGCGCGCATGGCGCGGCGGCAACTCCGGCCATACGCGCAATCTGCGCTGCATGCACGACGCGCCGCAGGACGTGCTGGTGGACGCCTACCCGGAAGAGGAGTTCTGGCAGGACCTGCTCAAGGTCACCGGCGGCATCACCAACGAGAAGCTGGCGCGCATCGCCATCCGGGCGTCGAGCACCTGCCGCGACTGGATGCGCCGGCACGGCGTGTTTTTCCAGCCACCGCTGTCGGGCGCGCTGCACGTGGCGCGCACCAACGCCTTTTTCATGGGCGGCGGCAAGGCCCTGGTCAATGCCTACTACCGCAGCGCTGAAAAACTCGGGGTGCAGATCCGCTATGAAGCGCCGGTGGACCGGCTGGAGATCGAGCATGGGGAGTTCAAGGCGGCCTACGTGGGAGCGGAGCGCATCGAAGCGCGGGCCTGCGTGCTGGCGGCCGGCGGCTTCGAGTCCAACCGGGAGTGGCTGCGCGAAGCCTGGGGCCAGAACGAGCGCGGCGAGTGGCCGGCCGACAACTTCCTGATCCGTGGCACGCGCTACAACCAAGGGACGTTGATCCGCCACATGGAAGCGCAGGGTGCCGACATGATCGGCGACCCCTCGCAATCGCACTGCGTGGCCATCGACGCGCGCGCGCCGCTGTACGACGGCGGCATCTGCACGCGCATCGACTGCGTCTCGCTGGGGGTGGTGGTCAACAACCGGGGTCAGCGTTTCTACGACGAGGGCGAGGACTTCTGGCCCAAGCGTTACGCCATCTGGGGCCGCCTGGTAGCGCAGCAGCCGGGCCAGATCGGCTACTCCATCATCGACAGCAAGGCCATCGGCCGTTTCATGCCGCCGGTGTTCCCGGGGGTGCAGGCCGACAGCCTGGGCGAGTTGGCGCGCAAGCTGGGCCTGGACGAGGCCACCTTCATGCAGACCCTGAACGCCTACAACGCCGCCTGCCGCGTCGGCACGTTCGACCACACCGCGCTGGACGACTGCCACACCGAGGGGCTGGCGCCGGCCAAGACCCACTGGGCCCTGCCCATCGACACCGGGCCGTTCTACGGCTACGCGCTGCGCCCGGGCATTACCTTCACCTACCTGGGCCTCAAGGTGAATGACCGTGCCGAGGTGCACTTCGGCGGTCTGCCCAGCGACAACCTCTATGTGGCCGGCGAGATGATGGCTGGCAATGTGCTGGGCCAGGGCTACACGGCCGGTGTGGGCATGTCCATCGGCACGGCCTTCGGCCGCATCGCCGGCACCGAGGCGGCGCGCGCCGCCCTGCGCATGAAGAATCCGGAGACACAGCGTGCAGCAGCTTGAGCAACTGACCCGCGCGGCGCGGGCCTTGGGAAATGGTGAAGTGGTGCCCGGCAGCGCCGAGGCCGAAGTCGCGCGCCAGCTGCAGATCTGCAATGCCTGCCGCTACTGCGAAGGTTTCTGCGCCGTGTTCCCGGCCATGACACGTCGCCTGGCTTTCCCGCAGGCCGACGTGCACTACCTGGCCAACCTCTGCCACAACTGCGGCGCCTGCCTGCACGCCTGCCAGTACGCACCGCCGCACGAGTTCGCGGTCAACGTGCCGCAGGCCATGGCCCGGGTGCGGCTGCAGACCTACAGCGACTACGCCTGGCCGCCGGCGCTGGGCAAACTCTATCAGCGCGCCGGCCTGACGCTCGCGCTGGCCGTGGCCGGCGCGCTGGCCTTTTTCATGATGCTGACGCTCTGGCTGAAAGACACACTGTGGCGCGTGCCGCCGCAGGCGGACTTCTACGGCATCTTCCCGCACAACCTGCTGGTGGCGCTGTTCGCTCCGGTGTTTCTGTACGCCGTGCTGGCGCTGGCTTTGGGCGTGCGACGTTTCTGGCGCGCGGTGACGCCGGGCCGGGACTACGCGGGCCCGGCTCTCGCCGCCGTGCGCGCGGGTGCAGCCGTGGAAGCGACGCACGATGTGCTGCGCCTGAAGTACCTGGACGGCGGTCACGGCGAGGGCTGCAACAACGAGGACGATGCCTGGACCCTCTGGCGCCGGCGTTTCCACCATGCCACCTTCTACGGTTTTCTGCTCTGCTTCGCCGCCACCAGCGTGGCCACGCTGTATCACTACCTGCTGGGCTGGCCGGCGCCCTACGACTGGCCCAGCCTGCCCAAGTTGCTCGGCGCGGCGGGCGGCCTGCTGCTGCTGGTCGGCACGGCCGGCCTGTGGCGCCTGAACCTGCGCCGTCATCCGCAGCACGGCGACGCGGCGCAAAAACCCATGGACCGCGGTTTCATCGCCCTGCTGTTCTTCACCAGCGCCACCGGCCTGGGCCTGTGGTGGGCGCGCGGCACGGCCGCCATGCCGGCCACGCTGGCGCTGCACCTGGGCCTGGTGATGGCGCTGTTCCTGACCCTGCCTTATGGCAAGTTCGCGCACGGTGTCTTCCGCGGCGCGGCCCTGCTCAAATGGGCGCTCGAGAAGCGCCTGCCCAGCCAGCTCAGGCTGGGTGACGACTGAGCCCCCACCCGGAGAGAGACATGATCGAGAACGGACGACTGCAGATCGCTTCGATGAAGGGCCGCTGCTCGGCGGCCGAATGGCAGGCGCGCGTGGACCTGGCCGCCTGCTACCGCCTGGTGGACCTGTACGGCATGTCCGACATGATGGCCAACCACATCTCCATGCGCGTGCCCGACGAGGAGGGCGCCTTCCTCATCAACGCCTACGGCCTGATGTACGAGGAGATCACGGCCTCCAGCCTGATCAAGATCGATGTGACCGGCAACATCCTGTCCCAGCCCGACTTCGGCGACTTGAACTACGGCGTCAACAAGGCCGGCTACGTGATCCACAGCGCCGTGCACGCCGCCCGCCCCGAGCTGGCTTGCGTGATCCACACCCATAGCTGGGCTTCGATGGCCGTGTCGGCGCTGGCCTGCGGCCTGCTGCCCATCACGCAGACGGCCATGCGCTTCCTCAAGATCGGCTACCACGACTACCAGGGCGTGGTGCTCAATACCGAAGAGCAGGCCTCCTTGCTGCGTGATCTGGGTCGCAGCGAGGCGCTGATCCTGCGCAACCACGGCGCCCTGGTGGTGGGGCGCACGGTGGGGGAGGCCTTCAACTGGACGCACCGGCTGGAGCTGTCGTGCCGCAGCCAGCTCGCCGCCATGGCCTGCAACACGCCGCTGG
The DNA here is from genome assembly GCA_020621965.1 of Curvibacter sp. GTDB lineage: Bacteria > Pseudomonadota > Gammaproteobacteria > Burkholderiales > Burkholderiaceae_C > Hylemonella. The sequence continues at coordinate 20,079 of JAHRYV010000030.1, read as the reverse complement.
CCCAGGTGCCGCCGGCCGTGCTGGAGGAAACCTGGAACAACTACCAGCCCGGTACGCGCCGACCCTACGGCCAGATGGAGTGGCCGGCGCTGCTGCGCAAGCTCGACCGGCTCGATCCGGGTTACAAGAGCTGAGGACCATGGCGCCGGCTCTGCGCATCCTGCTGTCGCAGCCGGCCCTGGCGCGGTGGCGCCCGGGCATCGAAGAGGTGCTGGGCGATCGACCCCACGAGTTCGTCACCATCGAGCAGGCCGTGGCAGCGGGCCGCAGCGATCTCGACCTGGCCTTCATCACCCGCGAAGTGACGGGCCTGTCCACCAAACACGAGCTCGCCCCGGCGCTGCGCGCCTGCCATGACGTGCTGCGCCGTGCCGCCCGTCTGCGCTGGGTACACATCCACTCCGCCGGCGCCGACCGCGACATCTATGTGGAACTGCGCGCGCGCGGCGTCACCGTCACCACGTCGTCCGGCGCCAATGCCGAGGTGGTGGCGCAGACGGCGCTGGCCGGCCTGCTGGCGCTGGCGCGGCGCCTGCCGCAGCTGATGGCCGCCCAGCGCGCGCACCACTGGGCGCCGCTGCTGGGCGCGGGCCTGCCGCGGGATCTCGCCGGCCAGACGGCGGTGCTGGTGGGCTGGGGGCCGATCGGCCAGCGCATCGGCGCCTTCTTGCGGATGCTGGGCCTCAAGCTCATCGTGGTGCGCACGCAGGCCGCCTTGGCGCCGGACGGCATCGAGATGGTGAGCTATGCGGATTTCCGTGCGGTGCTGCCGCGTGCCGACTGGCTGCTGCTGGCCTGCCCTCTGACCGAACGCACGCACCAGCTGGTCGACGCGCAGGCCCTGGCGGCGTTGCCGGCCGGCGCCGGGCTCATCAACGTGGCGCGCGGCGAGGTGGTGGCGGAGGCGGCGCTCATCGCCGCCCTGCAATCGGGGCGGCTGGGCGGTGCCTTCCTCGACGTCTTCGAGCACGAGCCGCTGGCGACGGATTCGCCGCTGTGGGACCTGCCCAACGTCATCGCCACCCCGCACTCGGCGGGTCATTCGGACGGCAACGAGGCGCGCGTGGCGGCCCTCTTCCTGGACAACCTGCGGCGCTACCTCGCGGGCGAGGCGCTGGCCAACGTGGCGCGCTGAAGATCTAGCGGTGCAGCAGCTGCACCGAGGCGTCGGTGTAGACCAGATCGAGGGGGTAGCGCTGGCCGCGCAGATGGTCTTCCATGCAGCGCAGCACCAGCGGGCTGCGGTGGCGCGCGGCGCTGGCGCGCACTTCCTGCGGCGTCAGCCAGACCGTACGCACGATGCCGGTGTCCAGGCTGCGGCCGGGTACCACCTCGCCGAGTTCGCCGGCAAAGGCGAAACGCAGGTAGGTGATGTCTTCCACGCCGCCCTCGGCTTGGGCGCGCTGGAAACGCGACATGTAGATGCCCAGCAGGTGGGTGGGTCTGAAGCGGTGGGTGGTCTCCTCCAGTGCCTCGCGCGCGCAGCCGTCCGCCGGCGACTCGCCCGGGTCCAGATGGCCGGCCGGGTTGTTGAGCTTGAGACCTTCGGGGGTGTGTTCCTCGACCAGCAGGTAGCGGCCGTCGCGCTCGATGATGGCGGCGACGGTGACGCTGGGTTTCCAACGGATGTTCATGGTTTGTTCAGATCAGGTTGTCAGCGCCCGCCCTGCCCATGGCCCTTGCGTTTCATGGTGCCCCACTGGTGTTCCTTCTGCCGGACCCACTGGACCAGACCGACCAGGCGCCACCAGGTGTTGAGCTGGCGATAGCCGACATTCTCGAGGAAAACATAGAGCGCCAGGACGGCGAGGTGGCGTTTGCGCCGATAGAGGTGGAAGGACAGTTCCTCCAGCAGCAGGCCCGAGGCGCTGAACAGAATGCCCATGCCGATGGCCACGAACAGAAAGACCGCAAAGGCCTCCCAGAGGATGAGGCCGCTGAGATAGGCGTAGAGGAACCAGACGTAGCCGCCGAACTCGAACACCGGGCCCAGTGCTTCGAACAGCAGCATATAGGGGTAGGCCACCCAGCCCGGCCAGCCGCCGCGGGGGCTGAACATCAGCGGCCAGTGGCTGTTCAGGCTCTCCAGCAGGCCGCGCTGCCAGCGCACGCGCTGGTTGCGCAGCGTGCGCAGGTCTTCGGGCGCCTCGGTCCAGCACACGGGGTCGGGCACGAACTCGATGCGGTAGGGGCGCTGGCGCGCACGCATGTGCCGATGCAGCCGCACGATCAGTTCCATGTCCTCGCCGATGGTGTCGCGCCGGTAGCCGCCCGCTTCGATCACGGCCTCCTTCCTGAACAGGCCGAAGGCACCCGAGATGATCAGCAGGGCGTTGAGCGAGGACCAGCCCAGGCGGCCGAACAGGAAGGCGCGCAGGTATTCGACGACCTGGAAGCGGGCCAGCGGGTTGCGTGGCAGATCGACCCGCGTCAGGTAACCGTCCTTCACCTCGCAGCCGTTGGCGATGCGCACCGTGCCGCCGGTGGCGATCATCTGCGGGTCGCGCAGAAAGGGCTGCACCACCTGCTGCAGGCTGTCGCGCTGCAGGACGGAGTCGGCGTCGACGCCGCAGAACAGCGGGTAGCGCGCGGCGTTGATGCCGGCGTTGAGCGAGTCGGCCTTGCCGCCGTTGTCCTTGTCGATGACCCGCAGCTGCGGGTGGAGGGTCGAGCGGTAGATGCCGCGCACCGCGGCCGTGTCGAGCTGGACGCGATAGGCCTCGGGGAAGGGCAGCAGGGCGAATTCGCGCTGCAGCACCGCCAGCGTGCCGTCGCGCGAGCCGTCGTTGATCACGATGACCTCAAGCTCGGGGTAGGTCAGCTGCAGCACGGAGCGCACCGTGGCGGCGATGGTCGCCTCTTCGTTGTAGGCCGGGACCAGCACGCTGATGGGCGGGTCCAGCGTGGTCTGGGCGTGGGGCAGCTCGTTGATCTCGCGCAGCTGGTTGATGCGGCGCAGATTCAGGGCGGCCAGCACGTTGAGCAGCAGGTAGACGCCGTTGAGCGCGATGAAATAGAGCAGGAAGAAGGCGGCGATGAAGTCCGTCATGCCAAGGTCTCCCGCCGCTCCGCCAGGACCTGGGCGTAGGCCTCGCGGGCATAACGATCGTGCAGGTCGGCCACCAGGCCGCGCAACTGCTCGCGGCTGAGGAAGGGCAGTTCCGTCAGCGCGCCGGCGGCCCGGTAACGCACCCACCACTGGGGGTCGGCCAGCAGCCGGGTCAGCACCACCACGTCGGCGGCCTCGCCCAGGCGCCCCAGGGCGCGCGCCGCCTGCACGCGCACGCGCCAGTCCACATGGCTGGCCAGCGAGCGCACCGCCGGCAGCACGGCGGCGCCGTTGGCCAGGCGCAGCGCCATCACCAGCAGTTCGGCGGGCTGGATGGGCTGCAGCCAGGCCAGCACGATCTCGGGCGGGAGCTGCAGATGCAGGGCTTCGGCCAGTTGCAGGGCGCGCGGCAGCCGCGCGGCGGGCAACCCGGCCAGGGTGCGGGCCAGCTCGCCGCCCAGGACCTCGCGGAACTCCTGCAGCAAGACGGCGATGCGCACCATTTCCCAGTCGTCGCGTTGCAGCAGATGGGGCACCACGGTGCGCACGCCGCGCTGCGGATCGATCTGGATCAGGGCGCGGGCCGCGTACAGGGAGCTGGTGTGCCCGGGCCGCCGCAGTTGCCAGACCAGCAGTTCCCAGGCCGTGCGGTCCCGCATGTGCCCCAGGGTCAGCAGGGCGAACAGGCGCTGCGGCAGGCGGCCGTAGATCAGCAGCCGGCGCGCCATGTCCTGGCAGCCCAGCCGGTAAGCCACGGTGCTCAGGCGCTGCGTGGCGTCCCCCCGGACCGTTTCCTGCAGATGGTTCCACAGCTTGAGAAAGCGCCACTGGTCGCGCCGGGCCAGCGGCGGCAGCGGCGTGTTCAGCTCTCCCGCCACGGCCTGCATCAGCACCGGGCGCCAGCGCTGCTGAAAGCTCAGTTCGCGGCGGTCCTGCCAGTAACGTTGCAGGCGCAGGCCCACGATGAACAGGGCGATGCCCAGCGTGAGCGTCACGGCGGCCAGCCCGGTCCAGAAGGCCAGCCTCAGGTAGGGGTCAGAATAAATGCTGCACTCCGATGCGCCAGCCACGGCGGGTGTAGAAATCGCCCTGGCGGGTCGAGTTCCATTCATAGGCGAGCGCCCAGTCCGGCGTGAGCCAGTGCCGCCCGATCAGGGTGGTGGCGCGCACGTCGGCCAGGGCCAGCGCCGTGTCGCTGATCTGCGCGGCCTCCTGGCCGTCGGCCAGCGAGAGGCCGATGCTGCTCTTGTCGGCGTAGTAGTAGTCGCCGCGCAGCTCCAGGCTGGAGGTGCTGCGGCCCAGGGTCTGCACCGGGCGCCAGGCGACCAGCCCCCGGAAGGAGGCCAGGTAACGCTCCAGCATGACGGTCGCCTGGGTGACGGTGGCGCTGTCGTACCGGGTGCTGCGCAGGCCGCCGTGCACGAGCCAGGCCGGGGCGAACTCGTACTGCAGGCTCGCGCCCAGGTGGTGGCGGGCCAGCACGTGGTGCGTGGGGCTGAGGCTGGCATCGAGTGTGGCCGTCAGTTGCGGGCTCAGCGCGCGCGCCAGCGCACCGGTGAGCTGATCGTCACGCAGGCCGAAGCGCTCGGTCTGCACCAGTCCGAGTTCGCTGGCATGGCGCTGGCCCCGGCGGTGGGTGAGACGCGCCGAGGTCTCGCTCCAGTCGGGGCTGCCGTTGCTCAGCTGCTGCCGGCCTGCGGCCAGTTCGAGGCCCAGCGTCGGCGGCGCCTGGTCGTCCGGCGCATCGGCGGCCAGGGCGACGGACCCGGCCAGCAGTGCGGCCAGTGCCAGCACCGGGGGCCGGCGGTACGGGGCGCGACGCCGTGGCGTGTTCATGAGCCGCTCCGGGCCACGGGGCGATAACGCCGCAGGCGGGCAAACAGCTCCTCGGGCTTGAAGGGCTTGACGAGGTAGTCGTCCGCGCCGGCATCGAGCGCGCGGGCGATCTCGCTGCCCTGCGACTTGGCCGTCAGCATGATGACGCGGGTGTTGCGCCAGGCTTCGCGGGAGCGCAATTCCCGCAACAAGGCGAAGCCGTCGAGAAAGGGCAGCATCACGTCCATCAGCACGACGGAGGGCGGCGCCTGGGTCTGGATGTGGGCGAGCCCGGCCTGGCCGTCCGCTGCTAGGTGGACGGTGTAGCGCTCGCGCTCCAGCAGGAACTTCAGCAGGCTGGAGGTGAGTTCGTCGTCCTCCACGATCAGTACGGAGGCGGTGACTGCGGGGGTGTCGGGCATGAGACTCCGTGATGTTGGACCAGGCAGGTTCGTCCACGTCCGTTGCGTTCCTCCTGGAGCCTGCGCGAATTATCAGTTCTCTGCGCGCAGAAAGGAAGTCGCGACCGGGCGGACCGCGCCGCGCCCCGGTCATAAGCGGGAAAAGTGCGCTGGCGTTTTATGAATCGGCCGAGAAATAGTTATAGAGCTTATTCCGCGTCGGAATGGGATTCTCAGGTAAGCTAGTCGCGTGCGGGCAGCTCTGTCTGTAGGGGAGAGCCTGCGTCACCGTCGTCAAAATATCCAGGAGTCAATTTATGCAAGCTGGCACAGCAACACCGGCGCAGCGCATCGGCGTGCCGCGGGAGATCTTTCCCGGCGAAAAACGCGTGGCCACGGTGCCCGAGGTGGTGGAAAAACTCATCAAGCTCGGGTTCAAGGTGGCCGTCGAGTCCGGCGCGGGTGACGCCGCCAATTTCAGCGACGACGCCTACCGTGCCGCCGGCGCGGAGATCATCAACGGCGCCGCGGCGCTGTGGGCAGCCTCGGACATCGTGTTCAAGGTGCGGCCACCGAGCAAGGATGAGGTGGCCCTGCTGCGCGAAGGCGGCGCCCTGATCGGCTTCGTCTGGCCGGCCCAGAACCCCGAGCTGATGCAGCAGCTGGCCGCCAGGAAGGCCACGGTGCTGGCCATCGACGCGCTGCCGCGCACGCTCTCGCGCGCCCAGAAGATGGACGCCCTGACCTCCATGGCCGGCGTCAGCGGTTACCGCGCCGTCATCGAGGCGGCCAACGCCTTCGGCCGTTTCTTCAACGGCCAGATCACGGCCGCGGGCAAGGTGCCGCCGGCCAAGGTCTTCATCGCCGGCGCCGGCGTGGCCGGTCTGGCCGCCATCGGTACGGCCGCCAGCCTGGGCGCCATCGTGCGTGCCAATGACACCCGGGCCGAGGTGGCCGATCAGGTCGTCTCCCTGGGCGGCGAGTTCGTCAAGGTCGACTATGAAGAAGAAGGCTCGGGCGGCGGCGGTTATGCCAAGGTCATGAGCGAAGGCTTCCAGGCCGCGCAGCGGGCGATGTACGCCCAGCAGGCCAAGGAAGTCGACATCATCATCACCACCGCGCTGATCCCGGGCAAGCCCGCGCCCAAGCTCATCACTGCCGAGATGGTGCGCTCCATGAAACCGGGCAGCGTCATCGTCGACATGGCCGCCGAGCAGGGCGGCAACTGCGAGCTGACCGAGCCGGGCCAGGCCGTGGTCAAGCACGGGGTGACCATCGTCGGTTACACAGACCTGGCCTCGCGCCTGGCCAAGCAGTCGTCCACGCTCTACGCCACCAACCTGTTCCGCCTGAGTGAGGAGCTGTGCAAGGCCAAGGACGGTGTCGCCAACGTCAACATGGAAGACGACGCCATCCGCGGCCTGACCGTCATCAAGGACGGCAGCGTCACCTGGCCGGCCCCGCCCCTGAAGCCGGCGGCCGCCCCGGCGCCCAAGCCGGCCGCCGCCCCGGTGGCCGAGAAGAAGGGCGGTCATGGTCATGGCAGCAGCGGGCCGCTGCCGGCCAAGACGCTGGCCATCATCTTCGCCGTCGCCGCGCTGGCCTTCTGGTTCATCGGCGCCTTCGCACCGGTCGCCTTCCTGGGCCACTTCACGGTCTTCGTGCTGGCCTGTTTCATCGGCTACATGGTGGTGTGGAACGTGACCCCGGCGCTGCACACGCCGCTGATGAGCGTGACCAACGCCATCTCCAGCATCATCGCCATCGGCGCGCTGGTGCAGATCCTGCCGCCGGAGGCCGGCACGGGCGGGCGCCCGGATGAGCTGATCCGCTGGCTGGCCTTTGCCGGCATCGTGCTGACGGCGGTCAACATGTTCGGCGGCTTCTCCGTGACCCGCCGCATGCTGGCCATGTTCCGCAAATAAGAAAAGAGAAGAAAGACGATCATGTCCCTAAGTCTCGCTACGGTCTCCTACCTGGGCGCCGCCATCCTCTTCATCCTGAGCCTGGGTGGCCTGTCCAACCCTGAAACCTCGCGCCGCGGCAACCTGTTCGGCATGGTCGGCATGGCCCTGGCCGTGCTGGCCACGGTGTTCGGCCCGCGCGTGAGCCCGGCCGGCATCCCGTGGATCATCGGTGCGCTGCTGGTCGGCGGCAGCATCGGTCTGTACGCCGCGAAAGTGGTGAAGATGACGCAGATGCCCGAGCTGGTCGCGCTGATGCACACTGGTCGGCCTGGCCGCCTGCCTGGTCGGTTTTGCCAGCTACGTCGACACCTCGATCCAGCTCGCCGGCGCCGAAAAAGTCATCCACGAAGTGGAGATCTACGTCGGCATCCTGATCGGCGCGGTCACCTTCTCCGGTTCGCTGATCGCCTTCGGCAAGCTCAACGGCAAGATCGGCGGCAAGCCCCTGCTGCTGCCTGCCCGCCATTGGCTCAACCTGGCCGGCTTGCTGGTGGTGATCTGGTTCGGGCGCGAGTTCATTCATGCGCCCACGGTGGCCGAGGGCATGACCCCGCTGATCGTGATGACCGTCATCGCCCTGCTGTTCGGCATCCACATGGTGATGGCCATCGGCGGCGCCGACATGCCGGTGGTGGTGTCCATGCTCAACAGCTACTGGCTGCCGCGGCCGCGACCGGCTTCATGCTGTCCGCGACCGCTGATCGTGACGGGCGCGCTGGTGGGCTCTCCGGCGCCATGCTGTCTACATCATGGCAACGCGATGAACCGCAACTTTATATCGCCGGCAGCTTCGGCTCCAGCAGCGGTGCCGGCTGTCGGGTGAAGCAGCCCAGCCGCAAGGCGAGGTGGTGCCGGTGAGCGCGGTCGAGACAGCCGAGCTGCTGCGCGAGGCCAAGAACGTCATATCATTGCCGGATTACGGTACGGCGGTGGCGCAGGCCAGCGGGTGCAGGATCACCACATCCGGCCGGGGTCAGGGTGCGTTTGCCATCCACCCGGTGGCCGGCCGCATGCCGGGCCACATGACGTGCTGCTGGCCGGCCCGGCCCTACGACATCGTGATGGAGATGGACGAGATCAACGAGGACTTCCCCGACACCGATGTCGCCATCGTGATCGGCGCCAACGACATCGTGAACCCGGCCGCCCAGGACGACCCGACCAGCCCCATCGCCGGCATGCCGGTGCTGGAGGTCTGGAAGGCCAAGACCTCCATCGTCATGAAGCGCTCCATGGCGTCGGGTTACGCCGGCGTGGACAACCCCTTGTTCTACAAGGAGAACAACCGCATGCTGTTTGGTGACGCCAAAAAGATGCTGGACGAGGTGCTGGGCGCCCTGCGCGCCTGACGAGGCATAATCCCGCCAGGAAAAAAGCACGACCGTGCTGGATATTCCAGCACGGTCTTTTTTTTGTTCCGCTACAGTCAGACCCGAAATACAGGAGACAAGACAATGAGCGACCGCCTCTGGCTCAAGAGCTACCCCGACGGTGTACCGGCCGACCTGCCCCCTTCGCCCTATGCCTCGCTGGTGGCGCTGATGGAAGAGAGCTTCCGCCAGTACGCCGACCGTCCGGCCTACAGCTTCATGGGCAAGGAGCTCACCTTCGGCGAGACCGACCGCCTCAGCCGCGCCTTTGCGGCCTACCTGCAGAGCCTGGGCCTGGCCCAGGGCGACCGCGTGGCCATCATGATGCCCAACGTGCCGCAATACCCGGTGGTGGTGGCGGCCATCCTGCGCGCCGGCTACGTGGTGGTCAACGTCAACCCGCTGTACACGGCGCGTGAGCTGGAGCACCAGCTCAAGGACTCCGGCTCCAAGGCCATCGTCATCATCGAGAACTTCGCCCACACGCTGGAGAAGTGCCTCGCCGCCACCCCGGTCAAGCACGTGGTGCTGTGCGCCATGGGCGACCGCTTGGGCCTGCTCAAGGGCGCCCTGGTCAACTTCGTGGTGCGCAAGGTCAAGAAGCTGGTGCCGCCCTTCAGCCTGCCCGGCGCGGTGCGTTTCAACGAGGCCATCGCCAAAGGCGAGCGTGGCACCCTGCGCCAGCCGGAAATCAAACCCGACGACGTGGCCGTGCTGCAGTACACCGGCGGCACCACCGGCGTGTCCAAGGGCGCCGTGCTGCTGCATCGCAACGTGATCGCCAACGTGCTGCAGTCCCAGGCCTGGAACGATCCGGTCATGAAGAAGGTGCCGGCGGGCGAGCAGAGCACGGCCATCTGCGCCCTGCCGCTGTACCACATCTTCGCTTTCACCGTGGGCATGATGCTGTCCATGCGCACCGGCGGCAAGCTGGTGCTCATCCCCAACCCGCGCGACCTGCCGGCCGTGCTCAAGGAACTCTCCAAGCACAAGTTCCACAGCTTCCCGGCCGTCAACACCCTGTTCAACGGCCTGGTCAACCACCCGGACTTCAACAAGGTGGACTGGAGCCACCTCAAGGTCTCGGTCGGCGGCGGCATGGCGGTGCAGGGTGCGGTGGCGCAGAAATGGCTGGAGAAGACCGGCTGCCCGATCTGCGAAGGTTATGGCCTGTCGGAGACCAGCCCTTCGGCCAGCTGCAACCCCGTCACCAACACCGCCTTCACCGGCACCATCGGCGTGCCCTTGCCCAGCACCTGGATGAAGATCATCGACGACGATGGCCGCGATGTGGCGCAAGGCCAGCCCGGCGAGATCGTCATCAAGGGCCCGCAGGTCATGGCCGGTTACTGGCAGCGTCCGGACGAGACCGCCAAGGTCATGACGGCCGACGGCTGGTTCAAGACCGGTGACGTCGGCGTGATGGACGAGCAGGGCTACTTCCGCATCGTCGACCGCAAGAAGGACATGATCCTGGTCAGCGGCTTCAACGTCTACCCCAACGAGATCGAGGACGTGGTGGCCCGGCTGGACGGCGTGGCCGAATGCGCCTGCGTGGGCGTGGCCGACGCCCAGACCGGCGAGGCCGTCAAGCTGGTGATCGTGAAGAAGGATCCCGCGCTGACCGAGGAAAAAGTGCGCGCCTGGTGCCGCGAGAACCTGACCGGCTACAAACAGCCGCGCGTGATCGAGTTCCGCACCGAGCTGCCCAAGACCCCGGTGGGCAAGATCCTGCGCCGCGAACTGCGCGACAAGCAGTGATCCGAAGGAGCACTGCTTGCGACGGAGGCTAACTTTGCGCAGCAAAGTTAAGCGTAGCGGCCGGAGTCACGTCAAGTGACCACGGCCATCCTCAGCGCCCTGGCCGAGGAGCAGCAGGGCCTGCTGGAACTGCTGCAGCATGCGCAGCGTGTGCGCCGCGCCGGGCGCGAGTTCTGGCTGGGTGAGCTGCACGGCACCCCGGTGGTGCTGGCGCTCTCGCGCATCGGCAAGGTGGCCGCGGCCACCACCGCCACCACCCTGATCGAGGCCTTCGGCGCTCAGCGCCTGGTCTTCACCGGCGTGGCCGGCGGCATCGGCGCCGATGTGCAGGTGGGCGACGTGGTGGTGGCCACCGAGTTCGTGCAACACGACATGGACGCCTCGCCCCTGTTCCCGCGTTACCAGATTCCGCTCTACGACCGCGAACGTTTTGCCTGCGACGCGGCGCTGGCCCAGGCCTTGTTGGGCGCGACCCGCGCGGGTCTGGGCCAGCTCGAACTGCCAGCCACGGTGCACCACGGCCTGATCGCCAGCGGCGACCGTTTCGTCTCTGCCGCCGAAGAGGCGCGGGCCCTGCACGCCGCACTCAGCGATGCCGGCCATGCCCCGCTGGCGGTGGAAATGGAAGGCGCCGCCGTGGCCCAGGTCTGCCACGACTACGGCGTGCCGTTCGCCGCCATGCGCACCATCTCCGACCGCGCCGACGACACCGCCCATGTCGATTTCCCGAAGTTCGTCACCGAGGTCGCCAGCCGCTACGCCCTGGCCATCGTCGACGAGTTCGTGCGCGAACTGAACAAAAGCCGCGCCTGAGGGGTTTGATCGGGCGAACGCCCTGGAACCGGCTCCGCCGGGCCACTGGCGTTGTCCCCTGAGGGGAGAGGACCGCTACACGCAGTGAGCGGTCAACAGGGGGGAGCTACTTCAACCAGCCCCGCTTGCGGAAGTACCACATCGGCACCAGCGCACTGGCCACCATCAGCGCCAGCGCATAGGGGTAACCCCATTTCTGCGACAGCTCGGGCATGTACTGGAAGTTCATGCCGTACAGGCTGGCGATCAGGGTGGGCGGCAGCAGCGCCACGCTGGCCACCGAGAAGATCTTGATGATCTTGTTCTGGTTGATGTTGATGAAACCGACGGTGGCGTCCATCAGGAAGTTGATCTTGTCGAACAGGAAGGCAGTGTGCGAGTCCAGCGAGTCGATGTCGCGCAGGATCTGGCGCGCCTCCTCGAACTGCTCGGAATTGAGCATTTTGCTGCGCATCATGAAGCTCACCGCGCGCCGTGTGTCCATGGCGTTGCGGCGGATGCGCCCGTTCAGGTCTTCCTGGCGAGCGATGGCGCCCAGCACTTCGCCGGCCAGGGCGTCGGTCACGTCGCCTGCGAGCACCAACTTGCCGGCCAGTTCCAGCTCGTCGTAGATGCCTTCGAGCGTGTCGGCCGAGTACTCGGCGTCGCCGTCGAAGAGCTTGAGCAGCACTTCCTTGGCATCGTTGATCAGGCCCGGGGCGCGGCGCGCGCGCATGCGCAGCAGGCGGAACACCGGCAGGTCCTCGTCGTGGATGGAGAACAGCACGCCCTTGCTCTTGAGTTCGTCATTGACGAGGTTCAGGATGAAGGCCACGCGCGCCGTGCGCGGCGCCTCTTCGTCGGCGATCAGGAAATCGCTGCGGATGTGCAGCTCGCCGTTGTCTTCCTCGTAGAAGCGGGCCGATTCCTCGATGTCCTCGTCCATGACGTCTTCTGGAATGGACAGGCCGTAATACTGCTTGACCCAGCGTTTTTCCTCCAGCGTGGGCGACTCCAGGTCGACCCAGATCGGCTGAAACCTGGAGAGTTCCTCCAGCGACTCGATCTCTTCCTGGAAGAGCCGGCCGTTGGCGAGCGTGAAGATGTTGAGCATGGCTCACTCCCTCTGTATGAAGCATCTGGCGGTGGATTTCGGGTTTTCGCTTTCAACCCCCCGATGCCGTTGAGGGAGTCGAAAGCTACCGACTGGGGTAGCTTTCCATGGTGTGCTGACAAGAATTGCGACGCGGGGATTATCTCACCCCTCACGGGTCAGCGACATTGCCACGGCGCGGCGCGGCCATTACAGTGTGTGTCATGTGCGACAAACAGCCGGCCCCGGGGGGCGGAGCATGAGGAGGGTGCTGGCCCGGTCTTTGCGCCCACGCCTGAACGCGGCCTGGCTGGTGCTGGTGGGCGGCCTGCTGCTGGTGCTGCTGGCCAACCACGTGCTCTTCCTCAATCTGCGCCAGAGCAGGCAGGACGAATTCGCCCTCCATGTGCAGGATGTCGTCGACGCCATCCGTGCGCGCATGCGCCGCCACGAGCAGATCCTGCTGGGCGCGGCCGGGCTCTACGACGCCAGCGGCACGGTCGAACGGGCCGAATGGCGGGCCTACATCGCCCGGCTGCGGCTGGACGTGAACTTTCCCGGCATCCAGGGCGTGGGCTACAGCCAGGTGCTGCGGCCGGCCGAGCTGCAGGACCACGTGCGTGCCGTGCGCGCCGAAGGTTACCCCGACTACAGCGTGCATCCCGCCGGCCGGCGCGACCTGTATACCGCGATCGTCTATCTGGAGCCGTTCCAGGACCGCAACCTGGCCGCCTTCGGCTACGACATGTATTCCGAGCCGGTGCGTCGTGAGGCCATGCGGCGCGCCGGTGAAAGCGGCGCCACCCGGATCTCGGCCAAGGTCAAGCTGATGCAGGAGACGCATGGCAAGGCACAGGCCGGCTTCCTGATGTACGTGCCGGTCTACCGCGCCCAGCGCTCGCTGGAGACGGCCGATGAGCGCTGGGCGGCCCTGCGGGGCTTCGTCTACAGCCCGTATCGCATGGACGACCTGATGCGCGGCTTGCGCCCGTCCGGACCGCGGCCGCTGGCCTTCCGCATCCACGACGGCTTCACCGCGGGTGCAGAGGCCCTGATGTTCGATTCGGACCAGGAGGCGCGGGAGGCCGGCGACGCCGTGCGCAGCGAGCGCGCCGCGCAGTTCACCGCCGTGCGCGTGGTGGAAGCCTACGGCCACGGCTGGACCGTGACTTTCCGCAGCCTGCCGCCGCTGGAGGTGGGGTGGGTCTCGCGCGAGAGCGTGCTGCTGCTGGCGGGCGGGAGCGTCGTCACCCTGACGCTGTTCGTGCTGGTGGGCTTCCTGAGCTCGCGCCGGGCACAGGCCGAGGCCCTGGCGCACGAGATGACGGCGGGCATACGCGAGCGCGAAGAGGAACTGCGCCGCAGCGAAGAGCGCCTGAACGAGGCCCAGCGCACCGCGCAGATCGGCAGCTGGGAACACGACCCGGCCAGCGGCCGCCTCGTCTGGAGCGCCGAGATCTACCGACTGTTCGAGCTCGACCCGCAGCAGTTCGAAGCGACCTACGAGGCCGTGCTGGGCGTAGTCCATCCCGACGACCGCGAGGAGGTCGACCGCACCTATCAGGACGCGCAGGCCGATCGCCGGTCGCACTACGACATCACCTACCGCCTGCGCATGCCCGACGGCCGCATCAAGTGGGTGCACGCGAACTGCCACCTGGACTTCGACGCGGCGGGTCGACCCCTGCGCTCACGCGGCACGCTGCAGGACGTGACACTGTTGACGGAAGCGGAGCGGCAGGCGCGCGAAAGCGCCGAGTTTGCCGAGTCCATCCTCGAGAACGCGGCCGACGGCATCATCACCATCAACGACCGCGGCGAGGTGCATTCGTTCAACCGCGCGGCCGAGCGCATCTTCGATTACGACGCGCAGGAGGTCATCGGCCGCAACGTCAGCATGCTTATGCCCGAACCCCACCGCTCGGCGCACGACGGTTATCTGGCGCGCTACCGTGACGCCGGGCACTCCCGCGTCCTGGGGCGCAGCCGCGAGCTGGAGGGCCAGCGCCGCGACGGCTCGCTGTTCGCGCTGGACCTGGTGGTGACCCAGATCTACCGCCACGACGAGCGCCTGTTCATCGGCCTGGTGCGCGACATCACGGAGCGCAAGCGGGTGGAGCGGCTGAAGACGGAGTTTGTCTCCACGGTGAGCCACGAGCTGCGCACGCCGCTGACCTCGATCGGCGGGGCACTGGGGCTGGTATGCGGGGGCGCGCTGGGGGAGGTGCCGCCGCAGGCGCGCACGATGCTCGACATCGCCTACAAGAACAGCCAACGACTGACGCACCTGATCAACGATCTGCTGGACATGGAAAAACTGGCCGCGGGCAAGATGCGTTTTGATCTCAAGACGCTGGAGCTCATGCCCCTGGTGGAGCAGGCGCTGGAGAGCAACAAGGGTTATGCCGAGCGTTACCGGGTGAAGCTGGTGCTGGGCGAGCGCGCCGACGGCGCCAAGGTGCGAGTGGACGCGGGGCGGCTGCAGCAGGTGCTGAGCAACCTGCTGTCCAACGCGCTCAAGTTCTCGCCCGCGGGCGCGCCGGTGCAGGTGCACGTACGCGTGGGCACGCCGGTGCAGGAGGGCTGGGTGCGGGTGGCGGTGGTGGACCTGGGGCCGGGTGTGCCGCTGGAGTTCCGCGAGCGCATCTTCCAGAAGTTCTCGCAGGCCGATGGGTCGGACGCGCGGCAGCAAGGCGGCACGGGGCTGGGGCTGGCGATCAGCAAGGAGCTGGCCGAGCGCATGCACGGGCGAGTGGGTTTCGAATCACAGCCCGGCGCCGGCGCCTGCTTTTATCTCGAACTGCCGCTGACGGCGCCCGTCCACAAAATGGAGTAGACATGCCCCTCGAA
This sequence comes from Curvibacter sp., assembly GCA_020621965.1. Lineage (GTDB taxonomy): Bacteria > Pseudomonadota > Gammaproteobacteria > Burkholderiales > Burkholderiaceae_C > Hylemonella. Next base: position 4,981 of record JAHRYV010000030.1, on the reverse strand, counting down.
CGCATTCTGTACGCCGAAGACGAGCCGGACATCCAGGCCGTGGCCAAGGTGGCGCTGGAGCTGCTCGGCGGCTTTGAGGTGCAGGTCTGCGGCAATGGCCGCGAGGCGCTGGCGGCGGTGCGCGACTTCGCGCCGGATCTCATCCTGCTCGACGTCATGATGCCCGGCATGGACGGGCCGGCGACGCTGGCGCAGTTGCGCGCCGACCCGGCCACTGCTGCCATCCCCGTCATCTTTCTCACGGCCAAGGTCCAGCCGGCCGAGGTGGTGTATTACCAGAGCCTGGGAGCGCTCGACGTCGTCGCCAAGCCGTTTGATCCCATGACGCTGGCGGCCCAGGTGAAGCAGATCTGGAGTGCCGCGCGTGGTTGATGCCGAGTTCCAGGCCCAGCTCGCGGTCTTCAAGCGCCAGTTCCTGGCGCGGCTGGACGGCACCCTGGCCGCGCTCGATGCGCGGCTGCGTGGCTACGGCGCGGCGGTGCCTCCCACGGTGCTGCGGGAGGTCCATGCCGAGCTGCACCGGCTGGCCGGGGCTGGTGGCATCTTCGGCTTTGCGGAGTTGTCGCGCCAGGCGCAACTGCTGGAACTGCAGGCCCAGGCCTGGCTCGATGCCGACGCCGCCATACCGGCGGCCGAGTGGGAGCGGTGGCGGTCGGCGCTGTCGGGACTGCGGCAGAGCACGCATGCGGGTGAGCAGCCGAAGGACGCCCCTCCCGATGGTTCGTAGACCGTGTGGTTGCGGGCGGCGCGCCCGTGCGGGGCATGTCGGGTCGCCTTGGCGCGGCGCTTGGCACCCGGCGCGCAACGGAGCGATCCACTCAGGATACACCGCGCCGGCGCGAACTCAAAGAACGGCCCAATAGCCTACGGTTCTTTGAGGTGAATCAAGCAGGGGGATTGCATTTCCACAGGTGCGGGCGCATAGTGAAATCGCCTGCAGCAAGCAAGTCTGGTTGCGTCCCCGGACTTGCTGGTGCGGGTGTGGAAGTTCAAATCCGAGAGCAACAGGAGGCTACTCATGAACTTGACGATCAGCGGTCATCACCTCGAAGTCACCCCTGCCCTGCGCAGTTATGTCACGACCAAGCTTGATCGGATCACCCGGCACTTTGACCAGGTTGTCGATGTCAAGGTGCTGCTGACGGTGGAGAAACAGAAGGAGAAGGAAAAACGGCAACGCGCCGAATGCAATATCCATGTGAGAGGTAGCGACCTGTTTGCGGAAAGTTCCCATGAGGATCTGTACGCCGCAGTGGACGAACTGGTCGACAAGCTCGACCGCCAGGTGGTACGCCACAAGGACCGCCTGCAGGACCATCACCACGATGCCGCCAAGCGCCTGATGTAAGGCCGCTGGCAGGGCGGCCACCCCCGGGCGGCGCCTGCCGAAACCAGCGAAGCCGCGGCCCCCACCGCGGCTTTTTTGTGTGCATAATCTGCCCACTCGAACATCATGAATCGTCTTGCGTCCATCCTGCCGACCGCACAAGTGCTTGTGCATGTCGATGCCACGAGCAAAAAACGGGCCTTCGAGGAAGTGGGGCTGTTGTTCGAGAACCTGCACGGCCTCAACCGCGCCCTCGTGACCGACAGCCTGTTCGCCCGCGAGCGGCTGGGCTCCACCGGTCTGGGCCACGGCGTGGCCATCCCGCACGGACGCATCAAGGGCCTGAAGGCGCCGATGGCCGCCGTGCTGCAGCTGGCCCAACCCATCGGCTTCGACGCGCCCGACGAATTGCCGGTCAATCTGCTGATCTTCCTGCTGGTGCCCGAGGCGGCGACGCAGAAGCACCTGGAGATCCTGTCCGAGATCGCCGAACTGCTGAGCGACGCCACGCTGCGCGCCCAACTCAATGCCAGCGCTACCTCGGCCGAGCTGCACGGCCTGATCGTCAGCTGGCGCTCGGCCCAACCGGCCTGAGCGCCCACGGAATCCCGCTTTGAGACCCACTGTTGTCAGCGCCGAGGTCCTGTTCGAGGAATTCCGCGGCAAGCTGAAATGGGAGTGGGTCGCCGGCCTGGGCGCCTCGGAGCGCCGTTTTGACGAGGTGGCCGTGCGAGCGGCCAACTCGGGCGCCGACCTGGTGGGCCACCTCAACTACATCCATCCCTACCGGCTGCAGGTGCTGGGCGAGCGTGAAGTCGCCTACCTGACCAACGCCACCCCTGAAGACTGCGCACGCCGCATCTCGCGCATCACCACGCTGGAGCCGCCGGTGCTGGTGCTGGCCGACAAGCAGGCGGCGATGCCCGCGCTGATCGCCATGTGCGAGCAGGCCCAGATCCCGCTCTTTTCCTCGCCCGAATCCTCGGCCTACGTCATCGACGTGCTGCGCAGCTACCTGTCGCGCCATTTCGCCGACCGCGCCTCCATGCACGGCGTGCTGATGGACATCCTCGGCCTGGGCGTGCTGATCACCGGCGAGTCGGGCCTGGGCAAGAGCGAGCTGGGGCTGGAGCTGATCTCGCGCGGCCACGGCCTGGTGGCCGACGACGCCGTCGACCTCTACCGCGTGAACCAGGACACCATCGAGGGCCGCTGCCCAGAACTGCTGCGCAACCTGCTGGAGGTGCGCGGCATCGGTCTGCTCGACATCAAATCCATCTTCGGCGAGACCGCGGTGCGCCGCAAGATGCGCCTCAAGCTCATCGTGCACCTGGTGCGGCGCGAGACGCTGGAGCGCGACTACGAGCGCATCCCCTACGAGCCGCTGACGCAGGACGTGCTGGGCATCCAGGTGCGCAAGGTGGTGATCCAGGTGGTGGCCGGTCGCAACCTGGCCGTGCTGGTGGAGGCTGCCGTGCGCAACACCATCCTGCAGCTGCGCGGCATCGACACCTACCAGGAATTCGTCGACCGGCATCGCCGCGCCATGGGCGAGCCCGACTGAGCGTGCGCGTCACCCGCGCCGCGGCGCGCAGGCGCGGGGGGCTTACTTGCCGCGGTTCGGGCAGGGATTCTTGGTGCAGTGCGCGTACAGGCTGAGCGCATGCTCGGCCAGGGCAAAACCGCGGCTCTTGGCGATGGTGTTCTGCCGGACTTCGATCTCCGGGTCGTAGAACTCCTCGACCTTGCCGCAGTCCAGGCAGACCAGATGGTCGTGGTGCTGGCCCTCGTTGAGCTCATAAACGGCCTTGCCGCCTTCGAAGTTGCTGCGTGTCAGGATGCCGGCCTGCTCGAACTGGGTGAGGACCCGGTAGACGGTGGCCAGGCCGACGTCGGAACGGTCCTCCAGCAGCACGCGGAACACGTCCTCGGCGCTCATGTGACGCTGGGCGCCTTTCTGGAAAATCTCCAGCACCTTCAAGCGCGGTAGCGTGGCCTTGAGGCCTGTGCTCTTGAGTTCGTCGATGGTGTTCATGGGGCGTGCTTCCAAGGGGTGCCGGGCAGGGCGAACGCAGGCCCAGCCAGTACAATGGCCGATCATATCGCTAGCGCCAGTTCCATGTACATTTTTCATCGCGCTCCCGGCCGTCTGGGGCCGGCCCTGCTCCTGGGCGCGGCCTTGCTGGCCCTGCCGGCCTGCAGTTTCCTGCAGCCCTACCGCATGCCGGTGGTGCAGGGCAATGTGGTGACGCGCGAGCAGGTGGCGGTGCTGCGCCCCGGCATGAGCCGCATCCAGGTGCGCGAGATCCTGGGCACGCCGCTGCTGACCAGCGTCTTTCACGCCGCCCGCTGGGATTACGTCTTTACCCTCAGGCGCCAGGGCGCCGAGCCGCAGGCGCGCCGCGTCACGGTCTACTTCCAGGGTGAAGCGCTGGAGCGCTTCGAGGCGGACGAGTTGCCCAGCGAGACCGAGTTCGTCTCCACCCTGGGCCGCCAGGAAAAACCCAAGGTGCCGGTGCTGGAGGCCACACCGGAAAAACTGCAGGCCTTCCCGCCACCGGCGCCGGCGCCCGAGCCCAAGCCGCTGCCACCCCTGCCGGCCAGCTATCCGCCGCTGGAGCCGGCGTCCCTGCGCTGAGATTGGACCCCGACCATGAGCACACAGACCCTCCACCCGATCGCCATTGCCGGCGCCTCCGGCCGCATGGGCCGCATGCTGATCGAGGCCGTGCACGCGGCCGATGACTGCACGCTGGCCGGCGCCCTCGACGTGACGGCCAGCCCGGCCGTCGGCAACGACGCCACGGCCTTTCTCGGTCACGCCAGCGGCATCAAGATCACGGCCGACCTCAAGGCCGGTCTGCAGAACGCCCGCACCCTGATCGACTTCACCCGCCCCGAAGGCACGATGGCCCACCTCAAGGTCTGCCGCGAGCTGGGCGTCAACATGGTGATCGGCACCACCGGCTTCAACGATGCGCAGAAGGCCGAGATCGCCGCCGCGGCCAAGGACATCGCCATCATGCTCTCGCCCAATATGAGCGTGGGGGTGAACGTCACGCTCAAGCTGCTGGAGCTGGCCGCCAAGGCGCTGGCCACCGGCTACGACATCGAGATCATCGAAGCCCACCACCGCCACAAGGTCGACGCGCCTTCAGGCACCGCGCTCAAGATGGGCGAGGTGATCGCCGGCGCGCTGGGGCGCGACCTGAAAGACTGCGCCGTCTACGAGCGCTACGGCCACACCGGCGAGCGCGACCCCTCCAGCATCGGCTTTGCCACCGTGCGCGGCGGCGACATCGTGGGCGACCACACGGTGCTGTTCGCCGGCATCGGCGAGCGCATCGAGGTCACGCACAAATCTTCCAGCCGCGTCACCTATGCCCAGGGCAGCCTGCGCGCGGTGCGCTACCTGGCCGGGCGCAAGAGCGGCCAGTACGACATGTTCGACGTGCTCGGCCTCAAGTAAGCAGGCCGGCAGGACGTGAACCCATGAGTTCCCCCATGCAAGACAAGTACCAACACCTCGACGTTGAAAAGGCCGCCCACAGCCACTGGGTGGCACGCGATGCCTACCGCGTGAGCGAAGCCGCCGGCAAGAAGAAGTTCTACGCCTGCTCCATGCTGCCCTACCCCAGCGGCAAGCTGCACATG
>JAHRYV010000029.1 GCA_020621965.1 Curvibacter sp. | reverse complement strand
GCTCGTTGGCGTGCATCTGCACGATACGGCCGATACGCTCTTTCTTGCCCTTGATCGGGTTGTAGACCGTGTCGCCCTTGGTCAGCACGCCGGAGTAGACACGCACGAAGGTCAACTGGCCGACGAAGGGGTCGGTCATCAGCTTGAACGCCAGGGCGGAGAATTTCTCGCCGTCGTCGGCCTTGCGGCTGGTTTCCTTCTCGTTCTCATCCAGGCCGCCCACCGGAGGAATGTCCACCGGGGAGGGCAGGAAGTCGATCACGGCGTCCAGCATGCGCTGCACACCCTTGTTCTTGAAGGCGGTACCGCACAGCATGGGCTGGATCTCGGCGCCGATCGTGCGGGTGCGGATGCCCAGCTTGATTTCAGCTTCGCTCAGGTCGCCTTCCTCAAGATACTTGTTCATCAGCTCCTCGCTGGCTTCGGCGGCGGCCTCGACCATGCCTTCGCGCCACTTCTTGGCGGACTCGAGCAGTTCGGCGGGAATCTCTTTGTATTCGAACTTCATGCCCTGGGACGCCTCGTCCCAGATGATGGCCTTCATCTTGATCAGATCGACCACGCCGGTGAAGTTCTCTTCGGCACCGATCGGGATCACGATCGGCACAGGGTTGGCCTTCAGACGCAGCTTCATCTGGTCATAGACCTTGAAGAAGTTGGCGCCGGTGCGGTCCATCTTGTTCACAAAGGCCAGACGCGGCACTTTGTACTTGTTGGCCTGGCGCCAGACGGTTTCCGACTGCGGCTGCACGCCGCCCACGGCACAGTAGACCATGCAGGCACCGTCCAGCACGCGCATGGAACGCTCCACCTCGATGGTGAAGTCCACGTGGCCGGGAGTGTCGATGATGTTGAAGCGGTGCTCCGGATAGGACATTTCCATGCCCTTCCAGAAACAGGTAGTCGCAGCCGAGGTGATCGTGATGCCACGCTCCTGCTCCTGCTCCATCCAGTCCATGGTGGCCGCACCGTCGTGCACTTCACCGATCTTGTGGTTCACACCGGTGTAGAAAAGGATACGCTCGGTCGTGGTGGTCTTGCCGGCGTCGATGTGAGCGGAAATACCGATATTGCGGTAGCGCTCAATGGGCGTTTTGCGTGCCATGATGGTCTTTCGTTAAAACAGGTCAGGCCCGCTCGTGGCGGGCCTGCGCACCTGTGGGGCAGTTGTGGCTTAGAAACGGAAGTGGCTGAAGGCCTTGTTGGCTTCGGCCATGCGGTGCACTTCGTCACGGCGCTTCATGGCACCGCCGCGGCCTTCGGTGGCCTCGATGATCTCGTTGGCCAGGCGCAGGGCCATGGACTTCTCGCCACGCTTGCGGGCCGCTTCCTTGAGCCAGCGCATGGACAGGGCCAGACGACGGACCGGACGCACTTCCACCGGCACCTGGTAGTTGGCACCACCGACGCGGCGGGACTTCACCTCGACCATGGGCTTCACGTTGTTGATGGCAACCGTGAACAGCTCCAGCGGGTCCTTGCCGGTTTTCTGACCAATGGTTTCGAGGGCACCGTAAATGATGCGCTCGGCAACCGCCTTCTTGCCGCCTTCCATGATCACGTTCATGAACTTGGAGAGCTCGACATTGCCGAATTTCGGATCCGGCAGGATTTCACGTTTAGGGACTTCGCGACGACGCGGCATATTTCACCTCATTGCTTCAGTTGGCGCCCTTTCGGACACCGCGAGAGCCATACAGACCCCCACTTACTCGACCCACCCGGACGATTCCGAGCTTCGGGTCACTACGTCCGGACCGCCCGCGCAAGACGATACGAACACCGACTAACTATCTTGAAAGCCCGATCAGGCCTTCTTCGGACGCTTGGCGCCGTACTTGGAACGCGACTGCTTGCGGTCTTTCACGCCTTGCAGGTCGAGCGAGCCACGCACGATGTGGTAACGCACACCCGGCAGGTCCTTGACACGACCGCCGCGCACGAGCACCACGGAGTGCTCCTGCAGGTTGTGGCCTTCACCACCGATGTAGGAAATGACTTCGAAACCGTTGGTCAGGCGCACCTTGGCGACCTTACGCAGAGCGGAGTTCGGCTTCTTGGGCGTCGTGGTGTACACACGGGTGCACACACCGCGGCGCTGCGGCGAGTTTTGCATCGCGGGGCTCTTGGACTTGGTCGTTTCGACCTCGCGCCCCTGACGCACGAGCTGGTTAATGGTTGGCATTTAAAAACGTCCCTCAACGTTTGGAAAAACGAAAACGTGAAACCCTTCGGAAATTCCGAAAAGCCTTCGAGTGTATCAGGTGAGTCCCGCAGACGCAATGGAAACCCGGGGATTTACAGCCCGGCCGGCCCCGCCGGAAGGCCGGGCGCGCTACTGGATCCAGAGCCGGAAGGCGTCCCAGGCCCGGCCCATCAACCCGGCCTCCTCGACCCGGTCCAGCGCATACAAAGGAATATTGGTGAGTGTGTGCTCGCCAACGTATACTTTGAGCATGCCCACGGCCTGCCCCTTCGCCAAGGGTGCCACCAGAGGCTCGGGCCGGCTGGCCTCGATCCGCAGGCGCTTGCCGCTGCCGGCCGGCACCGACACCACAACGGCCTGCGGGCGGCCCAGCCGGGCCCGGGTCGATCGGCCTTTCCAGACCGCCGGCGTCAGCACTGCCTGGTCGGCCTCGAACAGCTTGATCGCCTCGAAAGCGGTGTAACCCCAGTTCAGCAGCTTCTGGGTTTCACCGGCGCGGGCGTTCTCGCCGTCGGTGCCGAGCACGACCGCCAGCAGGCGCCGAGGGCCGGCGGTCCCCGACGGCCCCAGATGGGGAAAGTCGCGCCGAGCCGTGGCAATCATGCAGTAACCGGCGGCAGCGTTGTGGCCCGTCGCCAGTCCGTCCACCGACGGGTCGCGAAACAGCAGCAGATTGCGGTTGTTGTCGTTGGCCGGCGGGGCACCGGCGTAGCGGTACTTGCGGATGCCATGGAAATGCGCGTAGTCCGGGAAATCGCGCAGCAGTCTTGTGGCCAGGACCCCCAGGTCACGCGCCGTGCTTTGCTGGCCGGGCGCGGCAAGGCCGGTGGCATTGGCAAAACGCGTCGCCTTCAGGCCCAGGCTCTGGGCCTGCTCGTTCATCAGCTGGACGAAACGCTCCTCGCTGCCGGCGGTTCCTTCGGCCAGGGTCACGGCCGCATCGTTGGCGGACTGCACCAGCAGGCCCTTGATCAGGTCTTCCACCGGCACCTTCATGCCGGGTTCGAGAAACATGCGCGCACCAGGCTGCCGCTGGGCCCGTTCGCTGACGGCCATGGTCTGCTCCAGGTCCAGCTTGCCCACCCGCAGGGCGTCGAACACCAGGTAGGCCGTCATCAGCTTGGTCAGCTCCGCGGCCTGGATGGGCGTATCGGCCTCCTTGGCGGCCAGCTGCTGGTCGCTGCTCAGATCCAGCAGCAGGTAGGCGCGCGCCGCGATCTCGGGCGGCTGGGGCAAAAGCTGCGCCGAAGCGGCGCCCCCCAGCAGCAGCGCGGCGGCGGCCAGCACGGACCACAGACGTCTTTTCACGTTGCGGCGGTCAGGTGGCGCACCACCAGGCTCTTGAGCAGCGGCAACTGCCCATGGAAGAAATGGCTGCCTCCCGGCACCACCGTCACCGGCAGCACCTGCGGCCGGGCCCAGTCCATGACCGCCGCCAGCGGCACGGTGTCGTCGTGCTCGCCGTGGATCACCAGGGTACGTTCGTGCAGTTCCGGCGGCACCGTGGCCACCTGGAAACGGCTGGCGGCAGCCCCGACGAACACCACCTTGTCGATCTGGCGCGCCGGCCACAACGAGGCCAGCGCCTGGCTCATGACAAAGGAGCCGAAGGAGAAACCGGCCAGCGCCAGCGCGCCCTCGGGCGCGCACTGCTGCACCACCGCCAGCAGATCCTGCGTCTCGCCCCGCCCCTCGTCGTGCACACCCTCGGTGGCGCCCACACCGCGGAAGTTGAAGCGCACGACAGACCAGCCGCACTGCACAAAGGCACGCGCCAGCGTCTGCACCACCTTGTTGTCCATGGTGCCGCCGAACAGCGGATGCGGATGGGCAATGATGGCCGTGCCGCGCGGCGTGACCTCCGCGGGCGGCGTATCCAGCAGGGCTTCGATGCGGCCGGCCGGTCCCGCCAGCACCAGCCTCTCGGTCTGGGCGTTCATCGGCCCACGTGCGGCGGCGTCAGCAGACGCTCGACCACCTTGCCGTTTTTCAGGTGCGATTCGACGATCTCGTCGATGTCGCTCACATCCACATAGGAATACCAGACCGCCTCGGGATAGACCACGGCCACCGGCCCCCCCGCGCAGCGGTCCAGGCAGCCGGCGCGATTGACGCGCACCTGCCCCGGGCCGTTCAGGCCGGCGGCCTTGACCAGGGATTTGCAGCGGTCGAAGGCGGCTTCGGCCTGGTGGTCGGCGCAGCAGGCCTCGCCGGCCGAACGCTGGTTCAGGCAGAAGAAGATGTGTCGTTTGTAGTAGGAGGGGGCGGAGGTCGTGCTCATTCGACAATTTTAGGCTCGACACTCTGATCCCATAGACGCAGCAGCACATACAGCAGCACTGCGTAGGGCCAGAGCCAGCCCAGCCACTGGGCGAGCCCGTGAAAACGGATGAAACGCCCCTGCTCCCAGGTCTGCAGCGTCAGGGCGAAGTAGGCGCTGGGCGGCGCCTGGTTGATCACCGCGAGGTCTATGCTCAAGGCCAGCAGCAGCAGGATCGCGCAGAACCGGCCGGAGACCCGCAGCAGCAACACGGCCAGCAGCGCCGCCAGCAGCAGGCCCGTCTTGACGGGCAGATTGACCCAGGCCCAGGCGTGCATGGGACCGTAACTCAGGGCCGAGGACAGCAGGGTGGCCCCCAGACCGACCGCGAACACCGTCACCACAAACACCGCCCGGCGCGCCGGCGAGGCAATGACGCTGAAGCCGAGCAGGCAGGGAATGAGCGCCCCGAACATCACACAACTCATCTCCGCCAGGGGCACCAGGGGCTGCAACTCGACATCGCGCATGGGCAGCCACTCCAGGAACGGCGTGTCGAGCAACAGATCGGCCAGGGCCGCCTCCACCCGCTCGAACACCTGCCCCAGCCCCAGGGGGACCGAGGCCGGAAACAGCAGCGCAAACGGCCACAGGGCCATCAGCACCAGGGCGCCGCGGGCGTCGTCGGCAAACCAGCGGCCCCGAAAGCGCATCCAGCGGTCCAGTGCCCCCCACTTCTCCAGCAAGGTCGCCACCACCGCCCCGGCCCAGGCACCGGCGAGATTGAGGGCGAAATCCAGATTGGAGGGCACGCGCGCCGGCAGGAAACTCTGCAGTGTTTCCAACGCCAACGACAAGCTGCCCGCGCCCAGGGCGGCCCACAGCACGGCAAGGCGGCCATGACCCGTGCGCAAGGCACCCAGCGCCAGCAGAAAGCCCAGAGGGGCATAACCCAGCACATTGGCCAGCAGGTCAAAACCCGTCCAGTAGGCCGGCCAGGGCGCCAGCAGGAAATCCCAGGGCAACGCCCCCTGATCGCGCCAGTCGGCAAAGGGGTACAGGCTGGCATAGACCACCAGCCCGACGTAGACCAGACTCAGGGGCCAGGCGGAGGTCTTGTGTGCCGGCATGCCACCTGGCACTTCAGAAAGGCTTGACCACCACCAGCACCACCGCGGCCAGCAGCAACAGCACCGGCAGCTCATTGAACCAGCGGAACCAGACATGGCCGCGCTGGCTCTCGCCCCGGCGGAACTTCTTGAGCAACACCCCGCAGGCGTGGTGATAACCGAGCACCAGCGCCACCACGGTCAGCTTGGCGTGCAGCCAGCCATTGCCCGGACCCTTGCCGATGCCGTAACCCAGCCAGAGCCAGAAGCCCAGCACCAGGGCCGGCACGGCCAGGATGGTGGTGAAACGCAGCAGCTTGCCCGCCATCAGCAGCAGACGCTCGCGCTCGGCCACCGAGTCCGCCGGCACCATGGCCAGGTTCACGAAGATGCGCGGCAGATAAAACAGGCCGGCGAACCAGCTGGCCACGAAGACGATATGGAAGGCTTTGACCCAGAGCATGGGCCGAGTTTAGACCGAGACTCAGAGCAGGAGGCACCAGCCGCATGGCGGCTTGCGTCGAAGACCAACTTGGCCCGCAGGAGCAAGTCAAGCGCAGCGGGCCACCGCCCAAAAAAAACCCCGGCACGAAGCCGGGGTTGCAAGCCTTTTTTGCTGTCACACATCAAGGCCCCGCTCAGGGAGGAAAAGCGGGGGGTGGCGAACCACCCGGGGTGAAATCTAACAAAAATGCGCACGAAATGCAAGTCCGGGCCACCAACCGGGTCGAAACCAGCATCAATCGGGGCCAAAACGTGCAGAGTTGGCAATCCGGGCCCGAGCTCCAGCAGCGGCAGAATCAGGCACAATTTTCCCCATGACCCCCTACGCCCCCTATCCCATGGGCCGGCCCCGCCGGCTGCGTCGCGACGAATTCACCCGCAACCTGGTGCGCGAGCACGCGCTCAGCGTCAACGACCTGATCTATCCCGTCTTCGTGCTGGACGGCCAGAACCGCCGCGAGGCCGTGGCCTCCATGCCCGGCGTCGAGCGCCTGAGCCTGGACCTGCTGCTGCCGGTGGCCGAGGAATGCGTGCAGTTGGGCATCCCGGTCATGGCCCTGTTCCCGGTCATCGACAGCAAGTTGAAGACCCCGGACGGCCAGGAGGCGCACAACCCCGACGGCCTGGTGCCGCGCGTGGTGCGCGGCCTCAAGGAGCGCTTCCCCGAACTCGGCGTCATGACCGACGTCGCGCTGGACCCCTACACCAGCCACGGCCAGGACGGCGTGCTCGACCCCACCGGCTACATCCTGAACGACGAGACCGTGGCCATCCTGGAAAAACAGGCCCTCACGCAGGCCCAGGCCAGCGTGGACATCGTGGCGCCCAGCGACATGATGGACGGGCGCATCGGCGCCATCCGCAGCGTGCTGGAAGCCAACCGCCTGGTGCACACCCGCATCATGGCCTACAGCGCCAAGTACGCCAGTGCCTTCTATGGCCCCTTCCGCGACGCCGTCGGCTCTTCGGCCAACCTGGGCAAGAGCAACAAGAAGGTCTACCAGATGGACCCGGGCAACACCGACGAGGCGCTGCGCGAAGTCGCGCTGGACATCGCCGAAGGCGCCGACATGGTGATGGTCAAACCCGGCATGCCCTACCTGGACGTGGTGCGGCGTGTGAAGGACGAGTTCCGCGTGCCCACCTTCGCCTACCAGGTCTCGGGTGAATACGCCATGCTCAAGGCCGCCGCCCAGAACGGCTGGCTGGACCACGACGCCGTGATGATGGAAAGCCTGCTGGGCTTCAAGCGCGCCGGGGCGGACGGCGTGCTGACCTACTTCGCGGTGGCCGCCGCACGGCTGCTGCACCGGGGCTGAATGCGGACGTCGGCCACCACCGGAGCGTCGTTGACGGCGGTGACGGTGACGTTGACGGTGGCCAGGTTGGATTCCAGCGGGCCGTCGTTCAAGCGGTAGCTGAAGCTGTCGGTGCCGAAGTAGTTGGCCTGCGGGGTATAGACGAAGGTGCCGTCGGCATTGACGCTGACGCTGCCGTGGGCCGGTGCCTCCACCACCTGCGAACCCAGGGCCAGGAGGGCGGCGTTGTCCACCTGGGCAAACGGGTCGAAGGCCAGGGTGCTGTCCTCCGGCAGGGTGGCGGCATCGTCATGCAGCTGCGGCAGGCCGGAGACACGCACGTCGCGCACGGTCACCTGGCTGCCGGTCTTACCGAAGCCGATCAGGTCGAACGACAGGTTGACGGCGGTGCCGGCGGGAACACCGGCCAGATCCACCCGGTAGGTGCGGCTGCCGTCCGGGTTGGTGACGCGGGTCACGTTGGCGGCGGCCGTTTCCGTGCCGTTGGCCTGCAGGTTGAGCAAGGCATCGGTATGGCTCAGGCTCAGCGCACCGATCAGCGAGCGGCCGGTGTCGGCTTCGAGCAAGGCAACTTCAAAGGCATCGTCCGGGCCGCCGTGGACGTCATCCAGGGCCGTGCCGGCCAGGGTGAAGCTCAGGAAGCGGTCGCGCTCGTTGATGGTGAAGACCTGGTTCAGGCGGGTCTGGCTGGCTGTGCCCTCCTCCAGGGTGGCACCACCACCGCTGGCCAAGCTAACCTGGCCCCGGGTGGCCCAGTCTTGCAGGTTCTGCAGCCCACCGCCTTGCAGCGTGGGGTGGGCGGCAAATAGGGCCTGGCTGCCGTCGAACACCGCGTCCTCGGGCCGGCGGCCCAGGGCCAAACGGCCGAGCAGCAGGGCGCCCAGGGGCAGGGAGGGCACGGCGGGGTTGGTGGGCGACTGGTCACCCGTGCTGGTGCCACCCTTGAGCTGCGCCACCAGCTCGCTCATCAGCTGCAGCTCTTCGGCACTGGGCAGGCGGCGCTGGCCCGGCTGCAGGGTGGCGGCCATGAAGTCGCCGCTCTCGTGGCTATGGTCCAGGCCGAGGGCGTGGCCGTACTCGTGCAGCAGCACGCTGAGCAGGTCCATCTTGCCAGCGGCATCGCTGCCGGCCTTGGCTTGCCAGACGTTGGGGTTGCTGGTGGGCAGGTAGTCGTCGGTGTTGTCCAGCGGCGTGGGGTCGACGTACCAGCCGTGGCCACCGGCAGTGGTATCCAAAGTAGTGGACTGACCAGTTGCCTGGCCTACCGCCCCTCCGGGGAGATCAGCGAAGTTGACGTTGGAGTTGGCCAGGCTGTAGGAAACTGAGGCATAGCTGGCTACTGCGCTGCTCCACTGCGATGACGATGTAAGGGTGTAAATAGGGGCCGCAGGGTCTTCCGGGTTCAAAGAGATCTTCCAGAGCTCCCCGTTGGGGCAGAGCTGCTTGTTCTCGTAATCATTTCCTTCCGTGGGCGCCAACACTTTGATGTGAATGACCACCTTGACCTTGTAGTTGCCCATCTCCACCAGCACGGTGGCGCGATCAGTGCTGTAGTAGCCGGGGGTAGGGTCGTAGCGGTAATATCCCCCCCCCTCCTGCACTAGTACTCCATGCTTTGCTCCGTCTAGCAGGGTAGTTTTTGCTGTTTCCGCCAAACCCTCAGGTAGTTTGACTTTCTCAACGCTTGTCAGATATGACCATGCAGCCATCGCGGGTGCTGCAACGTTGGCAGCCGTCATGGCCGGAACCGGCGGGTTCTCGATCAACTGGCAAACACCAATAGTGCGTTCGGCTGTGGCGCTGCCAGCAGCGGCTGGCGACGTATCCAGCTGCGTCGCAGACGCTTGGGCAATGACTACGGGTGCGTACATGGCCGGTACGTCTGGGGGTACATCCATTACGAACATGGTAACTTCTCCTTGATCTGGCGCGAGTGCGAGTTGCGCCTGCATGGCGCCCAGCAAGCCCTGCGCGGCCGATAACAATTCCTCGCTTGTAGTGGCCTGTATATCTTCAGCCACGCCATCCGCCAACAGATTCTGGGGCGGCAGATCAATGGCTTGAAGCTTCGGGGCCCGCAAGACGATGTGGAAATGGTTGTGGTGGTCCTTCGATGTCGCCTTTTCAATCTCTAGCTTCTGCAACACCTTGTGGATGTTGACATAGGGGTTCTGATTGGAGCCTGTTCCGCCAATCAGCACCTCCGCAATCAACCCACCGGACTTGCTGCCGTCGCCAAACAAGGCTTTGCGTACCTTTTCGTTGGTGGGGAGCAGTTCTTCCCAGCTACCGTTGTTGGCGACATCGTCAGTCCTTGTCAAGGCATAGAGCGCAAGGAAGTCGCGTAGGGCCTGCTCCTGGTTCTTTCTGGAAGTGCCGTTGGGCTCAAGATCTGGCAATGCCTCCGACAAAAGCTTGGCCCGTTCCACAGACCAGCCACTACCGGCAACTGCCGCAAGCAGGTTGTCAAAATTGGCCGGTAACAAAGGGGACAGATTTATTTTTCCCCACCTTCTTCGCACATTATTCTGTCTCCAGTCCCGCCTTCTGCGGCCGACCCGGGCCGCGTCGCTCTATCCTGCGCCCAACGATCTGTTCGACGGCTTCGACAAAGCGGCTGTTGCCGGTCAGCTGTCCGCGCTTGACGGATTCGCGTATGAGCGCCCATTCGCCAAGGGGAATCGCGTCTTCCAGAAAGGTCTGGTAGCGCTCGCGTCGGGTCGCATCATCCTGCCCGAGGGCCAGATACATCGGGTCCAGGTCCAGCCACTCGCAATCCGGCCCACCCATGCGCGCCGCGTAGCTCGACCAGCGGTATTCCCCCGGGTGCGCCACCATGCGGGCGCGGACCGGGTTGAGTTCAACATAACGACAGCAGGCCAGCAGGTATTGTTCCGTCTGCACCGGGCTGGACTTGTAGCGGCTCTCCCACAAAGTGCCGCTGCGACCTTCCAGGCGATTGAAGTAGCGCGTGGTACGGGCGGCCAGCGCCTTCATGAAAGCACCCAGGTCCGCGACGGCCTCGCCGGGCTGCAGCAACAGGTGCACGTGGTTGGTCATGAGGCAATAGGCGTAGATGCCGATGCCGAAAGTAAGCTTGAGCTCCTGAAGATTTGCCAGATAGCCAACATAGTCCTCCTCCTGCGCAAAGATGACCTGACGATTGTGGCCGCGCTGGACAATGTGGTGGGGGTAACCTGGCAATACGATACGCACCATTCTGGGCATGCCGCTTCTCCCTGTATTCTTATGGGCCACACTGTAGCGATTTGGCAAGCCGTTCGCCCCCCGGAAACCAGCATGCGCGTCTTCACCATCAGCCCCGCCGGCGTCAGCGAAAGCGACGCCCCGCCCGCGCAGCTACCCGCGCAGGGCCATCTGTGGATCGCCTGCACCCGCGAGGAGCTGCGGGGCCAGCTGGCCGAGCTGCAGGCCGCCTTGCAGAATCTGTGCGGCACACAGCTGCTGGACCTGCACGTGTCCGATCTGCTGAACGCGCAGTTGCCCTCGCGCTTTGACTACACCTCGCAATACGACCTGCTGGTCTTTCGCCGGCTGGCCGCCACGGCCACGGGTGCGGTCGAGGGCACGAGCCAGCCCCTGCCGGCGGCTTCCCGGCGCGGCGGCCCGCCCATCCTGCGGCATATCGACACCAGTCCGGTCGGTTTTGCCGTCTTCGAGCGTGTGCTGCTGTCGGTCCACCCGGCCGACGGCGCAGCCCGCGAAGCCTATGCGACACGCCTGCTGCAGAGCACGGCCAGCGAACTGCGCAACGCCAGTCACCGCCTGCCTACCTCCTCGGCCGATCTGATGCTGCGCGTGGTCAACCTGATGGTGGACGGCTTTCTGGAATTGCGCCGCGAGCTGACGCGCCAGCTCGACCACTGGCAGGCCGAGCTGCTCAATCCACGCACCCGCTTTTCCAACTGGTCGGCCCTGCTCGACGCGCGGCTGGCGCTGCACCAGCTCGACGAGGTCTGCGAAGACCAGCGCGCCGCCATCCAGGACTGGATCGAGACCGTCAAGACCTGGCCCGAGGCCGACACGCCGGCGGCGCAGCGCGAACGGGACCTGCTGCTGGTGCGCAGCCGCGACGTGCTGGAGCACATCGAGCGCGTGGTGCACCACGTGCGCCGGCTGGAGCAGAGCATCGAGACGGCGGTGCAGATGCACTTCAACGCCCAGAGCAACCGCACCAACGGCATCATGCGCACGCTGACCGTGCTCACCGCCATCTTCCTGCCGCTGAACCTGATCGCCGGCATCTTCGGCATGAACTTCGATTCCATCCCGCTGATCCACGAAGACAGCGGCTTCTGGTGGGCCGTGGCGTCCATGGGTTTGATCGGCGCCGGCCTGGCCCTGCTGTTCTGGCGCAAACGCTACCTCGAACGCAACACACGCTGACCACAAAACGATCGCGGATTTGCGTTGAGTCAAAAAGTCGGCAGGTTTTATCGCGGGCTTACCCCCGCTTGACGTGACTCAAGGAGCCTGAGCCGCGCAAATCATCCAATGTGTTCCGGGGCTATCCCCGTTTTTGTCATTTCGAAGGAACACATCATGAAAAAGAGTCTCCTGGCTGCGGCCGCGATCTGTGCACTCACCATCGGCGCCGCCTCGGCGCAGACGGCCGAAGGGCCGTGGATGGTTCGTGCGCGGGCCGTGAGCCTGCAAAGCACCAATGGCGACGGCACGAGTCTGGGTCTGAGCATCAACAACAAGGTCATCCCTGAAGTCGACTTCACCTACTTCTTCACTCCGAACGTCGCGGCCGAGCTGATCCTCACCGTGCCGCAGCAGCACACCCTGAACTCCAGGACGGTCGGCGGCGACATCGGCACGCTCAAGCACCTGCCGCCCACGCTGCTGCTGCAGTACCACTTCGACGCCCCCGGCTACAAGCCCTATGTCGGCGCCGGCGTGAACTTCACGCGCTTCAGCGACGTCGACCTCACGGTGCCGGGCGCCGAGGTCAAGAGCACCAGCGTCGGCGGCGCGCTGCAGGTCGGCGTGGACGTGCCGGTCGGCAAGAACCTGTACCTGAACTTCGACATCAAGAAGGTCTACATCGGCACTGAGGTCTACCTCAACGGCAACAAGCTGGGCGCTTTCAACGTCGACCCGCTGTTGATCGGCGTGGGCCTCGGCTACCGCTTCTGAGCAGGCGATACGCAGGCCCGCACCGGGCCCGTCCTGCAGGCCGAAGCTGCGCGCTTCGGCCTTTTTTTATTCCGGCGCACGGCCGCTTCAGGCCGCGGGCTCCCCGCCGATCTTCAGGTGCGCCAGCAGGTCGGCCACCAGCTCCAGCCGCACCAGCGGACTGTCCACCGCCAGGAACTGCTGCTTGAGCTGCGGGCTCACCGGC
The DNA here is from genome assembly GCA_020621965.1 of Curvibacter sp. Lineage (GTDB taxonomy): Bacteria > Pseudomonadota > Gammaproteobacteria > Burkholderiales > Burkholderiaceae_C > Hylemonella. The sequence goes on along the minus strand of JAHRYV010000029.1, from coordinate 27,248 downwards.
AGGATGTCGCACCAGCGGTTGGCCAGCCAGCCGCAGTCATCCCATTGCAGCGGCGGCTGGATGGGCAGCTCGTCGCCGGGCCGGGCCTGGGCCTGCATGTGCTGCAGCAGGCGCTGCAGGCCCACCCGTACATGGACCAGATCCGGCGGCACGGGCACCGGCGCATCGTCATCCAGATACTCGGCCTCGCCGATCCACAGGCCGTGTTTCATCTGCTCGCTGCGCAGCAGGCGAAAGCGCCGCCCGCCGCGGCAGCGGATCAGCATCAGGCCGGGCTGCGGCCGCTCCAAGGCGGTAAGGTGCGCCATCGTGCCCACGAGGTGAAACATTTCCGGGCCGAACGGCGCGTCGCCCGCGTCGTCGGCCTGGGCGGGTGGCTGGCGTACCTCGCTGCCGCGGCTGAGGCAGACCACGCCGAAGGGCGCGCCCTCCTTCTGGCAGCGCTGGATCAGGTCCAGGTAACGCACCTCGAAGATCCGCAGCGGCAGCACGCCACCGGGAAACAACACGGTCTGCAGGGGAAAGAGCGGGAGTTGGAATGAAGGCATCAGGGTCGCAGGAACAGACGCGCCCCATTGTCCCAGGCAATGCGCCGCGCCACGTCGGGCGGCAGCTCACCGAGCCAGCGGCGGTACTCCTGCATCAGGCCATCGTAATACAACCAGCGCTGGTTGATCCAGGTGTCCGAGCCGATCAGGAAACGGTCGGGAAACTTCAGTAACAGCGCGCGCCAGTCCGCGCACAGCGTGCTGCGGCCACGGTCGTCGGCGCAGCTCAGGCCGGGCCGGTAGGACAGCTCGCCCATGAGCTGCGGGTACTTCTCCAACAGGGCCTGCACGCGCGCCGCCGACGGGCCACCGATGCCCGTGTGAGCCCAGATCAGGCGTGCGCCCGGCGCATGCGCCAGCAGCAGGTCGATGGCCACGTCGTCCACGTGCGCCAGCACGGCCAGCTGTTTTTCTTGCGCGAACTGCATCAGCTTCTGCGCCACCGGGCCGTTGGCGTTGGCGCTGTCGTACAGATGGAATTCGCCGATGCCGCGATAAGGTCCGGCCGCCGTGCCGCGCGCGAACTCGGCCTGCACCATGGCGTAGATGCTCTCATCACGGAACCAGTTGCCGTAGTCCTCGCGGTTGCGGTACAGGCGGATGAAGGGCACCACTGTGACGCCGGCGGCACGGGTCTGCGCGCGCGCCTCAGCCAGGGCGCGGGTGCCGTCGTTGGGCCGGCTGTTGGCGATGATGGCCTGCACGCCGTTGCGCTGCATGCGGACCAGCACGTCGTCCAGCGGATGCGGCCCTTGGTACGCCTCCTCGTTGTAGTGCAGGTGGGCGTCGAACAGCGGGCCGTTGTAGTCGGCCGCCTGTGCCGGCCCGGCGACGAGCAGCAGGCCCAGCAACAAGGCGCGCCACATGGTCTCAGCCCAGGTGCTGGGCGAAGAAGGCCAGCGTGCGATCGCGCGCCAGCGCCGCCGCGATGGCGTCCCAGGCGCCGCGGTGATCGCAGTTGAAGCCGTGGTTGGCCGGGTAGATGTGCACCGTGAGTTCCGGGTGGGCCTGGCGCAGGGCCGCCACACCGTCGAGCGGGATCCAGTGGTCTTTTTCGCCGAAATGCGCCAGCACCGGGCATTTCGGCTGGCGCGCGATCTCGGCCTCGGTGGTCATGCCGCCGCCGTAATAGGGCACGGCCGCGCTCAGGCCCTTGAGCAGGCTGGCACTGCGCCAAGTCAGCAGGCCGCCCCAGCAATAACCCACCAGCCCCACCTTGCCGGCCTGGGCCGCGTGGTCGATGGCGGCCTGGATGTCCTGCAGCACGCCGGGCGCGGCCGGGTTCATGCCCAGGGCCTCGACCGCGGCCTTGAGCGCCATGCCGGCACTCATGTCGTCGGGCGCGTAGCCGAGTTCAACGCCGGGCTTGACGCGGTGGAAGGTGGCCGGCGCCACCGCCAGGTAGCCGGCCGCGGCATAGCCGTCGGCCACGGCACGGATGTGCGCATTGACGCCAAAGATCTCCTGCAGCACCACCACGCCGCCGCGCGGCTGGCCCGCGGGCCGCGCCACGTAGGCGGGGAATTGGAAGCCGTCGGCGGCCGTGAGATCGGTGTACTGACCCATGTCTGGTCTTTCCTTGTGCTTGGTCTATGACGCTGTGACGCCGAGCTTGCGCGCGACGAAATCGAGCCGGTCCTGGCCCCAGAAGATCTCGCCGTCGATGACGTAGCTGGGGGCGCCGAACACACCGGCGGCGATCGCCTGCTGGGTGCAGGCCTCGTAACGCTCGCGCGCTTCCTGATTGGCGGATTGTTCCAGCCGCTTGGCGTCCAGCCCGCACTCGGCCAGCAGCTCGGCCAGCACGGTGCGGTCGGCGATGTTGCGCTCCTGCGCCCAGACCGCGGCCAGGATGGCGCCGGTGAGTTTCATCGCGGCCTCGGTGCCGTCGTACCGGTCGGTGGCGATGATCAGGCAGGCGGCGTCATCGCCGGCGACGGGGAAGTACTTGGGTTGCGGGTGCAGCGGGATCTGGAGGAATTCGCTGTAGCGCCGGAGCTCCTGCAGGCGGTAGGCCTGGCGCTGCGGCGCGCGCTTGGGCAAAGGCAGGCCGCCCGAGACGGGAAACACCTTGCCGCCCAGGTCGACCGGCAGCACGCGGATGGTGGCGCCGGCCGCCCGGGCCAGGGCGGCAAAACGCGCGTGGCCCAGATAGGTCCAGGGGCTTTGCGGCGCAAGGTAATAGTCCACTGTGCGACTCATCGTGTCTCCTCTTTGTGGCGGGAATGGTATCTTGTCGCCGTCACACCTGCTGGAGCACGGATTTGGACCAGGTCCTCCTCATCACCGGCGGCGGTCGCGGCATCGGCGCCGCCACCGCCCTGCTGGCCGCGCAGCGCGGTTATGCGGTGGCCGTCAACTACGCCACCAACTCCCTGGCCGCCGACGAGGTGGTGCGGCAGATCCGCGCCGGCGGCGGCAGGGCCATCGCGGTACGGGCCGATGTGGCCGACGAGGCCCAGGTGCTGACCCTGTTCGAGACGATCGACGCCAAGCTCGGCCGCCTCACGGCCCTGGTCAACAACGCCGGCGTGGTGGACACGACGCAGCGCGTGGACGAGCAGAGCCTGGCGCGCTGGCGCCGCATGTTCGAGATCAACGTCTACGGCACCATGCTGTGCGCACGCGAGGCGGTGCGGCGCATGAGCACACGCCACGGCGGCACGGGCGGCGCCATCGTGAACGTGAGCAGCGTGGCCGCCACGCTGGGCGCGCCCGGCCAGTACGTGGACTACGCGGCTGCCAAGGGCGCGGTGGATGTTTTCACCGTGGGCCTGGCGCGCGAGGTGGCGGCCGAGGGCGTGCGCGTCAACGCGGTGCGCCCGGGCATCATCGACACCGAGATCCACGCCAGCGGCGGCCAGCCCGGGCGCGCGCAGCGCCTGGCGCCGCAGATCCCGCTGCAGCGCCCCGGCACGGCGCAGGAGATCGCCAACGCCATCGTCTGGCTGCTGTCGGACGATGCCAGTTATGCGACCGGCTCCATACTGGACGTCACCGGAGGACGCTGATGACCACGAAACCCTTGAAGTACTACTGGGAAGACATGGCCGTGGGCAGCACACGCGAGCTCGGCAGTGTCAGCCCCACGCGCGAACAGATCCTGGACTTTGCGCGCCAGTTCGACCCGCAGCCCTTCCACCTGGACGAGGCTGCCGCCCAGGCCTCGGTCTTCGGCAGCCTGTGCGCCAGCGGCTGGCACACCTGCGCCATGGCCATGCGCCTGATGGTCGACAACTTCCTGTCCGAAGCGGCCGGCCTGGGCTCGCCCGGGCTGGAAAGCCTGAAGTGGCTCAAGCCGGTCTATCCCGGCGATACGCTGAGCCTGCGCCATTCGATCCTGGACAGCCGCCCCATGGGCAGCCGGCCCGACGTGGGCTTGGTGCGCACGCGGTGGGAGATGCACAACCAGCACGGCGACCAGGTGCTGCACATGGAAGGCTGGGGCATGTTCCGCCGGCGCACACCGGCGAGCGCCGCGAACTGATCATGGACTTCAAACCGCTCGTCACCTTGCTGGCCATCGTCAACCCGCTGGCCATCGTGCCCTTTTTCATCCACTACACGCAGGGTTTCACGCGCGAACAGCGCCTGCGCACGATCTGGATCTCCTCGCTCAGCGCCTTTGCCGTGATCGCCATCAGCGCCCTGCTGGGCCTGCAGATCCTGGCCTTCTTCGGCATTTCACTCGCGAGTTTCCAGGTCGGCGGCGGCATGCTGCTGCTGACCTCGGCGCTGGCCATGCTCAACGCCCAGCCGGCCGAGGCAAAGTCCACCGCCGACGAGATCCACGATGCCGCCGAACGCTCGGCCGCGCGCGCCAGCATCGCCGTGGTGCCGCTGACCATCCCGCTGCTGACCGGCCCGGCGACCATGTCCACCGTGGTGATCTACGCCGACCGGGCCAAGGACCTGCTGCAGCTCGGCACCCTGGTGGGTTACGGCGTGGTGGTGGCGCTGGCCACGGCGCTGTGCTTTGCCCTGGCCGAGCCGATCGCGCGTGTGCTGGGCAAGACAGGCATCAACGTCATGACCCGGCTCATGGGCCTGATCCTCGCCGCCCTGGCCGTGGAAGTGATGTCCGACGGCCTGGTCAAGCTGTTCCCGGCCCTCGGACGTTGAGACTTCGTTAGAACGCCACCACCGCGCCGTTGGAGCGCGGATCAAAGCCGCCTTCCAGCACGCCATTGGGGTGGCGGATCAGCATGCCGGCATGGCCCACGCCCTCGTCCCAGGCAGCGATGGACTCCACCTCGTGCCCCTGCGCACGCAGCTGCGTCAGCACGGCCGGGTCAAAGCGGCTCTCCAGCTTGAGCGAGTCGCTGGACTGGCCCCAGGTGCGGCCCAGCAGCCAGCGCGGTCGCTCGATGGCCTGCTGCGGATGGTCACCAAAACGCATCACGCGGTTGAAGATGGTGGCCTGGGTCTGCGGCTGGCCGTCGCCGCCCATGGTGCCGTAGACCATGGTGCCGCCATCGGCCAGCTGGGCCATGGCGGGGTTCAGTGTGTGGAAGGGCTTCTTGCGCGGCGCCAGCGTGTTCACGTGCGCCGGGTCCAGCGAGAAGCTGCAACCACGGTTCTGCCAGTTCACGCCACTGCTGGGCAGCACCACACCCGAGCCGAACTCGTGGTAGATGCTCTGGATGAAAGAGACGGCAATGCCGTTCATGTCGATCACGCCCATCCAGATGGTGTCGCCAGGCTTGGCCGTCTTGCCCCAGGGCAGGGCCACGTCGGGCTTGAACTCGCGCGCCAGCGCATCGATGCGTGCCGGCGTCAGCAGCTCGGCCGGCGGCAGGGCCATGAAATCAGGATCGGTGAGGTAACGATCACGCACGCGGAAGGCCAGCTTGGTCGCTTCCACCTGCGCATGCACGAAGGCCGCACTCTCGGGGCCGGCCTGCTTCCAGCCCGGGAAACGCTCCATCAGCGCCAGGATGAGCAGCGAGACCAGGCCTTGTGAAGGCGGCACCATGTTGTGCAGCTGCGCGCCGGCCACCGGCACGGTGAGCGGGTCGATCAGTTTGGCCTGGTGCGCCTGCAGGTCGGCCAGCGTGAGCGGGCTGCCCACGGCGGCCAGCTCGGCCGCCATCTGTTTGGCCAGCGCGCCGCGGTAGTACTCGTCAGTGCCCTTGCGCGCGATCAGCGCCAGCGTGTCGGCCAGGCGCGACTGCTTGAACAACGCGCCCACCTGGGGCACCTGGCCCTGGGTCAGGAAGGTCTCGGCAAAACCCGGGCGGTCTTTCAACTCGGCCAGCTTGGCCTGCGTGGTGTTGGCCTGGCTGCGCGTGACGGGGATGCCCTGGCGCGCCAGGAAGATCGCGTCGTCGAGCAGGCGGCTCAGCGGCAGGCGGCCACCGAGCGACTGCGCCGAAAGTTTGTGCGCCGCGCCCCAGCCCGAGATCGTGCCGGCGACGGTGAGCGCGGCGATGCCGCCGCGAAACGGTATGCTGCCCGTGATGCCCTGGGCGGCATACCACTCGCGGCTCGCGGCGGCGGCGCTGCGCCCGCTGGCATCGATGCCGCCGGGGCGGTTGCCCGGGCCGTTGATGACCCAGAAGCTGTCGCCGCCGATGGAGTTCATGTGCGGATAGACGACGGCGATGGTGGCCGCGGCGGCGATCATGGCCTCCAGGGCATTGCCGCCTTCGCGCAGCACGGCCACGGCCGACTCGGCCGCCAGGGAATGGGGGGCCACCGCGATGCCGCGGCGGCCGTAGACGGATTGGCTCATGAAGGCTCCCTTTGTCGAGACCAGATTACCAGCCGATGGCCTTGGGCAGCCACAGCGCGATCTGCGGGTAGAAGAACACCAGGGCCAGCGTCACGGCCTGCATCGCCAGGAAAGGGATCACGCCCTTGTAGATGTCCTTGATCGTGACCTCGGGCGGCGCCACGCCCTTGAGGTAGAACAAGGCCCAGCCGAAGGGCGGCGTCAGGAAGGAGGACTGCAGGTTCACCGTGATCAGCATGGCCAGCCAGACCGGGTCCACGCCCTGGGCCAGCAGCACGGGCATGAACAGCGGCACGGCGATGTAGCTGATCTCGATCCACTCGATGAAGAAGCCGAGCACGAAGATCAGCAGCATCATGAACCAGATGTCGCTGTTCACGCCACCGGGCAGCAGTTCGAACATGCGCGTGATCAGGTCCTCGCCGTGCAGGCCGCGGAAAGCCAGCGCAAAGACCTGGGCCGTCATGAGGATGAACATCATGATGGCGGTGATCTTGCTGGTCTCCAGCGCCACGTCCTTCAGGACCTTCATCGTGAAGCGACGTGAGAACACCGTGATCAGCACCGAGCCCACGGCGCCCATGGAGGCCGCCTCGGTCGGCGCGGCGATGCCGCCGACGATGGAGCCCAGCACCGCCACCACCAGCAGGATGGGCGGCACCACGACCTTCCAGAAGCGGACCCAGAGCTGGCGGCGCGTGACGCCGTCGCGCTCGTCCTGCGGGATCGGCGGCATCAGGTCGGGCTTGAGCCAGCCCAGCACCAGCAGGAAGATGATGTACACCGTCGCCAGCAGCATGCCGGGGCCGACCGCCGCCGCGAACAGCGTGCCCACCGAGAGCTGCATGATGTCCGACAGCAGGATCAGGATCAGGCTGGGCGGAATGATCTGCCCCAGCGTGCCCGAGGCGCAGATGGCGCCGCAGGCGATGCTCTTGTTGTAGCCGCGCCGGATCAGCGTGGGCAGGGTCAGCAGGCCCAGGGTGATGACGGTGGCGCCGACGATGCCGGTGGTCGCCCCCATGAGCACGCCAAAGAGGATGATGCCCACGCCCATGCCGCCACGCACGCCGCCGGCGATGTGGCCCATGACGTCGAGCAGGTCGTCGGCCAGTCTGGACTTCTCCAGCATCACGCCCATGAAGACGAAGAGCGGGATGGCCATCCACTGGTAGCCGGCCACGATGCCGTAGAAGCGCGCCGGCAGCAGGCTGAACAGCCCGTCGCCGAAGCCGAGGTAGCCGAACACCAGACCCACCGTGGCCAGCGTGGTGGCCACCGGTACGCCGATCATCAGCAGGCCGAAGAATGCCAGCAGCATCAGCAAGGCATAGGTTTGCGGTTCAAACATGCTGCTGCTCCTGCGCCGCGGCGCGGTGGCGCAACAGGCGCAGCAATTCGCCCACCGACTGCAAGGCCACCAGGCCGTAGCCCAGCGGGATCAGCGCCTTGACCACCCAGCGGTAGGGAATGCCACCCGGATCGGGCGAGCCCTCGAGGATCGAGTAGGACTGCCCCACGTAGGCCAGCGAAAGCTTGATGAAATACAGGGAGATCAGCAGGATCAACAGCACCGAGATGACGTCGACCGCGAACTTCAGGCGCGGTCCGTAGTTGGCGTAGAACAGGTCCACGCGCACGTTGTCGCCGCGCTGCAGCGCATAACTCATGCCCAGCAGGATCAGCCCCGCCAGCAAGTGCCACTCGAGCTCCTGGGCCCAGACCGAACCGAAGCTGAAGGAATAACGCAACAGGACATTGACCGCGACCAGGGCAATCATGGCCAGAGCCACCCAGAGGGTGGCCCGGCCCACGATGTCGATCAGCGATTCAATCCCCGCCCCAACGGCGGTGATCGCTTTTTTCGTCATGGAATACCTTTCAGCCGCGCACCTTGGCGTGGTACTGCTCTTCGCTGACCTCGACCCAGCGGTCGTACTTGGCCTTGAAGCCCATGTAGGAGTCGTGCACCTTCTTGACCAGCGGGTCCTTGGCCACGGCCTCGGCCAGCACCTTCTCGGTCTCGGCGCGCAGGGCCTTGATCACGGCATCGGGCAGCGGTTTGGCGATGACCTTCTGGTTCTTGACCAGGTCGTCCATGGCCTCCGCATTGGCCTTCTGGCACCAGCCCTCGCTGATAACGTTGCAGGCCGCGGCCGCGTTGCTCACGATGGCCTGCAGGTCCTTGGGCAGCTTGTCCCAGGCGGCCTTGTTGATCAGCAGCTCGGACACCGTGGCCGCCTCGTGCCAGCCGGTGGTGTAGTAGTACTTGGCCGCCTTGTGCAGGCCCAGGCGGCGGTCCTGGTAGGGGCCGACGAACTCGGCCGCATCGATCACGCCGCGCTCCAGCGCGGGGAAGATCTCGCCGCCGGGCAGCACCTTCACGTCCACACCCAGGTTGGCGTAGACCTTGCCGGCCAGGCCGGGGATGCGCATCTTCAGGCCCTTGAGGTCGGCCACCGACTTGATCTCCTTCTTGAACCAGCCGGTCATCTGCACACCGGTGTTGCCGCAGGGCATGGCCACCATGCCGAAGGGCGCGTAGACCTCGTTCCACAGGTCGATGCCGCCGCCGTCGTAGAGCCAGCCGTTCATGCCCTGGAAGTTCAGGCCGAAAGGCACCGCGGTGAAATACTGGGCGGCGAAGGTCTTGCCGGTCCAGAAATAGCTGTTGGCGTGGTTCATCTCCACGGTGCCGGCCCGCACGGCGTCGAAGCCCTCGAAGGCCGGGATCAGTTCACCGGCGCCGAAGACCTGGATCTTCAGGCGACCGCCGGACATGTCGGTGATGCGCTTGGCCAGGTCGGTGGCGCTGCCCGGGCCGTCCATATAAAAGGGAGAGCCCTTGGGATAGGCGCTGGTCATCTTCCAGCTGAAGCTCTGCTGCGCCTTGGCGACCATGGGAAAGGCCAGCGCGCCGGCGGCGGCGCCGGCAGTCACGCTCTTGGATACAAACGAACGACGGTCCAGTTTCATGAGGAGGCTCCTTGGGTTGCTAGAGGATGCCTCCGGTATCGCAAGGAGCGTGCCAGATTCAGAACACGGATTCGCCCTGCCACGCGCACCCGATTGGTGCCACGGTGCGGCCGCTCAGGCGCTGCTCAAGGCTGCTGCTGCTGCCACTGCGCCAGCGCCTGCACCGCGGCATCGGTCGCCGCAGTCAGGGCGCGCACGCCGCCGGCCGCATCGGCCGTGGCGGCGGGTCGCTGCAAGCGCCATTCGCGCTGGGCCTGCAGCTGCAAGCCGGCCGGCGTGCGCTGCAGCAGGCTGGCACGCAGGCGCAACAAGCCGGCGCTCTGCTGCGGCGTGTCGAACAGCTGGCTGAACTCTTCCAGCTCCACCAGCAGCAGGCGCGAGGCACCGTCGGCGGACGGCAGCAGTGTGTAGTGCCGCGCCAGGCCGTCGCGCAGGCGCTGCTGCACCAGCGATGCCGGCGCCATGGCCCAGCGCGACTGGGTGTAAGCACGCAGCTGCTGCGCGTCGTCATAGGCCAGGCGGTACAACATGGCCGTGCCGTCCAGCGCCGGGCTGGCCTGCACGCGCAGGGCCAGCACCGGCCGCGCGCTGCCGCTGTCTGGCACGGTCGCCCCGGTGACCGGGCCGAAGTCGTACAGCAGGGGGGCCGGGGCGCGCTCGGGCAGGGCGCAGGCGCCGAGCAGCAGCGCGGCCACCAGGACGCTCGCGCGGGTGGCGCGCTGCAGGCTAGCGGCAGCCGTGGGGACGTTCAAGTCGGCACTCCTCATCGCGCACCTCGCGGCGTGACAAAACCGGGCTCGCCCGGGCCGGGGCGGGCCAGGGGCGGACCATAGATCAGGGCCTGCGGATTTTCGTCCAGCGTGGCCGCAGCGCGGCCGAGCTGGCGCGCCGTACGACCCGTCTCGTCCAGGGTCTGGTTCAGGCGCGGCAGGCTGTTCTGCTGCACGGCCTGGCCGCTGGCGGCCAGGGCGCCGGCGCCCTGCTGCAGCTGGTCGAGCGCGCCGCCGGGCTGCTGCAGGCGCAGGGCCAGGCGCGCGTAGTCGTCGGCCGCCTTGCGCACCTGGGCCGCGCTGGCGCTGACGCTGGCGGCGGCTTCGCGCATGGCCTGGAAGGATTCGCCGGCCTGGCGCATGGTGGGCGGCACGGTCGTGGCGGCCTGGCTCAGCGTGTCCAGGCTCCTGCGCAGGGCCTGCTGGTTCTCGGGGGCCAGCAGCTGGTTGACGCGGCGCGTGGTCTCCTCCAGCTGGCCCAGCAGGCGCTCACCCTGGCGCGACCACTGGTCCATCAGCCCGGGCCGCATGGGGATGCGCGCCAGCTGGGCCGGGCCGGGAGCCGGCGGCTCGTGCGATTCGCCACTGTCGTCGAGCTGCACGAAGGAAATGCCGGTCAGGCCCTGGTAACCCAGCGAGGCGTAGGTCGAGCGGGTCACGGGCACGCTGGCGTCGACCTCGATGCGCATCAGCACCTGGCCCGGGGTCTGCGGATCGAAACCGAGCGCGGCCACCTTGCCGACCTTCATGCCGCGAAAACGCACCGAGGCCTGCGACTGCAGGCCGGTGACAGGCTCGCGGGTGGCGATCTCGTAGGAACGCACCTCGCCGGCCTGGCGCGTCAGCCAGACCGCCAGCACCACCAGCATTGCCGAGACCAGCAGCACGAAGGCGCCGGCCGCCAGCGCATGGGCCTTGTTTTCCATATCTGCTTTCTACCTGTATTCCGGCACATCATGCAACGGGATCTGCGCGCGCCGGCCGCGTTCGCCCTGGAAGAAGTCGTGGATGAAGGGATGTCCGTAGGCCATCACCTGCCGCGGCGTGCCGCTGACGATGACACGCTGCTCGGCCAGCACCGCCACGTGCGTGGCCAGCTCGAAGATCGTATCCAGGTCGTGCGTGACCATCACCACCGTCAGGCCCAGCTCCTGGTGCAGCGAGCGCAGCAGCTCGCAGAAATCGTCGGCGCTGTCGGGGTCCAGGCCTGCAGTGGGCTCGTCCAGCAGCAGCAGGGGCGGGTCCATGACGAGGGCGCGCGCCAGCGCCACGCGCTTGAGCATGCCGCCGGAGAGATCGGCCGGCATCTTGTGCGCCTGGGTCGGGTCCAGCCCCACCATCTGCAGCTTGACCAGCGCGGCATCACGCACCAGCTCCGCCGGCAGGGTGCGCAGCTCGTGCAACGGAAAGGCGATGTTCTCCAGCACGCTGAAGGCCGAGAACAGCGCACCGTGCTGGAACAGCATGCCCACGCGGCTGGCCGCGCCCGGTTCGCTCAGGCGCGCGGCCGGGCGGCCCAGCACGCTCACCCGGCCGGCGGCCGGCCGCTCCAGCCCCAGCATCTGGCGCAGCAGCACGGTCTTGCCGCTGCCCGAGGCACCGACCACGGCCACCAGCTGGCCCTCGTCGATGCGCAGGTCCAGCTGGCGGTGCACCACGTATTCGCCCCCGGCGCTGCTGAACACCGAGGACAGGCCTTCGATCTCGATCACCGGTGCGCTGCGCATGTCGCTGCTCATATGCCCACGTTGCGGAAGACCACGGCGAACAGCGCGTCGACTAGGATCACCCCCGTGATCGACACCACCACCGAGGCCGTGGTGCCCTGGCCCAGGCTCTCGGTATTGGGTTTGACACGCAGGCCGAAATGGCAGCCCACCAGCGCAATCAACACGCCGAAGACGGCCGACTTGGCGGTCGCCAGCGTCAGGTTGGAGATCTGCACCGCGTCGGGCAAGGCCGTGATGAAGTAGGCCGGCGAGACGTCCATGGTCAGGTCGGAGGCGAGCACGCCGCCCAGCAGGGAGGCCAGCGTCGTCCAGACCGAGATCAGCGGCATGGCCACACCCATGGCCAGCACACGCGGCAGCACCAGGCGAAAGCCGCGCGGGATGCCCAGCACGCGCATGGCGTCGATCTCCTCCGTCACGCGCATCACGCCGATCTGCGCCGTGATGGTCGAGCCCGAGCGCCCCGCGATCAGGATGGCCGCCAGCACCGGGCCCAGCTCGCGGATCACCGAGATGCCCATGATGTTGACAATGTAGGGGTCGGCCCCGAACAGGCGCAGCTGCTGCGCCATCAGGTAGGCCAGCACCACCCCGATCAGAAATCCCACCAGCGCGGTGATGGGCAGCGCCGTGGCGCCGATGTGGTACAGGTGGCCGGAGAAGTCGCGCCAGGGGCCGTGCTGCGGTGCCCGCAGCAGCCGGCCGAAGTCCAGCGTCAGCTGGCCGACCAGGCGCAGCATGCCCAACAGATGGCCGAACACCCGCAGCACCTGGCGCCCCAGCGCCAGCCAGCCGTAGCCCAGGCCGTGGTGCTCCGGCGGCGGCAGCGGCACGCTGTAGCGCGCCACCCGCTCCAGCACGGCACGCTGCGCGGGCAGGGTGGCGAGTTGCGCCGGCCAGCGCCGGCCCCAGCTGTTCCACAGCAGCTGGGCGCCGGTGTGGTCCAGCCGCTGGACCGCACGCAGGTCCCAGGCCTGCGCGGCCTGACTCCCCGGCAGTTCGCGCTGCAGGGCCGCCCAGGCTTGCGGCTCGGCCAATTGCGCCGCCGTCCACTGCCCCTGCAGCACAACGGCGCCCGTCCCCTGGGGCGGGGACTGCCGGCGGATGCTGGGCGGGGCGGTGGCCATGACGGCGTGATGTGGTGCGGGGTGGTACTGGAACCCGATGGTAAGCCAGCAAGCGCCGCGCCCGCCGGCCCGGATTTCGCCGCCACAATAGCGGCATCACCAGACAGTCCGAGGAGACCCCATGAGCGACACCCCCGCCACCGACGAACTGCGCATCGAGCAGCGCGGCCCCGTGCTGTGGCTCACCATCGACCGCGAAGCGCGCCGCAATGCCGTGAGCCACGGGGTGCTGGCGGCCATGGCCGGCGCCATCGACGCGGCCCAGCAGCAGCGCGCGCTGCGCGCCATCGTCATCACCGGCGCCGGCGACAAGGCCTTCTGCGCCGGCGCCGACCTGCAGGCCGGCCAGGCCTTCACCACCGACTATTCCGAGCCGCAGGGCCACGTGGCACGCGTGCTGCGCGCGGCCAAGGCCAGCAACGTGCCGCTGATCGCGCGGGTGAACGGCGCCTGCATGGCCGGCGGCATGGGCCTGCTGGCCATGTGCGACCTGGCGGTGGCCGCGCGCCACGCGGTATTCGGCCTGCCCGAGGTGAAAGTGGGTGTGTTCCCGGCCCAGGTGCTCAGCGTGCTGCAGCACCAGATCCCGCGGCGCAAGCTGGCCGAGTTGTGCCTGACCGGCGAGCCGCTGGACGCGGCCCAGGCGCTGGAGTACGGTCTGGTGAACTATGTCGACGACGACCTGGACGGCAAGCTGCAGTGGCTGCTGGAGCGCCTGCTCGACAAGTCGCCCGCCGCCATCCGCCGCGGCCTGTACACCATGAAAAAGATCGAGTCCATGGCCTTCGAGGAAAGCATGTCCTTCACCGAGAGCCAGATCGCCCTCTTCACGCTGACGGAAGACGCCAAGGAAGGCCAGGCCGCCTTCAAGGAAAAACGCAAGCCGGTCTGGCCCGGGCGCTGAGCCCGCGGCCGCTCAGGGCAACTTGCGCGACAGCAGCTCGCCTTCCAGGTGCCCGGCCCCTTGCGGGTGCGTGGCCGGGCGGTCCAGCGTGCGCTTGACCACGCTGAGGCTGTCGGCCGGGGCGATCCAGACGCGCTGCACCTCGCCGTTCGAGTCGGTGCTGACCACCAGATAGGCGTTGAAGGTACCGGCCGGCACCGTGATCCTGTCGTAGGCCTCGACCTTGTAGTTCAGGGTCAGCGGCACGGTCCGGCCGTTGGCATGGAGGGTGACCTTGTGCTGGCTGCTCCAGCTGTCACCCACTTTCATCGGCCAGCGGTAGGCGATCGGCGGGTCATAGGAAACCGCAGGCTTTCCGTCGCGGCCCAGCATGGCGACCAGGCCGTGGGTCTTGCTGTCGTAGACCTGCGTGCCCGCCTGGGCAGACGCGGCCGTCATGGCAGGCTGCCCTTGCCAAGTCCCGAGGCTGTTCAGCCAGGTCACCTGGTCATTGAAGGTGCCGTAGCTGCCGCTGCTCTTGCGGTGATAGACCAGCACCGTGCCTTCCTTCATGCCGACGAATTCGCGGGCCACTGGCGGTGATGTCACGCAACCCGGCAGGAAGAGGGCCGTGGCCAGCCCCAACAAGGACAGACCGAACAGGCGTTTGGGTGCATTCATGACGAGCTCCTGGTTTGTTGGGTGAATCCGTGAGTCATTCTGTGCCGTTTCCCGTCATGTGTCACGACGATGACCGGACTGCGGCCCCGCAACGAGGCAAAAATTCACGCTTGTCAGCAGCGCGAAACTTGATCATCATCAGGTCGTTGCCGGCGACCGCGCCGAAGAATTCAAGCCGATGAGGAGGAAACACCATGGCGTCGAGTGAAGCCGCAAACCGTGCCCCCGCGCACGAATCCGTCAACGTACCCGGCCTGCTGGGCGCCCTGGCCGGGCTGATCGTGGTCATGCTGCTGCCACGGCCCGAAGGGCTGCCGGTGGCCGGCCAGATCATGCTGGCACTGCTGCTGTTCTCGGTCATCCTGTGGGTGACGGAGGCGGTGGACTACGCCATCAGCGCCGTGCTGATCACCGCCCTCATGGCCTTTCTGCTGGGCATGGCGCCCAATGCCGCCAAGCCCACGGCCGTACTGGGCACCGGGCCGGCGCTCACGCTGGCCATGGGCGGTTTTGCCAACACGGCGCTGGGCCTGGTGGCGGCGGCCTGTTTCCTCTCCGCGGCCATGACCATCACGGGGCTGGACAAGCGCATTGCGCTGTTCATCCTGTCCAAGGTCGGCGCGCGCACCAACCGCGTGCTCATCGGCGCCATCCTGGTGGGCATCGTGCTGTCCTTCCTGGTGCCCTCGACCACGGCGCGTGTGGCCTGCCTGGTGCCCATCATCATGGGCATCATCCTGGCCTTCGGCGTGGACCAGCGCTCGCGTTTCGCCGGCCTGCTGATGATCGCCACCGCCCAGGCCGCGTCCATCTGGAACGTGGGCGTCAAGACCGCCGCCGCGCAGAACATGGTGGCCATCGGCTTCATCGAGAAGGCCTACGGCCAAACCATCACCTGGGGCGACTGGCTGATCGCGGCGGCGCCCTGGTCCATCGGCATGTCCATCGCGCTGTACTTCGTGATGATCAAGATGATGCCGCCCGAGACGGAGGAGATTGCCGGCGGCAAGGAGACCATCCGCCAGGCCCTGCAGGCCCTGGGGCCCATGAGCTGGGCCGAGAAGAAGCTGCTGTTCATCACCCTCACCCTGCTGGCCTTCTGGGCCACCGAGAAGGTGCTGCACCCCTTCGACACCTCGTCCACCACCATCGCGGCCATTGCCCTCATGTTCACACCGGGCATCGGCGTCATGGGGTGGAAGCAGGCGCAGTCGCGCATCCCGTGGGGCACCATCGTGCTGTTCGGCACCGGCATCAGCCTGGGCTCGGCCCTGTTGCAGACCAAGGCCGCCGCCTGGCTGGCCAACATCATCGTCGCCAACCTGGGCCTGGCCGGCGCCTCGGCCTTCATGATCCTGGCCCTGCTCTCGCTGTTCCTGATCGTGGTGCACCTGGGTTTTGCCAGCGCCACCGCCCTGGCCTCGGCCATGATCCCCATCATGATCAGCGTGCTGCAGCAGATCGCCGGCGGGCCGGATGCCGCGCCGCTCAACCTGGTGGGCATGACCATGCTGCTGCAGTTCGTGGTGAGCTTCGGCTTCATCCTGCCGGTGAATGCGCCGCAGAACATGGTGGCTTACGGTACCGATACCTTTGCGGTGAAGGACTTCGTGCGCACGGGCCTGGTGCTCACGGTGATCGGCTTTGCGCTGGTGTTGTTGCTTGGGGCGACTTACTGGCAGTGGATGGGGTATCTGACGAAGTAGGACTGTGGTCAATCACTGGCACTGGGGTCATCCAGCGAAGGCTATTGTGGATGCGGAACTTGACCCTAGTACTTGGAATACGGGACTCGAACGTCAATCCTGATGCACTTTTTCATCTCTGAATAGTGACAAGTACACCGTTCTCGAAATAGAGATATGTCTGGAAAGACCGATAAACGTACTGCTTGCGAGCGCCCTGAACAGTGGTCGTTGTGTTGACCGTGTCAGGTGTCTGAAATTCGGTACAACGCCGCACCTGCTCCTCTGTCATCCCAAGTCGCAAATCGAGATATTTACCACCGCAATACTTATTGAGTGCGGCCTGCCGCTCTCGCTCGTAAGTTCCATCTTCAATTTTGCGTTGGTGTTCTTTGGCCGCAGCGTCGACGCGACGACGGTTCCGCTCAGCCAAATCCGCCGGGGAGAGTAAATGATCGGGGGCAGTCTCGATACGCTCTTGCCTCTTTCGCTCTGTTTCTGCAGCACGCCGTTCTCTTTCAAGAGTTTGTTGGCGCGCCTGCTCACGTTGGAGCATGTCTTGCTCAACTGTCTGCCCATCTTCTTTGCAGGGCATTTGTTGATACGCCTTCCGGCCGTTGGCAGTACAAGCATAGACTTGCTGTGCGTACGACGTAGTGTCCAGCATGCAACACGCTGCTATAGCACTTAAGACATAGATTTTTCTCATACCCTCTCCCTGTCAGGTTGGACGCAGCGGCTTCTGGCTTCTTGCCGACTAAGCAGCTGAAGCCTACCAAAATCCAAGAAACATCTCATCACGATCCCTTCGTGCGCTCGAAATGCTTAGAGGCCTGAATTCCAAGTTGTGTGATGCTCAGAACAACAGCACATGGACGCTGACCGTAGTGCCGTGGTGATTTGGATTGCGGCGCAAATTTCGCCGCAATGAGATTCTTGTCCGTGAGACACATCGCACTTTCGATAGCACTAGGCTCGGTTAGAACATGGGGAAGCCTACTCTGCCGAAGGCGCTGTAAAAGATCCATGTCTTGCATCTTGAACCTCTCGGGATTATTGGTGCAGATATCATGCCTCGGTTCTTAGGATCGGCACTGCGGCTCAATTTCGTCGACAAGCAGGCCTCACCGCCACACCTGCTCCAACGCCGCCCACGCACTCGCCACCACCGGCTCGCCACGCCGCGCGCGCAGGCTGACGAAGCAAAGTTGGCACTCCAGGCTCACGCGATCCGCCACCACCAGGCCGCGCGCCTGCGCCTCGGTGATGGCGATCGATTCGCGCACCAGGCTCAGGCCCACGCCGGAGCGCACCAGGTCCAGCATGGAGGCCTCCTGATCGACCAGCGCTACCTGGCGCGGCGTCACACCCAGCGGGCCGAAGACGCCGGCCAGCAGCCGGTGGTGCGCCGAGGCCGGCGGGGTGGCGATCCACGGCAGCGCCGCGAGCGCCTTCCAGTCGCGGCCCAGCACCTGCTCGCCCCAGCCGGCCGGCGCCAGCACGCGGTAGCTGAAGTGCGAGAGCGCCCGCAGCTCGAACTGCTCGCCCACGCCACCCGGCGCCGCATCGCCCGGCAGGCCGAGGTAAAAGCCCACGTCCAGCTCGCCGCGGCCGATCTGTGCCATCACTTCGCCGCTCATGGCCTGGCGCAGTTCGGTCTCGATCTGCGGCGCCGTCTCCACCAGTTCCTTGAGGAAGGCGCCCAGGCGGGTGAACTCGGGGTCGAGGATGGTGCCGATGCGCAGGCGCCCGCGCACGGTGTTGTGCAGGCTCAGCGCGGCCTGGCCGAAATCGGCCAGCGCGGCCAGCGCCTTTTCGGCCTGCGGCAGCAGGGCCGCGCCGTCGGGGGTGAGGGCCAGGCCGTGCGGCGTGCGGGTGAACAGCTGCAGGCCTGTAAGTTCGGCGAGAGCCTTGAGCTGCAGACTCACGGCCGGCTGGCTCAGATGCAGCCGGGTGGCGGCACGCGAGACATTGCCTTCGCGCGCGACGGCAGCGAAGGCACGCAAAGCCTGAAGATCGGGAACGGCGGCCATATTTGTAAAATTTATATCATGCTTTTAAGCAAGTCATTGGAAAAACACGTGGATTTCCAGGACACTTCGCCATCCCTTCGGAGATATCACCATGAGCATTGCAAATATTGACCACTACATCGCTGGCAAGGTTGTCGCCGGCACCTCCGGCCGCCATCAGGACGTGTTCAACCCCGCCACTGGCGCCGTCAGCGGCAAGACCGCCCTGGCCAGCGCCGCCGAGGTGGACAAGGCCGTGGCCGCCGCGCACGCCGCGTTCCCGGCCTGGGCCGACACCTCGCCGCTGCGCCGCGCGCGCATCCTGTTCAAGTTCCTGGAGCTGATGAACCAGCACCGCGACGACCTGGCGCGCCTGATCACCGCCGAGCACGGCAAGGTGTTCACCGACGCGCAGGGCGAAGTCACGCGCGGCATCGAGATCCTGGAGTTCGCCACCGGCATTCCGCAGCTGCTCAAGGGCGACTACACCGAGCAGGTGTCCACCGGCATGGACAACTGGACGATGCGCCAGCCCCTGGGCGTGGTGGCGGGCATCACGCCCTTCAACTTCCCGGTCATGGTGCCGATGTGGATGTTCCCGGTGGCCATCGCCGCGGGCAACACCTTCATCCTCAAGCCCAGCCCGATCGACCCCAGCCCCTCGCTGCTGATGGCCGAGCTGCTGAAGAAGGCCGGCCTGCCCGACGGCGTGTTCAACGTGGTGCAGGGCGACAAGGAGGCCGTGGACGCGCTGCTGGCCCACCATGACGTCAAGGCGATCAGCTTCGTCGGCTCCACGCCGATTGCCAACTACATCTACGAGACCGGCGCGCGCAACGGCAAGCGCGTGCAGGCCCTGGGCGGCGCCAAGAACCACATGGTGGTCATGCCCGACGCCGACCTGGACCAGGCCGTGGACGGCCTGATCGGCGCGGCCTACGGCTCGGCCGGCGAGCGCTGCATGGCGATCTCGGTGGCGGTGCTGGTGGGCGACGTGGCCGACAAGATCATGCCCAAGCTGATCGAACGGACCAAGGCGCTGAAGGTGAAAAACGGCATGGAGCTGGACGCCGAGATGGGCCCCATCGTGACCGGCATCGCGCACAAGCGCATCACGGGTTACATCGAGCACGGCGCCAAGGAAGGCGCGAAGCTGCTGGTGGACGGCCGCAACTTCCAGGGCAAGACGGCCGGCGCCGGCTGCGACAACGGCTTCTGGCTGGGCGGCACGCTGTTCGACCACGTCACGCCCGAGATGAAGATCTACAAGGAAGAGATTTTCGGCCCGGTGCTGGCCTGCGTGCGCGTGCCCGACTTCGCCACCGCCGTGAAGCTGGTCAACGACCACGAGTTCGGCAACGGCGTGGCCTGCTACACGCGCGACGGCCATGCGGCGCGCGAATTCGCCCGCCGCATCCAGGTCGGCATGGTCGGCATCAACGTGCCGATTCCCGTGCCCATGGCCTGGCACGGCTTCGGCGGCTGGAAGCGTTCGCTGTTCGGCGACATGCACGCCTACGGCGAAGAGGGCGTGCGCTTCTACACCAAGCAGAAGTCGGTGATGCAGCGCTGGCCGGAAAGCATCGGGAAAGGCGCCGAGTTCGCCATGCCGACGAGCAAGTGATGTTTTGTTTTCCCTCGCACGCCCGCCAAGCCCGGTGTGCGGGGGCTCAGAGGCGCTGCGCTTTGCCACATCGCCCCCGCACACCGGGCTCGCCGGGCTGGGATGGTTGCAGGCCGGGGTCTGCCCTCTCGGATGCCCACGCTGCTTGCACGGGGAGGCGGGGCGGGCGATGTGGCAAAGCGCAGCGCCTCTGAGCCCGCCCCGCCTCCCCGTGCAAGCAGCCCCTCGCCAACGCCAACCGAGCAAGGTCCCACCATGAGCGACACCACCTTCGACTACATCATCATCGGCGCCGGCACCGCCGGTTGCCTGCTGGCCAACCGACTCAGCATGGACGCCAGCAAGCGCGTGCTGCTGATCGAGGCCGGCCGCCGCGACGACTACCACTGGATCCACATCCCGGTGGGTTATCTCAATCAGCAACCGCGCACCGACTGGCTGTACCAGCACCGAACCGGACCGGGGCCTCAACGGCCGCCAGTTGCGTTACCCGCGCGGCAAGACGCTGGGCGGCTGCTCCAGCATCAACGGCATGATCTACATGCGCGGCCAGTCGCGCGACTACGACCAGTGGGCGCAGCTGACCGGCGACGACGGCTGGCGCTGGGACCAAGTGCTGCCCTACTTCAAGCACCACGAGGATTACCACAAGGGCGCCGATGCGGTGCACGGCACCAAGGGTGTGGCAACCGAGCTGCTCGACACCTCGAAGCAACCAGCCGACCACTACCGCAAGCTGATGCGCCACCACCAGACCGGCGGCGAATGGCGCATCGAGAAGCAGCGCCTGCGCTGGGACGTGCTGGACGCCTTTGCCCAGGCGGCCGTGCAGGCCGGCGTGCCGGCCAGTGACGACTTCAACCGCGGCAACAACGAGGGCGTGGGTTATTTCGAGGTCAACCAGAAGAGCGGCTGGCGCTGGAACACGGCCAAGGCCTTTTTGCGCCCGACCTGCTACGGTCGCCCCAATTTCGAACTCTGGACCTCGGCCCAGGTGGCGAAGCTGGTCGTCGAGACCGCGGCCGACGGCAGCAAGCAGTGCACCGGCGTGCAGGTCTGGACCGGCCAGGAAATGGTGACCGCCACCGCCAAGAGCGAGGTGGTGCTCAGCGCGGGCAGCGTCGGCTCCACCCAGATCCTGCAGCTCTCGGGCATCGGGCCGGGCGAGTTGCTGCAACAACATGGCGTGCCCGTGGTGCACGAACTGCCGGGCGTGGGCGCCAATCTGCAGGACCACCTGCAGATCCGCTCGGTCTACAAGGTGCAGGGTGTCAAGACACTCAACACCATGGCCAACAGCCTGTGGGGCAAGGCGAAGATCGGCCTGCAATACGCGCTCAAGCGCAGTGGCCCCATGAGCATGGCGCCCAGCCAGCTGGGGGCCTTCACCAAGAGCGACCCGGCGCTGCCCTGGCCGAACATCGAATACCACGTGCAGCCGCTCTCGCTGGACGCCTTCGGCGAGCCGTTGCACGGCTTCAACGCCTTCACGGCCAGCGTCTGCAACCTCAACCCGACCAGCCGCGGCACCATCCAGATCCGCAGCAACCGCTTCGAGGTGGCGCCGGCCATCGCCCCCAACTACCTGAGCACGCCGGAGGACCGCAAGGTGGCCGCCGATTCGCTGCGTGTGACGCGGCGCATCGTGTCGCAACCCGCCATGGCGAAGTACCAGCCCGAGGAATGGAAACCCGGTGTGCAGTACCAGAGCGACGAGGACCTGGCGCGCCTGGCCGGTGACATTGCCACCACCATCTTCCACCCGGTGGGCACGACGCGCATGGGCCGTGCCGACGACCCGCAGGCCGTGGTGGACCCGCAGCTGCGTGTGCGCGGCGTGCGCGGCCTGCGCGTGGCCGATGCCGGCGTGATGCCGACCATCACCAGTGGCAACACCAACTCACCCACGCTGATGATCGCCGAGCGCGCGGCGCACCTGATCCTGTCAGGGCGCTAACCGCCGCGCAGGCGGCCGACGTAGCGCGCCGGCGGCTCCTCGGCGGGGGCTGGCGCCGCAGGCGCCGCCTTGACCGGTTTGGGTGCGGGGCGCAGCGGCTCCATGGCCGCCTCCAGGCGCCGGGCCTGCTCGGCCAGCTCGGGCTGGGCGTAGACGATGGCCGCCTCGCGCGCGAAACGCACCATGGCATCGGCGTAATCCAGATTGCACGCCATCCACTCGGTGTCCGTCACCCGGCCGGTCACCCGGCGCAGCTGGACGTGGAAGTGGGCGGCTATGGCGACTCGTTCACTTTCTCGCATCGTGTATCCCCTTCGACACCCTAGGGTAAGCACTAACCGTGCCACCGCCGGGCAGGCGCCCCATGGCCGGGGAAACCCCTATGTCCGGTCCGGCCGGCCTAGCTTAAATTACGCCCACTCGCAGCGGGCTGACAGGCGCCGCATGAGAGGAACCGAGGAAGACACTCCCACAATCCGAACAATAGAATTGATACCATCCAAAGCAGATGGCGTTCACAAGGCACCGCTCACCCCGGTGCCTTTTTTATTTCCAGCAATTCCGTTCATGGATTTTTTCCTCGTCACCCTGGCCTCGCTGCTGGCCGGCTTCGTCGACGCCATCGTCGGCGGCGGCGGCCTGATCCTGCTGCCGGCGCTGTTCGCCGCCTACCCGACCACCCACGCCGCCACCCTGTTCGGCACCAACAAGTCCGCCTCGGTCTGGGGCACGGCCTTCGCCTCGGTGCAGTACGTGCGCCGGGTCGAGACGCGCTGGGGCGCCCTGCTGCCGGCCATGGGCCTGAGCTTCGCCGGCGCGCTGGCTGGCGCCTGGCTCGTCACCCTGGTGGCGCCGGATTTCCTGCGCAAGCTGCTGCCGGCCGTTTTGCTGGTCGTGCTGGTCTACACCCTCATGAAAAAGGAACTCGGGCGCAGCCATGCGCCGCGTTTTTCCGGCCGGCGGGAGATACTGGCCGCCGGCAGCGTCGGCCTGGTGATCGGTTTCTACGACGGCTTCTTCGGCCCCGGCACCGGCAGCTTTTTCGTCTTCCTGCTGGTGCGCTGGCTGGGCTACGACTTCCTGCACGCCTCGGCCGGGGCCAAGCTGCTCAATCTGAGCAGCAACCTGGCGGCCATTCTGCTGTTCGCGCTCAAGGGCCATGTCTGGTGGCATTTCATGCTGACGCTGGCCCTGGCCAATGTGGCGGGCAGTCTGCTGGGCACGCGGCTGGCCCTCAAGCATGGCGCCGGCTTCGTGCGCGGCGTTTTCATCGTCGTGGTGGGTGCCCTGATCCTCAAGACCGGCTACGACGCCTTCCTGCGCTAACGAAGATACGCCCTAGGGCTGGATGGTCACGTGCAGGGCGCCCTTGCCCTTGGGTGGCCAGGCCACCTCGGCGGCCGGGCGGGGTTTGCCGATCGGCGTGGCCGCGCGGCCCTGTTTGACGGCCGCCAGGTCCTCCTCGCTCGGGTACTGTCCCAGCAGCCAGTAGTCGAACACCCGGCGCGCCATGGGCGCGGCGTGCTCGGCCCCGAAGCCTGAGTTCTCGACGATCGCCGCCAGGGCGATCCGGGGTGCGTCCACTGGGGCGAAGGCGATGTACAGGGCGTGGTCGCGCTGGTGCTCCTCGAGCTTGCGCGCGTCGTATTTCTCCTTCTGGCCGATGGTCACCGCCTGCGCGGTGCCGGTCTTGCCGGCGCTGAGATAGCTGGCACCGATGAAGGAACGCGCCGAGGTGCCGTCCTGCGTCACGGCCGCCAGCGCACGGCGCACGACGTCGAGGTTCTTGCGCGCATAACGCAGGTCTTCCGAAGACTGTTTGGCCACCGCCTGCGTCACCTGGCTGCCCGCCTGCTGGGTGCCGATCACCAGGTGCGGCGTGTGCTTGACGCCGTTGTTGGCCAGCGTGGCCGTGGCCGAGGCCAGCTGCAGCATGGTGAAGGTGTTGTAGCCCTGGCCGATGCCCAGCGAGATGGTCTCGCCGGCGTACCACTTCTTCTGCTCGGGCCGCTTGTAGGTGCGGCGCTTCCATTCCTGGCTGGGCAGCACGCCGCGCACCTCGCCCTGGATGTCGATGCCGGTGAGCTGGCCGAAACCAAGCGGCTTCATGAAGTCGTGGATGGCGTCCACGCCCAGCTCGTTGGCCAGCGAGTAGTAATAGACGTTGCTGGACTTGACGATGCTGCGGTGCATGTCCACCGGCCCCAGCCCTCCGTCGCCGTGGCTGCGGAAGGTGTGGTCGCCGAAAGTCCAGGAGCCGCCGTCGTTGATGATGGTGGTGGCCGAGCGTTTGCCCGTCTCCAGCGCCGCCAGCGCCATGAAGGGCTTGTAGGTCGAGCCCGGCGGGTAGGTGCCGCGCAGCGCGCGGTTCAGCAGGGGCTTTTCGATCGACTCGTTGAGGGCCTGCCAGGATTCGGAGTCGATGCCCTCGACGAACATGTTCGGGTCGAAGGTCGGTTTGCTGACGAAGGCCAGGATCTCGCCGTTGTTCGGGTCCAGCGCCACCAGGGCGCCACGGCGCTGGCCGAACATCTCCTCGACCAGGTTCTGCAGCTTGATGTCGATCGACAGCACCACGTTGTTGCCGGGCTTGGCCGTGCTGCTGGCGAGCTTGCGCACGGCGCGCCCGCCGGCCGAGGTCTCGACGCGCTCGAAGCCGGTGATGCCGTGCAGGTGTTTCTCCAGGCTCTGCTCGACACCGAGCTTGCCGATGTAGTCGGTGCCGCGATAGTTGGCCTGGTCTTCGTCGGACCAGTCGTCCTGCTCTCTTTTCTCGGCCGGGTTGATGCGGCCGATGTAACCCACCACATGGCTGCCGAGCTCGCCCCAGGGGTAGTTGCGAAACAGACGCGCGCGGATGTCCACGCCGCTGAAGCGATAACGCTGCGCCACGAAGCGCGCCACTTCCGCGTCGCCCAGACGGGTGCGGATGGGCAGCGACTCCACGCCCTTGGTTTCGTCCATCAGCTTGCGAAAACGCCGGCGGTCACGCGGCGAGATGTCCACCAGCTCGCTCAGCTCGTCGATGGTGCGCTCCAGGTTCTCCACCAGCGAGGGTGTGATCTCCAGCGTATAGGCCGAGTAGTTGGTGGCCAGCGGAATGCCGTTGCGGTCCAGGATCAGGCCGCGTGTGGGCACCAGCGGCACCACCGTGGTGCGGTTGATCTCGGCCTGCTCCTGCAGCTCGGCATGGCGTACCACCTGCAGGTAGAGCAGCCGCAAGGCGAGGGTCACAAAGCAGACGAACACCAGCACCGTGACCGCCAGCACGCGCGCACGAAAACGATGCAGGTCGGCCTCGACATTGCGCAGTTCGGTCATGGCGGCGCGGGCCTACAGGGGACGGTTGGCGTCGGGTTGGGGCGCGCGGCGCTGCGGCAGCAGCAGCACCAGAGTGGCCAGCGGCCACAGCAGGGCCTCCAGCAGGGGCGCCAGCAGCAGCGAGAACCCCGGGAAGTTGCCGCCCACCATCAGGCGCACGGCCAGCGCCACGGCATGCGCGGCGACCAGCAGGGGCAGGACCTGCACCGCCTGCGAGGTCAGGGTGAACCAGAGCAGGCGCCGGTGGATGGCGATGGCGAAGAAATTGAGCACCGCATAGGCCAGCGCGTGCTGCCCCAGCACGCTGCCCTGATGCACGTCCATCAGCAGACCGAACGCGAAAGCCGCGCCGATGCCGATGCGCTGCGGCTGATGCACCCCCCAGAACACCAGCGCCAGCGCCAGCAGGTCCGGCGCCCAGGGCGCGCGCCCCCAGAGGGAGATGTTCAACAACACGACCAGCAGGAAAGTTCCCACCAGGCTGCCCCAGACGAACAGCGGGTTGGCGGGCAACAACAGCAGCTGGCCGGGACGCATGATCATTTGTGCGCTCCCTTGCCCGAGCCATTGGCCTTGGGCGTCGCTGGTTTCTGTCCCACCGCGTGCTCTTGCGGCCGCGGGGGCTGCTGCCCCGCCAGCAAAGGCAGGATCAGCACCTGGGTCGCGCCGTCGACCCGGGCCTGCGGCAGGCAGTAGATCCGGGCAAAAGGCGACTCGACCCGGCGCTCGACCTTGTCCACGCGCGCCACCGGCAGGCCCGGCGGGTAGACCCCGTCGATGCCGCTGGTGGTCAGCAGATCGCCGGCCTGCACGTCCACATTGGTGCCGATGTAGCGCAGCTCCAGCACCCCGCCGTGCAGGCTGGGGTCGCCGAAGGCCACGGCGCGCCCGCCGGTGCGGGTGTTGAGCACGGGGATGGCCTGGTCGGCGTCGATCACCAGCGTCACCTCGCTGAGCGAGGGATAGACGCGCGTGACCTGCCCCAGCACACCGGCTTCGTCGATCACCGGCGAACCCGCGCTCACACCATGGATCAGGCCCTTGTCGATGATCACCTTGTGCGCATAGGGGTCGGCGGCGTCGTACAACACCTGGGCCGCCATGCCGGCGGTCTGGGGACGCGCGCGCAACTCGAGCAGCTGGCGCAGGCGTTCATTCTCGAGCATCAACTGCTCGAACTGCTGCACGCGCGGCGACTGCAGGCGCAACTGCTCGTGGTAGGACTGCGCGTCTTCCTGGGCACTGCGCAGGGACTGCACGTGATCGACGACGTTGCGCGTCCACTGCACCGGCTGCAGCAGCGACCACTGCAGCGGATACAGCACCGTGGCGATGGTCATGCGCAGCGGCCCGGTGAGATGGAAGCGCGTGTCGGCGACCATGAGGAACAGCGCCAGTGCGCTGAACAGCATGAGCCGGGACAGGGCGGAGGCGCCCTGGCGGAAGAACGGTGGGGGAGTTCGTTCCAGCGTACCGAGGGGCATCGCTGACCCTATGGCTTATTCGTTCGTGAAGATGGAGCCCAGACGATCCATGCGTTCCAGCGCGATGCCGCAGCCGCGCACCACGCAGGTCAGCGGGTCTTCGGCCACCAGCACCGGCAACCCGGTCTCTTCGGACAGCAGACGGTCCAGGTCGCGCAGCAGCGCGCCACCGCCGGTCAGCATCATGCCGCGGTCGGCGATGTCGGCGCCGAGTTCGGGCGGGGTCTGCTCCAGCCCGTTCTTGACGGCCGAGACGATGCTGTTGAGCGGGTCGGTCAGGGCTTCGAGGATCTCGTTGCTGGAGATCGTGAAGCTGCGCGGCACACCTTCGGACAGGTTGCGGCCGCGCACTTCCATCTCGCGCACCTCGCTGCCGGGGAAGGCCGAGCCGATGTTCTTTTTGATCGCTTCGGCGGTGGGCTCGCCGATCAGCATGCCGTAGTTGCGGCGGATGTAGTTGATGATGGCCTCGTCGAACTTGTCGCCGCCCACGCGGACCGAGCCCTTGTAGACCATGCCGCCCAGCGAGATCACGCCGACTTCGGTGGTACCGCCGCCGATGTCCACCACCATGGAGCCGGAAGCCTCGGAGACCGGCAGGCCGGAACCGATGGCCGCGGCCATGGGCTCTTCGATCAGGTAGACGTCGCTGGCGCCGGCACCCAGGGCCGACTCGCGGATGGCGCGGCGCTCGACCTGGGTGGAGCCGCAGGGCA
>JAHRYV010000028.1 GCA_020621965.1 Curvibacter sp. | reverse complement strand
CGACCAGCTGATCCACGACGTGGCGCTGCAGAACCTGCCGGTGGTGTTCGCGCTGGACCGCGCCGGCCTGGTGGGCGCCGACGGTGCCACGCACGCCGGCGCCTACGACATTCCCTATCTGCGCTGCATCCCCAACGTGGCCGTGGCCTGCCCGGCCGACGAGCGTGAATGCCGCCAGCTGCTGAGCACGGCGTTCGAGCAGAACCACCCTGTGGCCGTGCGTTACCCGCGCGGCGCCGGCGCCGGTGTGGCCACCGAGCCCGGCCTGCAGGGCCTGCCCTACGGCAAGGGCGAGGTGCGGCGGCAGGGCAAGGGCATTGCCATCCTGGCCTTCGGCACGCTGCTCTATCCGGCCCTGGCCGCGGCGGAGAAGCTGGGCGCCACCGTCGTCAACATGCGCTGGGCCAAGCCCCTGGACACCGAGCTGCTGCTCAAGGTGGCGGCCGAACACGAGGCCCTGGTCACGCTGGAGGAGGGCGCCGTCATGGGCGGCGCCGGTAGCGCGGTCAGCGAGGCGCTGCAGGCGGCCGGGGGCGCCAGGCCGCTGCTGCAGTTGGGCCTGCCCGACGTCTTCATCGAGCACGGCGACCCGGCCAAGCTGCTGGCCCTGCAGGGGCTGGACGCCGCCGGCATCCAGGCGTCCATCGAGCAGCGTTACCCCCAGCTGGTGGCGCAGGCCAAGCCGGCGCTCAAGGTCGTCGGCTGAGTGCTGCGCCGCGCTTGCGGCGAATACCTAGGACGTCCCCGCGCGGGGCGGCTAAACTCAAGGACTTCCCGCCCCCGGTGTGGGTGGGAGCTGTACCACTGAAACGGAGTCATTTACATGGATCGTCGTTCCCTCATCAAACAGGCCGGCATCGCTGGCGTGCTGGCCGCTGGTGTCGCCCCCGCCGTACATGCGCAGGCCGCAGTGCGTTGGCGTCTGGCGTCGAGCTTCCCCAAGTCGCTCGACACGATTTTCGGTAGCGCCGAGAAGTTCTCGCAGACCGTCAAGGCCCTGTCCGGCGGCAAGTTCGAAGTCTCCGTGCATCCGGCCGGCGAGCTGATGCCCGCCTTCGGCGTGGTCGACGCGATCCAGAACAACACCATCGAGATGGCGCAGACTGCGCCCTATTACTTCACCGGCAAGAACCCCATCTTCGCCTTCGGCTGCGCCGTGCCCTTCGGCCTGACCGCACGCCAGATGGACGCCTGGATGGAACATGGCAACGGCCGCAAGCTGCTGGACGCCTTCTTCGACCAGTACAACATCAAGAGCGCCAGCGCCGGCAACACCGGCACCCAGATGGGTGGCTGGTACCGCAAGGAGATCAAGACCGTCAAGGACCTCAAGGGCCTGAAGATGCGTCTGGGTGGCGGCCTGTTCGGCGAGACCATGCAGAAGCTGGGCGTCGTGGCCCAGAACATGCCCGCCGGCGAGGTCTACCAGGCGCTGGAAAAAGGCACCCTGGACGCCACCGAGTTCGTCGGCCCCTACGACGACGAGAAGCTGGGCTTCAACAAGGTCGCTCCGTTCTACTACTACCCCGGCTGGTGGGAAGGTGGCGCCGAACTGGAGTTCTTCATCAACAAGAAGGCCTACGCCGCCCTGTCGTCCGAGTTCCAGGCCATCGTCGATGCCGCCACCGTCGTGGCTGCCCGTGACATGACCGCCAAGTACGACGCCAAGAACCCGAGCGCCCTCAAGCGCCTGGTCGCGGCCAAGACCCAGCTCAAGCCCTTCTCCAAGGAGATCATGGACGCCGGCTTCAAGGCCGCCATGGAAGTCTTCGCCGAGCACGAGGCCAAGTCGCCCGAGTTCAAGAAGATCCACCAGGACATGCGCGCCTTCCAGCGCGACCAGCTGCTGTGGGCCCGCTTCTCGGAGTACCGCTTCGACAGCTTCATGACGGGCGTGAAGCTCTAATGTCGTCCGCGCGACAATGTGCATAAGGAACGGGCCTTCGGGCCCGTTTTTCTTTTGTGCACAGGCACTTACGGGGGTAACTCCCTATGCCGGCGTGAGTGGGCGCTTCCTAGAATCGCCCCACCTCAGTTCCCTAACAGGAGACATTCCATGGATCGTCGTTCCGTCATCAAACAGGCTGGCATTGCCGGCGTACTGGCCGCCGGGGTTGCCCCGGCCGTGCACGCCCAGGCCGCGATCCGCTGGCGCCTGGCGTCGAGCTTCCCGAAGTCGCTCGACACCATCTTCGGCGCGGCCGAGGTGTTCGCCAATGCGGTGAAGGCCATGTCCGGCGGCAAGTTCGAGATCTCGGTCCATGCCGCGGGCGAGATCATGCCGGCCTTCGGCGTGGTGGACGGCGTGCAGCAGGGCTCCGTGGAAATGGCCCACACCGCTCCGTACTATTTCTTCGGCAAGGACGAGACCTTCGCCTTCGGCTGCGCCATCCCCTTCGGCCTCAACAGCCGCCAGATGACGGCCTGGCAGTACGAGGGCAACGGCCTCAAGCTCATGCGCGAGTTCTACGCCAAGTACAACATCGTCAGCTTCCCCGGCGGCAACACCGGCGCGCAGATGGGCGGCTGGTACCGCAAGGAGATCAAGTCCCTCAAGGACATCAAGGGCATGAAGATGCGCATCGGCGGCTTCGGCGGCAAGATCCTCGAGAAGATCGGTGGCGTGCCGCAGAACATCCCGGCCGGCGAGATCTACACCGCGCTGGAGAAGGGCACCATCGACGCCGCCGAGTGGGTGGGTCCGTACGACGACCAGAAGCTGGGTTTCAACAAGGTGGCGCCGTTTTACTACTACCCAGGCTGGTGGGAAGGCGGCCCGCAGCTCGACTTCTACGTCAACAACAAGGCCTACGATGCGCTCACGCCCGAGTACAAGGCCATCGTGCAGGCCGCGGCCAGCCACGCCCACGTGACCATGCAGGCCCGCTACGACGTGAAGAACCCGGTCGCGCTCAAGCAACTGGTGGGTGCCGGCACCAAGCTGCGTCCCTTCCCCAACGACGTGATGAACGCCGCCTACAAGGCCGCCATGGCCTTCTACGACGAGCTGTCGGAGAAGAACGAGAACTGGAAGAAGGTCTACGCCGACTTCTCCGCCTTCCGCCGCGAGCAGAACCTCTGGTTCCGTTTCACCGAGGCGCGCTTCGACCAGTTCATGCAGTCGCAGAAGAATCTCTGAGCTTGCCCTGCCGCCAGCAAAAAACCGCGCCGAGGCGCGGTTTTTTCATCTCTGCAGGCAACACGGCACTAGCCCATGCGGCGAAACTCGGCGAGTTCCTTCACCAGGCGCTCCAGATCGGCCAGCAGCGTGGCGTCGGCCGCATAAAAGACGGCGAACTTGCCCATCA
Source organism: Curvibacter sp. (assembly GCA_020621965.1). Lineage (GTDB taxonomy): Bacteria > Pseudomonadota > Gammaproteobacteria > Burkholderiales > Burkholderiaceae_C > Hylemonella. The sequence goes on along the minus strand of JAHRYV010000028.1, from coordinate 39,486 downwards.
GCGTGCGCGCATACAGGCGCGGGGCGATCAGCCACTCCAGCCCGCGCACGCGGATCAGCTTGCAGTAGGCCAGCTCGCGCAGCTCCAGCTTCTTGTCCCAGATCCAGCTCTGGAACAGCGCTGTGCCGTCCAGCCGCGTGCGGCTGCCCAGGATGTGCCGCCAGGTGTAGAGCATCAGCGCCAGGCCGCTCAGGAACCAGATCAGCCCCGAACTGCTGCCCGAGCCGAGCGCGCCCTGGTGCCAGAGCGACGCCAGCCAGGCCACGCAGGCCAGCACCAGCACCGAGGCCAGCAGCTTGAAGGCCGGCGTGAACGCGGCGCAGTCATGCGCCTGCGACGGCGTGAAACGAAAGGGCGGCGGCCCCAGGGCGGCCAGGTCGAATTCGCTCATCGGCGCCGGCCCCGGCCGCTCACTTGTTGTCCTTGAACAGATCGTCCATCCGCTTCTGTTCGGCGTCGGAGCTGTTCGCGTCTTCGCCTGCTGCGGTGCCCGGCGCACCGTCGTCGGGGGCCAGGTCGGCCGGCATCTCGATCTGCACCTTGTCCAGGTCCACGACTTCCGCCTTGTCGAGGAACATGGTCACCGACTGGGGCACGAAGATGACGATGACCACCAGGATGAGCTGCATGATCACCCAGGGGATGGAGCCCATGTAGATGTCGCTGGACTTGACCGGCTTGTCGATGCGTTTTTCCTTGTACAGCGTGTCGGCGATGCCACGCAGGTAGAACAGCGCGAAACCGAAGGGCGGGTGCATGAAGCTGGTCTGCATGTTCACGCACAGCAGCACGCCGAACCAGATCAGGTCGATGCCCATCTTGTCGGCCACCGGGCCCAGCATCGGGATGATGATGAAGGCGATCTCGAAGAAGTCGAGGAAGAAGGCCAGGAAGAACACGAACACGTTCACCGCGATCAGGAAGCCGAGCTGGCCGCCGGGCAGGTGGCTGAGCATGTGCTCCACCCACTTGGCGCCGTCCACGCCCTGGAACACCATGGAGAACACACGCGAGCCGATCAGGATGAAGACCACCATGGCCGTCAGGCGCATGGTGCCCACCATGGCGTCCCACACCAGCGGCCGGGTCAGGCGTTTGTGCATGGCCGCCAGGATCAGCGCGCCCACCACGCCCATGGCACCGGCCTCGGTCGGGGTGGCAATGGCCGTGTTCAGGCCGGGCAGGCCGCCCATGGAGCCCAGCACGGCGAAGATCAGGATGGCCGAGGGAATGATGCCGCGCAGGCACTTGGACCACAGGGCCCAGCCGTTGAGGGTGCGGGCTTCCTTGGGCACGCCCGGCACGTGGTGCGGCTTGACCATGCTCAGCCCGAAGGTGTAGAGCGCGAAGATCAGGATCTGCAGGATCGAGGGGCCCCAGGCGCCCTTGTACATGTCGCCCACCGAGCGGCCGAGCTGGTCGGCCATGACGATGAGCACCAGCGAGGGCGGCACCAGCTGGGTGATGGTGCCCGAGGCCGCCAGCACGCCGGTGGCGTAACGCATGTTGTAGCCGTAGCGGATCATCACCGGCAGCGAGATCAGCGCCATGGCGATCACCTGGCCGGCCACGGTGCCGGTGATGGCGCCCAGGATGAAACCCACGATGATGACCGAGTAGCCCAGGCCGCCGCGCACCGGGCCGAAGAGCTGGCCCATGGAGTCCAGCATGTCCTCGGCCAGGCCGCACTTCTCCAGGATGGCGCCCATGAAGGTGAAGAAGGGGATGGCCAGCAGCAGGTCGTTGCTGAGGATGCCGAACATGTTGAGCGGCAGGTTGGCCATGAACTCGGCCGGGAACCAGCCCATCTCGATGGCGAAGAAGCCGCTGAACAGGCCCAGGGCCGCCAGCGAGAAGGCCACGGGGAAGCCGATCAGCATCACGAGGACCAGGCCCGCGAACATGATCGGCGCAAAGTTTTCCATCTGCATTTTGTCGTTCCTGAAATCTGGTGTGGGGTAGCGGCAGATGGTGCTTACTGCACCGGCTTCTCGTAGTGCAAGTCCATCTCGATCTTGCCCATCAGGTAGGCCACCCGCTTGACGATCTCGCCCAGGCCTTGGATGAACATCCAGCCGAAGCCCAGCGGCAGCAGCAGCATGGCGGGCCAGCGGATCAGGCCGCCGGCGTTCTGCGACATCTCGCCGGTGCGGTACATGCTCATGAACAGCGGCCAGCTCAGCCAGGCCAGCAGCCCCATCACCGGCAGCAGGAAGACGACCAGGCCGAACAGGTCTACGAACACCGGCCCCTTGCCCTTGAGCTTGCCGTAGAAGATGTCCACGCGCACGTGCTCGTTGAGCTTGAGCACGACGGGCGCGCCCAGCATCACGGTGACGCCGAACAGATACCACTGGATTTCCAGCCAGCCGTTGGAGCTGATGTCCAGTCCGTAGCGGACGAAGGCGTTGCCGGCGGATATCAGGGCGGCGGCCATGACCGCGTAGGCGGCAATCTTGCCGAACTTGTCGCTGATCCAGTCGACCAGGCCTGAGAACTTCAGAAGGGCATCCATACTCTCTCCAGGAGGGGTGATCCGGTTTTTGCCGGTTCGTCAATAAGTCGGGTAGACGGACTTGACGGCAGAAGCTGGCAAATCTGCTGATTTTAATGGACCGACCCGGGCCGGGCCTCCCGGTGTAAACACGTAGTGCGGGTCGGCCCGGTCGACAGCCGGCACCGGAGCGCGAATAATGTCTTTCATGTCCTTCGAGTTGCCCGTCCCCGCCTTGTCCAGCCTCGACAGCGCCAACCTGCGCACCGCCGGGCGCGAGCTGCTGTCGCTGGCGCTGATGGACGCGCGCAACCACACCCTGTTCCTGATCGACCGCTACGAGCAGACGCTGCGCGTGCAGGGCATGCAGGTGCCCCTGCTGCCCGAGCTCAACCCTCCGCTGTGGGAGCTGGGCCACGTGGGCTGGTTCCAGGAGCGCTGGATCGGGCGCAACCTGCAACGCCAGCAGGGCCCGCGCTGCGACCCGCAGGCCACGTTGCTGGCCTCGCTGCTGCCCCAGGCCGACTACTGGTGGGACTCCAGCCGCATGCCGCATGACCGGCGCTGGGCGCTTGAGTTGCCGCCGCTGGCCGACATCAAGTCCTACCTGCTGGCCACGCTGGAGTCCACGCTGGAACTGCTGGCCAGGGCGCCCGAGGACGACGACGCGCTCTACTTCTACCGCCTGGCCCTGTTCCACGAGGACATGCACAGCGAGGCCTACATCTACATGGCCCAGACCCTGGGCCTGCGCCTGCAGCTGCCCCTGCCGGCCCCGGTGCCGGCGCGCGAACCCCTGTGGATCCCCGCCACGCGCTGGCGTCTGGGGCTGGATGCAGGCCGGGGGTACACCTTCGACAACGAGCGAGCGGCGCACGAAGTGGTCGTGCCCGAGTTCGAGATCGACGCCCAGCCCGTGAGCTGGGCGCAGTACGTCGAGTTCGTCGCCGACGGCGGCTACGACCGGCCCGAACTCTGGCTGCCGGCCGGCTGGGACTGGCTGCAGCACCAGGGCCGGCGCGCTCCGCGCCACGTGGAGCAGATCGGCGTGGCGCGTGGCGGCAGCGAGGGCGCCGTACTGCAGCGCTGGTTCGGCCAGACCGTGCGCCTGGCCGGCGGCGCGCCCGCGATGCACCTGAGCTGGTGGGAGGCCGACGCCTGGTGCCGCTGGGCCGGCCGGCGCCTGCCCACCGAGGTGGAATGGGAAGTGGCGGCGCACCAGGCGCCCGCCCGCGGTTTCCGCTGGGGCGACGTGTGGGAGTGGACCGGCACCACCTTCTTCGGCTACCCGGGTTTCACGCCCGATCCCTACCGCGACTACTCCGAGCCCTGGTTCGGCACCCACAAGGTGCTGCGCGGTGCCTCCATCGCCACCCGCGCGCGCCTGAAGTCGCCCAAGTACCGCAACTACTACCTGCCGGGTCGCGACGACATCTTCTGCGGTTTCCGTTCCTGCGCGTTGTGACGTCCGGCCCGCGCCGGACTCAGGGTGAGCGGCGGCCTGGTTTTTTGAGCGCAGCCGTCTTTTTCGTCGCTGCCCGCTTCCTGGCGGTGGCCGGTTTTTCCTTGGGCTTGCGGTAGCTCCACCAAGGCAGCAGGCGGCTCATGGCCAGCACCTGGCCACCCTGGGGGGCCGGCTGGTAACCCGGCAGCTGTTGCAGTTGCGCCTGCCAGGCCGTGCTTTGCAGCACGGTGCACAGGGCCTGCACGGCGGGCTCCTCCAGCGCCGACTTCAGGCAGACCAGGTGGTAGTCCTCCTCCACCAGGGGCACGAAGTCCAGCCCACGCGCCCGCGCGGCCGCCTCGATGCCCAGCCCGGCGTCGGCCTGGCCGGCGGCAACGGCCAGCGCCACCGCGGCGTGCGAAGGCTCGGTGTGACGGTAGCCCTTGATGCGGGAGACGGGTATGCCCTGCTGTTTGAGCAGCTCGTCGATCACCACGCGCGTGCCCGTGCCCAGCGCGCGATTGACGAAACGCGCGCCCTGCGCGGCCAGGTCGCTCAGGCTGTGCAGGCCCAGCGGATTGCCCTTGGCCACCATCAGGCCCTGGCTGCGGCGGGCGAAGCCGATGATCTTGTGCAGGCCGGGCTTGAGCAGCGGCTTGTAGGTCTGCTCCGCCAGCGAGCCCGGGCCGGGCTGCTGCACGGTGTGAAAACCCGCCATCACGCAACGCCCTTCGTTGAGAGCGCGGATCGCGTCCACGCTGCCGGTGAAACGCACGTCCAGGTGCAGCTGCTGTGCGGCCGCGGCATGCGCGCGCAGCGCGCTCAAGGCATCGTCATGGCTGGCGTAGAGCGTGAGCACATGCACCGAGTCATCGAAGGCCAGCGCATAGGCACGCTCCAGGTCGGCGCGCAGCGCCTCGATCTGCGGCGACAGCCGCGCCTGCGCCTGGCGCTCGGCCCACAAGAGCTTGTTGCCGAACTCGCTCAGGCGCGCGGCCTGGCCCTTCTCCCACACCAGCAGTTCGTTGCCGAGCTCGCTCTCCCAGCGCTTGAGCTCGCCCCAGACGTGACGGTAGGACAAACCGAGCTGGCGCGCCGCACCGGAGATCGAGCCCGATTCCTGCACCGCGTGCAGCAGGTCCAGCAGGGGGTTGCGGATCAGGCTGGCCTGCGCCTGGCCCTGCGGGGCAAATGTGTAGTGAAACTGCAACCTATGCACGATGCTTCATATGGTGGGGTTTTCGGGCAATCCATACGATACCCGACAAGCAATCCCATTCATGTCCACCTTCACCGAAAGCGCGGCCACAGCGCTGCAACTCATCGCTTCCCTCGATCCCGCCCTGCTGAGCATCGTCGGCCGCTCGCTGGCCGTCAGCGCCACGGCCTGTGCCATCGCCTGCGCGCTCGGTTTGGTGCTGGGCGCGTGGCTGGGCGTGGCGCGTTTTGCCGGCCGCGACGCCGTGCTCACGCTGCTCAACACCCTGCTGGCCGTGCCCTCGGTCGTGGTGGGGCTGGTGGTCTACCTGCTGCTGTCACGCTCCGGCCCGCTCGGCCACCTTGGCTGGCTGTTCAATTTCCAGGCCATGGTGCTGGCCCAGGCCATCCTGGTGCTGCCCGTGGCCACGGCGCTTACGCGCCAGGTGATCGAGGATGCCGAACGCCAACACGGCGAGCAGCTGCGCTCGCTGGGCGCGGGCACCGGCCTGCGCGGCCTGCTGCTGGCCTGGGACGAGCGCTACGCGCTGCTCACCATGCTCATGGCCTCCTTCGGTCGCGCCATCTCCGAGGTGGGGGCGGTGATGATCGTCGGCGGCAACATCGACGGCTTCACGCGCGTCATGACCACCGCCATCGCGCTGGAGACCAGCAAGGGCGACCTGCCGCTGGCCCTGGCCCTGGGGCTGATCCTGCTGGGTGTGGTGCTGTTGCTCAACACTGGCATTGCCTTGCTGCGCCGCCGGCGTGAGCGGGTGGAGGGCCACAGCCACGGCATCCCGGCGGGCGTGGAGGCGGTTGCATGAGCGCCGTGTTGCCAACCCAGGCGGCCCTGGTGCCGGGTGAACGCCAGGCGGCTGCGGTGTTCAGGCTGCAGTCGGCCGGCATCGCGTTCGGCGCGTTGCCGGCCCTGCGCGAGGTCACGCTCACCATCGCGCCCGGCGAGGCGGTCGCCCTGGTAGGTGCCAACGGCAGCGGCAAGAGCACGCTGCTGCGCCTGTTGCATGGCCTGCTCAGGCCCACCGCCGGCACCTGCAGCAGCGACGGCGTGGCGCGCCAGGCCATGCTGTTCCAGCGCCCCTTCATGCTGCGCACCAGTGCGCTCAACAACGTCGCGCTGGCCCTGTGGCTGCGCGGCACACGCTGGCGCGAGGCCCAGGGGCAGGCCCTGGCCGCGCTGCAGCGCGTGGGCCTGGCCGACAAGGCGGCGCAGCCGGCGCGCACGCTCTCGGGCGGCCAGCAGCAGCGCCTGGCGCTGGCGCGCGCCTGGGCTCTGCAGCCCGACGTGCTGCTGCTCGACGAACCCACCGCCAGCCTGGACCCGCATGCCAAGCGCGAGGTAGAGCAGCTCATCGCCGAGTTCGCCGCTGGGCAGGGCCGAGGCAAACCGGTGACCCTGGTCTTCGCCAGCCACAACCTGGGCCAGGTCAAGCGTCTGGCCACGCGGGTCATCTACCTCGAGCACGGCCGGGTGCAGGCCGACCTGCCGGTGCAGCAATTTTTCGATGCGGAGCGGCTGCAGGCGGTCTCGCCCGCGGCCCATTTATTTGTCAAAGGAGAACTCGTATGAGCACGTTCAAGTCCACTTTCCTCAAGGCCGCCGTCGGTGCCGCACTGACCGTCGCCGCGCTGGGCGCCTGGGCGCAGCAGACCATCGTCATGTCCTCCACCACCTCCACCGAGCAGTCGGGCCTGTTCTCCTACCTGCTGCCGGAGTTCAAGAAGGCCAGCGGCATCGACATCAAGGTCGTGGCCCTGGGCACCGGCCAGGCGCTGGACATGGCGCGCCGCGGTGATGCCGACGTCGTCTTCGTGCACGACCAGGTCGCCGAGGAGAAGTTCGTCACCGAGGGTTATGGCCTCAAGCGCCAGGCCGTCATGTACAACGACTTCGTGCTGATCGGCCCCAAGGCCGATCCGCTGGCCACCCGCGGCAGCGACATCGTGGCCGCGCTCAAGAAGATCGCCGCGGCCAACGGCGCCTTCATCTCGCGCGGCGACAAGAGCGGCACGCACGCGGCCGAACTGCGCTTCTGGAAGATGGCCGCGCTGGCCGAACAGAAGGGCAGCGGCTACAAGGAATGCGGTTGCGGCATGGGCCCGGCGCTCAACATCGCCGCCAGTTCCGGCGCCTACGTGCTGGCCGACCGCGGCACCTGGCTCAACTTCAAGAACCGCGCCGACCTGGCCGTGCTGGTCGAAGGCGACAAGCGCCTGTTCAACCAGTACGGCGTGATGGTGGTGAACCCGGCCAAGCACCCGTAAGTCAAGCTGGCGCAGGCGCAGAAGTTCGTCGACTGGATCGTCTCGCCCGCCGGCCAGAACGCCATTGCCGGCTACAAGATCGGTGGCGAGCAGCTGTTCTTCCCCAACGCCGGCAAGTAGGCGGCGCGCCGGTCGCACCCTGCCGCTGGCGGGCCAGGGCGCCGCCGGTGGGCGGGCGGATGGCGCGGTGGGGGAGGGGCGTCGGCGGGCGGGCGGCCCGGACGTCCGGGCGGTTTACAGATTGAGACATTTGTCGCTGGCATTTCGAAGGGTGCCCAACATAATCGCGCCCTCCGAAACCCCCATTGCCGAACTGAAACATGTCGATCTTTCCGTCCCGTTCCGCTGCAAGCCGTCACCCCCATTCCCGCCCGCGCCGCCAGGCCGCCGCCGTGCTGGCCCTGGCTGCCCTGCTGCCGGGCCTGGCCCTGGCCGCCGTGCAGAACAGCGAGCAGCCCATCGTGGTGGGCCAGTCCTGCGACCTGTCCGGCCCCACCGCCGCGCGCACCCTGGAGTACGTCAAGGGCGTGGACGCCTACATCGCCCACATCAACGCCAATGGCGGTGTCCACGGCCGCCCGATCAAGCTGGTGCGTTACGACGACGCCTTCAAGCCCGAGAAGGGCCTGGAAAACGCCAAGCGCCTGGCCGAGCAGGACAATGCCCTGCTGTACTTCGGCATGGGCTCGGCTCAGGTGACCGCGGCCCTGCTGCCCTACGCCAAGGACAAGGGCATCCCGGTGTTCGGTTCGCTCTCCGGCGCCGACTCGCTGCGCCAGCAGCACCCCATGCTGGTCCATGTGCGCGCATCCTTCGGCGAGGAAGTGGACCGCCTGACCGCCTATCTGTCCACCATGGGCATGACCCGCGTCGCCGCCATCGCCGCCGATGTGCCGATCGGCCACGAGGGCGTGGCCGCCCTGGAGACCTCGGCCAAGGCGCGCCAGCTGCAGATCATCAAGGTCGCCCGCATCAGCGCCGACCTGAAGAACCTCGACGCCGAAGCGGCCGCGCTGGCCCAGGCCGCGCCGCAGGCCGTACTGGTGCTGGCGCCCGCCGGGCCCGCGGTCAAGTTCGTCGAGTCCCTCAAGAAGCACAAGATCAATTCCCAGCTGCTGGGCGTGTCGGTCATGAGCAGCACCGCGCTCTACAAGGCCCTGGGCCCGCAGGTCGAGGGCATGCTGCTGACGCAGACCGTGCCCTTCCCCTGGAACGCCCGCCTGGGCATCGTGCGCGACTACCAGAAGCGCATGGCCGAGGCCAATGTGCCGGTGTCCTTCGACACCATGGAAGGCTATGTGGCCGCCCGCCTGCTGGTCGAAGGCCTGCGCGCCGCCGGGCCCAGCATCAGCCGCAAGTCCTTCATCGCGGCGCTGGAAGCCATGCAGCTCAAGGACGTCGACGGCATGAACGTGACCTTTGCCCGCGGCAGCCGCTCGCTGATGCGCCTAGTCGACGTCTCCATGATCTCGCGCGACAACAAGCTGCTCAACTGAGCGGGCCGGCTTCGTAACATCGACCTTACATTGCTGTAACAAAGATCGCGGCAAACGTAGCGTTATGTAATCGATCCGCCGAAAACCAAGGGTTTACCCGAAGCTGGCCGCCTCCCGAGCGGCCAGTTTTTTTGCCGCCGGGTCGCCGTCCTCAGGCCCGCGCTCCAGGCCATGGTGCTGGCCCAGGCCATCCTGGTGCTGCCCGTGGCCACGGCGCTTACGCGCCAGGTGATCGAGGATGCCGAACGCCAACACGGCGAGCAGCTGCGCTCGCTGGGCGCGGGCACCGGCCTGCGCGGCCTGCTGCTGGCCTGGGACGAGCGCTACGCGCTGCTCACCATGCTCATGGCCTCCTTCGGTCGCGCCATCTCCGAGGTGGGGGCGGTGATGATCGTCGGCGGCAACATCGACGGCTTCACGCGCGTCATGACCACCGCCATCGCGCTGGAGACCAGCAAGGGCGACCTGCCGCTGGCCCTGGCCCTGGGGCTGATCCTGCTGGGTGTGGTGCTGTTGCTCAACACTGGCATTGCCTTGCTGCGCCGCCGGCGTGAGCGGGTGGAGGGCCACAGCCACGGCATCCCGGCGGGCGTGGAGGCGGTTGCATGAGCGCCGTGTTGCCGACCCAGGCGGCCCTGGTGCCGGGTGAACGCCAGGCGGCTGCGGCCGCGGCACCTGGCTCAACTTCAAGAACCGCGCCGACCTGGCCGTGCTGGTCGAAGGCGACAAGCGCCTGTTCAACCAGTACGGCGTGATGGTGGTGAACCCGGCCAAGCACCCGTAAGTCAAGCTGGCGCAGGCGCAGAAGTTCGTCGACTGGATCGTCTCGCCCGCCGGCCAGAACGCCATTGCCGGCTACAAGATCGGTGGCGAGCAGCTGTTCTTCCCCAACGCCGGCAAGTAAAGCACCGCGGGGCGGGGCCGGCCCCGGATTCGCTTTGGGGTCTGCCCTATGCCCCCTTTGGGGGATAGTCGCGCCTGCCCTGGCTTCCTAGAATTCTTCGCAAGGAATCACACCGAGAGGAAACAGGGAGGCGCAGCGCCGCACGCGGGTGCGCGGCCGCCGGCCCCCACACCATGGCCTACTGCCCGAACTGTCATGTCGCCATCGCGAAAGACGCCGAGGATTGCGAGGTCTGCGGCACCGCCTTCGGCGCCGACCGCTGGTTGTCCCTGGACGTGCTGGCCCAGCCCGGCCAGCGGCTGGCCGCCGCCGGCCTGATCTTCAAGCTGGGCCTGCTCGCGGTGCTGCTGCCGCTACTGGGTTTTGTGCTGGGTCTGCTGCTCACCTGGCTGATACCCGGCTGTCAGTGCGACCCCCACTGGGGTTGCCGGGGCTGCGCTGCCGACGCTCTCACCGAGCTGTTGTATTTCGGTGGTTTCGACGGCGCCCTGTTCGCCGTCGTCTTCGTCCTCCCGGTGGCCGCAGTGCTGGCGGCTGCCTTGGCCCTGCTCGCGCGCCGCCACGCCTGAGTCCACGCCGTTTGCGGGCCGGACCTGACTTCAGTCAACACTGGGGTGCGCGCAAGCCTACGAAATAACGCTGATCCGGCGCGCGGCGCTGCCACGATGTGACTCGCGTCAAGCGGCGTCAGCCGCCCGGTGTTTGCGCCGTCTGGCGTGCCTACGATGCTCGATGAAAACCGGCTTTTGGCCGGCGTTTGTGTTGTGTCAAAAAAAGAGAATTAGAGCTAGGTAATTGCACTTACTCGGGTGTCGGCAATGCACCGGTCGGCCCGGTTTCGCCGGAAAATGAGCCCGGTGCAGGCGCAGATGCCGTCGCGGCTTCGATGACAAGACGGCCGGCTTGCACAGGGAAGATCACCCGTGTCGTGCCCAGGCCTGGAGTGGCCACGCGGCCAGCCGCTCTTCGGTTCCACCTGGAGTGCTTTGCCGGGCGTCGTTGGTGTGTAGTCCCACAACAAGAAGGTGCAGCACGAATGCACACGCCCGCTGATTCGTACCCCGACCCCGTGCGAGTAACTTCGTCGCGCACCCAGCCCCCGTGCGTTTCTTTCTTGCGGCGCTGCCGCCTGACTGCCGCTGGAGTGCGTTCAGCCGCTCCTTGCCGGTGGGCGTGCTGATCGGGCTGTTCATGGCGTTCTACGGCGAACCCCTGCTGGACCGGATGATGACGGCCACCAAGATGGCCTGAGCCGCCCACGCCAGCTCCTCCCGCACCTACCCAGCCACCCGAAAAGCGGGTTGAATCCAGGGTGTACGGCCAGCAACCAGGAGCGGCAGCCATGAACGCAGCACAGAAGGTCCAGATCCACGGGCAGGTGAGCGCCGGCTTCGAGCCGGTGCGCGCGGCCTTCGCCGAGAACTTCACCCGCCGCCAGGAACTGGGCGGCGCCTGTTGCGTCTACCACCGCGGGGTCAAGGTCGTGGATCTGTGGGGTGGTCTGCGCAACGAGGCCACGGGCGAGTCCTGGCAGGAGAACACCATGGTCCTGGTCTACTCCACCACCAAGGGCCTGGCCGCCATGACGCTGGCGCTGGCCCATAGCCGCGGCTGGCTCGACTACGAGCAGCGCGTCGCCCACTACTGGCCGGAGTTCGCGCAAGCCGGCAAGGAGCGCATCACCGTGCGCCAGTTGCTGGCGCACCAGGCCGGACTGTTCGCCTTTGCCGAGCAGGCCGATCGGAGCCTGGTGGCCGACCTCGACCGCCTGGCCGCCGTGCTGGCGCGCCAGCAACCGGCCTGGGAGCCGGGCACACGCCAGGCCTACCACGCCATCAGCCTGGGTTATTACGAAGGCGAGCTGCTGCGCCGCATCGACCCCCAGCATCGCAGCCTGGGCCAATTCTTCCAGGACGAGATCGCCACCCCCCTGGGGCTGGACTTCTACATCCGCCTGCCCGAGTCCGTCCCCGACAGCCGGCTGGCCACCCTCTCGCGCCCGGGCTTTGCGGCCATGCTGCGCGGTTTCCCGCTGCGTTTCATGCTGACCGTGCTGAACCCGCGCTCCAACATCACGCACGCGCTCGCCGGCTCGATGCTCGCGCACGACGCGCAGCGCATCTACGCCCGCAATTTCGAGGTGCCGGCCGGCGGCGGTGTGGGCACGGCGCGCGCCATCGCCCGCGCCTACAGTGTCTTCGCCACCGGCGGCCAGGAGCTGGCCCTGCGCCCGGCCACACTGCAGGCCCTGGCCGCCCCGGCCGTGCCGCCCACACGCGGCTTCTACGACGAATGCATGCGCGGCGACGGTGTGCATTTCTCGCTGGGTTTCATGCAGCATTGCCCCATCTGGTCCTTCGGCCACCCGGGCTCCTACGGCATGCCCGGCACCGGCGGCTCCCTGGGTTTTGCCGACCCGCAGGCCGGCATCGGCTACGGCTACGTCACCAGCCGGGTCGGGACCTCGGTCACCGGCGACCCGCGCGAGCTGGCGCTGCGCGACGCCGTCTACGCCAGCCTGCGGGGCTGAGGCCGCGTCGCCAGGCCTTGGCCGCGCGGGGCGCGCAGGCCCCGGGTTTCCGGGGGGCGCCATGGTGGTAGATTTGGGTATGGTTCATAACTAGAAGCCCCAGGATCCCCCCGATGTTTTCCTTCTTCAAACGACTGGCGCCCGCCCAGAACACGGGCCCCGATTCGACCCCGCCCGAGACGGACCCGACGCGCATGACACTGGCCGAACGCATGGCGCACCGGCGCGAAATGCTGTACCAGTCGATCCGCGAGAGCCTGCTGCAGCTCCAGGTCATCTCCAGCATGTACCGCTTCCGGGTCATGAATCTGGATCCGCGGCATCACCGCTTCGTGGCCATGATCGAAGTCACCAACAACTTCTCGGCCAAGGTGGACGGCATGTCCGCGGGCTTCAGCCAGATCGAGGACTACATCAAGAAACGCGCCGCCGAGCGCTACGGGGTCACCCTGGAGGGCATCTTCTGGCGCGTCAACGAAGAGCAGGACAGCTTTGTGCGCTCCTACCGCGCCGGCGAAAGACCGAAGGCCGACAACGCACCGCGCCAGCGCGAGGTCGTGGGCGACGTCTCCGGCGCGCGCCAGCGCCTGGCCCGCGCGCAGGTCGAGCCCGTCACGGCCGAAGAGGCCCAGGCCTTTGCGCGCGCCCTCCAGGCCGGCGGCCAGCCCGACGCCATGTCGGGCAAGCACCTGAACTACGAATCCGAACTGGCCGCGCTGCAGAGCGCGGAACCATCCGGCGGCACCCAATACGGCCCGCTTTAGGCCGAGCGACGCCCTGAACCGCCGAGCGCCGGCAAGACACTGCATCCGGCGCGGTCGGGTGCAACGCGCGGTTGCGCAACACCGACTTGCGCATTAAGCTGAGCCGGATGGAGACCGTTCGCAGCATCACCCCGGCGCAACCACACCGGCCCCCCCATCCGCCAGGCCCACTGCTGACGCTGGTGCTGGTGGCTGGCGCGCTGCTGGCGGCCGATGCCAGCGGCCAGGAGCGGGACTGGAGCATCGGCGTCTACGGCGGCCAGTACTACGACTCGGAGCCGGCCGGCCTGACGCAAGGCCGGGCCAACTTTCTCAATCAGTACATCGTCGCCCTGACCGCCAGCACGACGGTCTGGCGCGCCGCAACGTATCCGCTGGCGCTGGAAATCGACGGCATGATCGGCCACCAGTTCGGCGTGGCCACCCTGCAGGAGTTCGCCATTGCGCCGGTGCTGCGCTGGAGCGGCTTTCCCTGGAACGGGGTCCTGCCCACCAGTATTCGCGTCGGCCCGGTGGGCTACTCGCACACCACCATGGTGAGCCCGCTGGAGAAGAGCGCCAGCGGCGAGGGGGCGCGCAATCTGAACTTCCTGATGATGGAGCTGACGTTCTCATCGCCCCAGTCCAGAGCGCACGAAGTCTTTGTGCGCCTGCACCACCGTTGCACCATCTACGACTTGATCAACAACTACGGCGCCAACGGGCAGGACTTCCTGGCCATCGGCTACCGGCGCTTTTTCTGAGCCGGCGCCGGCGGCTGCTTCAGATCGAAGTGGCCGTGCGCCACGCTCAGCCCGTTGACCAGCAGCTCCACCGCGTGCCGCCCCGGGTAGTGCACGCGGGTCGTGAAGTCCGCAATGGTCTGCTGCTTCTCCAGGGCCAGTTCGGCGCCGCCTGCCAGCTCCAGCGTGCGCAGCTTGAAGACCTTGCGGCTGCTCTCGCCATTCTTCTTCACGTAGTGGATGGCGTAGTCCACCACCAGCTTTTGCGGCTGGTCTGCCGTGGACACCAGGGTGGCGTTTAGGCGCAGCGTCTGCCCCAGGCGCAAGGCGGCAGGCGTCACCGCGAACGCATGCAGCTTCACTTTCGCACCGTGCGTGGCCCCCACGAGCCTGAGCGCGCGCGGGTGGCCGGCCTTGATGAGGTTGCGTAGCGCGTGCTTGCTGATCCACTTCGTCTCGGGCCGCTGCGTGGGCCAGCCCTCCAGCAGGTCCAGCACCCACTCCGGGTGGTCCTTGCTGATGTCGTTGAGATGGTTGGCCACCGAACGGCGCACGTAGTCGCTGGGGTCCGCCTGCAGCTTGTCCAGGATGGGCCGGGTGCGCTGCGGCTCGGCCATCAACAGGGGTAGGCGCCGCGCCCAGGGCAGGCGCGGGCGCGTGCCTTCGCTGGCCAGGCGGCGCACGTGTTCGTTCTCGTCCTCGGCCCAGCGCAGGGCGTGGGCCAGCACGGCACCGGGGTCCTGCGCAAGGTAGGGGCGGATGGCGAACTCGGCGCTGCTGTAGGGCGTGAGCTCGTGCAGCGCCTGCAGCGACAGATCGAAATGCGCCAGCCCATGCCGGCCCACGAACTCGGGCAACACCATGTCGGCAAAACCGCCAGGCAGCAGCGGCGCCATCTTGCGCACGATCTGCAGCGCCCGGGGATAGTCGGGCGGCAGCTGCGCGTGCAGGCTGTCCGCCGCGCGGCTCAGGCGCTGCATGAGGGACAGCTCCGCCAGCCCCGCGCTCGCCATGGCCAGAAAAGCCCGCTGGTCGAACGCCGGATGCGCCTGCGCCGCCGCCCGGCCGATCCGGGCCATGGCCTGGGCGTTCAGCAGTTCTTTGAGCAGCGGGGCGGATTCGTCTTGTGGCATGGGGCTGGGCGGTGCGCTGGTCTTCAGTCTAGCGGCAACTTCCGAGCGGGGAAATGGACTCTCTAGAATCCCGCAACGTCCGCCCCATGCATGTGGAGACAAGCAAAGCGGATGGTGGGTCAGAGAAAATCAAGTCCCGAGAAGGACACAGGGAGGATACGCATGAACTGGTTCTTGCTGGCGTTAAACAAGTACGCCGTATTTGAAGGGCGCGCCCGACGCAGGGAGTATTGGTACTTTTTGCTGTTTTATCTGTTGATTTTTCTGGCGCTCTTCTTGCTGGACGTTGGACTGGGAACGTACAGCCCCAAGATGGAGCTCGGATTCTTCAGTGGCTTCTATTCCCTTTTGATCTTTCTGCCCAGCTTGGCCGTCACCGCCCGGCGTCTGCACGACACGGGAAAATCAGGCTGGTGGCAGCTGATTGCAGCGAATCCCTTTCTCGGCGTCCTCGTTCTGATTTCCTTCCTCCTCAAGGACAGCGCCCCGATCAGCAATCGCTACGGTCCCAATCCCAAGGACTCCGCTTGACAGGCCATACGTGACCCACGTTCTCTTCATCTGCGGCAAGAATAGATGGCGCAGCCCGACGGCCGAGCAGATCTTTGCGGAGCATCCGGGCCTGGCCTGCGCCTCGGCCGGCCTGAGCCATGACGCGGAAACACCGCTCTCGCCCGAGCTGCTGGAATGGGCCGAGCTGATCTTCGTGATGGAGAAGGGGCACAAGGCCAAGCTGTCGGCCCGCTTCAGAGAATACCTGGCGGGCAAGCGTGTCGTGTGTCTGGGCATCCCGGATAACTACAAGTTCATGGAGCCCGCGCTGGTCAAGTTGCTCAAGGGCAAGGTGGCGCCCCACCTTCCGCAATACCATGGCGACTCCTGAGCGGCTCCAGCACATGCCGGCGATGAGGACTCTGGTGCTGCTCCCGGGCATGGACGGCACCGGCATCCTGTTCGAACCCTTCCTGCGAGCACTTCCGCCTGATCTGCCCGTCCAGGTCGTGAGCTATCCGGGACGCGATGTCCTGGGCTATGAAGATCTCGAATCGTTGGTGCTGGATGCGCTTCCTCCCGAAGGGCAGCTGGTGCTGCTCGGGGAATCGTTTTCCGGCCCTCTCGCCGTGTCCCTGGCGGCCAGGCTGGCCGGGCGTGTCAGCGGCCTCGTCCTCTGCTGCACCTTCGTGCAGAATCCCAGGCCGGCGTTGGCGGTGTTCAAGCCCCTGGCCAGATTGATCTCACCCCAGGTTCTGCCCATTGCGTTCACGGCCGGACTGCTCCTCGGCCCCTACGCAACGCCGGGTTTGCGCACCTTGCTGCGCAAGGCCTTGGCCCAGGTGTCGTCCGCGGTGCTGCGCGCCAGGCTGGAGGCGGTCGTTGCGGTCAACGCCTCGGCTGCGCTGGCCTCTGTCAAGGTGCCGGTGATCTACCTTCAGGCCACCCGGGACGCCCTGGTGCCTCCCAGTGCGGCGCAGCTGGCGCTGAAAGCCTGCCCGACGATGCGAGTGGTGCCGATACAGGGCCCGCACTGTCTCTTGCAGGCGGCCCCTGCCGAGACGGCAGCGCTTGTGGCTGCGCTGGTGCACGAGATCGAGAAAGCGCTCGCTGAGCGCCGCGGTACGCCAGCGCCGCAAGCGCGCTGACAGGCAGCGGCCTCGGCTTCCGCCTTATTGCACGCTGCCGAACGACAGATCCTTGCTGTAGGGCGGCGCGGGCAGGCCGGCGATGCGGCAGCCCTGGCTGATCGGGCCGGCGGGAAACAGCTCGAACAGGTGCTTGCGGCCGCCGCGCCGGCCAAACGGCTCTTCCAGGGCGCGCAGCAGGCGGGTGCCGCTCAGGTCGTGGCCGTGGAAACGGTAGTGGTCGCGCAGCAGATGGATGACTTCCAGGTGCTCCGCCGTGAGCTCTATGCCTTCCTGGGCCGCCAGCTCGGTGGCGATCTCCTCGGACCAGTCGGGCAGGCCGGCCATGCGCAACTCGGCGTTGCCCGCAAACCAGGTCTCGGTGGGGGTTCCTCGGTTCAGCAGGGGCATGTTGGACCTCCTTTGGTGTGAGCGGCAGGGCCAGGCGTCGCTTGCCGGCCTGTCCGGTGCTGGGTCCCGGCGCTGGAAAACCTGGCCTCTGCGGTCCTGATGTATAGACCATCGCGGCCGGTTTTCAAGGCCGGCTCGGTTAAACTGGCGCCGGGTGTCGTTCTCGCATGCAAGAGATCGACAGGTTCATGCGATGGTCGGGCCGCCTTGCGGAATAAACACGACCATGACCGCACCCACACTCATGCAAATCATCGGCGCCACCCTGTTCGGGCTGGCCGTCCTGCACACCTTCTCCACCAAGTTCTTCGAACACCTGGCGCACACCCATCCGCGCCATGCCGGCACCTGGCACCTGCTGGGCGAGGTGGAAGTGGTCTTCGGTTTCTGGGCCATGGTGTTGATGGTCTTCATGTTCGCCCTCAGCGGCAAGCAGGAGGCCACGCTCTATCTGGACAGCCGCAACTTCACCGAAGCCATGTTCGTGTTCGCCGTCATGGTGATTGCCGGCACGCGCCCGATCCTGCAGGCCGTCGGCGCCGCCGTGCGCTTGCTCGCCCGGCGCCTGCCGCTGCCGCGCGGCATGGCGCTGTACTTCCTGGTGCTGGCCTTCGTGCCGCTGATGGGCTCCTTCATCACGGAGCCCGCCGCCATGACGCTGGCCGCCCTGATGCTGCGCGACACCCTGTTCGCGCACCCGGTCTCCCGCAAGCTCAAGTACGCCACCATCGGGGTGCTGTTCGTCAACATCTCCATCGGCGGCACGCTCACCTCCTTCGCCGCGCCGCCCGTGCTGATGGTGGCCGGCAAATGGAACTGGGACATGTGGTTCATGGTGTCCACCTTCGGCTGGAAGGCGGCGCTTGCCGTTGTCGTCAACGCCGGCGCGGCCATGCTCCTGTTTCGCGACGAGCTGGGACCCATGGCGCAGGAGCCCGGCACCGAGGCGCCCCGCACGCCGCTGTCCGTGGCCGTGGTGCACCTCGTGTTCCTGGCGCTGGTGGTGGTCTTTGCCCACCACCCGGCGGTCTTCATGGGCCTGTTCCTGTTCTTCCTGGGGTTTGCGACCGCCTACGCGCGCCATCAGGACCGGCTGATCCTGCGCGAGGCGCTGCTGGTGGCCTTCTTCCTGGCCGGGCTGGTCGTGCTGGGTGGCCAGCAGCAGTGGTGGCTGGAACCCGTTCTGATGCGCATGGACGCCGATGTCGTCTACTTCGGGGCCGCGGCGTTGACCGCCATCACCGACAACGCCGCGCTGACCTACCTGGGCTCGCTGGTCGAAGGGCTGAGTGCCGACTTCAAGGTGGCGCTGGTGGCCGGTGCCGTGACCGGCGGCGGCCTGACCGTGATCGCCAACGCGCCCAATCCGGCCGGCGTCTCCATCCTGCGTGGCAAGTTCGAGGACCACACCATCGACCCGCTCGGGCTGCTGATCGCCGCCCTGCCGCCCACGCTGGTGGCGGCGCTGGCCTTCCGTGTGCTCTGAGGGCGGTCCCGCCCCGGCTCAGCTCCCGCTGTAGACCAGCCCCGACGCCACGCCGCCGAACAAATCGCCTTCCACCAGCGGCACGCCCGCAAACTCCGCCTGCAACGCGCGCTGGAAGGGCCGCAGCGCCGAGGAGCCGCCGGTGAGGTAGATGGCGTCCAGCGCGCCGTCCGCCACGCCGGCCTGCAACACACACTCGCGTGCACACGCCACGGTGCGCGCCAGCAGGCTGTGCAGATGCGCCTGCATGGCGGCTACCGTCATGGGTGCACTCAGGCCGGCTTCCACGTAGGCCAGGTCGACGGTCGTGTCCGCATCGCCCTGCGAGCAGCGGATCTTGGCTTGCTCCACCTCGTGGGCGATGTGGTGGCCGTGGCGCTGCTGCAGCACGCGCATCAGGCGCTGGTGCAGGCGGGCATCGGCATAGTTGCTCCACAACTCCTGCGCCTGGGCAATGGCGCGCGGCTGGTACAGCCAGTGGATCAGGTGCCAGGTGGAGAGGTCGAAGAAGATGCGGCTGGGCACCTCGCGCCCCTGCGGGCCGATGTGCCGGTAGCCCAGCAGCGGCATCACCTGTTCCAGGCTCAGCTTGTGGTCGAAGTCCGTGCCGCCGATGTGCACGCCGGTGGTGGCCAGCACGTCCTGCGCCCGGTCCGCGTGCTGCATGCGCTCGGGCCCCAGCCGCACCACGGTGAAGTCCGAAGTGCCGCCGCCCAGGTCCACCACCAGCACCGTGCTCTCGCGGTCCAGGCGGCGCTCGTAGTCCAGCGCCGCGGCGATCGGCTCCAGCTGGAACGACACGTCGGTAAAACCCACCGCCTGCGCCGCCTGCAGCAAGGACGCTTCAGCCAGCGCATCACGCGCGGGATCGTCGTCGACGAAATGTACCGGCCGTCCCATCACCACGCGCGTGGGCGCCGCGCCCAGCGCCTGCGCGGCGCGCTCGCGCAGCGTGGCCAGAAAGGTGGCAATGATGTCCTGAAAGCTCACCTGTCGGTGGTTGACCACCGTGGTCTCCAGCAGCAGCGGGCTGCCCAGCAGGCTCTTGAGCGAGCGCATCAGCCGCCCCTCGGTGCCCTCCAGGTACTGCGCCACGGCGTCACGGCCGAAGTGGGTGCTCAGGTCTTCGCTGTTGTAGAACACGGCCGTGGGCATCGCCGTGGCCGCACCCTCCAGCGGGATCAGGCGCGCGCTGCCCCCGGGCGCGGCCCAGGCCATGGCGGAGTTGGAAGTGCCGAAGTCGATGCCGAGCGTGCCTTGCGGGGGTCGTGTCATGTACAGGGAAGCGTGAGGGCCGGCGCACACCGCGGGTAGGGCAGGGCGCGGCAGCGGGCCGGGAAGGGAGGGGCGATTGTGCCATCCGGCCCCAGTGCGGCTTGATCACGCCCACGCCGCAGGGGAACGGGTAGCGCATGCGGGTGCGGCAGGCCCGGCGCAGGGCGCTTCCGCACCCCGGCGCAAGCCGGGCAGCGGCTCAGTCCGGAAAGACGAAGCGCTTTTCGCGAAACAGCCGCAGGCAGGCCGCCACGGCGGCGGGGTCGTAGGCCTGGCCCTGGTGCGCCTCCAGCTCCGCCAGCGCGGCGTCCAGGCCCAGCGAGGCCCGGTACGGCCGGTGCGACGACATCGCCTCCACCACGTCGGCCACGGCAATCACCTTGGCCCCGGTCAGGATCTGCTCGCCCTTCAGACCCCGCGGGTAACCCGAGCCGTCCAGCCGCTCGTGATGCTGGTACACCATCTCGGCAATCGGCCACGGGAAGTCGATCTCCTTGAGGATGTCGTAGCCCGCCTGCGGATGGGCCTGCACGATCTCGCGCTCGATCGGGTTCAGCTTGCCCGGGCGCGTCAGGATCTCGGCGGGGATCTGGATGTCGCCGATGTCGTGGATCGACGCGGCCAGGTAGATGCCCTGCACCTTCTCCTCCGGCAAGCCCAGTTCCCGCGCGATGGCCTCGGCCAGGCTCGCCACGCGCCGCTGGTGGCCGGCCGTGTAGGGCGCGCGGATCTCCACCGTGGAGGCCATGGCCTCGATGGTCTTTTTCATGCTCTGCAGCAGCTTGTCCATGGACTGCTTCTGCATCTCGCTGGCCAGCAGGGCGCGCTCGGTCTTCAGCCGCTCGTTCTTCTCCCGTATCAGCTCCAGGCTGCGGGAGGTGAGGTTCTCGTACATGCCCAGCACCGTCTCGACGAAGGTGTGCATCAGCCCCGACATCTCCTTGTCGGCGCGCGCCTTGGCGGCGGGCAGGTCCAGCCCGTCGGCCAGCGCCGTGACGACCTTGGCCATGCGCCGGTCGTTGTCCAGGATGTGGAACACCAGCCAGTTCACCAGGAACTTCAGTATCTCTTCCAGCACGCGGTCGTAGCTGGCGTCCTTCAGCCCGTTCTGGATCTCCAGCGCCGTGGGCAGGAAGGCATCATGGGCGAGCTTGTGCTCGGCGTACCAGGCGTCGCCGTGAAAGCTCGGCTGCCAGATCTGCTCTTCCGTCTTGAAGTGGTAGTCCGCATAGGCCACCAGCTCCTTGAACACCTCGGCCAGCTGCAGGTCGTCGGAGCCGCGCGACAGACGCGAGGCCAGCTTGTTGATCAGGTGCACCAGCTGCCGGTGCTGCTCGTCGATCAGCGCGATCCCGGTCGCAAAGTTTTCATTCCACGGGAACACCTCGAAGTGGTATCCCCCGCCGCCCGGCTCGCCGCCGGTGCCCGCTACATCGTCCGTCAAAATCCATACTCCTCGCCGCAAACCGGTGCGGCAGCTACCGTGCCGGCCGCCTCAGGGTGACCGCCTGTTGACTATGCCCGAGATGGGCGCCCAGCGCACGGCCGCGCCCGTGGCCGGCGCCAACAAATCACGGATATCCCCACGACATAACCCCCGCTTTTCATACGGTGATCGCTTGCACGCCGCGGACCCGAGGCGCCAAACCCATGTGCTGTGCTGCGGTACCTTGGCGCTGCTACCATCGGGCCGCTGACACCCTTGCCCTGAACCATGCCCGCCCGTTTTTCTCCGCTGTGCACGAGCGCCCTTCGCGGCCCGTTCGGGGGGAGGTGCGCCGCCGTGTGCGCGACCTGGCCCCGCAAGCCCGTCGCACATTCTTCAGCCCGGCGATAACTCTCTCCCCCTTTTGCGCAAACCATCTATCGCCGGGCCCCGCCCCGCGCGATGGCGTCCGTCTGCAGCCGCAGACGCCCCGCCCCATCTTGGAGATGAACCATGCAAAACCACCACGGCGCCGAGCGCCTGCTGACCGAACTGGACCACGCCCGGCTGAGCCGGCTCGCCGGCCCGCAACTGCCCGACGCACTGCACACCGCAGAGCTCGTGCCCTCGCGCGAGATCGCGCCCGACGTCGTCACCATGTACAGCCAGGTCGAGATCGCCTACGCCGACTCCGGCCTGCGCCAGCGCGTCACCCTGTGCTACCCCCGCGACGCCGAGCCGGCCCAGGGGTTCGTCTCGGTGCTCTCGCCCATCGGCTCGGCCCTGCTGGGCCTGCGCGTGGGCGACCGGGCCCACTGGCGCCTGCCCGACGGCGCGCAACGCGCGGCCGAAGTGAGGGTCATCCTCTTCCAGCCCGAGGCCTCGGGCGACTACATCACCTGAGCCGCGCCTCGCCCGGCTCGCCGGTCTGGTGTGCGCCCGGCTGTCTATACTGGCCCGCACCGAACAAGGGGGCTGGCGATGTGGCCGTTCAGCAAGAAGCTGGATCAGAACCGGATCGAGATGCGTCTGCACTACTGGGGTGGGGCGGATGAGCCCACGTACACCTTCAAGTTGGTCGTGGGCGGGCACGAGGTGCTGGAGAGCATAGGCCTGGTCAGTGGCCAGGACTTTCGCGTCAGCAACATCGTCACCGTGCCCGCCTGGCGCCGCCAGGGCTACGGCAGCCTGGCCATCGGCACCCTCATCGCCGCCGCCCGCGCGCGCGGCTGCGCCACCTTCACGCTGGAGAACGTGTCGCCCAGGAATGTGCAGGCGGTGAATCTCTACCGGCGCTACGGGGCCGTGGTGCTGCCGCCGGAGCAGGAGGGCGGGCATTCGGACCATCGGATTGCGCTGGGCCTGTGACTCGCGTGCAGGCAAGCCCCACCCTCGTGACGGCCTCCCCCTGGCGGCCAGCGACTGTGCCACACTCGCGCCATGACGCTTGAAGAACTGGGCCTGGATGGCGAGTTGGCGCAGCAGGCCGTGGCACTTTGTGGCCCGGACCTGGCCCCGGCCCGCGTCACCGCGGTGGACCGCGGCCGCTATCTGGTGCGCGGCGAAGAGGGCGAGATCCCCGCCGAGCTGACCGGCAAGTTTCTTCATCTCGCCGAATCGTCTGCCGAGCTGCCCTGCGTGGGCGACTGGGTGTGTGTGCACTACCGCGATGGCGGCACGCAGGCCAGCATCCACCACGTGCTGCCGCGCCGCACCTTCCTGCGCCGCAAGGCCGCCGGCCGCGACGTGGAGTTCCAGATGATCGCGGCCAATATCGACGTGGCCTTCATCGTGCAGTCCTGCCACTTCGACTTCAACCTCCCGAGGCTGGAGCGCTATCTGGTGATGGTGCGCGACGGCCGGATCGCCCCCGTGGTGCTGCTCACCAAGACCGATCTGGTCAGCCCGCAAGAACTGCAGGCCCTGATCGATCGCATCCGCGGCATCGGCGTGGAGGCGCCCATCGTCTGCCTCAGCAACGTCACCGGCGCCGGCGTGGACGAAGTGCGCCAGCGCCTGGCCCCCGGCAAGACCTACTGCCTGCTCGGCTCCTCGGGCGTGGGCAAGACCACGCTCATCAACCGCCTGCTCGGTGGCGAGATGTTGGCCACGGGGGAGGTCAGCCACACGGGCGAGGGGCGCCACACCACCACCCGCCGCCACCTCATCGTGCTGGCGCACGGTGGCATGCTGATCGACATGCCGGGCATGCGCGAGTTGGGCCTGCTGGGTGCCGGCGAAGGCATCACCGACACCTTTGCCGACATTCACGCCCTGGCCGCCCAGTGCCGCTACCCCGACTGCACCCATGGCGGCGAGCCGGGTTGCGCGGTGCGTGCCGCCGTCGAGCGCCAGGAACTCAGCGAAGCGCATCTGCGCAACTACCAGAAGCTGCGCAAGGAGTCCGAGTTTCACGACCTGTCTCAGCAGGAGCGGCGCAAGAAGGATCGGGACTTCGGCCGCTTTCTCCACACCTACAAGAAGCAGCGGGACTGAGGGCCGATCAACGCCGGTTCAGCGCTTTGCCCGCTGGAGGGGCACCGGTTGGTCGGTGCAGTTTCATGCCGGGGAACGTGTCACCGAAGAATGTGGAGGCGGTGAGCCCGTACCGGCGCCATGGTGCTGAGGTTCTGGGTTGACGTGCTCACCTGGAGTCCATCAAGGCTGGCGAGCGCGGAGCTCTCAGCGTATGACCAGCACGGGGATCTCGGAATGCGTCAGGACTTGAAGCGTCTCGCTGCCGATCAGCACACGCTTGATGCCACCCCGCCCATGCGAGGCCATCACGATCAGGTCCGCCTTCGATTTCTTCGCAACCTTGAGCAAGGCATCCGACACATTGCTGGATTTTGTGACGACGGTATTGACACTGATGTGCTTGGCGACCGTGGTCTTCAGCAGTTGATTGAGCGATGCCTGTGCCTTGTCTTCCCATTCCTTCTCTATCGCCGTCATTTCCTTGATGCTGAGCACGGACGATCCATCAAAGAAAGTCTTTTGATAGGGAGGAACCACGCGGACGATCGTCAGCACCGCGTCGAACTCCACCGCCAACGCCGATGCGGCCTCGACCGCCTTTCGGGACAGCTTCGTGCCATCGGTGGCCACCAGAATCTTCTTGTACATGGGGCGTCCTTTCAGTGCGGGATAAGTGACATCGGATGGCGGCGTGTGCTCTCACGTGCGGACCGCCGGCTTGCGTGAACCACAGGCATGGGCATAGACCCAGGTGAATTCTGCGCCGAAAAGGAAAACCTGGGCCGAGTAATAAACCCACAGCAGAACGATCACCAGTGAGCCGGCGGCACCAAAACCGGAGCTCACGCCGAAGCGGTTGATGTAGAGGCTGATCACCAGCCGGCCGAAGGTGAAAAGTATGGCGGTAAACAGGGCCCCGGTCCAGACGTCGCTCCAATGGACGTGCGCCCGGGGCAGCACCTTGTAGATAAGCGCAAACATGGCGGCTGCCAGCGCGAAGCCGCCGATGGCATTGGCCGCTGCTCCCACCACATACCATCCGCCAAAGAGTGGCTCGACCGATCGGCCCACGAGCGCCAGCGCTGCACTGACGACCAGCGACACGGTCAGAAGAAACCCGATGGCAAGAATCATCCCGAAAGAAAGCAGCCGCGCACGCAGCAGCGCCAGCCAGCCGTTCGACGGGACACGCGCCGGGACACGCCAGATTCGATCCAGCGCATCCTGCAATTCCGCGAACACGCTCGTGGCGCCCACCAACAGCAGGAGCAGACCCACCACCGTGGCGAATGAGCCCTCAGCCGGCTGACGCACGCTGGTCAGCAAATCCTGCACCGCCCGCGCGCCGGCGTCGCCCATCAGGGTCTGGAGCTGCAGCGTGATCTCGCCCCGGGCCGCGTCCTCACCAAAGATCAGACCGGCCACGGAGATGACGATCAGCAACAGCGGGGCCAATGAGAACAAGGTGTAGTACGCCAGCGCCGCCCCCATGCTCGGCGCGCGGTCGTCCAGCCACGATTGGGCCGTCTGTCTGAGCAGGCTCCAGACGGTGTCGGCGCGCCATTGCATAAGAAGTCGCCACCCGATCCAATCTTGAACAGGTGCGGCTCAAGCGGGCGATCGGAGGCTGAAACTGTTGATGGGCAGCCAGTATTGACTATCGGTGCCGCCACACTCTGTTCGGTATCGCACGGTCAAACGCCGCCCAAGCGCTTAAGGTCAGACTGATCTATGCGTAGTTCGCTGACCAGAAGGGGTAACTGATGAAACTCAAGATGACCATGGGGGTAGCCGTCGTGACGACGGCCTTGCTCGCGGCGCTGTCCGGCTGCCAGAAGCAGGAAGGCCCGGCCGAAACGGCCGGCAAGAAAATCGACCAGGCGGTGGAGAAGTCTGCCGAGAAAATCGATGAAGTGAAAGAGAAGGCAGGCGAGAAGATCGAAAAGGCGGGTGAGGACCTGCAGGACGCCACCAAAAGCGACCCGAAGAAATAGGAGCAGAACATGCTTGAAACCATTGCAATCATCCTGCTGGTCCTGTGGCTTCTGGGGCTCGTCTCCTCGTACACCATGGGCGGGTTCATCCACCTCCTGCTGGTCATCGCGGTGGTGGTGATCCTGGTCCGCGTCATCCAAGGGCGACGGCTGTAAGGGCACGCCCCGAGTGTTCAAGGGGGCGACTCTGCAGGGTCCCCGTGTGAACCCTGGGTGAGGCTTCACGCCTGCCGCTGGCTGGAGAAACAACGCCGCGGCGGCGCCTTGAGTTATTTCGCGCTCCAAAGCGTTCTGAGAGCTGCTTTCAGCGTTTGGGAGGCGTCAGGAATTTCTCCGATCAGATCGGCGAGACGGGCCAGATCCACGGCCGACAGCTCCTGGCGTGTACAGCGTTCACACCCCTCCGCGGGTTTGCAGAGATGAAACTTCTGCAGAAAGCTCTGGAGTTCATCCGAGGTGAAGATGACTTGCGCCAGCTCGGTGATCAGTGCATTGTGAAAGGCCTCGATCGCCGTCTCCTCGAATTGCCCCGGCAGCCGGATCGACCGGAGCGCCTCGACGACACCCGGCAGATCCAGGCCGGCGGCCTCTCTTCTGACCAGCGGCACGGTCGTTGAGGAGCCCGTCCTGGAGATGCGCCCCGGGCCCGTCGGCACAGACACATACTTCCAGTCCAGCGCATCACCGGCCCGCAAGATCCCCTGTCCGTAGTGTTCGACGTTGTAGTCGGCAAAACATTTTTTGGCCGATTGCGTCAGGGCCTGGTACACGGCTTCGCTTTTTTCCCAGCTTCTCCACTTGTCTTTGAGCGGCGACTCCTTGTGGCCCTCCAGCCAGAGCGAGGCCGCCGCAGCCACCTGGGGTGTGGCGTGTGAAGTCCCGCCGCCATTGCTGGCGATCCTGTAGTCTTTGTCCGAGGCGGGATCGGAGCGCGTGATGTTGGGCACGTAGGCCGAAATGAAGTTCGCCTCGCTCATGACCGAGGCCGGCCCGTAGTTGCCGCGCAGCATCCAGGAGCCCAGCCGGGAGAGATAACCCGGGCCGAAGGAAAACCACCAGAGGAGATTCGGGTTGTCGCCATAACTCTCCTCCTTCATCGTCACGCCGGCCACGCCCATGACCTGGCTGTAGCGCGCGGGGTAGACCACGGAGCGGAACGTGCGGCCCAGGAAAAGAGGGAATTCGAGGAAATCCCCGGACGCGGCAAAGATCGGGGTGCCGGAGGTGTAGGCCAGATCGACGGCATACGCCAGCCGCATGGAGGGAAAACCGCCATGGCTCAAGGTGATCAGGTCGGCCTGGTCGTGGACGGCGGCCTCGATCCCGGCGGCCATCTGCCGGCTGTCCAGGTGCACGAAGGTGTCGTGGATGTTGATGGAGTAGACATGGGCACTGGGGTTGCCGCCCATCTGAATCTGCCCCTGGCCATTGTCGTAGTAGCCGCCGGCCAGGTTCGACAGCGTGGCCGCCCCATGCCCGGGGCTGGCGAGCAGGACGTTCGAGTCCCAGTGGGCCTGTCCCCCAGGCTGGCAGCTGATGGCGCCTTGCTCGTCCCGCTGGCAGGTTTTGCTCAATGCGCGGTCATGATGGCGCGGCAGCATTGGGTCGCCGGGTGTGTAGCCGGTGTCCAGATGGGCCACCAGAACCGACCCTGGTCGGTCCGTGCTTTCGCCGAAGACCTTCCGGTACGCGGGGGACAGCTGTGAATAGTCAGCCGAAAGATGCCAGCCGGGCGCGCCCGAGGGCCAGACGGGGGAGGGTGGCAGCACGGGGGTGGCGGCGCTCTGGTCGCCAGTGAACTGCCACTTGTCCTTTGTCGGGACCACCAGATCCAGCACCGGCTCGACTGCCAAGACCTTGACGCCCGGATGCGCCCCCAGAAGCTTGTGCGCGTAAGGCTGTCCTGCGGTCGTTGTCCCGGAGGCAATCGCCCGCAGGCAGTCGTAGGCCTGCTCCCAGGCATCCGCGCGGGAAGACAGCTTCGCATCGGCCGCTATCAGGCAGGGCTGCGTTTCGGTGCTCTTGAGCCGGGGGGCCGACTGGGCATCGGACGCGTACCAGATGACTTCCTCGGGGGCTCCAGCTTCCATGGCCCCCTTGGCTCTCGTCTCCCCGGTCGGTGGCACCGGCGCGCCCCCGATCCGCGGCAGGGTTGCCAAGTCCCCGGGCTCGACACCGAGCATCTTGACCCCGGCTGTCTTCTTGACCGCAATGTTGAGACGCAACCTCTCGTCGGAGGGAAGGGGTTCCCACGAGGCGGCCAGTGCGTGGCCGCCGATCAGCAGCGCCGTGGCACTGAGGACATAGTTCCACTTGTTCATTGTTCTGCTCCCTATTTGAAGACACCAGAGGCGGCATCCTTGCACAAAGCCGGGGGAGGGGCAAGGCCGCAGGCTGGAGCAGACCTTCTGTTGGGCATTGGGTGGTGGCGTCTTCGCCTGCATCGACGACGTGACGCTGAAGGCCGAGTGCGACGAGGTCGTGGCGTGCTGCAAGCGGGCGGCGGGGTTTGCCATCGAGGCGGTGAATGCGGCGGAGGCAAGGGGAGGGCAGGGGTGATCAGTACAGTCGGGGTGATAGCGCGCTTTACCACCCCCCATCTTTGGGATAGATAAACTACTCGCTATGGGAACGAATCGGTCGTACAGTCACTCAGGTCTCAACTGCCGACCTGATTTAGTCTACAAAGGTTGCTTACGGATAGACCTTCCAAAGGCCAATTAGGTCGGTGGCGACTAACTACTCCAAGACGATTTACGCAAGGAACAACCGATGAGCCTGCTTGAACAGATCAACAAGAAGCGACGTGAAATCAAAACCGATGGATACCCGATGTCGATCGGCGAATGGGTGAGCATGTACGAAAGCAGCGAGCTTGACATACACCCTGAGTTTCAGCGGTTCTATCGGTGGACGCCGGCGCAGAAGGCTGGACTAGTGGAGTCAATTCTCCTGGGCATTCCTCTTCCACCAATATTCGTGAGCCAAAGGAAAGATGGAGTCTGGGACGTTGTGGATGGTTTACAGCGCTTATCGACGATCTTTCAGTTCATGGGAATTTTGAAGGATGAAACTGGCAAGAATTCGGAGCCACTCATCCTGGAAGGCACAAAGTACCTACCGGCACTTGATGGAATTCAGTGGCACAACGAAGATGAGCCGAAGAAATCACTTCCGAAAGAGCTTCAGCTCGTAATCAAACGATCAAAAATCGCTGCGAGCATCGTCCTAAAAGAAAGTGATGAGTCGGCAAAATATGACTTGTTTCAGAGGCTCAACACTGGCGGTTCTGAGTTGAGTCCACAAGAGGTTAGAAATTGCCTTTTGGTCATGATAAATAAGGGGTTGTTTGAGTGGCTTAAAGATCTGCCAAAGTTTGAGCCATTTGTCACTGCAACTGCATTAAGCGACAGGCCGCTTGAGGAGGCGTACGACACAGAACTCGCCCTGCGCTTTTTGTTGCTGGCTCAGGCGCCCGAGCAAGACGTCAAGTCAATCGGTGATGTTGGTGTATTCCTTACCGACAAGATGTCTGAGGTTGCGCAAGATAAGAAATTCAAGAGAGCGCCGGCAAAGCAATTGTTTGAAGACACGTTCACCTTGCTCAATGAGTGTCTAGAAGATGATGCCTTTAGGCGCTATAGCGCAAGAAAAGGTAGGCACGAAGGTGGTTTCCTGCTGTCCTTATTTGAGGTTGTGGCGCTCGGAGTTGCGTTCAACATTGCGAATGGAACGCTTTGCGGAAAAGCGAAGATTTCAGAACGAGCACGCTCGGTATGGAAAGACAAGGCATTTACTGATTGGGCGACCTCGGGAGTAAATGCGAGTCGTCGTCTTCCCCGGTTGATTCCTTACGGTAGGAAGCTCTTCAGTAAGTGAGGGTGGCTAATGATTCGAACGACCGAGGAGCTCATTGATCGAATCGCTGATGATCTTGTCTGGCGCAGGAAGGAGTTGAGTGACCTTCGTGCCCTGGTTCAGGAGTCGAATGGTCAATTGCGATCACGCGTCGTGATTCGCTCCGCGGTTGCGTTGCTGTACGCACACTGGGAGGGTTTTGTGAAGAAAGCGTCTTCCTACTATTTGGAGTTCGTCGCCTCGCATCGACTTCCCTATCGACGTCTCGCACCGAATTTCGTTGGCTTGACGTTACGTGCAAGGTTCTTTGAGCTCTCGGTGAGCGAAAAAGTATCGGGCGGCAACGCGCTTGCAGACTTCTTCTGTACGGCACTCGATAGGCAATCGAATGTTCCGTATAGAAACGTCATCGATACCAAGTCAAACCTTTCGTCGAAAGTCTTGCTCGATATTCTGGCCGCCCTTGGGCTCGATCGAGAGCAGTTTTCTACTCGGTTGAACTTCATTGACTCCAATCTTGTGAATCCCAGAAACCACATTGCACATGGAGAGGATTTGGTCGTCTCTGTCACCGAGTACTTAGATTTGCATGATGATGTGATCTCACTCATTGAGACATTTCGCAATGAGGTGGAGAACTCGTCCGTGTTGAGAAAATTTGAACGTGCTGCCGCCTAATCCAGTTTACGCTCTTTCGTGGCACCTCTCGCTGGCTATATCGCGACAGAAGCTGCCGGGTGATGACGATGACGCGTAGCGCCAAACTTTCTAGCTAGTGTGCAGTGGGCAGCGCGGGGGCACTATGGTGGCATCGACCTAGTCCACGTGAACTAAGCCTTGCTCGACTAGAGTTGCGCACACTTGTGCACATCATCTATGCGTTCATCTGTATACATCATCAAGCAGATCCTTGCATGTCCTAAATCACGGCTCTTGCCTTAATCCGAAACTGACGCGCCACCTCGTTAGATGCGCTCTTTCCCCGGGTGCGCCGCATCCGCGGCATTCACCGGCTGACGGTCGGCGGGTGAAGTGGCGCCGCGATGACATCCGCCGTAGCCGACGTGTATCCCCCAAATGGGGGATGTCCGGATGCTCTGCGCGCCCCTAGACTGCTTGACAAGCGGGTCAGGCAGGCAGATGGTTGCGGTCGAGTCACTGGCGCACCGGCGCCGGGGCGTCAACAGCATCCTGGTCTTTGCCCACGGCAAGCGGCGCTTTGTCGCTCGTCAGTTCCTTTACAAGGAGTCATCATGAAGACTTACTCTGTAGTCTGGCGAACGCTGCTTCTCGGCACGCTTGTCGGGTGTAACGGTCACATCAACATCCCCAAGGCTGAACAGCCGCTGTTGCAGTCCGTGACTTTGCGCGGTGCGCGCGTCTGTAATCCCGTCACAATTGACGGCAGGCAGTTCTTGCACGAATGCCAGTCAGCGCTGCCGACATTGACCAGAACCGGATGGCTGTTGACGCCGGTGCGCGTGCCTGTGAGTACGGTGCCCGACAGAACGCGTCTGAATTCGGGTGTCGTCCTGCGGGTGACAGCGCCGACGCAGACGAATCTGGAGCTTGCCTACTATGCGCGCAGCGGCACCCGTTACGTGCTGAGGCAGGTTCCCCCAGGTCCCGGAACGCCGGCCAAGATCATTCAGGGCGCCGCCGGTCAGACGGTTGAAGTGGCCATGAGTGACAACGGGACCGTCCGTACCTGGACCATCGCGGTGCAAATGTCCTCGTGCAGCGGCTGGCTGCCGCTGGAAATGGTCAACACATCCAGCAACGGGCCGTCACGCGGCAATCCCTTGCTGGTTGATCTGCTGCGGCCAGAGGACGAGAGATTCTGTGCGGAGACGCCTGGCACCGGAGGCGGCACGACAACTTCGGGCTACGGGACCGACGGTGGGCCCGGGCCATCGACGCCCACACCGACATCACCTTGTCCCAATGGCCAGCCCAGGCAGTTTTTCCAGTTCTGCGAAACCTGTCCGCCGAATGCGCCACAGCTTGCGCATTACACCGGGTTGGAAGCCTGTTCACTGAGCGAAGCGATGACCATCATGGGTTATGGACAGGGCAGTCTCCGATACACGCAATGTCGCATCAGCCAGACCAGTTCCAGGCAGGCCTGCGTAGGTCCATAGGTCCGGGTGTCGTGTGGCTCAACGGGCAGGCTTGTCACGGGCCTGCCCGCTGGGCCCGTGCTCAGGTCGGCTTGCCGCTGCCCAGCTTGCGGTGCACCGTGGTCGGGGGGTGACGCGGTCGTGCGCACTGCCGTGCATGCTTTCTTGCATTGCCGAGGCGCTGAACCTTTCGCGCGCCAAGGTGCCCGGCGTGATCAGTTGCTGCCCGCATGACAGGAAGTTCCGGGAGCCGCGCATGCGGCAGGAACTGATGGCGCTGCTGGACGCGGACGGCGAGGGGGTGCACCCGCTGGTGCGCGAGGCGCTGAGCAAACATCGATCGATGGTCGTGGCCTGAGCCGGCGGGCGGCCGGCCCGCCCCGATCGCATCGAAGCCGCTATTTGTCCAGAATTGCACACCGCGCGCGCCAACGGACCAGCGCGACGGGGGGAGGGCGTGCCCGGCTGCTATATTCAAAGTCCCGCTCAGGCAGCGGTGACCAGAGACTCCCCCCAGTGCGCACCCCGTCGATCCGAACCCTTCTGCTGCTGCTGGTCCTGGCCGGCTCGGTGCCCTTTGCCGTCGTTGTCGGGCTGAGCATCTACTCCGACGTGCAGCAGTCCGTGGACAGCACCAAGACCGTGATGCGCACGGTGTTGCAGACCATGGTCAGCAACACGGGGGGCAAGATTGGCGATGCCCGCCTGGTGCTCGAGCGCATGGCGATGCGCCCGCTGGTGCGCCGGGTGGACCCGCGGCATTGCGACCCGGCCCTGCTGGGCGTGCACGAGCTGAGCCCGGGGTTCACCAATATCTCCTATACCAATGCCGAGGGGCGGATGCTGTGCGCGGCGGTGCCGCAGGCGGGCGGCCAGCCGGTGCATTTTGGCCAGACGCCCTGGTTCCGGCAGTTCCTGCGGGAGCGGCGCTTTTTGGTCAGTGCGCCGTTCCTGGGGCCGATCTCCGGCAAGCTGGTGGTGGTGATGAACGCGCCGATCTGGGACGAGCGGCGGCAGTTGGTGGGGGCGGTGCAGCTGCCGCTGGATCTGACGGCCTTTGACCCGAAGATCCCCGGCGAACTCCTGCCGCCCGGCAGTCGCTACGGTTTTTTCACCGAGGACGGCACCCTGGTCTGGCGCAACACCGATCCGGGCGGCCTGATCGGCAGCCAGCCCAGCTCCGACGCCATCCGCATGATGGTCCGGGTGCGCCAGGGTGAGTTCGAGGCCCGCGGGGCCGACGGCCAGATGCGTCACTTCTTCGCGGTGCCGATGCCGCAGACGGGTTGGATCGCCTATGTGGGTGTGCCGGTGTCGGAGATGTACGAATCGGCGCGCGAGCGTGTGATCACGGCCCTGGCGTTTGCGCTGGTGGCCATGGGGCTGCTGAGCCTGCTGGCGGCCGCGGTTGCGCGGCGCATCGCCCGGCCGGTGGATGCGCTGGAGAAGGCGGCGCAGGCGGTGGAGCGCGGCAACCTGCAGGTCCGCGCCCAAGTGGCCGGCCCGCGCGAGATTGCCGCCGTGGCGCAGGGTTTCAACACCATGATCGAGGCGCAGCAGCGCAACGTGCAGACGCTCAAGAGCCACCTCGACGAGCTGCGCGTGGCTGCCACGGCCTTCGAGTCGCAGGAAGGCATGATGGTGACCGATGCGGACTACCGCATCCTGCGGGCCAACCGGGCCATGACGGTGATCACCGGTTACACGGCCGAGGAGCTGATCGGCCAGACGCCGCGGATGCTGCGGGCCGACCCGTCCGACCCGGCGCAGTACGACGAGATGTGGAGCACCGTCATGCGCGAGGGGCAGTGGCATGGCGAGACGCTGGGGCGGCGCAAGAACGGCGAGGTCTATCCCCGGCGGCTGAGCATCACCGCGGTGCGGGCCGATGACGGCCGCATCACCCACCTGGTGACGTCGGAGTCGGACATCACGGCGCGCAAGGCGGCGGAGGAGGAGATCACCCGCCTGGCCTTTTTCGACCCGCTCACCCAGTTGCCCAACCGGCGCCTGTTGATGGACCGTCTGCAGCACGCGCTGGTCTCCAGCGGCCGCAGCCGCGGCCATGGCGCGCTGATGTTCATCGACCTGGACCAGTTCAAGACCCTGAACGACACCCGCGGCCACGACAAGGGCGATAAGTTGCTGCAACAGGTGGCGCAGCGGCTGGCGGGCTGTGTGCGCGAGGTCGATACCGTGGCGCGGCTGGGGGGCGACGAGTTCGTGGTCATGCTCGAAGGCCTGAGTCAGAACGCCCAGGAGGCGGCGCAGCAGGCCGAGCACGTGGGCGAGAAGATCCTGGCCTGGCTGCGCCAGCCCTTCCTGCTGGACGAGGACGAGGTCAGCAGCACGCCCAGCATCGGCGTGACGCTGTTCGTCGGGCGCCAGACCTCGATCGACGAGCTGCTGAAGCAGGCCGATCTGGCCATGTACCAGTCCAAGGCGGCCGGCCGCAACACGCTGCATTTCTTCGACCCGACGATGCAGGCCCTGGTGGCCGAGCGCGCGGCCCAGGAGGCCCGGCTGCGCGAGGCGCTGCGCGAGCGGCAGTTCGTGCTGTATTACCAGCCGCAGCTGCAGGGGACCGACCGGGTGGTGGGGGTGGAGGCGCTGGTGCGCTGGCACCATCCGCAACGCGGCATCGTGTCGCCGCAGGAGTTCATCACCCTGGCCGAGGAAACCGGTCTGATCCTGCCGCTGGGGCTGTGGGTGCTGGAGACCGCCTGCGCCCAGCTGGCGCAGTGGGCCACCCGGGCCGCAACGCAGCACCTGACGCTGGCGGTGAACATCTCCCCCAGCCAGTTGCGGCAGGCCGACTTCGTGGCGCAGCTGCAGGCGATCCTGCAGCGCACGGGGGCCGACCCGAAGCGGCTCAAGCTGGAGCTGACCGAGAGCCTGCTGGTGTCCGACGTGGAGCACACCATCGCCAAGATGACGGCCCTGCAGGCACAGGGAGTGGGCTTCTCGCTGGACGACTTCGGCACAGGCTACTCCTCGCTGTCCTACCTCAAGCGCCTGCCGCTGGACCAGCTGAAGATCGACCAGAGCTTCGTGCGCGACATCCTGGTGGACCCCAACGACGCCGCCATTGCGCGCATGGTGGTGGTGCTGGCCGAGAGCCTGGGCCTGTCGGTCATCGCCGAAGGGGTGGAGGTCGAGGCCCAGCGTGAACTGCTGGCCCAGCTGGGCTGCCATGCCTACCAGGGTTACCTGTTCAGCCGTCCGCTGCCGCTGGAAGAGTTCGAGGCGTTCTTGCGGGCGGCCTGAGGGCCGCCGCGGGCGTGGCGTGGCGGCGCTGACCCCTCTTGCGACGGGCCCAATACCAACTGCTATGATGCCGGCGTGCAACGTCGACTGGTCGCCCTTTTGCTGGTGTTCCTGAGCTTGTGGCAAGTTGCTTCGGCAGCGGGCCTGGCCCAGGCCTACCTGGCGCAGGACGCCGAGCTGGTCCACCTGGCGTTGCACTGGCAGGCCGAGGGCCATCATCATGGGAGCGACGGCAGCATCCAGGCCGACGACTCGCATGATTCCGTGCAGCACGTCATGGCCGATTGCAGCATGCACCACCTGGGCCTGATCGTCGCCTCGCCGCTGACGGCGCTCGAGCCCGCCGCGCAACCGGTCTTCCAGGCCGTCCAGCCGCAGCCTCCGTTCCCCTATCTCGACGGCTTGCGCCGCCCTCCCAAGTCCCTGAGCTGATCCGTCCCGGATGCGCGTCCGTGCGGGCCGCGCGTCTGGTTGGGCCCCCGCGCCTTTGCCTGTGACGCAGGCGGGCTGCGGGTCGTGCAGATCACCTGGGGACTCCCGTGTTTCATTCCATACGACTGTGTATCGTGGCCTGCTGCCTGGGCGCAGCCGTGCCGCTGGCCTGGGCGCAACCGCCCGCCCCGGCCGACGACACACGCATTTCACTGAAAGCCGCCCTGGAGGCGGCATGGCAACGCTCGGTCCAGCGGCAGGAGGCCGGGGCCCAGCAACGCGGCGCCGAGGCCACGCGCCTGGCGGCCGACGCGCCGTGGGCCCGTCCGCCTGCGCTGGAGCTGGGTTATCGCGACGGCTTGCGCGACGCCGCCGGCCGGCGCGAAGCGGAGGTCGGCCTGTCCTGGCCGATCTGGCTGCCCGGTCAGCGCCCGGCGCGGCAGGCCACGGCCGAAGCGCAGACGCAGCTGGCGCAGGAACAGGCGCGTGTGTTGCGCCTGCGCCTGGCCGGCGAGTTGCGCGAGCAGGCCTGGGGCCTGCGGCTGCTGCAGGCGGATCTGCAGCAGGCCCGGGCGCAGCAGCAGGCGCTGCAGGACCTGGCCGATGACGTGGAGCGCCGGGTGCGCGCGGGCGACCTGGCGCGCGCCGACGCAATGGCCGCGCGCGCCGAGCTGCTGGCCGCGACCGGCCTGCACGGCGAGGCCGCGCAGCGCCTGGCCGAAGGCCGCGCGCGCTGGCAGCTGCTGACGGGCCAGACGCAGGAGCCGGACCCGGCCGAACCCGCGGCGCCGGACGACGCGGTGCTGGATGCGACGCATCCGGAGCTGGCGCTGGCCGGCCAGCGCCTGGCCTGGAGCCGCAGCCGGCTGGACCTGGTGCAGCACTCGCGGCGCGAGGCGCCCGAGCTCAGCGTGGGCTACCGCCAGGAGCAGGGCGCCAGCGGCGGCGCGCAGGACAGCGTGGGCGTGAAGCTGCGCCTGCCCCTGGGCACGCAGGACCGCAACCTGCCGCTGGAGGCGGTGGCGCTGGGCGAGTTCGAAGTGGCCGAAGCCGGCGAGCAGCGTCTGCGCGAACAGCTGGGCGCGGCGCTGGACAACGCGCGCCTGGCCCTGCGCCTGGCGCAGACCCGGCTGGAGGCCGAGCGCGAACGCGCGGCGCTGCTGCAGGAGCGCGCGGTGCTCCTGCGCCGCGCCTTCGCGGCCGGCGAGCTGGCCCTGCCGGAGCTGCTGCGCGCGCTCGGCACCGCCAGCCAGGCCCAGGCGGCCTGGGGACGACAGGAGGCCGCGCTGGGACTGGCGCGTGCCCGTTATCAACAAGCATTGGGATGGTTGCCATGAAGTCATGGACGTTTTCTTTTGATCAGTGGCTGCGTGTGCTGGCGCTGGTCTTGTGGCTGCCCGCCGCCTGGGCCGGACCGGGCGCCCACGGGCCGGACGGCGAGCACCTGGACGCGCCGGCGAGCGCGGTGGCCGCGGGCGGCCTGCCGCGCGTGGAGGCGAGCTCCGAGGCCTTCGAACTGGTGGGCCAGTTGTACGAGGGCGAGCTGTCGCTGCTGATCGACCGCTACGAGAGCAACGAGCCGCTGCTCGACGCGCAGGTGGAGGTGGAGTCCGGCGGCCTCAAGGCCGTGGCGAAGTTCCACGCCGACCATGGCGACTACGCCGTGGACGACGCGCGCCTGCTGGCGCTGCTGCGCCAGCCGGGCGAACACGCGCTGGTGTTCACCGTCGTCAAGGGGCAGGAGAGTGACCTGCTGGACGGCACGCTGCGGCATGGCGCCGCCGTCGCCACCGATGAGCACGGCGCGGTCGGCAGGCCCACGCTGTGGGGTCTGGCCCTGCTGCTGGTGGCGGGCGGGGCGGCCGGCGGCTGGTGGTGGCGCCGACGCGCGGGGCAGGCATTGAAGCTGGGAGGCGGCGCATGAAAACGACTCGATTCCTCATGACCGTGGCGCTGGCGGCCGGCGTGGGCCTGGCCCAGGCCGGCCCGGGCGCGCATGGCCCCAACGGCGAACACCTGGACGCACCGGTCGGCGCGGTCGCGGCTGGGGGCCTGGCGCGCCTGCCGGACGGCAGCGTGAACGTGCCCAAGGCCGCGCAGCGGCGCATGGCCATCCGCACGGTGCTGGCCAGCAGCAGCGAAGCGGCGGCCACGCTGCAGCTGCCCGCGCGGGTGGTGATGGACCCCAACCGCAGCGGGCGCGTGCAGGCCGCCTACGGCGGGCGCATCGAGCCCGGGCCGCGCGGCCTGCCGGTGGCGGGGCAGGCCGTGAAACGCGGCGAGGTGCTGGCTTATGTGCGTTACCAGGCCGAACCCTATGCCGCGGCCAACCAGCAGAGCCAGCTGAGCGAGCTGCGCACGCAGCGCCAGTTGGCCGAGCAGAAGCTGCAGCGCCTGGAGAGCCTGGAGGGCACGGTGCCGCGCAAGGACATCGACGCGGCACGCGCCGAACTCGCCGGCCTGCGCGAGCGCGAGGCCGGCGTGGGCGCCAGCCTGGGCCAGCGAGAGGCGCTGACGGCACCGGTCTCGGGGGTGGTGGCCAGCGTGGCCCTGGTGGCCGGGCAGGTGGTGCAGGCGCGTGATGTGCTGTTCGAGGTGGTGGACCCGGCGCGCATGCTGGTGGAAGCCGGCACGCCCGACGCCACGCTGGCCGCGCGCATTGCCGGCGCCCAGCTGGCCGAGGCGCCGGGCACGCGCCTGCAGCTGCAGGGCGCCGCACGCGCGCTGCGCGACGGCCTGCTGCCGCTGACCTTCACGGTGCAGGCCGGCAAGCCGGGTGCGGCGCTGCCGCTGGCCATCGGCCAGCCGGTGCAGCTGATCGTGCAGCTCAAGGAGCGCGTGCAGGGCATCGTGCTGCCGGCCCAGGCCGTGGTGCGCAACCCGGCCAACGAGCCCGTGGTCTGGATCAAGGCCGGCCCCGAGCGCTACGTGCCGCAGCCGGTGCAGTACCGCGCGCTGGACGCCTTGACCGTGGTGGTGACCCAGGGCCTGGGCGCCGACAACCGCGTGGTGGTGCAGGGTGCGCCGCTGATCGCGCAGATCCGCTGAACGGAGTCCATCATGTTCAACTGGATCGTTCGTTCCAGCCTGCACAACCGGCTGATCGTGCTGGCGCTGGCGGCGCTGCTGATGGTCTACGGCGCCATGACCGCCTGGCGCACGCCGGTGGATGTGTTTCCCGATCTCAACAAACCGGTGGTCACGGTGCTGACCGAGGCCGGCGGCATGGCGCCGCAGGAGGTGGAGCAGCTTGTCACCTTCCCGATCGAGACCGCGCTCAACGGCATGCCGGGTGTGACGCGGGTGCGCTCGACCTCGGGCGTGGGCCTGTCCATCGCCTACGCCGAGTTCGACTGGGGCACCGACATCTACCGCAACCGCCAGCTGGTGGCCGAGCGCCTGGCGCTGGTGCGCGAGCGCCTGCCCGCGGGCGTGACGCCGGTCATGGGGCCGGTCTCGTCCATCATGGGCGAGATCATGCTGGTGGCGCTGCCGCTCCAGGCCGGGGCCGACACGGCCATGGCGATGCAGGCGCGCGAGTACGCCGACTTCGTGCTGCGCCCGCGCCTGCTGTCCATCCCGGGTGTGTCGCAGGTCATCCCCATCGGCGGCGAGGTGCGCCAGCTGCGCGTGGAGCCCGACACGGCACGCCTGGCGCAGTTCGGCGTGACGCTGACGCAGCTGGAGCAGGCGCTGCGCGGCTTCGCAAGCAACGCGGGCGGCGGTTTCATCGACCTCAACAGCCGCGAATACCTGATCCGCCACGTGGGCCGCACCAACCGGGTGGAGGACCTGGCGGGTGTGGCCGTGGCCTGGAAAAACGGCCGGCCCATCCAGCTGCAGCAGGTGGCCAACGTGCGTTTTGCGCCGGCCCTCAAGCGCGGTGATGCCGGTTACAACGGCGCACCCGCGGTGGTGGTGAGCGTGCAGAAGCAGCCCAGCGCCGACACGGTGCAACTCACGGCGGCCATCGAGCTGGCGCTGGCTGAACTCAAGCAGGGCCTGCCGGCGGGCCTGAGCGAGCCGCGCGTGCTGTTCCGCCAGGCGGACTTCATCAAGGCCTCCATCGGCAACGTCACGGAGGCCTTGCGCGACGGCGCCGTCATGGTGGCCATCGTGCTGTTCGCCTTCCTGCTGTCGGCGCGCACCA
>JAHRYV010000027.1:462-43651 GCA_020621965.1 Curvibacter sp. | reverse complement strand
GTGGATGGGCATGTAGGCGTGTTCCTTGCCGCACAGCTCGGCGCACTGGCCGTAGAAATCGCCGGTCTTCTCGGCACGGAACCAGGTGTCGCGCACGAAACCGGGGATGGCGTCCTGCTTGATGGCAAAAGCCGGCACCATGAAGGCGTGGATCACGTCGTTGGCGGTGGTGATGATGCGGATCTTCTTGCCCACCGGCACCACCAGCGGGTTGTCGACCTTGAGCAGGTAGTCGTCGGTGGGCGCGGGCTTGCCCGACTCGGACATGGCGCGGTGCGTGGCGTCCAGCGTGGAGAGGAAACCGATGCCCTCGCCCTCGCCCTTGAGGTAGTCGTAACCCCATTTCCACTGGTAACCGGTGGCCTTGATGGTCAGGTCGGCGTTGCTGGTGTCCTTCATGGCCACCACGAGCTTGGTGGCCGGCAGGGCCATCAGGATCACGATGATGAAGGGGACCACCGTCCAGGCGATTTCCACCGTCACGGACTCATGGAAGGTGGCCGCCTTGTAGCCCAGCGACTTGCGGTGCTTGAAGATCGAATAGAACATCACGCCGAACACGGCGACGAAGATCACCAGGCAGACGATCAGCATGAACCAGTTCAGCCAATGCACCTCTTCGGCGATCTTGGTCGCGGCCGGGTGCAGGTTGAGCTGGTTGACCGCCGGGCCCCCGGGCAGGTCGTTGACAGCCTGGGCTGCGGTGAAGGCTGCGGAACCGGCCCAAACGCCAGCCATGAGCAGCAGTGAAGCCAATTTATTAGAAATGCTCTTCATCATGTTCACTTCTTCAATGTCTTAAATATTCAGGACCGCCCAGGCTCGCCCGACATACGGTTTGTGACCGATTCGGCCGCCACCGCATGGTGGCAGACAGCAAGCTGATGTGAAATTCGAAAGTTCAGCGAGCGCTTATTGTAGCCAAGACCTAATCAGGGTATTCCCGGACTGATCTGGATCAACTGCCGTCGCCTTTTCTTTTGTTCTTTGTCAAAGACGAGCGCAATTCTTCGACCGAGAACCGGGTCTCGCCCCCGACGGCGATGCGCCCGGGCGGCCGGAAGGCGTGGCCGTAGATGATCTCGAAGCTCAGCGTGAGCCGCCCGTCGTTCGCCGGGACGGCCAGGGCGCCCAGCGCCTTGAGCAGCTCGGCGCGCCAGGCCCGCCCGCGCAGGCCGGCAAAACGCCCCGGGTGCAGGTTGCGGCCGAGTTCGCGCAACTCCTGCAGCAGGCGCTCGGGTGTCTCGAAGGTCAGCTCGATGCGCTCCATGTCCATCACCGGCTCGGCAAACCCGGCCGCCAGCAGCATGTCGCCCCAGTCGTGCATGTCGGTGAATTCGTGCGCCGGCGCCGGCCAGCCCCGGGCCTGGTACAGCGCGCGCAGTTCGCGCAGCGTGTCCGGCCCGAAACAGGAGAACATCAGGAAACCGTCCACCGCCAGCGCCTCGTGCCAGCGCTGGATCAGCGCCTGCGGATCGGCCGCCATATGGAGAGTCATATTGGCCCAGAGCAATTCGGCCGGCGTCGGCGCCGCCTCGCCGCCCAGGGCGGCGCGCCAGCGGGCCGGATGCCACCACGGGCGGGCGGCGGCCTGCAGGGCGCGCCGACGCTCCGGCGCCAGGGCCGCGCTGACCCTCACGCGCGCATCGGGGTAACGCCGCGCCAGCAAGGCCTGCGCCTGCAGGCCACCGCGCAGCGGCTCCCAGTGCAGCACGCTGCGCGGCTGGCGCACGATCCAGTCCAGCCGCTGCGCCATGCGCCGCGCCACCTCCTCGTGCAGCCAGGCGGAAGCCGTTTGCGGCCGCTGCCACCAGCGCGCGGCGGCCACGGGGTCGATGGTGGGGGGGCGTTGGTCGGTCATGGGCCTGGCGAGTATATTGATTCCCCCTGCCCACCCCGGAGCCGCCTGCCCGTGACCCCGTTGCGCGCCCTGCTCGACCGCTGGACCCCGGCCCTGCCCAGCCAGTGCGCGGTCTGCCATGCCTGGCCGGCGCAGCCGATCTGCGAGGCCTGCGTGGCCCGTTTTGCCCAGCCGCGGCCACGCTGCCGCGGCTGCGCCCTGCCGGTGCCCGCGGGCGTCGAGCGCTGCGGCGCATGCATCAAGGAAACACCACCGCTGGACCTGTGCCTGGCGGCGGTGCCTTATGAATACCCCTGGAGCGGTCTGGTCGCCCAGTACAAGTTCGGCGCCCAGCCCGGCTGGGCCGCCGCGCTGGCCCTGCTGATGCGCAGCACCCCCTGGGCCGAGCCGGCGCTGGAGGCGGCCGAGCTGGTGCTGCCCATGCCCCTGTCGCCCCAGCGCCTGCGCCAACGCGGCTACAACCAGGCGCTGGAACTGGCGCGCCGGCTGGCGCCGGGCAAGACCCGGGCCGACCTGCTGCTGCGCCGGCGCGACACACCGGCCCAAAGCGAGCTGCCGCGCGAGGCGCGCCTGCGCAACGTGCGGGGGGCGTTTGGCGTGGCGCCCGGACAGGCGGGCGAGATCGCCGGGCGGCGCCTGCTGCTGGTCGACGACGTCATGACCAGCGGCGCCTCGCTCTACACCGCCGCGCAGGCACTGCGCGCGGCCGGGGCGGCGCACATCACCGCCCTGGTGCTGGCCCGTACCGAGTAAACCCCAGCTGGCCCCCTGAACGGCCCGCGCGCCCTCGGCAGACACCTGTTTCTTGAGGGGCGCTGCGGATCAGACTAGCCCGGCGCCATCTGCCGGCGCCACACACCACGACAATAGGGGCATGTTCCACATCGTCCTGGTCCAGCCCGAGATCCCGCCCAACACCGGCAACGTCATCCGCCTGGCCGCCAACACCGGCTGCACCCTGCACCTGATCGAGCCCCTGGGCTTCTCCATGGAAGACCGGCTGATGCGCCGCGCCGGCCTGGACTATCACGAGTACGCCGAGGTACGGCGCCACGCCGGCTGGGCGGCCTTCCTCGCCCAGGAGCAACCGCGGCCCGGGCGCATGTTTGCGCTGACTACGCGCGGCACGCGCTACGTGCACGACGTGAAATTCGAGCCCGGCGACTGGCTGGTCTTCGGCTCGGAAACCAGCGGCCTGCCCGAGGCCGTGCGCGCCGCCTTCGCGCCGACGCAGCAGCTCAAGCTGCCCA
Organism: Curvibacter sp.; assembly: GCA_020621965.1. Lineage (GTDB taxonomy): Bacteria > Pseudomonadota > Gammaproteobacteria > Burkholderiales > Burkholderiaceae_C > Hylemonella. The sequence goes on along the minus strand of JAHRYV010000027.1, from coordinate 40,540 downwards.
TGCGCGCCGGCCAGCGCAGCCTGAACCTCTCCAATGCGGTGGCGGTGACGGTGTTCGAGGCCTGGCGGCAGAACGGCTTCGCGACGCACGATTAGCCCGTCGCGGCATCACTGCTGCAGCCGTCGATCCGGGTTGGCTTCCCGGCCTGTGTTCGAGCTCGTCGCCTGGGTGTTTGAACGCAGGGCGCTATCGGCCCGTGAAGGAAGGAGTGAAGCGCGGGCCGCAACGAGGGAAATTCTGGGAGGTGCTACTTTGCTAGACCTGACCCTGAATCCTGCATATTCAATTACGGTTGCAGTTGTCACGATCATTTCCCCTTAAAGATTGATTTACATGGGCAAGTTTCAGCGCTGACTTTTTTGTGATCGCAAAATTTCAAACAAGCATCAAGTGACGGTTGATCCGTGAACCAGTCAAGTCCAATCCAACCACCATTCTTTCCATAGGAAATCATTGCAGGGCATGAATTTCCAACACCCTTCACCGCCTCGCGCAGGATGGTTTTGTATTCGGGTTGGGTCAAGCTGCTATTGATCTCCTTGACGTTCTCCGAGGCCACAAATCCCGCCTTGCGTTCATAAGCCTTGATGTCTTCCTCCCGCCCGTTGTTGACGATCAGGTTGATGGCCTTGAACTCGGCCGGGAACTCAGAGAGCGGTATGCGCTGCCATTCTTTGCCGTCGTGTCTGAAGATGACATAGGGCGGATTCGGTCGCCCCCATTTGTTGTAGGACAGGCACAAATTCGGTTCGACAACGAGGTAGGGCGTTCCGTCTAGGATGTGCAGTGCAAGTAAGTTGAAGTTGGTGCGTCCAATATCCGCGTCATATTCACTGGTCCAACGGATGACTTGACTGGCGCCGGGTGAGCTGAATGTGATGGTGTGCTCCTTGACCGGGGCCGATTGCCCGATTTCACGCCGCCCGCCATAGCTCTGTGACCGCTCGACAATGATTTTTTGTCCGTCGTGCAGCAGTACCTCCTCCTTCCAGCTTGTACCGCCCAGAAATCCCGCGCAGGCGCTCATGGTCACTGCGATGGCCAGTAGCAAGCCAAGTCGTGCAACTTGCTTCCAAATTCCGGCGTGGTCTCTCATGCTGCGTTCCTCCGTGTGTAAATTGATTCAACGTTGGCAACCCGGCTTCTATTGCCAATTGCCGCAAACGTTTGCCATCGCACAATGTCCTTGCCCGCGCCCGCACATGAGGCATCGGGGTCAGGTCTAGCTTTGTAGCATCCATCACCCGCCCCGCACCACCCGTCCCACCGTCGTGAAATGTACGCCAAAGTGCTCCGCAATCTGCTGGTACGAATAGGCCCCGGTGGCATAGGCGCGCACCATGGCGGCGTTGCGGTCGGGCTCGGCTTGTTCGATCACCTTGAGCGAGGGCGCCGGGGCGCGGCGCTGCGCGCGTGGGATCTGCACATCGTCGCGCTGTTGCTTTTGCACCCGCTTTTGCATCTTCTCCACAAAGGCCTCGTCACCCAGGTACACCTGGCTCTTGAGCTGCTGCCAGGGTGAGGCGGCACCGACGCCCTCGGCCACAAACTGCGCGTAACGTGCCTGGGCGGTGCTGCGGCGGCTGGCAAACTGGGCCAGCAGGCCGTCCACGGCCAGAAAGTCTTGGGCCGGCACCAGGCCCATGCTGGCCGGATAGCTGCTCCAGGGCCAGTCTTGCGCACGTTTGACCAGGCCGGCGCGCACCGGGTTCAGCACCACGTAGCGCGCCAGCTCCAGCAGGTAGGCATCGCTGTCGACCAGGATGGCCTTGAAGCGCCCCTGGAAGAGGTGCCCCACCCGCTGGTGGCGCCGGTTGCTGGCCTGGGTGTAGACGCCGTTGAGCTGGCGCATGCCCTTGGAGAGGTTGCCGTCGGGCGTCTGGAGCAGCAGGTGGTAATGGTTGTCCATCAGGCACCAGGCGTAGCACAGCCAGTTGAACTGGGCGACCACCTGGGACAGAATGCCCAAGAACGCCCGCCGGTCCTCGTCGTCCTCGAAGATGTCCTCGCGCCGGTCCCCGCGCGCGGTGACGTGATAAAGCGCGTCGGGGAATTCAATGCGCAGGGGGCGGGACATGGGGAGAAGATAGCAGGAAGAATGCTACTTTGCTAGACCTGACCCCATCTGTCTGGGGGCGTTTGGCGTGGCGCCCGGACAGGCGGGCGAGATCGCCGGGCGGCGCCTGCTGCTGGTCGACGACGTCATGACCAGCGGCGCCTCGCTCTACACCGCCGCGCAGGCACTGCGCGCGGCCGGGGCGGCGCACATCACCGCCCTGGTGCTGGCCCGTACCGAGCCATCGGGGTCAGGTCTTGCAATCCAACAATTCTTCTTGCAGCGGGGCCATCGTCACCTGGGAATCAAGCCTACCCTGCGATGTAGTGATGCAAGACCTGACCCCAGTCTCCTAAGTCTCCTGAGCAACGCGACCATCATCCTTGCGCAAAAAAGGAGACAGATTTATTTATTTAGGGCAATTGCCGTGCCGAATGTTTGCCCAAGGGCTAGAAAATAAATCTGTCCCCTTTGTGTACACGACGTGGCCTTCGAGCCCGGCGACTGGCTGGTCTTCGGCTCGGAAACCAGTGGCCTGCCCGAGGCCGTGCGCGCCGCCTTCGCGCCGACGCAGCAGCTCAAGCTGCCCATGCGCGCCGGCCAGCGCAGCCTGAACCTGTCCAACGCGGTGGCGGTGACGGTGTTCGAGGCCTGGCGGCAGAACGGCTTTGCGACGCACGATTAGCCTGTCGCGGCATCACCGCTGCAGCCGTCGATCCGGGTTGGCTTCCCGCCCTGCGTTAGAACTCGTCGCCTGGGTGTTTGACCGCTGGGCGCTATCGGCCCGTGAAGGAAGGAGTGAAGCGCGGGGCGGCAACGAGGAAAACTCTGGGGGGTGCTACTTTGCTAGACCCCCGACTGCTCTGCTCCTTTGACCCCGTCTGCTCTATCGAGGCAGACAACTCTGCACTGCGTTGCCAAGCAAGCAAATCATCGGCGCCAAAGTCAGCGGCAATTTGGGAAATCTTCCACTGTGGTCCTTTAGGACAGTTCTCCTTCTGCATATAAGGGTCATAACCCTCCGTCCCGCCGATTCCTGGCTGCATCACCTTAATGTGAATGACCACCTTGACCTTGTAGTTGCCCATTTCCACCAGCACAGTGGCGCGATCAGTGCCGTAGTAGCCGGTGGTGGGGTGATAACGATAATTCCCACTCGGCGTTACTTTTAGTTCTCCATGCTTCGCACCGTCTAGCAGGGTGGTTTTCGCCGTTTCCGACATATCCTCAGAGAGTTTGAATTTCTCGACACCTGTCAGATAAGACCATGCGGCCATTGCTGGAGCAGCTACGTTAGCCGCCGTCAGAGCCGGGATCGGCGGGTTTTCGATCAACTGGCAAACGCCAATGGTGCGCTCGACTGTGGCCCTGCCAGCAGCGGCTGGTGACGTTTGCGGCTGTGTCTTTGGTGCTTGGGCGATGACGACGGATGGGTAGAGCGACGAAAAGAGGACTGCACTATTTCCCGGTGGCTGCCCAGACGGTTCCACCGCCCCCACCGGCATGACGGCCAGACCGGCCAAGACCAGCGCAATCCGCATAGCATCTGACTTCATCGTTCCCCCTGAATGGCATATGCCGCGGCGATGGTTCTTGTTCTGCCCCGCGCGGCTGCCTAATGATTTTCTTCGATCCCGCAGCCCTGGCACTCACGGATAGCGCCGCGCAATCGACTCCGCCACGCAGACCGGCTTGGGCGCGCCCTCACGCTCGATGGTCACTTCCCACGTCATCTGCATGCCGTCGTTGGCGATGGGCTCGCAGGCCAGCAGCTTCATGCGCGCGCGCAGGCGGCTGCCCACGGGCACCGGGGCCATGAAACGCACGCGGTTGAGGCCGTAGTTCACGCCCATGCGGGACTCGACGACGTGCAGCGTGGTGTCGAAGAAGCGCGGCAGCAGCGAGAGGGTCAGGAAACCATGCGCGATCGGGCCGCCGAAGGGCCCGGCCTTGGCCTTCTCGACGTCGACGTGGATCCATTGCTCGTCACCCGTGGCCTGGGCGAACTGGTTGACCTGCTCCTGCGTGATGGTGAGCCAGTCGCTGACGGCGACTTCCTGGCCCACGAGCGCGGGAAACTCCTGGAGGGTTTGGAAGGTTTTCATGCCGATCACTGTAGCGGCAGCGACGCTGGCCGCGCTGTCATGCCGGTGACGGCCTCAGGACTCCAGCCAGCGGCAGATCCCCTGCCACTGCTCCAGGTCCTTCTCGACCCGGCTGGGCGCGACGTCGAAGAGCGTGAGGCCGTGGGCGGCCAGGTGGATGTAGTTCTGGGTGTCGCGCAGATAGGCCAGCACCGGCAGGCCCAGGCTGTCGACGAAGGCGTGCAGCTTGTCGGCCGACAGGGTGCGGGCGTCCACGCGCATGCCGACGAGGCCGACCTGCATGCCGGCGTGGCTGTGCTCCCTGATCTCGTCCAGAAAGGCGCGGGTGGCGAAGATGTCGAACACGCTGGGCTGCAGCGGCACGATGACCTTGTCGGCGTGGCGCAGCACGTCCTTCATGCGCGAACCCTTGAGCCCGGCCGGCGTGTCCAGCACCACGTGGGTGGTGCCCTTGGGGGGTTTGGCCAGCTTGTCCTCGCCGACTTCCCAGCTCTGGATCGGTCGCGCGCTGGCCGGGCGCAGGCCCAGCCACAGGCGCGCGGACTGCTGGCGATCGGCGTCGCCCAGCATCACCTTGTGCCCCTGGCTGGCAAAGTAGCCCGCGATATTGGTGGACAGGGTGGACTTTCCGACACCCCCCTTGGGATTGGCAACCACGACGACCGGCATTACGCGCTCCTTGTAGTTAGACCCGGGGAAGATCTGCATCACGTCCGCCATGCGCAGGTTATGCAGGCCCGCGCCGCCTATGTTAGCGTAGGCCTGCGCCGTCACCCCCTGAATCCAGGTGCCGGCGTCTCATTCATGGAACAAACGCCCTCCTGGCTCGCCAATTCCTTCATCTACCTCAGCGCCGCGGTCATCGCCGTGCCACTGAGCAAGTACCTGGGCCTGGGCGCCATCATCGGTTACCTGGGGGCCGGGCTCATCATCGGCCCCTGGGGCCTGGGCCTGGTCAGCGAGGTGCGGGACGTGCTGCACTTCGCCGAGTTCGGCGTGGTGCTGATGCTGTTCCTGATCGGGCTGGAGCTGGAGCCGCGCCGCCTGTGGAGCCTGCGCCGGCCCATCTTCGGCTGGGGCAGCACGCAACTGCTGTCCTGCGCCGCGGCGCTGTTCCTCGGTCTTTATGCGCTGGGCCTGTTCTTTCCCGCCCAGCTCGGCGGCTGGAAGACGCCGCTGGTGGCCGCGCTGGGCCTGGCCCTGTCCTCCACCGCCATCGCACTGCAGGTGATGGCCGAGCGCAACCTGCTGCCCACCCCGGGCGGCCAGGCGGGCTTTTCCATCCTGCTGCTGCAGGACGTGGCCGCCATCCCGATCCTGGCGCTGCTGCCGCTGCTGGGCGCCGAGCCGGGCCAGGCAGCCAACGGCGACTTCCGCTGGGCCGAGCTGCTCAAGATCGTGGGGGTCGTGGCGGTCATCGTGCTCGGCGGGCGGCTGCTGCTGCGCCCGCTGCTGCGCTGGATCGCGCGCAGCCGCACACCCGAGATCTTCACCGCCGCGGCGCTGCTGCTGGTCGTGGGCACCGCCGCCCTGATGCAGCGCGTGGGCCTGTCCATGGGCCTGGGCGCCTTTCTGGCCGGTGTGCTGCTGGCCGAGAGCGAGTTCCGGCGCGAACTGGAGACCGACCTCGAGCCCTTCAAGGGCCTGCTGCTGGGCCTGTTTTTCATCGCCGTGGGCATGAGCATCGACCTGTCGGTGCTGCGCGCCGCGCCCGGGCTGATGCTCGCCCTGGTGGCCGGTTTCATGGCCATCAAGTTCGTGCTGATCCTGGCCCTGACCCGCCTCATGCGGGTGCCGGCGCCGGAGCGCCCGATCATCACCCTGCTGCTGGCGCAGGGCGGCGAGTTCGCCTTCGTGGTGTTCCAGACCGCCAGCGGCGTGGGTGTGCTCGCCACGCCCTCGGCCTCGCTGCTGATCGGGGCCGTGGCCCTGTCCATGCTGCTCAGTCCGCTGCTGCTGGTGGCGGTGGACAAGCTGCTGGCGCCGCGCCTGGCCGCCGCGCGCGCCACACCGGCCGAGATCTCCGAGCCGCAGGACGCGCCGGTGCTGATTGCCGGCTTCGGGCGCTATGGCCAGATCGTGGCGCGCATGATGCTGGCCCAGGGCATCCGCAGCACGGCGCTGGACCACGAGGCCGACATGATCGAGGCGGCGCGCAGCTTCGGCTACCGCGTGCACTACGGCGACGCCACCCGGCTGGACCTGCTGCGCATCGCCGGCGCGGCCACGGCCAAAATTCTGGTGGTGGCGGTGGACGACAAGGAACAGTCGCTCAAGATCGTCGACCTGGCACACGCGCATTTCCCGCAGTTGCAGATCGTGGCCCGCGCGCGCGACGTCAACCACTGGCACGAACTGCGCGAGCGCGGTGTGGTGCTGGTGCAGCGCGAGCTGTTCGAGTCCAGCCTGCGCAGCGCGCGCAGTGTGCTGGAGCTGATGGGCCAGACGCCCGAACAGGCGCGCGAGTTTGCGCAGCGTTTCCGCCAGCACAACCTGGCGCTGTTCGAGCAGATGCGCCCGCACTACAAGGACCGCAAGCAGCTGATCGCCGTGGCCAAGCAGGGCCGCCAGCAGCTGGAGGAACAGATGGCGCAGGAACGCGCCCAGCGCGAGCGCAAGGAGTGAGGCAGGCACCCGGCGGCGCGGCGCCGGGCGGGCCGACGATGGCCCGCGGGGCCGGCCGGCCCCGCGCAAAGCGCGCTTAGAACTTGTAGTTCAGGCCCACGCCGACGCCGCCCCAGGCGTTCACGCCGGCTTCGACATTGAGCCGGTTGTCCAGGTCGTACTGGATGCCACCGATCACGTCGAGGCCGCCAACGGTCGGCGAATTCACCGCCCAGCCCGGGCAGTTGTTGCAGGACACACTGCCCATGCCCAGCACCACGCCGACGAAGGGATGCAGCCGGCTGTCGACATTCAGCAGACGATTGAAGTCGTAGTAGGCGCCGCCGTAGACGACGCTGTAGGACCAACGGTAGGGACCCACGCTGTTGTCGTAGCGCTGGTGGCCCACGCGCACCTTGAACGGCTCACGGTTGGTCATGTCCGAGATGTCGTAGTCCAGGTGCACGTCCCAGACGCCGCCGTAATTGAGGCCCAGGCCGCCGCCGATGCTGAGCTTGGACGGCTCGGCCGCCAGGGCCGAGGTGGAGGCGGTGACGGCAAGGACGGCCGCTGCGATTATTTTTTTCGTGAAGGTCATGGCAACGAGGAGAGTTGAAAAAGAGGCTCGGACGGGCATGCGCCCGGTCTGGCTGCGTCTCCCGAAGGAAGGCAGCCGCCGCGGAATTCTAGTCAGCCCCGACGGCCGCAGGCCTCGCTCCGGCGTGACAGGTGTATCAAGCGGTAAGAGGCCGTTCCGCTAGCGCAACGCATCCCACACCAGCTTGGTGCCGGTGAGGAACAGGCCCAGGTAGATCAGCCGGTAAAAAAGCTGAGGGTCGATGCGCCGCGCCATGCGCACGCCGATCCACACGCCCACGGGCGCCAGCGGCAGCAGCACGATGGAGGTGGCCAGGTTGCGCCAGTCCAGCAGGCCCAGCCAGGCATAGGGCAGCCACTTGGACAGGTTGATGAAAAAGAAGAACCACGAGAGGGTGGCCGCAAACACCAGGGGCTTGAGCTTGAGCGGCAGCACGTAGGCGGTGATGGGCGGGCCGCCGGCGTGGGCGATGAAGCTGGTGAACCCCGAGGTGACGGTGAGCACGGCGCCCAGCCAGCGCGGCGGCGGCGCGCTGTCGGCGTGCGGCGGGAACAGCAGGCGCTGGGCCAGGAACAGCAGCGTGAACACGCCCACGATGCCGGCCACAATGGGGGCCGCCAGCAGCTTGAACAGCAAGGCGCCGATCAGCGTGCCCAGCAGCCCGAAGGGCAGCAGAAACTTGAGCAGGCCTTTGTCCAGCTCCTTGCGCAGGGCCGTGATGCCCAGCAGGTCCATCAGCAGCAGCACCGGCATCAGGATGGCCGCCGCCTGCGGCACCGTGACGGCCAACGCCATCATGGGCACGGCCAGCGAACCGAAGCCGGCGCCGAAGCCGCTTTTGCTGATGCCCAGCAGCAGCACCGCGGGAATCGACACCAGATAGAAATAGGGGTCGGTGATGACAGGGAAATTCAAGAGGGAACTTTCTTCAGGCCCTCCCCGGCCTGGGGCGGGCCTGAAGTGTAAAAGACCGGCAGGCGGCGCTCCAACCACCCCGAACTTGTGAAGAAATCGTAGCGAGCGGCCCGAGCGCAAGGCGGACGGAGCGCAGCCACCGGAACGTACTTCAGGTACGTGAGGATGGCGAGCACCGCCCAACGCCGCGATCGGGTTGCGCAGTAGATTTATTCACAAGTTCTCAACCGACGCGGGTCTTGAGGTTCCTCAGCGCCACCAGCAACTCGCCGATGACCTTGGCCGTGGCCTCGTCGGTGAGCTCGCCCTGCTCGTTGAACTTGCCGGCGCAGTGGTTGATGAAGACCTCGGGCTTGTTGACCACGAAGGCGTTCATGAACACCATCACCTGGCGCAGGTGATACTGCACCCGCGCCGTGCCCACCTGGCCCGGCGAGGCGCCCATGATGGCCACGACCTTGCCGTCGAAGGGCGGCTGCGGCGGGCGCGACAGCCAGTCCAGCGTGTTCTTCAACACGCCGGGGATGGAGAAGTTGTATTCCGGCGTGACGATGAGCACCGCGTCGGCCGCGCGCACCTGGGCCTTGAGGGCGGTGACGGCGGCGGGCTCGGCGGCGGCGCGCACGTCGTCGTTGTAGAGAGGGATGGACGAGATGTCGGCGATGGAAATTTCCACGCCGGCCGCCGGGGCCAGCTTTTGCGCCGCACGCAGCGCCATGCTGTTGTAGGAGCCCTTGCGCAGGCTGCCTGAGATGCCGAGAACTTTCATGTGCTTTCCTTGGTTGACTGTCGAAAATATTACGCCGGCGCGGCGCAGCCGCCCTCAGCCGGCGGTGATGCCGATCTCGCGCACCAGCCGGGTCCAGCGCTCCACGTCGCGCTTGACCAGCGCGCGGGTCTGCTCGGTATCCAGCGCCAGCGGCTTGCCGCCGGCCTTGCGGAAGTTCTCCTGCAGATCGGGCTGGGCGATCACACGCGCCAGTTCCGTGCGCAGCCGCTCCTGCACGTCGGTCGGCGTCTTGCTGGGCACGAAGTAGCCGAACCAGGACTCCAGGTCGAGCTGGGCCACGCCGGTCTCCAGGATGGTGGGCACATCCGGGTGCATGGGGTTGCGCTCGGCGCCGGAGAGGGCCAGCGGCTTGACGCGGCCGCCTTCGATCTGGCCGCGCGCGGTGGACGAGAGATCGAAGAACAGGTCCACCCTGCCGCCCAGCATGTCCTGGTAGGCGGCCTGCGCGCCGCGGTAAGGCACGTGCACCACGTTGACACCGGCCAGGTGCCACAGCGCCGCCGCCAGCACGTGCTGACCCGAGCCGTTGCCGGCCGAGGCGTAGGTGAGCTTGCCCGGGTTGGCGCGGGCATGGGCCACCACGTCCTTGAGCGAGTTGAAGGGCAGGTCCTGGCGCGCCATCAGCGTGTAGCTGTAGCTCACGGCCAAGCCCACGGGCTCGAAGTCGCGCAGGCTGTCGTAGGAAAGTTTGTTGTACAGGCCCATATTGAGCGCGATGTTGGAGACCGAGCCCATGAGCAGGGTGTAGCCGTCGGGCGCGGCCTGGGCCGCCGCTTCGGTGCCCACCAGCGTGCCCGAGCCGGTCTTGTTCTCCACCACCACGCTCTGGCCGAGCTGCTTGCCCAGCCGCTCGGCCAGGGCGCGCGCCACGAAGTCGAAGCCACCGCCCGGCGGCTGCGGCACGATGACACGCAGCGGTCGGCTGGGCCAGGTGCCCTGCGCCCAGGCCATGGGCGCGAGACTCATCAGCGCCGCGGCCGGCAGGGCTTGCACGACGGCGCGGCGGCTCAGGGCGGAATGCGGGGTCTTGTTCATATGGGTCTCCTCATGGGGTTGATCGCCATCAGCACGGGGTCACCTCTCAAGCGCAGCGCCGGCCAGCCAGCGCGCGCCGCGTTTGTACAGCTCCTCGACCACCGGCCCCTTGAGCATGGGCATGTCCATCTTGACCGTGTAGCCGATGCGGGTCTGGATATAGGCCAGGTGGCGGTAGCCTTCCGGGAAACCCGCCAGGGCCCGCTGGTCCAGCCTGAGCACGGCGGTGGAATCCACCGGGTCGATGCGGTCCTTCTCGTAGATGGGCTGGCGGTGCAGCAGCTTCCACTCGTCCTGGTGCTTGATCACGAAGTCGTAGAAGCGGCCGGTGCAGACCACGTCACACAGCACCGGGCCGTCGGCGCCCTCGACCATGCCGCGCTGCGAGATGGTCATCTTGGTCTGGGCGATGGCACGATCCCCCGCGACCTCGATGGCCGAGCCGCCCAGGAAGTGCAGGATGCTCACGCCCTTGGCCCAGCCCTCTTTCGTGACGCGGATGAAGTCGGCGTACGGCCCCTGGAACCAGGTGGCCATCATCACGCCCTCGGGGTGCCAGACGGTGGCAAAACGCTCCCAATCGCCGGCGTCGCGCCACACGGCCCAGCGCTCCACCAGCTGGCGGATCAGCAGTTCGTCATAAATAGGATGGCTCATGGTTGCTCCTCGAATGAAAAGAAAGGTCAGGACGCGTGGTAGTCCACCTGGTAGCGGGCCGTGCGCAGATCACCCACTTCCTGCTTGACGCGCAGGTGTTCTGGATGGCTGCCGTAGGCGTCGAGCGCCGCCTGGCTCTCGAACTCCGTATACAGCACCACGTCGCAGGCGTAGTCGATGCGGCTGTTGTCCACGCCGATCTCCAGGTGCAGCAGACCGGGAATGCGGCCGCGCAGGCTCTCGAAGCTGCGCTGCAGCCGCGCGATGCCCTGCGCCTTCTCGGCCGGTGTGTCGCCGCGCACGTTCCACATCACGATGTGCTTGATCACGAAGCGGCTCCGTTCAGGCCACGGGCGGGAAACCGGCCTTCTGCGGCCACAGGTTCACGAAGGCGTGGATGGTGGTGCTGGCGTACAGGCCGGCCTGCGTGAACGGCTCGGCGGCCAGCCAGGCGTGCGCCGCGTCGCGGCTGGGGAAGTCGATCACCAGCAGGCTGCCCAGCATGGTCCGGCCGTCATCGTGCGTAAGCGGGCCGGCAAAGGCCATGCGATCGGCCACCGCCCCCAGGTAGTCCTTGTGCACGGGCCGCACGCGTTGTCTCAGTTCGGCGTGGTCGGGTTTGTCGAGCAGGATGAAGGCAAACAGCATTTCAGGTTCTCCCTTACAGATAGGCGAGCCAGGTGGACAGCCCGGGGAAGGCCAACAGCAGGGCCAGCACGGCGGACATCGCCAGCACGAAGGGGAAGGCGCCGGCGAAGATGTCGCGCACGGTGATGCGCGTGTCGTTCAGCGCCGACTTCACCGTGTAGACCGAGACGCCGAAGGGCGGCGTCAGCAGGCCGATTTCCACCGCCACCACGGTGACCACGCCGAACCAGACGATGTCCATGCCGAAGGCGCGCGCGATCGGCAGCACGATGGGCAGCATGATGAGCATGATGGAGACCGAGTCGATGATGCAGCCCAGCGCGATCACGATCGCGATATAGGCCAGCAGGAACCCCCAGGGGCCCAGCCCCATGGTCGTGATGCTCCCTGTCACCGCCGCGGGCATGCCGGTGAGCGCCAGCATGCGGCTGTAGAGCATGGCCGAGATGATGAGGAAGAGCACCGAGACCGAGACGTAGCCGGTCTCGGTCAGCACGTTCCACAGCTTCTTCCAGTCCAGGCGGCGACGCAGCAGCGCGATCACCAGCGCCCCGGCCGCGCCCACGGCGCCGGCCTCGGTGGGCGTGAACAGGCCGCCGTAGAGGCCGCCGAGCACCAGCGTGATGAGGACGAGGATGGGTATGAACTTCAACGCCGCGCTGCGCAGTGTCTCCTGGTGCTCGTCGCCACGCGCGATGTCGGCCGGGTTCGCCATGATCATCGAGGGCCGGAGGTAGGCCATGCCCACGATCAGCAAGGCAAAACCCGCGGCCAGCACGATGCCCGGGATGATGCCGGCGATGAACATGCGCCCCACCGACTCCTCGGCCAGCACGCCGTAGATGATCATCAGCAGCGAGGGCGGGATCAGCATGCCCAGCACCGAGGAGCCGGCCACCACACCCACGGCAAAACGGCGCGTGTAACCGTGGCGGATCATCTCCGGCACGGCCACCTTGGTGAAGACCGAGGCCGAGGCGATGGAGATGCCGGTGATGGCCGCGAACACCGCGTTGGCCCCCACCGTGGCCAGGCCCAGGCCGCCGCGGATGCGGCGCATGAGCCACTGGAAGACGTCGAAGGTGTCGCGCCCCACCCCGCTCACACTGACCAGCATGCCCATGAGCACGAACAGCGGAATCACGCCAAACAGGTAGTCGCGGATGGCGTCGTTGGCCGAGGCGGCGACAAAACGCGCCGCCACCTCGGGCGACTTGATCAGCCAGACGCTGAGGAAGGAGGTGACGATGAGCGCCACGCCGATGTGCATGCCGAAGTAGATGCCGGCGAGCATCAGCGCGATGGAGAGCGCGCCAACCTGCAGATCAGACATGTGCCGACTCCTTCAGGTCCTGGATCACCAGCAACAGGTATTGGACGGCCGTCAGCGCCGCGCCCAGCAGCACCACGGCGCGCATGGGCCAGGTGGGAAAGGTGAACAGGCCCTCCACCCCCAGATACTCGCTGTCATTCCAGGCGCGCGTGAGCGGTTTCCAGGTGGCGTAGGCGATGACGGCACAGGCCAGCACTCCCGCCAGCGAGAACAGCGCGCGCAGCAGCCGGCCCGGGCGCGGCCGGCGCGCGATGTAGGGATCGAGGAACAGGTCCGCGCGCGACATGCGCCCGTGCCGCAGCGTGGCGGGCAGCTGCAGGAAGACGATGATCACGATGCTGGCGGCCACCAGCTCGGCGACGCCGTCGATGGGGCGATTCGCCAGGTCGCGCAGCAACACGTCGGCGCACATCAGCAGCATGACGGCGCCGATCAGCACCGAGCCGGCGGCGTTGAGCGCATCAACCAGGCGGCCGAACCAGCTGTCCGGCCCAGCAGCGGCCGCCGGCGCGGACTCCAGGTCGGTGTTTTTTTCGTAAGACAAGGGCAAGCTCGGCGAGAGTCAGTTCACGCAGTGCGCGTTGCCTGGGGGTGCCTCACAGCTCTTTATCCCACTCGCGCACGGGCTTCACGCCGCGTTTACGCAGCTCGTTCATATAGGTGGAGACGATGTCCCTGGCCGGCCCCTTGGACGCGTTGGCCTTGACCCAGTCGGCCGCCAGGTTGGGCATGGTCCTGACCCAGGTGGCGCGCTCGGCCGCGCTGAGCTCGCTGATCTTCACGGGCACCGACTGCCTGGCACCGACCTCGGCCATGGTCTTGAGCGCGCCCTCGTAGCGCTGCATCAGCGTCTCGCCCAGCGCGCGCGAATACTCCTTGCCCACGTCCTTGACGATCTTGCGCACCTCCGGCGGCAGCTTCTCGTAGCTGTCCTTGTTCATGGCCATGCCGCCGATGTAGAGCGCGCCGATGTTGACCTTGGTGATGTAGGGCGCGACTTCGTAGATCTTGTTGGGCAGGATGCCGGTGGAGATGGAGACCGTGCCGTCGGACACACCGCTCTGGATGTCGGTGTAATAACTCGTCAGCGAACCGTCCACCGGCACGGCACCCGAGCCCTTGAGCCACAGGCCGATGGAGCCGGGCGCGGAGATCTTGCGGCCCTTCAAGTCGGCATAGGCCTGCACCGGCGCCTTGGTGAACAGGTGGTAGGTATCCACCCCGGTGGCACCCAGGAAGACCATGTTGTTGCGCTCCCACTCCTTCTGCAGGGCGGGCATCTTCTCGTTCATCTCGTTGGCCACGTCCAGGATGATGCGCACGTCGTCGGTGGTGAAGGGTGTGACGGTGCCGAACTGCGACAGCGGCATCTTGGCCGCCTCCAGGTTGTGGAAGACCCAGCCGATGTCGGTCACGCCCTGCTCCACGCTGGTGAGCGTGGCGTTCATCTTGTAGAGCTGGCCACCATAGGCCTCGCGCCACTCGATCTTGTAGCCCTTGCCCAGCGCCTCCACGCGCTTGTTGACCTCGGGCACGAACAGCGTGCTCATGAGGCCCACCCAGGGCAGCACCACCGGGTGGCTGGAGGCGATGGTGAGCTTGAAGGTCTGCTGGGCCTGGGCGGTGGCGAGACCCGCCACGGCGAGCGCCGCGCCCAGCGCGGCTTTGATGATCTGTCGCTTCTGCATGTCTGTCTCCTCGGCTTGGGGTTGATGGGGCCCGCTCTGCGGCCGGCTCGCGCTGGTTTGCGTTCTATTTCTGCGGGTTGAGCACGAAGTCGTACTCGAGCAGGTAACTGCCGTCGGACTGCTTGACCCAGTCCTTCACCAGCGACTGGCGCACGCCGAAGACGGCATCCGAATCCAGGTAGGGGTCGCCGTCGCGGAAGACGTGGGTGATCAGCGTCTGGTAGCCGTCGGCCTTGATCATGAAATGCAGGTGCGCCGGCCGCCAGGGATGGTTCTTGCTGGCGCGCAGCATCTCGCCCACCGGGCCGTCGGTGGGGATGGGATAGGCCTCGGCCACGATGGTCCTGAAATGCAGCTTGCCGTCCAGCCCCGACCTGAGCACACCGCGCGCCTGCGCGTGCGCCAGGTGCGCGTACTGCACGTCGTAATTGCCGTCGGCATCGGCCTGCCAGACCTCCACCGTGGCGTGCGGCACCGGCTCGCCGTCCACGCCGCGGATGGTGCAGCGCACCTCGCAGGGCTGGCCGCGCGCGCCGTTGGCCACGTCCTCGCCCTGGTCGTAGTGCGGCGCGCCCTCCACATAAAAGGGGCCGAACACGGTGGACTCGGTGCAGGCGGGCGGCTTCTTGTTGTTCTGCGCCACCACCAGCATGGACAGGCCCAGGGTGTCGGACAGCAGGATGAACTCCTGGCGCTTGTCGTCGCACATGTGGCCGGTGCGCGTGAGGAAATCGATGCCCTGGAACCATTCCTCCTCGGTCAGCCGGGTCTCGCGCGCGAAGGCATGCAGGTGCTGGATCAGGCTGGTCAGGATCTCCTTCAGGCGCGGATCGGGCGTTTTGGAAAAACGCTCGATCACCGCCTGGGTGATGGTGTCCTCGTTGAGGTTGCGCATGCCGGGTGTCTCCTGCGGGTTCTCTCTACTCGCGCCACTTTAAAAGTCCGCCACAATTTGGCAAAGCGCGCGGCCGCAAATGACTTTTCCGCGCAGCGAAAAAACAGGAGACCGGTTTGGACCGTTTTGCCGAGATCGAGCTGTTCGTGCAGGTGGCCGAGACCGGCAGCCTGAGTCGCGCCGCCGAAGCGCTGGGCCTGTCCAACGCCGCCGCCAGCCGCCATCTGCAGGCGCTGGAAGACCGGCTGGGCGCGCGCCTGGTGGAGCGCAACACGCGCCGCCTCTTCCTCACCGACACCGGCCAGGAATTCGTCAGCCGCGCCAAGACCCTGCTGGCCGACCTGAAGGATGCCGAAGACGCCGTCAACGCCAGCACGCTCAACCCCACGGGCACGCTGCGCATCAGCGCCTCGCTCTCGTTTTCCATGCAGCACATCGCGCCGCTGCTGCGCGCCTACACCGAGCGCTACCCCAACGTCAGCGTGCACGTGGAGGCGGCCAACCGCTACCTGGACATCATCGACAACAACATCGACGTGGCCATCCGCACACGCGAGTTCGAGCCGGATTCCAACATCACCGTGCGCCGGCTGGCGCAGACGCGCCGCATCCTCAGCGCCGCGCCGCGCTACCTGGCCAAACACGGCCGGCCGCAGACGCTGGAAGAACTGGCGCAGCACCATCTGCTGATCTACACCCACGCCCACAACCCCAATGAGCTGCGTTTCACGCGCGCGGGCCAGACAACCACGCTGCACGTCAAGGGCCTGCTGGAATCGAACGACGGCCAGATCCTGCGCGCCGCCGCGCTCGACGGCATGGGCATCCTGGTGCAGCCCACCTACATCGTCTACGACGACATGGTGGCCGGGCGCCTGGTGCCGGTGCTCGACGAGTGGGACCTGCCGCGCCTGACCGTCAACCTGGCCTACCCCAGCCGCAAGCACCTCTCGGCCAAGGTGCGCACCTTCATCGACTTCATGGCCGAGCACTTCGCCCGGATGAATTACGAACAGAAGTGGACCGGGCGCTTCGGCGTGAACTGAGGCGCGGCGCTCAGACCCGCCCGCGCACCGGGATCAGCGCCCCGGTCACCGCGGCGGCGGCGTCCTGCAGCAGGAAGGCGATCACCTCGGCCAGTTGCGCAGGCTGCACCCAGCGGCTGAAGTCGGCCTGCGGCATGTCGGCGCGGTTGGCCGGTGTATCCAGGATGCTGGGCAGCACGGCGTTAACGGTGACCCCCTGGTCCTTCAGCTCCTCGGCCAGCGCCTCGGTCAGGCGCGCCACGCCGGCCTTGGAGGCCGCGTAGGCGCCCATGCCCGCGCCGGCCTGCGCCGCCGCGTTGGCACCGACGTTCACGATGCGGCCCCGGCCGCCGGCCAGCAGCTGCGGCAGGGCGGCGCGCGTGGCCAGCACGGCCGTGCGCAGATTCATCTCGTACAGGGCGTCCCAGGTGTCCACGCTGCCTGCGGCCACCAGCTCCCAGCGGAATCCGCCCGCCACGTTGACCAGGCCGTCGAGCCCGCCCAGCGCGGCCGCCGCCTGTGCGAAGGCGGCGTTGGCCGCCTCGGCCTGCGTCAGGTCCACCCCGCCCAGCACCACCTCGGCCGCCGGCCGCTGGGAGGGAACGGCCGCGCGGTCCAGCAGGGCGACACGCGCGCCGTGGCGCGTCAGCACCTCGCCGACGGCACGCCCCAGCGCGCCGAAGCCCCCGGTCACCACCACCCGTTTGCCGGCCAGTGCGTTCATGCTGATCTCTCCTTGGGTTTGCTGGCGGTCATTGTGCCAGCGCACACGCGGCGCGCCGGCTCAGTCCAGCCACCGGGGGCCGGGCACGCGTTGCGTCTCGCCGGGGATAGCCTCGAAGCGGTCTTCCTCCCAGCGCCGGGCCGCGGCCGCGATGCGCTGGCGGTCCGTGGAGACGAAGTTCCACCACATGCGCACCGGCTGCGCCAGCGGCTCGCCGCCGATCACCACAAAACGTGCCCCCTGCGCACCGGCGCGCACCCGTGTGGGCGTGGCGGGCGGCAGCACCGCCATCTCACGCGCGGCCACGGTCTGGGTGTCGAGTTCCATGTCGTGCTCGGGGCTGTACAGCGCCATCTCGCGCGCCAGCGGCGGCAGATCGAACTGCGCGCCGGCCGGCAGCCGCACATCCAGGTACAGCGTGGGCGAGGCCGGCCGCACCGGGCTTTGCAGGCCGAAGGCCTGCCCCACCAGGACACGGATGTCGGCGCCGCTGGTCTGCACCTGCCGCGGAATGTCGTCGGCCGCCACGTGCTGGAAGCCCGGCGCGGTTTCCTCCAGCGCCGGCGGCAGCGCGACCCACAGCTGCAGGCCGTGCAGGCGGCGGCGCCGGCCGCGTTCCTCGTCGGTGACACGTTCGCTGTGCACGATGCCGCGGCCGGCCGTCATCCAGTTGACCGCCCCGGGGCGGATGGTCTGCACCGTGCCCAGGCTGTCGCGATGCAGCAGGCGGCCTTCGAACAAATAGCTCACCGTGGCCAGCCCGATATGCGGGTGGGCGCCGACATCGCTGTCGACTTCCGGCGCCAGCTCGACCGGACCGAAGTGGTCGAAAAAGACAAAAGGCCCCACGGCGCGCCGGGCGGCCGCCGGCAGGACCCGGTTGACTTTCAGCCCGCCGGCCAGGTCGCTCTGGCGGCCCGTGATACGAAGGAGGTCGGCCATGGCAACTCCCGCTCCCGGCGGCTCAGGCCCGCTCCCCCAGGTGCCCGTCGCGGAAGTCGCCCAGCGCCTGGTAGATCTCTTCCTTGGTGTTCATGACAAACGGGCCGTACTGGACGATGGGCTCGCGCAGCGGGCGCCCGGCAATCAGCAGGACCTTGGCGTCGGCACCGGCTTCGATCACCACGCCGTCGGCCTGCGCGCTGTTGGCCAGGATGGCCATGCGCTGTGTCGGCACCCGCTGGCCGGCCACCGTCACCTCGCCCCGGTACACGTAGACAAAGGCGTTGTGCCCGGCGGGGATCGGCTGCTCGAAACGCGCACCGGCCGGCAGGTGGATGTCCAGATACAGCGGCTGGGTGATGTCGCGGGTCACGGCGCCCTGCACGCCATGGCTCTCGCCGGCGATGACCGTCACCGCCACACCCTGCGCCGTCCGCGCCTTGGGCAGGTCGGTGTCCTGGAAGTCGCGATACCAGGGCGCCCTCATCTTCTCGCTGCTATGCAGATTGAGCCAGAGCTGGAAGCCTTCCATGACACCCTCCTCCTGCTGCGGGATCTCGGAGTGGATCACGCCCTTGCCGGCCGTCATCCACTGCACGCCGCCGTTTTGCAGCAGGCCTTCGTGGCCCGCGCTGTCACGGTGGCGCATGCGCCCGGCGATCATGTAGGTCACCGTCTCGAAGCCGCGGTGCGGGTGGTCGGGGAAACCGGCGATGTAGTCGTCCGGGTTGTCGCTGCCGAAGGCATCGAGCATCAGGAAAGGGTCCAGCCGCTGCTGGAGGTTCTGCGTCAGCACGCGCGTGAGCTTGACGCCCGCGCCGTCCGAGGTGGCCTGGCCTGCGATCAGGCGCTCCACGCCGCGCGACTGCTGGACGGATGGTTGGCTGGTGATGGTGTTCATGGCGTACTCCTTCTGCGGGTGGACGGTGTCGGCTGGTCTTGCAGGGATGGGGGCATGAGGGTCTCCTGAAAGATCGGGGCCGGACCTGAAACGCAAGCCGCGCTGGCTGGCGCCGGGTTTGCGATGTTTCCACTGTAATCGCCATCAATCGCCTAGCAAATCCCTGGGAATGGATATGATTGTTTCTGCAATGGAACAATACGAGACCGCCATCGACCCGAACGACCTGCTCATCTTTGCCCACGTGGCGGAGCTGGGCAGCTTCAGCCGCGCGGCGGAAAAACTGGGCCTGCCCAAGTCCACCGTGTCGCGGCGCCTGGCGGGGCTGGAGCAGCGCCTGGGCGAGCGCCTGCTGCTGCGCACCACCCGGCGCCAGACCCTGACCGAGTTCGGGCTGCAGCTGCTGGAGCATGCCCGCCAGGTGGTGGCCGAGGTGCAGGCCGTGGCGGCCCTGAGCGAACACCGCCAGTCCGCCCCCAGCGGGCGGCTGCGCGTGTCCATGCCCAGCGACGTCGCCAACCTGCTGTTGGCGGACACGCTGGCCGCTTTTGTGGCCATGCACCCGGGCATCGTGCTGGAGCTCGACCTGTCGCCCCGGCGGGTGGACTTGTTGGGTGAGGGTTTTGATGTGGCCATCCGCATCGGCGAGCTGGCCGACGACGGCATGCTGGCCGCGCGCCGCCTGAGCCAGCTCTCGACGGGCCTGTATGCCTCGGCCGATTACCTGGCCGAGTTCGGCACGCCGACGACACCCGAGGAACTAGCCGGGCACAGCGCCATCGGTCTGCTGGGCGGCCACGGGGCGCCGCTGCCCTGGGTGCTCAGCCAGGGCGAGGCCCGCTGGGAGATGGCCCCACCCGGGCGGGTGAGCGCCAACTCGCCGGAATTTCTGATCCGCATGGTGCGCGCGGGCGCGGGCATCGCCGCCGTGCCCGACCACTTCGCCCTGGCCGACGTGCGCAGCGGCCGGCTGCGCCGCGTGCTGCCCGGCTGGTCTTTGCCCAGCCCCACGATGTCGGCGGTGTTTCCCGGGCGCAAGCTCATGCCGGCCAAGACCCGCGTCTTCATCGACATGCTGCTGTCCGCCCTGCCGCCCTGAGGCGGGCGCCGCTCAGCGGGCGGGGCGTTCCGTGCCCTGGCGGCCGTCGGCGCGGGCCGAGAGGTAGGCGTACAGATCCACGATGTGGGCATTCACCCGCGGCTCGCCCTGCCAGGCCGGCATGACCAGCGGCGCCTCCTGGCGCTGCATCGCCACTTCCACCTGGGCATCGCCGGCCGCCGCGCCACTGCGCACTTGCGTGGCCGGCTGGGTCAGGTCGTAACGCTGCAGCACCAGGCTGACGAACTGCCGCTCGCCCATGGCGCGCACACGCGGCAGCAGATCGGGCGCCTGGGCCGTGCCGTTGGCCGCCGGGCCGTGGCAGCCGGCGCATTTGTCCTGGAACACGCGCCAGCCCAGATAGACCGAGCCCGCGGGTTGGGACTGCTGCGCCACCTGCTGGGCCGCCTGTTTGTTTTGCCACTCCACGGCGCAGCCGGCCAGCAGCAGTGCCGCCGTCAGCGCAGCGGCCCGTGGCAGGTATTTGTTCGTTTTGGTGTTCATCGTGCTTGCCTCTGGCCCGGCCTGATCGTTCATGGAATGCCCGATTGTGGCAGGCCCCGCCCGGGGACAGGCCGCGGGACGAGGGGCCAACCTCCTTGGGAGCTGCCACGGCAGTCTTACTTTTCTGTTACAGGAATTCAGGGTTAACCCTCATAAAATCCAGCCTTCCCCAAGGTAGCGCCGCCCCACCAGGGCGCCATCACCAGGCTTCGCGCCGGGCATGGCTGCTGTCGGTCTCGACACAGCAGTCCTGGCGGGTCCCGTGCACTTGCGCCGCAAGCGGCACGACCCGCCCCCACACCAGGCATCCGAGCCCCAGAGGATGAATACGTCGACCGGCCTGCCGCCCACCCGCGGCGGGGCGGCCAACGGCGTGGCGCATGACCCGGAAGAGTCAACCCACCATCGCAGCGAGAGAGAG
Organism: Curvibacter sp.; assembly: GCA_020621965.1. GTDB lineage: Bacteria > Pseudomonadota > Gammaproteobacteria > Burkholderiales > Burkholderiaceae_C > Hylemonella. The sequence continues at coordinate 19,600 of JAHRYV010000027.1, read as the reverse complement.
CACATGATTACACGTCGTCAATTCAGCGTCGCCACGGGCGCTTCCATGCTGGCCATGGCCAGTGTGGGCCGCGCTCAGGCCAGCGGCAAGATCGTCCTGGGCCAGTCGGCCGCACTGACCGGCGCCGCCGCCCAGCTGGGCATCCAGTTCCAGCAGGGCGCCAAGCTCTGGTTCGACCAGTTCAACGCCCAAGGCGGCGTGGCCGGGCGCCTGATCGAAATGCACACCCTGGACGACGGTTACGAGACGGACCGCTGCGTCGCCAACACCCGCAAGTTCCTGGAAGAAGACGTGTTTGCCACCTTCGGCTACATCGGCACACCCACCAGCCAGGCCGCCCTGCCCCTGCTGAGCAAGGCGCAGATCCCCTTCATCGCCCCCTTCACGGGCGCCAAGATCCTGCGCGAGCCGGCACAGAAGAACGTGTTCCATCTGCGCGCCTCGTACAACGACGAGATCGAGGTGATCGTCAAGCAGCTGACGAACCTGGGCCTCAAGAAGATCGCCGTCTTCTACCAGAACGACGCCTACGGCCAGTCCGGCCTGGAAGGCGTGACCCACGCCCTGGCCGCGCGCGACCTCAAGCCGGTCGGTGTCGCCACGGTGGAGCGCAACTCGCAAAACGTGGACGCCGCCGTCAAGGCGCTGATGGCCACCGCGCCGGACGCGATCATCCAGGTCAGCGTCTACAAGTCCTGCGCCGCCTTCATCCGCACCGCGCGCAAGGCCGGCTACGGCGGCACCTTCTACAACCTGTCGGGCGTGGGCACCCAGGCCCTGGTGGACGAACTGGGCCGCGACGGCGCCGGCGTCGTCGTGACCCAGGTGGTGCCCTCGCCCTTCTCTTCCACACGCCCCATCGCGCGCGAATTCGCCGACGCCGTGAAGAAAGCCGGCGGCACGGCGCAGGTGAACTTCTCCAGCATCGAAGGCTACCTGGCCGCCAAGCTGGTCACCGAAGGCTTCAAGCGCGCGGGCGGCAAGGGCGTCACCCGCGAAGGCCTGATCGCCGGCATCGAAAGCATCGGCCGCCAGTCCCTCGGCGGTTTCGACATCAACGTCACGCCCCGCGACCACGTGGCCTCGCAGTTCGTCGAGTTGTCCATGCTGACGGGGGACGGCCGGGTCCGGACCTGAGCGGCCAGCGCGGCGCCAGAAAGAAGCCACCGGAGCCGAAGGGCCGGTGGCTTCTTTGTTTCTGGGTCATTAGAAGCCGGTGAGGGCGTCCAACCGTTGGGGAGGTTCGCCGGCCTTGAACGCGGACACTCAACGCCCGCGTTGACAGGCCTCCTGTTGAGCAACCAGTTAGACCGCTACTTTTTGAGATGACTATGCATCCTTGTCTCCTTCTTCGTCACGGCTCGCATTGCGCAGCATGCCTCCGCTTTGGTCAAGCGTGGTGAGATGGTGATGGACGAAAAGCAACTCGTCGGCGAGTGGTTGCATCTTGAACTCTTCGTTCAACAAGCGAAATTCTCCCGAATCCACGAAGTAGGCGCGAAAGAAGTGCCCAGGAACTCCGTCGTCTTCCGGCTTGGCTCCAACGTACTCTGGAAACACGTAGCCCACCACGCCACAAGAAACGTACTTGTCGAGCCGTTCGTCAAAGTGTTCTAAAGCGTTTCGTAGATCGCGATTGAACAGTGGACTTGAGTCGTTCATGTCGAACGCTTCCCGAAGGCGTTTGCCACGAGCTTCGTGGCCATTTCGTATCGGCCAGAAATAGCGAGACAGCGCGGCGCTTTGGAGCACCATGTTTTGAAGCTCGTTCAGTATTGCCTTTGTCGGCAATCGAAGGATGTCGTCGTGAGTCGGCCGCTCCGGTAGCTTGCCAAATATCGACTCCAAGCGAGCGATTGAACGGACGGCAGATGTGCTGTTGAACAGCATGCTCTGAATGTAGAAGGCCTGAAAGGGAGGCCAGATGACAGGCTCTTCGAAGTCCATGTTTCTTGCGGCCTAGTTTGAGTGACCGACGGCCAGTGGGCGGGCGAAGCCCTCTGCAGGGACGTCCTTGTTGAAGGATGTTAGGCCTCACACGCTGCACTGCCGTCAGACGCCAAGGGCGCGTGCAAACCTGGAGAGGATATTTCGTCGCAGAACTCAGTGCTTGGTTGGATGCTCAACGCGAGCTTGACGCTCCGCTCCGAGCACGGCCAGCCGCTCGCGTTCGTGCTTCTCGTGGAGGAAGAGATATTTCTTTCCGTCCTCGCGTGACCGATGCTCACCATTTATCCGACCGTCCCCGTACGCCAAGTAGAAGTCTGTTTCCTCCGGGGTTAGGCCAACGAGGACATCGTTCCCGCCTCGATCAGTAGTGAGTGCCCTCATTTCGATGAGATATGCACGTTGAGAATCGGAGAGCTTTGCCATGATTCGCCTACTAGGTTACGAAATCAGACTGATTCTAGGAAGCCTGAAGCTCAGGCCATATCCCCCAAAAGGGGCATGGAGCGACAGCCGGGTGTGCCACCTTGGCTGGCCGCTTCTGGCCGTCCCCCTCGCTCAGCGCTTGCGCGCCACCAGACCAATCAGCGCGGACCGGCCCTTGTGCTGGCTGCCTTCGGTCAGCTCCGCCTCGTACTCGCGCAAGGCCAGCACCTCGAAGCCGGGAAAGCTCTCACGCAGCAGGGCCTCGGTGTACATATGCGACGCAAAGGGCGGGCCGCCGGTCTTGTACTCCAGTTGTTTGGGTGTGTAGCCGTGCAAGATCAGCACGCCGCCGGGTTTGAGGCAGCGGTCGATGTGCGCGAACAGGCGCGCGCGCATGGCCGGGTCGGCGAATTGCACGAAGATGGCGGCCACGCCGTCGTAGCGCGCTTCGCCGTAATCAAAGCCGTCGCAGTCGGCCACGCTGTAGTTGACACTCACCCCCTGCTGCGCCGCGAACTGGCGCGCCTTGGCCACGCCCACCTCGGCGATGTCGTAGGCGTCGACCTGCAGGCCACGCTGCGCCAGCCAGACGCTGTTGCGGCCTTCGCCGTCGGCCACGCAGAGCACACGCTGGCCGGGCTGCCACACGGCGGCGTGCTCGCGCAGCCAGTCGTTGGGTTCGGTGCCGAAGACGAAGTCTTCGGTCGCAAAGCGCTTGTTCCAGGTCTGGGCGGCATCGGCAAAGGCCGGGGGCGTGGGGGTGCTCATCGCGGCGCGGGCTCCAAATGAGAAAAGGGCCATTGTGGCCCTTTCCCCGTGAAACCGGCGCCTCGCCGGCGCGCGCTCAGACCAGCTGCAGATCCACCACGATGTTGCCGCGTGTGGCGTTGGAGTAGGGGCAGACCTGGTGCGCGATGTCCACCAAGTCCTGCGCGGCGGCGCGGTCCAGGCCCGGCAGGTGGATGCGCAGCTGCACGGCCAGGCCGAAGCCCTGGGCGATGGGGCCGATGTCCACGGCCGCGTCCACCGCGGCGTCGGCCGGCAGTGCCACCTTCTTCATGCCGGCCACGTGCTTGAGCGCGCTCAGATAACACGCCGAATAGCCGGCCGCGAACAGCTGCTCGGGGTTGGTGGCGCCACCGGCGCCGCCCAGGCCTTTCGGGGGCGCGAGCTTGACGTCGAGCAGACCGTCGTCGGAGACGGAGCGGCCGTCGCGTCCGCCGGTGGTGTGGGTCCTGGCGGTGTAGAGAACCTTGTCGAGTTTGATCATGTGTATTCCTGGGGGGTGGTGAAAAACTAGGTTCAGCGCTGCAGGCGGTCGCGCAGCTGTTTGACCTGCTGGGTCAGAGCCGTGAGTTCGGCCAGCGTGCACTGGGCGGCCTCGAACATGCAGGCGGGGATGGGGGCGGCCTTGGCCTTGAGCTTGCGCCCGGCGGCGGTGAGCCGGATGAGCACCCGGCGTTCGTCGGCCACGTCGCGCATGCGGCTGAGGTAACCGGCGCTCTCCAGCCGCTTGAGCAGCGGCGTGAGCGTGCCGGAGTCCAGAAACAGGCGCTGGCCGAGCTCGGAGACGGTCAGCCCGTCCTGCTCCCACAGCACCAGCATGGTCACGTACTGCGGATAGGTCAGGCCCAGCGCGTCCAGATGCGGCTGGTAGACCCGGGACATGGCGTGCGAGGCGGAATACAGGGCAAAACAGAGCTGGTTGTCCAGCCGCAGGGCCCGGTCGGTGGCAAGGATCTTGTTCGGCATGGCTTGAATTATTGTTTCAAATTCAATTGTGTGCAATTTAATAACTGGAATCCCCGGCGCCGGCCAGGGTCATGGCCGCGCCCGCGGCCGGCGCGGCCGCTCCACCCCGCCATGTATGCTTGTGGCCAGCGCTTGCCCGGCAAGGCACCCGTTCCACCTGCGTCCTGCCATGCCCACCCCTTCCCCTTTGCCGCCCCTGCCCACCCTGCTGCGCATGACCCGCCCGGGCTTCCTGGGCATCACCGTGGTGGCCTGCCTGCTGGGCATCGCCATCGCCGCGGCCTGCGGCCACGGGCCGAATGTCTGGACCGCGCTGGCCACGGTGCTGCTGGCCTGTCTGGCCCATGCGGCCGGCAATGTGCTCAACGATTACCACGACGCCCTCAACGGGGCGGACGCCGCCAACCGCGGCGCCATGACGCCGTTCACCGGCGGCGCGCGCCTGATCCAGCAGCGGGTGGTGACACCGCAGCAGACGCGCGACCTGTTCCGCCTGCTGGCCTTTCTGCTGGCGGCCTTCGGTCTGCTGCTGGCGGTCAAGAGCACGGGCTGGGTGCTCGTGCTGGGCCTGGCGGGGGTGCTGCTGCTGTGGGCCTATTCGGCGCCGCCGCTGGCGCTGATGAGCCGCGGCCTGGGCGAGCTGGTGGTGGCGCTGGTCTGGGGCCTGGTGGTCATCGGCGCCGACGCGGTGCAGCGCGGCAGCGTTTTCATCATCCCGGTGGTGACGGCGGTCAGCCTGGCGCTGCTGGCGGCCAACATCCTGCTGATCAACGGTTTCCCCGACGCGGCCTCGGACGCGCAGGTGAGCAAACGCACGCTGGTCGTGCTGCTCGGTCCGCGTGGCGCGGCGCTGGTCTACCTGCTGCTCGGCACCCTGGCCCATGGCTGGCTGGCCGCCGGGGTCTGGCTGCTCTACCAGCCCGAGCCCGCGATCTGGGGCCTGCTGTCCTGGCCGCTGTCGCTGGCCGCCTCCGTGCTGCTCTGGCGCCATGCCGACGCGCCGCAGAAGCTGCGCCCGGCCATCGTGCTGACCATCGCCGCCGCGCTGCTGCACGGCCTGGCCATGGCCGCGGGTTTCTGGTCGATGGTCCTCTGAGCGCGGCCGGCGCGCGGCCTCAGGCGGCGGGCCGGGTGCCGTCGAAGGCGTCCTGCAGCAGCTGGCGGATGGCCGCGCGCTCCAGCGGGCGCGGGTTCGGGTACTGGTTCTGCAGGGCGAGGTCGCAGGCCCGGTCCAGGTCGGCGGCCTGCATGCCGAGGTCTTTCAGCGCCACCGGCGCGCCATTGTTCTTCGCCAGGTCGTACACCGCCTGCGCGGCGCTGGCGCCGCCGAGCGCCCTCTGGATGCGCGCCATGGCCTGCGGCGCCTGCGCCGCGTTGTAGGCCAGCGCATGCGGCAGCACCACGGTGTGGGTCTCGGCGTGAGAGAGGTTGAAGCTGCCGCCCAGGGTGTGGCAGAGCTTGTGGTGCAGGGCCATGCCCACGTGGCCGAGCACGGTGCCGCAGAGCCAGGCGCCGTAGAGCGCGTCGGCGCGGGCCTCGCTGTCTTCGGCGTGTTTCACGATGGCGGGCAGCGCGCGCCCCAGGGCGGTGATGCCCTCCTCGGCCATGAGGTCCATGATGGGGTTGCGGTCCACCGCGTACAGGCCTTCAGCCGCATGGGCGATGGCGTTGATGCCGCTGGTCACGCTCAGCGGCACGGGCAGCGTCAGCGTGAGCGCCGGGTCGTAGATCACGGTGCGCGGCAGCACACGCAGGTCGCGCCCGGTCTTCTTCAGGCCGCCTTCGGTGATGCCGTAGATGGGTGTCATCTCCGAGCCGGCGTAGGTGGTGGGGATGGCCAGGATGGGCAGGCCCGAGTCCAGCGCGATGGCCTTGCCCAGCCCGGTGGTGGAGCCGCCGCCGATGGCGACCGCACAGTCGGCGCCGAGTTTCCTCGCCAGGTCCCGGGCCTCGCGCGCGGTCTCGATGGGCACGTGCATCACCGCGCGGTCGAACACGCCGACGGCGCGCGGCCCCAGGATGCCGGCCACCAGCTCGGCCGAAGCGCGCTGCTCGGGTGTGGACAGCACCAGCGCCTTGCGCGCGCCCAGGGCGTCGATCTCCCGGTCCAGTTGCGAGAGTGAGCCCGCGCCGAAGACGACGCGGGCGGGCTGGGCGGTGTAGATGAAGGGATTCACGGCAATCTCCAGCGAATCAGAAACGTAGATCGGGCGCACGGTAGATCGCTCGCCAAAGACCCGAGGCGGGGAACGCCGTGGAACCGGCTCTGCCGGGCCACTGGCGTTGCCCCCTTCAGGGGCTGAGGTCTGCGGCTCCAAGCCTGCCTGCGCAGGCTTGGACAGACCGAAGGGCCTGAGCCTCTGGCGTAGGCACGTGGCATGGAGCGCACGCAGTGCGCGCAGCCTGGGGGTGTCATCCTAATCCTGCACCACGCTCGACCACCTTGATGATGGCCGCGTAGTCGTCCAGCGCATCTCCCTGCACCACGGCGGCATGCATGAGTTTTTGTGTCATGGCGGTCTGCAGCAGCGGCACCTGGCTGGCGGCGCCGGCACCGAGGATGAGGTCCAGGTCCTTGATCATCTGCTCCACGGTGAAGGTGGGCGTGAAGTCACGCCGGCTCAGCTGCGCGGCCTTGGCCTTGACGATGGGCGAGGCCACCGCGCTGGCGGTGAGCACCTGCCACATGGCCTGCCAGTCCAGCCCGCCCTTGCGGCCCAGCGTCAGCGCCTCGGCCAGCATGGCGCTGGTCTGGGCGATCATCAGGTTGACCACCAGCTTCATGAGGCGCGCCTGCTCGGCCTCACCCAGGTAGAACTGGTGCGGACCGAAGGTATTGAGCAGGGGCAGCACGCGGTCGTAGGCCGGGCGCGGGCCCGAGGCCAGCACGGTGAGCTGTGCGGCCTCGGCCATCTTGTTGTTGCCCGAGACCGCCGTGCGCACGTACTCCACCCCGGCGGCTTGCAGCAACTGCGCCGCCTGCGCCGAGGCCTGCAGCGAGACGGTGCTGGTGTCCACATACACGGTGCCGGGCCGCGCAGCGGCGGCCACCTGGGCCGCCACGGCGCGCAGCGCCTCGTCGTGCGGCAGCGAGGAGAAGACGATCTGGGCTGCACCGATGGCCGCGGGCACGTCGCCGGCCACGGCCAGGCCCTGGGCGTGCGCGCGCTCCAGGCGCTCGGCACAGGGGTCGCTGACGGTCAGGGCATGGCCGGCGGCGGCCAGATGGCCAGCCATGGGCAAGCCCATCTTGCCGATGCCGCAGAAATGGATCTTCACGTTTACTGCGTTTTCAGACCGGCGACCTTGACGATGCGCGCGGCCACTTCCATCTCGCTGCGGATGTAGGCGTTGAAGGCCTCGGGCGAGGTGGGAAAGGGATCGGCGCCCAGCTTGGCCATGCGCTCCTTGAGCTCCGGGCTGGCCAGCGCCTTGAGCGCCTCTTCGTTGAGCTTTTTCACCACCGCGGCCGGGGTGGCGCTGGGCACGATCATGCCGACCCACAGCGTGTAGTCGGAGTCGGGCAGGCCGGCCTCGATGCTGGTGGGCACCTCCGGCAGGGTGGAGGCGCGCGCCTTGGTGCTGACCGAGAGCGCCTGCAGCCGGCCATCGCGGATCAGCGGCAGGGCCGAGGCCAGCGGAGCGAAGAACCAGTCGTTGGAGCCGCCGATGACGTTGTTCATGGCGTCGGGTGTGCCCTTGTAGGGCACGTGCAGGGCCTCGATGCCGGCCTGCAGGCGGAAGATCTCGGCGTTCATGTGGGTGCCGCTGCCGACGCCGGCCGAGGCGTAGTTGAGCTTGCCGGGGTTGGCCCGGGCGGCGGCGATCAGGTCGGCCTGGGTCTTCCAGCCCTTGGCCGGGTGCGCCACCAGCACGTTGGGAATGGCCGCCAGCGTGGTGACGCCGGTCAGGTCCTTGAGCGTGTCGTAACCGGGGTTGCTGTAGAGCGCCGGGTTGAGCGCATGGGCCGAGGAGTGGATCAGCACGGTGTAGCCGTCGGCCTCGCCCTTGGCCACCATGGCCGCGGCGATGGTGCCGCCGGCGCCGAGCTTGTTCTCGATGACGATGGGCTGGCCCAGGCCGCGGCTCATGGCCTCGCCCACGGTGCGCGCCACGATGTCGGTGGCGCTGCCGGCCGTGAAGGGGACCACGAACCGGATCGGTTTGCTCGGGTAGCCCTGCGCCCAGGCGGTGCCGGCCAGCAGCAGCGCGGCGGCCAAGATGGATATGCGTTTCATGTCTGTCTCCTCGTAGTGATATGAAGAACACTCGCACTCTGCTGCTCTCGGCCGCCGGGGCGTGAGCAGCTCTTGTTGCTTGCTTCGTCTACCGCGACAGGCCCAACGCCGTCGTGATCTTGTGGCCCGACGCCCGCAGGGCGGCAAGCTTGGGATTGAGGTCCACCCCGAGCAGGCGGCCCTGGCGCTTCTTCCAGCGCCCGGCCACCATCACGCTGTCGATGTTGGCCAGCGTGGTCTGCATCACCACCGTGCTCACCGGGTCGTGCACGGGCTGCATGTTCAGCGCGTCGGCGCGGATCAGCACCAGGTCGGCCTGCTTGCCGGCGGCCAGGGTGCCGATGCGGTCGAGCTGGCCCAGCATGCGTGCGCCCTCCACCGTGACCCACTGCAAGGCCTCGCGCGTGGTGATGGTGGAGGTGGGCGGAATGGTTCCATGCGCCTCGCGGTAGGCCAAGTTGTCCAGGCTGCGCTGCATGCCCAGCGCCACGCGGGCCTGGGTCAGCATGTCGCCACCGAGCACGCTCTCCAGGTCCACGCCCAGCGAAGGCGCCCGGCCCAGAGCGCGCAGGCGGCCGGTGATGGGGTGGCCGTGGCCCTGGGTCATTTCGTTTTCCGCGGCCGCCGAGAAACTCAGGCCGAGTTCGCAGAAACGCCTGAGCTGCGCGTCGCTCAAGGCGTGGCCATGCACGATGTTGATCTGCGGGCCCAGCAGGCCCGCGGCCTCCAGCCGGTCCCAGCCCTCGGGCGTGCGCGCCGCACCGCCGCCCTGGTGCAGCGAGCCGATGAGGCCGAGCTCCCGCACCATGCGGAAGTCGTGCAGCGCCACCTCCAGCGTGGAATAGTGGGGCCCCAGCACGGCGGCGTGCACCGTCAGCAGGTCCCGGCCCTGGTGCGCCTTGAGCAGGCGCTCGACCTCGGCGCGCGGGTGCGGCACTTCCCAGAACGGGCGCTCGCCCGGTTTCGGCTCCGGTTTGGGCGTGCCGTGGAAGAAGGCGGCGCGGATGCCGGACTCCAGCAGTCCCTGGATCGCGGCGTCGTTGTGCGCCGGCGTGCGGTTGTTGTGGCACCAGTCGGCCAGCGTGGTGGTGCCGCAGTTGAGCTGGTTGAGCGCGCCCACCAGGGTGGCGATGTAAAGGTCGTCCGGCTCGAACACGGTGGCCAGGCCGGCGTGCATGTTCTGGAAATACTCCAGCAGCGTCCAGTTGGCGGCCAGGCCGCGCAGCGCGGTCTGCCAGGTGTGCATGTGCGCGTTGACCAGGCCGGGGATGAGGATGCAGCCGCTGGCGTCCACCACCTGGGCGTCGTCGGCATGGATCGTGGGCGCGATCTCCGTGATGCGCTCGCCCGTCACCAGCACGTCGGCGCGCGGCAGATCACCCAACGCGTCCAGGGTGATGACGGTGGCGCCGCGGATCAGGGTACGCACAGGAGTCCCTTACCCCGAGAGGCCGTCGGGGATCTGCAGGTTCAGCGGCTGGAGCTGCAGGCCGGCATCGTGCGCCGTTTCCTGCAGCAGGATGGCGAAGTCCACGTTGTCGAGGCCATGGCCGACCATGCGCGCGATGGATTCGCGCGTGGCCGCCGCCGCCGGCATGGCCACGCCGTGGGCCTTGGCCGCACCCAGCCCCAGGTCCATGTCCTTGAGCAGCAGCTTGGGTGTGAAGGTGACCTGCTCGAAGTTCAGGTTGCACAGCACCGGCGTCTTGTAGCGCGTGTACATGGAACCCAGCACCGAGTCGTTGATGCTTTCCAGGAAGACGTTGCGCGGGATGCCGGCCTTCTCGGCCAGCACGGTGATCTCGCACAGGTTCTGGATGATGACGCCGAACATGGTGTTGTGCGCGATCTTCCAGATGCGGGCCAGCTCGCCCTCGCCCACCCACAGGGTCTTGCGCGCCATGGCCTGCAGATAGGGCTCGGCCTGGTCGTAGAGCGGCTTCGGGCCCGAGGCCACCAGCAACAGCTTGCCGGCCTTGGCCACCTTGGCATTGCCCGACACCGGGGCGCAGAGGTAGGCCACGCCCAGGCCTTCGAGCCGCGCGCGGATCTCGGCCGAACCCTCCTGCGAGATGGAGGAGCTGTCCACCACCAGCTGCGGCTTCCTGGCGCCGGTGACCAGGCCACCGGGGCCGAACAGCACTTCCTTCAGGTCGTCGGTGGTGGAGACCATGGTGAAGACCAGGTCGCAGCTCGCGAGGTCTATCTTGTTGGCCTCGATCTTCGCGCCGTACTCGGCCAGGTGCGCGGCCTTGGAGGCGGTACGGTTCCAGACCTGCACGGCGTGGCCGGCCTTCAGCAGCTTGGTCACCATCGCCTCGCCCATGCGGCCCAGGCCGATCCAGCCGATCTTCTTGCTCATACTCGATGTCTCCTCGGGTCTCGTTCAAACGGCAGCGCTGCAGTGTTGAACAAAGCCTGGGCAGGCACAAGGTCGCCCCGGAAAATCAGTTTTCCGGTGAATGAAAAAACGCACCAGGTGTAGGCACAATGCCGGGCTGAGCACAGGACGGGATATGGAATACGCGCTGATCGACACCTGGGGACCGTGGCTGCGCCACACGCTGGAGCTGGCCGCCACCTTTGCGTTCACGCTCTCGGGGGTGCTGGTGGCCGCGCGCAGCCGGCTGGACGCGGTCGGCGTCTACGCCGTGGCCTTCCTGGCCGCTTTCGGCGGCGGCACGCTGCGCGACCTGCTGCTGGACCAGCGCCCCTTCTTCTGGGTGCGCCACGTCGAATACCTGTGGGGGGTGCTGGCGCTGGCCACGGCGGCCATGCTGTTCATGCGCCGGCGGCATTTCGAACCCACGGAACGCATCATCCAGCTGCCCGACGCGCTGGGCCTGGGCCTGTTCGCCGCCATCGGCGTGGATGCGGCCGCCGAAGCCGGCCTGCCGGCGCTGGTGGCCGTGCTCATGGGTGTGGTGACCTCGGTATTCGGCGGTGTGCTGCGCGACATCGTCTGCAACGAGATCCCGACCGCCTTTCGCGACCACCGGCCCTACGCCCTGTGCGCTTTTGTCGGCGGCTGGGTCTACCTGGGCCTGGCGGCCCTGGCGGCGCCGGAATGGCTGACGCTCAGCGCCACCGTGGCCGTCACCGCCGGCCTGCGCGTGCTGGCGCTGTGGCGCGACTGGCGGCTGCCGCCGTGGCAGGTCCACTGACCCACCACGCGGCCAGGGTCACACCCGCTCGAGGATGACGGCGATGCCCTGGCCCACGCCGATGCACATGGTGCACAGGGCGTAACGGCCGCCGCTCTTGTGCAGCTGGTTGACCGCCGTGGTGGCCAGGCGCGCACCGGAGGCACCCAGCGGGTGGCCCAGGGCGATGGCGCCGCCATTGGGGTTGACGCGCGGATCGTCGTCGCGCAGACCCAGCAGGCGCAGCACGGCCAGGCCCTGGGCGGCGAAGGCCTCGTTGAGTTCGATCACGTCCATCTGTTCGATCTTCAGGCCGGTGAGCGCCAGCACCTTCTGCGTGGCCGGCGCCGGGCCGATGCCCATGACGCGCGGGGCCACACCGGCGGTGGCCATGCCCACGATGCGCGCGCGCGGCGTCAGGCCGTGCCGCTTGGCGGCGGCCTCATCGGCCAGCAAGAGGGCGCAGGCGCCGTCGTTCACGCCCGAGGCGTTGCCGGCGGTCACCGTGCCACCTTCGCGCGCGATGGGCTTGAGCTTGGCCAGCGCCTCCAGCGAAGTCTCGCGCGGGTGCTCGTCCTTGCTGACCACAAGGGCCTCGCCCTTTTTCTGCGCGATGGTCACCGGCGTGATCTCGGCGTCGAAGTAACCCGCCTTCTGCGCGGCCACCGCCTTGAGCTGCGAGGCCAGCGCCATCTTGTCCTGATCCGCACGGCTGATCTTGTACTCGTCGGCCACGTTCTCGGCGGTCTCGGGCATGGAGTCGGTGCCGTATTTCTGCTTCATCAGCTTGTTGACGAAGCGCCAGCCGATGGTGGTGTCGAAGATCTCGGCGCTGCGGCTGAAAGCGCTTTCGGCCTTGCCCATGACAAAGGGCGCGCGGCTCATGCTCTCCACGCCGCCGGCAATCATCAACGTGGCCTCGCCCGACTTGATGGCGCGCGCCGCCGTGCCCAGCGCGTCCAGCCCCGAGCCGCACAGGCGGTTCACGGTGGCGGCCGACACTTCCGGCGGCAGGCCGGCCAGCAGGCCGGCCATGCGCGCCACGTTGCGGTTGTCTTCGCCGGCCTGGTTGACGCAGCCGTAGATGACGTCGGTCAGCGCGGCCCAGTCGACCCGGGTGTTGCGCGCCATCAGGGCCTGGATCGGGATGGCGGCGAGGTCATCGGTGCGCACGCTGGAGAGCACGCCGCCGTAACGGCCGATGGGGGTGCGGATGGCGTCGCAGATAAATGCCTGGTTCATGGTGTGTCCTTGTCGTGATGTGTTACTTCGCGATCGGCAGGCCGATCATCTGTTCCAGTTCGGCGTGGCTCAGGCCGTCGACCAGATCGACCAGCCTGAGCCCTTGCGGCGTGCAGTCCAGCGTGGCCAGGTCGCTGTAGATGCGCTTGACGCAGGCTATGCCGGTCAGAGGGTAGCTGCAGTTCTGCACGACCTTGCTTTCGCCCTGCTTGGTCAGCAGGTCCATCATGACCCAGGTCTGTCTGGCGCCGACCGCCAGGTCCATGGCGCCGCCCACGGCGGGGATGGCGTCCTTCTCGCCCGTGTGCCAGTTGGCCAGGTCGCCGGTGGCGCTGACCTGGAAGGCCCCCAGCACACAGATGTCCAGATGGCCGCCGCGCATCATGGCAAAGCTGTCGGTATGGTGGAAGTAGGAACCACCGGGCAGCAGTGTGACCGGCTGCTTGCCGGCGTTGATGAGGTCGTAGTCCTCCTGCCCCGCGGCCGGTGCCGGGCCCATGCCCAGCAGGCCGTTCTCACTGTGCAGCAGCACCTCGCGCTCTTTGGGGATGTGGTTGGCCACCAGCGTGGGCTGGCCGATGCCCAGATTCACCACCGCGCCCTCGGGGATGTCGCGGGCCACACGGGCGGCGACCTGGTCTTTGCTACGTTTTTGATAGCTCATGGTCAAGCGGCTTTCTTGAAACCGCCGGCCTGCGTGGCTTGACGGGGAATCTTCACGATCTTGCTGACATAGAGCGCCGGGGTGACCACCGCCTCGGGGTCCAGGCCGCCGAGTTCCACGATCTCGTGCACGCTGGCAATCGTCTGCCGGCAGGCCATGGCCATGCTGGGGCCGAAGTTGCGTGCGGTCTTGCGGTAGGTCAGGTTGCCCCAGCGGTCACCGCGTTCGGCCTTGATCAGGGCCACGTCGCCGTGGATGGGCTGCTCCAGCACATAACCTTTGCCGTCGATCACGCGCGTCTCCTTGCCTTTGGCCAGGTCCGTACCGTAGCCCGTGGGTGTAAAGAAACCACCGATGCCGGCACCGGCGGCACGGATGCGCTCGGACAGGTTGCCCTGCGGCACCAGCTCCAGTTCCAGCTTGCCGCTGCGGTACAGGCCGTCGAAGACGTAGCTGTCGGCCTGACGCGGGAAGCTGCAGATGATCTTGCGCACGCGGCCGGTGGCCAGCAAGGCGGCCAGGCCGGTGTCGCCGTTGCCGGCATTGTTGTTGACCACCGTGAGGTCCTTGGCGCCCTGGGCGATCAGGCCGTCGATCAGCTCGTTGGGGATGCCCGCGGTGCCGAAGCCGCCGATCATCACGGTGGCGCCGTCCTGCACGCCGGCCAGCGCCTCGGCCACCGAGGCCGCGATCTTGTTGATCATGGGTCTTGCTCCTGTTCCGAATATGTTCGTATGTCGAACATATGTTCGTATAATGAATTTTAGAACAACAACCCTGGCCGCCCACCATGCCCCCTGCCACCGACGCGACAGCGCCCCAGCCCGGCGACAGCTATGTGCAGTCCTTTGCGCGCGGGCTGGAGGTGATCCGCTCCTTCAGCGCCGAGGCGCCGCAGCAGACGCTGAGCGAGGTGGCGACCCGCACCGGCCTCACGCGCGCCGGCGCCCGCCGCATCCTGCTCACGCTGCAGACGCTGGGTTATGTGGACAGCGACGGCAAGCAGTTCCGCCTCACCGCGCGCATCCTGGACCTGGGTTTTGCCTACCTCTCGTCCATGCCGATCTGGAATCTGGCCGAGCCGGTGATGGAAGCGCTGGTGGAAGAGGTGAAGGAGTCCTGCTCCGCCGCGGTGCTGGAGGGCACCGACATCGTCTACGTGCTGCGTGTACCCACCCACAAGATCATGCGCAACACCCTGGGCGTGGGCTCGCGCCTGCCGGCCTATTGCACCAGCCTGGGCCGTGTGCTGCTGGCCGATCTGCCGGACGAGGCGCTGGTGAAGCGCCTGAAGGCCTCGCGCCCCAAGGCCCTGACCCGCCACACCGTCACCGAGATCGACGCCCTGCTGGCCAAGGTGCAGCAGGTGCGCCGCCAGGGCTGGTGCCTGGTGAACCAGGAACTCGAAGAAGGCCTGATTTCGCTGGCCGCGCCGATCACGAACCGCGCCGGCCGCACCATCGCCGCCCTCAACATCAGCGGCCAGGCCAACCGCACCAATGCCAAGGTGGCGCAGGAAACCCTGCTGCCGGCCCTGCTGCAGGCGGCGCGCACCATCTCCCAGCGGCTTGCGTAACCGATAATCTGGGCATGATTTTTCAGCCCTCGCAAGCCGATGTGCGCCGTTTCTTCTGCGGCGTCTATGCCAAGGCCCGTGCCGGCCAGGCACTGGAAGCCATCGAAGTGCTGGCCAGCCAGTGGATCAACGAGCATCCGGAGTTCCACGCCGAGCTGGCCGATCTGGACGCGGCCCTGGCCGGCATGCACAAGGTGGAGCCCGAGCGCACCAACCCCTTCCTGCACCTGTCCATGCACCTGTCGATCAGCGAGCAGTGCAGCATCGACCAGCCGCGCGGCATCCGCCAGGCGGTGGAGCTGCTGACCGCGCGCCGCGAGGACCTGCACGCCGCCCACCACGGCGTGATGGATTGCCTGGGCCGCATGGTGTGGGAGAGCCAGCGCGCCGGGCGCCCGCCCGACGGCGCGGCCTACATCGACTGCGTGCAGCGTCAGGCGACCAAGGATTGAGAGAGACGCTGCGGCGCCGCGGATCGAACGCGAAGGCCCAATAAAAAAAGCCGCTCAGCGAGCGGCTTTTTTTCGGCCCAAAGGCGGTTCAGCGGAACTTCTTCTGCGGCACGGTCTTGACCTCGGCCGGCAGGCTGGCCACGTAGGTGGCCAGCGCCTTCAGCTCGGCGTGGGAGAACTGCTTGGCGACGCCGCCCATGATGCCGTTGGCACGACCCCAGGTGGCGTTGCCTTCGACCTTGTAGGACTTGAGCGCGACGTACAGGTAGTCAGCCGGCTGGCCCGCGACCTTGGGGTAGCTCGGATCGATGGGCTTGTTGAAGTTGTCGCCGTGGCAGGCCACGCAACCACCCTTGTTCAGCAGCTCGGTCACCTGGGCCGTGGGCGCCGGCGCCTTGGCGGCGGCAGCAGCACCGCCCTGGCCATGGGCCTCGTAGTAGGCTGCCACATCGGCGATATCCTGATCGCTCAGGCTGTCGGCGATGGCGCGCATGGTCGGGTGCTTGCGCTCGCCCTTCTTGTAGGCGCTCAGCGCGGAGACGATGAACTTGGAGTTCTGGCCGGAGATCATCGGAACCTTGTAGATCTCGGGGAAGCTAGACTGGTAGCCCGAGATACCATGGCAGCCGATGCACATGGCAATCTTGCCTTCGCCGGCCTTGGCGTCACCCTTGACTTCCTGGGCATGGGCGGAGAAAACCGTCGCAGATGCGACAAGCAGAGTATTGAGCGTCAGCAACAGTTTGTTCATTTTGCGAAGACAATCAGAGCGTGGTTGATATAGATCAGCTTCGCATTATATCTAGCGCCTACCACGGGTTTTCCCGTATTCGACCACCTCAAAAACCATGAAATTCCAAGGTACATCCAACTACGTTGCCACCCAGGATCTGATGTTGTCGGTCAACGCGGCCATCACGCTCAAGCGGCCGCTGCTGGTCAAGGGCGAGCCCGGCACCGGCAAGACCATGCTGGCCGAGGAAGTGGCCGGCGCCCTGAAGCTGCCGCTGCTGCAGTGGCACATCAAGTCCACCACCAAGGCGCAGCAGGGCCTGTACGAATACGACGCGGTGAGCCAATGCGCGACAGCCAGCTGGCCGGTGCGGTGATGAGAAGGTCCGGGACATCCGGAACAACATCGTCAGGGGCGTGCTCTGGCAGGCCTTCACGGCCGATCAGCCGGTGGCGCTGCTGATCGACGAGATCGACAAGGCCGACATCGAATTCCCAACGACCTGCTGCGAACTCGACCGCATGGAGTTCTACTGCTACGAGACCCGTGAACTGGTCAAAGCCAAACACCGCCCGCTGGCTCATCACCTCGAACAACGAGGAACGCCCGACGCCTTCCTGCCGCTGCTTCTTCCGCCATCAGTTCCCGACGCAGACCATGGCCGATCGTGGACGCAGCCTCCCGGCCTCAGGAGCTGCTGGGCGCGGCGCGCCACAGCCTTCTTCGACGTGCGCAATCTGCCCGGCCTGAAGAAGAGCCCTCCACCAGCGAGCTGCTGGACTGGCTCAAGCTGCTGCTGGCCGAGGACATCCCGGCCGAGGCCCTGCAGAGCCGGGACGACAAGGTGGCCGTGCCCCCGCTGGTGGGCGCGCTGCTGAAAAACGAGCAGGACGTGAGCCTGTTCGAGAAGCTGGTGTTCATGAACCAGCGCAATCGTTGAGCCGGGGCCGTCATGAATAAGTTACTGGTTGAAGGCCTGTCCGACGCCATTGGCTTCATCGGGGGCGCCCTGGCCGGCTACTGGATCGGGCTGCTGCTGGGCTGGAACATCTTCTCCGAAGGCTACGACAACGCCAGCATCGGCGCCATCGTGCTGGTGGGCCTGGGCGGCGGCCTGGGCCTGCAGCTGGCGCGGCGCTGGCGGGCACGGCAGAACGCGGGCCGCGACAACCAGGAGCGCTGATATGGCCTTCGTCGAACCCGTCACCCTGGCGCAACGCGGTGTGCGGCTGGTGCCGCTGGCGCTGGCGCACGAGGACGGCCTGCGCGCCGCGGCGGCCGACGGCGAGCTCTGGAACCTGCGCGTGACTTCGGTGCCGGCACCGGAAGAGACCCGCGCCTATATCGAGACCGCGCTGCAGATGCGCAGCGAAGGCAGCCGTTTCGCCTTTGCCGTGACCGACGAGGCCAGCGGCCGCGTGCTGGGGTCCACCAGCTTTCACGACATCCTGCCCGCCGTCAAGCGCGTGGAGATCGGCTACACCTGGTACGCGCAGAAGGTGCAGCGCACCCACGTCAACACCACCTGCAAGCTGCTGATGCTGACGCACGCCTTCGAGACGCTGGGCTGCCACGTAGTGGGCTGGCGTACCGACAACTACAACTTCGCCTCGCAGGCCGCCATCGAGCGCCTGGGCGCCAAGAAGGACGGCGTGATCCGCGGCCAGGCCCTGCGACGCGACGGCACCATCCGCGACACCGTGATGTACAGCCTGCGCAGCGGCGAGTGGCCGGAAGCCAAGGCCCAGCTGCTCTACCTGCTGGACAAATCCCGTATATCAAGTTGATCAACGTCTACGTGTTTTATTGACGAACTGGAGCGCTGAATGAGTCAAGGTTCAAGCGAGGTTTCCAGCTACGCATCGGATGGAAAGATGCTCCAGTGGTTGCCATGGATCGCGGGAACATTGGCCATCATCTTGGTCGTTGGCTATGCAATCGCCTTTCACCCGTTACCAATCAATGAGCGGCCTGATGCCTGGGGGCAGTTCGGTGACTACATAGGGGGGCTGCTCAATCCACTTATTTCTCTGTTTACCCTCATCGTTGCCGTATCGGTCTGGCGACTGCAGAAGACCGAGCTGTTAGAGACGAGAAAGGCGCTGGAGGAGCAAGGGAGAACCGCAGAGCAGCAACGCAGGGAGCAACGGTTCTTTGATTTGCTGAACCTTTATCGCTCGACCGTCGACTCCATCGTGATCGAGAAGAATCCCGCGACAGGCATTGTGGGCAGAGTGTTGGGAGTGGATACCGGTGTGCCTCGCAGTAGCTTTTCCGGGAAACGAGCCTTTAGTCTATTGACGTCATCTGCTGGGCCCTTTCCCTCAGAATTACTTGACTTATTCGCACCAAGGAATTCATTCAACATACCAAGCGTCCCGCCTGCGGCGGATATTCTTGAAGCGTGGAATAACAATTCTCCGATGCTGGATCACTATTTCCGCGTCATCTTTACTCTATTGCGGGAAGCTGAACCTCTTCTACAGAACGATCGCTACCGCTACATCAAAATACTGCGTGCACAGCTCAGTCGCGACGAAGTCTGCCTGATCGCGATGAACCTTTTGTACGACGAGGAGGGAAAGAGGATGCGCGAGCTAGTCTCCGAATATGGATTTCTGAAACATCTACCTTCAAATTACCTGCGCCAACTAGCTGAACGTGAACTTCATCCTCGCTCATTTGGTCAGAAATGGGCGACTGATCACCTTCTTGCACCATCGCAGGCAGCACCATGCTGATCGACTTCTTCTACACCCTGCGCGCGGCCAAGCTGCCGGTCTCGGTCAAGGAATATCTGACCATGCTCGAAGCGCTGAAGGAAGGTGTGGTCGGCCCGAAGGCCACGGCCGAGGACGGCAGCGGCTACTCGGTGGACGACTTCTATTACCTCAGCCGCACCACCCTGGTGAAGGACGAGAAGCACTACGACAAGTTCGACCGCGCTTTCGCCGCCTACTTCAAG
>JAHRYV010000027.1:0-437 GCA_020621965.1 Curvibacter sp. | reverse complement strand
CACCTCGCCCTTCGGCGCCAACGGCTACAACCCGCAGGGCATCCGCATCGGCCAGGACAAGGGCCGCAACAAAAGCGCGGTCAAGGTCTGGGACCAGCGCGCCTACAAGGACTACGACGACACGCAGGAGCTGGGCACGCGCAATATCAAGGTGGCGCTGCGCCGGCTGCGCCGCTTCGCGCGCGAGGGCCACGAGCTGGAGTTGGATCTGGACGACACCATCCGCGCCACCGCGGCCAACGCCGGCTACCTGGACATCAAGATGGTGCCCGAGCGCCACAACAATGTGAAGGTGCTGCTGCTGATGGACGTGGGCGGCACCATGGACGAGCACATCGCACGGGTGGAAGAGCTGTTCAGCGCCACCAAAACCGAGTTCAAGCACCTGGAGTTCTACTACTTCCACAACTGCGTCTACGACTTCATGTGGAAGAACA
>JAHRYV010000026.1 GCA_020621965.1 Curvibacter sp. | reverse complement strand
GCCGCATCCCGGCCGAGAACCTCATCGGCGCCGAGGGCGAGGGCTACAAGATCGCCTTGGGCGGCCTGGAGGGCGGGCGCATCGGCATTGCCTCGCAAAGCGTGGGCATGGCGCGCAGTGCGCTGGAAGTCGCCATCCGCTACGCCAAGGAGCGCGAGAGCTTCGGCCAGCCCATCTTCAACCACCAGGCCGTGGGCTTTCGCCTGGCTGAATGCGCCACCAAGGTCGAGGCCGCGCGCCAGCTGATCTGGCATGCCGCTGCGCTGCGCGACGCCGGCCGGCCCTGCCTGACCGAAGCCGCCATGGCCAAGCTCTTCGCCAGCGAGATGGCCGAGCAGGTCTGCAGCGCCGCCATCCAGACCCTGGGCGGCTACGGCTACGTGAAGGATTTCCCGGTCGAGCGCATCTACCGCGACGTGCGCGTCTGCCAGATCTACGAAGGCACCAGCGACGTGCAGAAAATCCTGATCCAGCGCGCGCTGGTCTGACTATCATTGAACCCCAGTCTCAAGGGAGCACCACCATGCCCATCACCAAAGGTTACCGCGCCCTCGTCGACGAGGCCATGGCCCAGGTCAAGACCCACACCGTGCCCGAGGTGCTGGCCATGCTGGACGATCCCCGGGTGCAGATCGTCGACATCCGCGACGTGCGGGAGCTGAAAGACGGCACCGTCACCGGCAGCACCCACGCGCCGCGCTGCATGCTGGAGTTCTGGGTCGACCCGGCGTCGCCGTACCACAAGCCCATGTGGGCCGACGAGAGCAAGCACTTCATCCTCTTCTGCGGCGCCGGCTGGCGCAGTGCCCTGGCGGCCAAGACCCTGCAGGACATGGGCATGACCAATGTCTCGCACATCGACGGCGGTTTCGCCGAATGGGTCAAACACGGCGGCCCGGTGGAGACGCTGGAGCAGCGCAAGACGAAGAAGGGCGGCTGAGGCGTGCGCGACTGTCCCTGCGGCCGGCGCGACGCGGCCGGCCAGGCGCTGGCGTATGCGCAGTGTTGCGGCCCTTACCTGGACGGCTACGCCCATCACCCCGCCCCGGACGCCGAAACCCTGATGCGCTCGCGCTACACGGCCTTCGTGCTGGAGCGCGCCGACTACCTGCTGGCCACCTGGCACGCGAGCAAGCGGCCCTCGCAAGTGAGCTTCGACCCGGGCGTGAAATGGCTGGGGCTGGAGGTGCGCGACCATCGGGTGATCGACGCCGACCATGCCGAGGTCGAGTTCGTGGCGCGCCAGCGCGACCGCAGCGGGCGGGCCGTGCGCCTGCACGAGCGCAGCCGCTTCGTGCGCGAGGGCGGCCGCTGGTATTACGTCGACGGCGACTGGAAGTGAGGCATCCCGCATGAGGTTCGAGGCCGTGCTGTTCGACTGCGACGGTGTGCTGGTCGACTCCGAGCCCGTCGTCAACCGCGTGCTGCGCGAGATGCTGGCCGAGCGGGGCTGGGCGCTGACGCAAGAGGAATGCATGGCGCTGTTCGTCGGCAAGATGGTGCGCGACGAACGCGAGCGCATCGAACGCGAGACCGGCCAGCCGCTGACCGAGGAATGGCTGACCGCCTTCCGTGCGCGCCGCAATGCCGCGCTGGAGGCCGAACTGAACATCGTGGCCCACGCGCGCGAGGCCGTCCATGCCGTGCACGAGCGGCTGGACGCGCGCATCGCCTGCGCCTCCGGCGCCGACCGTCACAAGGTCGAATTGCAGCTGCGCAAGGTGGGGCTACACGCCTATTTCGACGGCCGCATCTTCAGCGGCCACGAGATGCCGCGCTCCAAGCCGCATCCCGACGTCTACCTGGCCGCGGCCGCCGCGCTGGCGGCCGAACCGCGGCGCTGCGCCGTGGTGGAGGACACGCTGACCGGCGCGGCGGCCGGCCTGGCGGCCGGCGCCACCGTGTTCGCCTATGTGCCCCAGGGGGACGCCGAGGCCTTCCGCCGGGCCGGTGTCGCCGCGGTGTTCGGCGACATGGCGCAATTGCCGGCGCTGTTGAGCTAAGCCCGGGAAATCTGCCACAATTGACGTTTACGTAAACGTCAATTCAAGCGCCGTCGTCGTGACGTGCGCTTGCCACGTAAAGAAAGCACAACCATGCCGATTCTGGAAACCCAGCTCAACGCCCGCTCGGCCGACTTCCAGGCCCATGCCGCCGCCATGCGCGCCGTGGTGGCGGATCTGAAGACCCAGGTCGAGCAGGTGGCCCAGGGCGGCGGCGAGGCCGCCCGCGCCAAACACACCGCGCGCGGCAAGCTGCTGCCGCGCGAGCGTGTGCAGCGCCTGCTCGACCCCGGTACGCCCTTCCTGGAGCTCAGCCCGCTGGCGGCGCTGGGCATGTACAACGGCGACGCCCCCTGCGCCGGCCTGATCGCCGGCATCGGCCGCGTCAGCGGCGTGGACTGCATGATCGTCTGCAATGACGCCACCGTGAAGGGCGGCACCTATTACCCGATGACGGTGAAAAAGCACCTGCGGGCGCAGGAGATCGCGCAGCAGAACCGCCTGCCCTGCATCTACCTGGTGGACTCCGGCGGCGCCAACCTGCCCAACCAGGACGAGGTCTTCCCCGACCGGGACCACTTCGGCCGCATCTTCTACAACCAGTCCAACATGAGCGCGTTGGGCATCGCGCAGATCGCCGTGGTCATGGGTTCGTGCACCGCCGGCGGCGCCTACGTGCCGGCCATGAGCGACGAGGCCATCATCGTCAAGAACCAGGGCACCATCTTCCTGGGCGGCCCGCCGCTGGTGAAGGCCGCCACCGGCGAGGTGGTGACGGCCGAAGACCTGGGCGGCGGCGACGTGCACACGCGCCTGTCGGGCGTGGCCGACCAGCTGGCGCAGAACGACCTGCACGCGCTGGCGCTGGCGCGCGCCTCGGTGAAGAACCTCAACCTGCAGAAGACGCCGCAGTCCACGCTCACCGAGCCCGTGCCGCCGCGTTACCCGGCCGAGGAGCTGTATGGCGTGATCCCCACCGACACCCGCAAGCCGTTTGATGTGCGCGAGATCATCGCCCGCGTCGTCGACGGCTCCGAGTTCGACGAGTTCAAGGCCCGCTACGGCACCACGCTGGTGACGGGTTTTGCCCGCATCGAGGGCATGCCGGTGGGCATCATCGCCAACAACGGCATCCTGTTCTCCGAGTCCGCGCTCAAGGGAGCGCACTTCATCGAGCTGTGCTGCCAGCGCAAGATCCCCCTGGTCTTCCTGCAGAACATCACCGGTTTCATGGTGGGCCGCAAGTACGAGAACGAGGGCATTGCGCGCAACGGCGCCAAGATGGTCACCGCGGTGTCCACGGCCAACGTGCCCAAGTTCACCGTCATCATCGGCGGCTCCTTTGGCGCTGGCAACTATGGCATGTGCGGCCGCGCCTTCAGCCCGCGTTTCCTCTGGATGTGGCCCAACGCGCGCATCAGCGTCATGGGCGGCGAGCAGGCCGCCAGCGTGCTGGCCACCGTCAAGCGCGACGGCATCGAGGCCAAGGGCGGGCGCTGGAGCCTGGAGGAGGAAGAAGCTTTCAAGATTCCGATCCGCCAGCAGTACGAGGAGCAGGGCCACCCCTACTACGCCAGCGCCCGCCTGTGGGACGACGGCATCATCGACCCGGCCGACACGCGGCGCGTGCTGACGCTGGGCCTCTCCGCGGCGCTGAACGCGCCGATTCCGGACCCCCGGTTCGGCGTCTTCCGCATGTGAGGCTGGCATGAAAGACCACTTCGCCACCCTGGCCCGCTACAACCTGTGGGCGACCCGCAGGCTGTACGAACAGGTCGACGCCTTGCCCGAGGCCGACTACCGGGGCGACTGCGGTCTGTATTTCCGCTCCATCCACGGCACGCTCAACCATCTGCTGCTCACGGGCGACCGCGTCTGGTACCCGCGCTTTGCCGAGGGCTGCTCGCCGCAGGGCATCAAGTTGTCGGACGAGGTGGAGGCCGACCGCGCGGCGCTGCAGCAGGCCCTGCTGAACAGTGCCGAGCGCTGGCGCGCACTGGTGGACTCGTTCGCTGCGCCGCGTTACGCCGGCCTGCTCGAGTACACCACCATGCGCGGCACGCCGGCAGCGCTGCCGTTCGCGGCCGCGCTGGCGCACGTCTTCAACCACGGCACGCATCACCGTGGCCAGATCACGGCGGCGCTGACGGCGCGCGGCCATGCCTGTCCGGAGCTGGATCTGGTCTACATGCTGCAGCAGGAGCAGGCCGGCGGGGGCGGGCGCTGAGGCCGCGGCCTGTCAGAATGCGGGCCCCTGGGCAATACTCCAACGTATGAACACCACTCTTGCAGCCACCGACGACTGGGTCGCGCGCAGCCTGCGCAGCGTCTGGCACCCCTGCACCCAGATGCAGCACCACGAGACCGTGCCCCTGATTCCCGTCAGCCACGGCAAGGGGGCCTGGCTCTATGACGTGCAGGGGCAAGCCTATCTCGATGCCATCAGCTCGTGGTGGGTCAACCTGTTCGGGCACGCCAACCCGCGCATCAACGCCGCGCTGAAAGACCAGCTCGACAAGCTGGAGCACGCCATGCTGGCCGGCTTCACGCACCAGCCTGTGGTGGAGTTGTCCGAGCGCCTGGCCGCCCTCACCGGCGGGGCGCTGGGCCACTGTTTTTACGCTTCCGACGGCGCCTCGGCGGTGGAGATCGCGCTCAAGATGAGCTTCCATTACTGGCGCAACAGCGGCCAGAGCCAGAAGCAGGAATTCGTCTGTCTGTCCGGCAGCTACCACGGCGAGACCATCGGCGCCCTGGCCGTGACCGACGTGGCGCTGTTCCGTGACGCCTACGGCCCGCTGATCCAGCGCGCCCACGTGGTGGCCTCGCCCGATGCGCGGCAGGCGCAGGACGGCGAGAGCGCGGCCGATGTGGCGCGGCGCGCGGCGCAGGCGCTGGAGCAGCTGCTGGCGCAGCGCGCCGGCAAGGTCGCGGCGGTGATCGTCGAGCCGCTGGTGCAGTGCGCCACCGGCATGGCCATGCACGACCCGGTCTACCTGAAGGAGGTGCGCGCCATCTGCGACCGCCACCAGGTGCACCTGATCGCCGACGAGATCGCCGTGGGCTGCGGCCGCACCGGCAGCTTCTTCGCCTGCGAGCAGGCCGGCATCTGGCCCGACTTCGTCTGTCTGTCCAAGGGCATCAGTGGCGGCTATCTGCCGCTCTCCCTGGTGATGACACGCGAGGCCATCTACCAGGCCTTTTACGACGCCGACGTCACACGCGGTTTCCTGCATTCGCATTCCTACACCGGCAACCCGCTGGCCTGCCGCGCGGCGCTGGCCACGCTGGACATCTTTGCCCAGGACGACGTACTCAACGCCAATCGCCGCAAGGCGCACGAACTGACCGAGGCGCTGCTGCCGCTGGCCACGGACGGGCGGGTGCGGCACTTCCGCCGCCGCGGCATGATCTGGGCCTTCGACGCCGTGGTGGAGGATGCGGACAAGGCGAGCACCTTCTCGCGCCGTTTCTTCACGGCGGCCCTGCAGCGCGGCCTGCTGCTGCGCCCGATCGGCCGCACGGTCTACCTGATGCCGCCCTACATCCTGAGCGAGGCAGAAATCGGCCAGCTGGC
Source organism: Curvibacter sp. (assembly GCA_020621965.1). GTDB lineage: Bacteria > Pseudomonadota > Gammaproteobacteria > Burkholderiales > Burkholderiaceae_C > Hylemonella. The sequence continues at coordinate 40,068 of JAHRYV010000026.1, read as the reverse complement.
CGAACGCACCCGCGCCACCTTCGACGAGGTGATGGCCTCATGAGCTTCAAACCCCTCGATACGCTGCAGCAGGAGATCGACAAGCTCGACGCCGCGGGCCTGCGCCGGCGCCGCCGCACGGCCGAGACCGCCTGCGCCCCGCATGTGACGGTGGACGGCCGCCCGCTGCTTAGTTTCAACAGCAACGACTACCTGGGCCTGGCCGCGCACCCGCGCCTGGCCGCGGCCCTGCACGAGGGTGTTGCGCTCTACGGCGCGGGCAGCGGCGGCTCGCACCTGATCGGCGGCCACTCCCGGGCCCACGAGCAGCTGGAGGAGCGGCTGGCCGAATTCCTGGCGCCGCAGCTGGAGCAGCCGCGGGCGCTGTACCTCAGCACCGGTTTCATGGCCAACCTGTCCATCCTCACCGCGCTGGCCGCGGCCACGCCGGGTGAGGCCGAGATCTTTTCCGATGCGCTGAACCACGCTTCCATCATCGACGGCGCGCGGCTGGCGCGCGCCAAGGTCACGGTCTATCCGCATGGTGATGTCGCCGCGCTCGGCGCGGCGCTGACGGCCAGCACCGCGAAGACCAGAATCGTCGTCAGCGACAGCGTGTTCAGCATGGACGGCGACATCGCGCCGTTGCCGGCCTTGCTGGCCCTGTGCGAACAGCACGGTGCCTGGCTGGTGGTGGACGACGCGCACGGCTTCGGTGTGCTGGGCGCCCAGGGCCGCGGCGCGCTGGAACATTTCCAGTTGCGCTCGCCGCAGCTGGTCTACATGGGCACGCTGGGCAAGGCTGCTGGCGTCAGCGGCGCCTTCGTGGCCGCGCACGGAACGGTGATCGACTGGCTGGTGCAGCGCGCGCGCCCTTATATCTACACAACGGCGGCCGTCCCGGCGCTGGCCCATGCGCTGCTGACCAGCATCGAGCTCATCGCCGGCGAGGAAGGCCGGCAGCGGCGCGCCCACCTGGACACCCTGCGCCGTCAGCTCGACGCCATGCCGCTGCGCGCGGGCTGGCAGCGCCTGCCCTCCGAGACGCCCATCCAGCCGCTGGTGATCGGCGGCAATGCCGAGGTGCTGGCGGCGGCACGGGCGCTCGACGCGCAGGGCATCTGGGTCTCGGGCATCCGCGCGCCCACGGTGCCGGCGGGCACGGCGCGCCTGCGCATCACCCTGTCGGCCGCGCACACGCAGGACGACGTGGCGCGCCTGCTGGCCGCGCTCGGCCAGCTGGCGCAGGAGCCCTGATGCCATGAAGCCGTTTTCCTGCTTCGTCGCCGGCACCGACACCGAGATCGGCAAGACCCTGATCAGCAGCGCGCTGCTGCATGGCCTGGGCCAGGCCGGCGTGCGCGCGGCGGGCATGAAACCCATCGCCGCCGGCGCCGAGCTGCGCGACGGCGTCTGGTGCAACGACGACGTGGACCGCCTGTATGCGGCCGCGCCGCTGAAGCTGGCGCGCGAGCTGACCACGCCCTATCTGTTGAAGGAACCGGCCGGCCCGCACATTGCCGCCGCGCTGGAGGGGTTGCGCATCGACCCGCAGCAGATCCTGGAGCGCTATCAACAGGTCCGCGCGCAGGCCGAGGCCGTGGTGGTGGAGGGCGTGGGCGGCTTTCGTGTGCCGCTGACCGACGATTACGACACCGCCGATCTGGCGCGCGACCTCGCCCTGCCGGTGGTGCTGGTCGTGGGCCTGCGCCTGGGCTGCATCAGCCAGGCCCTGCTGACAGCCGAGGCCATCGCCGCGCGGGGCCTCACGCTGGCGGGCTGGGTCGCCAACACGGTCGATCCCGCCATGGGCCACCTGGCGGCCAATATCGAAGCTATCGCTGCACGCCTGACCGCACCGCTGCTGGGTCATGTGCCGCGCCTGACCCAACCCACGGCCGCCGCCGCCGCGTCCTGCCTCAATCTGACTTTGCTGGAGCAAGCATGTTCAAGAAGATCCTGATCGCCAACAGAGGGGAGATCGCCTGCCGGGTTGCGGCCACGGCCAAGCGCCTGGGCCTCCAGACCGTGGCCGTCTACTCCGACGCCGACGCGAACGCCAAGCACGTGCAGGTCTGCGACCAGGCGGTGCACATCGGCGGCAACGCCCCGGCCGAGAGTTATCTACGCTGGGAGCGCATCATCGAGGCCGCGCAGGCCACGGGCGCGCAGGCCATCCACCCAGGCTACGGCTTCCTGAGCGAGAACGAAGCCTTTGCCCAGGCCTGTGCAAAAGCCGGGCTGGTTTTCATCGGCCCGCCGGCCGCCGCCATCCAGGCCATGGGCCTGAAGGCCGAGTCCAAGCGCCTGATGGAAAAGGCCGGTGTGCCCCTGGTGCCGGGTTACCACGGCGCCGACCAGGACAGCAAGCTGCTGCAGCACGAGGCCGACCGCATCGGCTATCCGGTGCTGATCAAGGCCAGCGCCGGCGGCGGCGGCAAGGGCATGCGGGTGGTGGAAAAGCGCGAAGACTTCGCGGCTGCGCTGGCCTCCTGCCAGCGCGAGGCGATCAACAGCTTCGGCGACGCGGCGGTGCTGATCGAGAAGTACGTGCAACGCCCGCGCCACATCGAGATCCAGGTCTTCGGCGACAGCCAGGGCAACTGCGTCTACCTGTTCGAGCGCGACTGTTCGGTGCAGCGGCGCCACCAGAAGGTGCTGGAAGAGGCCCCGGCGCCCGGCATGACGGAAGAGCTGCGCCAGCAGATGGGCCTGGCCGCGGTGGCGGCCGCGCGCGCGGTGAACTACGTGGGCGCGGGTACGGTGGAATTCATCGTCGAGCAGCGCGACGGCACGATGAACTTCTTTTTCATGGAGATGAACACCCGGCTGCAGGTGGAGCACCCGGTGACCGAGGCCATCACGGGGCTGGACCTGGTGGAGTGGCAGCTGCGCGTGGCCGCCGGCGAGCCGCTGCCCCTGCAGCAGAACCAGCTCAAGATCACGGGCCACGCCATCGAGGCGCGCATCTGCGCCGAAAACCCCGACAAGCAGTTCCTGCCGGCCACCGGCGCCTTGCAGGTGTATGCGCTGCCGCCGTGCAGCGAGTTTGCCGTGAGCCCGGTGCGGGTCGACTCCGGCGTGCGCCAGGGGGATGCCATCAGTCCGTATTACGACTCCATGGTGGCCAAGCTCATCGTGCAGGGCGACACCCGCGAGCAGGCCCTGGTCCGGCTCGACGCCGCGCTGGCCGCCACGCGCATCGTCGGCCTGCAGACCAATGTGCAGTTCCTGCGCCACGTGGTGGGCAGCCGCTCTTTTGCCCAGGCCGACCTGGACACCGCGCTCATCGCCCGCGAAGCCGCCGTGCTGTTCGAGCAGGAGAAGGTGGGCCTGCCGTTGGCGGCGGCCAGTGTGGTGGCGCACACCCTGTTGCAGGAGCAGGCCGGCGCATCGGCGCCGGGTTGGAGCGACCCCTGGGCGCGGCGCGACGGCTGGCGCTCACACGGGCTCACGCAGCGCCACTTCGAACTGGAGTTCCGCGACGAGCGCCACACGGCCGTGCTGGACTATCTGCACGACGGCGCCTTGCGGCTGCACCTGGAGGAGGCGAGTGCGCCGCTGCACTTCAGCCGCAGTGCCGCCGGCATCGAGCTGCAGTATGCCGGCCAGCGCCTGACCGTGCAGGTGGAGCGCAGCGGCGAGGTGGCGCATATCTTCACGGCCCGCGGCGCGACCCAGATCACCGTGCTCGACGCGCTGGCCCATGCCGGCGAGGCGCCGGCCGAGGGCGGGCGCCTGACCGCGCCCATGCCGGGCAAGGTGGTCTCGTTCGCGGTCAAGGCCGGCGACAAGGTGAGCAAAGGCCAGGTGCTGGCGGTGATGGAGGCCATGAAGATGGAGCACACCATTGCCGCGCCGGCCGAAGGCGTGGTGGCCGAGCTCTTGTATGCGCCGGGTGACCAGGTGGCCGAGGGCGCCGAATTGCTGAAGCTGTCGGCCGGGTGACCGGCCGGCGGCCCCGTGGCGATTAAGCTTGTGCCCATGAAGATCTATTTCTGCTGCACCGACTTCAAGGCCGAGCCCTGGGTGGCGGCCTTGCGCGCAGCCTTGCCGCAGGCCGAGATCGAGGTCTGGGCACCGGGCGCGGGCCCGGCCGATTACGCCGTGGTCTGGGCCCCGCCGCAAGCTTTCCTCGACGAGCAGCCGCAGATCAAGGCCTTGTTCAACCTGGGCGCCGGCGTGGATGCGCTCACCCAGCTCAGGCTGCCGGCGCAGACGAAGCTGGTGCGGCTGGACGACGCCGGCATGTCGGTGCAGATGGCCGAGTACGTCTGCCATGCACTGATCCGCCACTTCCGCGAGTTCGACGCCTACGCCGCCGACGTGGCGCAAGGCAAGTGGTCCTACCGCAAGCCGCGCCTGCGCGAGGACTTTCCCGTGGGCATCATGGGCCTGGGGGTGCTGGGCCAGCGCGTGGCGCGCGCCGTGCAGGCCTTCGAGTTCCCGTTGCGGGGCTGGAGCCGTTCCCCCAAGGAGCTGCCGGGCGTGCGTTGTTACGCGGGGGAGGAGCAGCTCGCCGAATTCCTGGCCGAGACCAAGGTGCTGGTCTGCCTGCTGCCGCTGACCGGGCAGACGCAGGGCATCCTGAACCGCGAGACGCTGGCGCAGCTGCAGCCCGGCGGCTATCTGATCAATGTGGCACGCGGCGCGCATCTGGTGGAGGAGGATCTGATTCCCCTGCTGGACGGCGGCCACCTGGCCGGCGCCACGCTGGACGTGTTCCGCCAGGAGCCGCTGCCGGCCGGCCACCCGTTCTGGCGCCATCCGAAGATCACCATCACGCCGCACACCTCGGCGCGCACGCTGCGCGACGAAAGCGTGGCGCAGATCGCCGGCAAGATCCTGGCCCTGGAGCGCGGCGAGCCCATAGGCGGCGTGGTGGATCACCACCAAGGTTATTGAGCGCTACATCGGAGAGAACATCATGAGCCTGCCCACCCGAGTCCAGCTGATCGACGTCGGTCCGCGTGACGGCCTGCAGAACGAGAAGCAGCCGGTGCCGGCGGCCGTGAAGATCGCGCTGGTGCAGCGGCTGCAGGATGCCGGCTTGAAGGAGATCGAGGTCACCAGCTTCGTCAGCCCCAAGTGGGTGCCGCAGATGGGCGACAACGCCGAGGTCATGGCCGGTATCACGCGCCAGGCTGGCGTGTCGTATTCGGTGCTGGTGCCCAACCTCAAGGGCTGGGAGGCGGCGCAGGCCTCGAAGCCCGACGAGATCGTGGTCTTCGGCGCGGCCAGCGAACTCTTCAGCCAGAAGAACATCAACTGCTCGATCGCCGAGAGCATCGAGCGTTTCGCGCCGGTGGTGGAGGCCGCGCGGGCGGCGGGCATCCGGGTGCGCGGGGCCATGAGCTGCACCGTGGGCTGCCCCTACGAAGGCGAGGTCGCCCCCGAGCGGGTGGGCATGTTGGCCAGATTGATGAAGGACATCGGCGTGCAGCGGGTGGATGTGGCCGACACCATCGGCGTGGGCACGCCGCTCAAGGTGCAGCGCGCGATCGAGGCCACACTGGCCCACTTCGACATCAACGAGGTCTCGGGCCACTTCCACGACACCTACGGCCAGGCACTGGTCAACACCTACGCCGCGCTGGAAATGGGGGTCTGGAATTTCCAGTCTTCCGTCGCCGGCCTGGGGGGCTGCCCTTATGCCAAGGGCGCCACCGGCAATGTGGCCACCGAGGACGTGGTCTACCTGCTGCAGGGCCTGGGCATCGAGACCGGCATAGCCCTGGACAAGCTGGTCGACGCCGGCCAGTACATCAGCGACTTCCTGCAGCGCAAGCCGAATTCGCGCGTCGCGACGGCGCTGCTGAACAAACGGAGCTGAGCGCGATGGAGTGGCTGGCGCGCAAGGCCGCGCAGGTGCAGCAGCAGGCGCACCACCTGCCGTCGCCTTGCATCTCCGTGTGCACCATGGAGATCCGCACCGGCCTGTGCCGCGGCTGCCTGCGCACGCTGGAGGAGATCGCCGTCTGGTCCACGCTGGACGACGAAGGCCGGCGGGCCGTCTGGGCCCGCATCGAGGCGCGCGCCAGCGCGCAGGAACAAGCACGAGGAGCATGAGCATGAACATGAAGCAGATCACCTTCTACCTGGACTTCATCTCGCCCTACAGCCATCTGGCCTTCGAGCAGTTGCCCGAGGCCTTGCTGGGCCTGAGCTACTCCGTCTGCTACCGCCCGGTGCTGCTGGGCGCCATGCTGCGGCACCACCAGCTGCTGGGCCCGGCCGAAGTGCCGGCCAAGCGCGCCTGGACCTACCGGCATGTGCTGTGGCTGGGGCAACAGCACGGCGTGCGGCTGCAGATGCCCGCGGTCCATCCTTTCAACCCGCTGCCGCTGCTGCGGCTGGCGCTGGCCGCAGCGCAGGGCGGCGACCCGAACCGCTACGTCTGCGAAACCGTGCTGCAGCACGTGTGGCACGGCGGCGCCGATGCCAATGACCCGGCCCGCCTGCAGGCGCTGCGCGAACAGCTCAAGCCGCCGCTGGCGCCCGATGACGAGACCGTCAAGGCCCGTCTGCGTGCCAACACCGACGAGGCCATTGCCGCCGGAGCCTTCGGCGTGCCGTCCTTCGCGGTCGATGGCCGCCTGTTCTGGGGGCTGGACAGCCTGCCCATGCTGCGTCGTTATCTGGAGGGCGACGCCTGGTTCGACGGGCCCGATTGGCAGGTTATTGATAAGGCGGCGGCGGGCGAGTCATAAACCGGGGCACTAAATGCATCAGGGTTTACACCGAGTTTTTGGCGCGCTCCCCAGGAGGCGTAAGTTTTTGTTGGTTTGACGTCAGAACGAGGTCAGTACCCGCCTGAAGAATCCGCCCACTCCCCATGTCGGGGACCAACGTTGCATATTCTTTAGGAGACACAACATGGCAACTGCTCAGGCCTCACGGCCGATGACGCCCGAAGAGAAGAAGGTGATCTTCGCCTCTTCGCTGGGTACCGTTTTCGAATGGTACGACTTCTATCTGTACGGTTCGCTCGCCGCGATCATTGCCAAGCAGTTCTTCAGCGGTCTGGATGCCGGCTCGGCCTTCATCTTCGCGCTGCTGGCCTTCGCTGCCGGTTTCATCGTGCGCCCCTTCGGCGCCATCGTGTTCGGCCGTCTGGGCGACATGATCGGCCGCAAGTACACCTTCCTGGTCACCATCCTGATCATGGGTCTGTCCACCTTCATCGTGGGCATCCTGCCGAGCTACGCCAGCATCGGCGTGGCCGCTCCGGTGATCCTGATCGCGCTGCGCATGCTGCAAGGCCTGGCGCTGGGCGGTGAGTACGGCGGTGCCGCCACCTACGTGGCCGAGCACTCGCCCCAGGGCAAGCGCGGTGCCTACACCTCCTGGATCCAGACCACGGCCACCCTGGGCCTGTTCCTGAGCCTGATGGTGATTCTGGGTACCCGTACCGTCATCGGCGAAGCCGCCTTTGCCGACTGGGGCTGGCGTGTTCCCTTCCTGGTCTCCATCCTGCTGCTGGCCATCTCGGTCTGGATCCGTCTGTCCATGAACGAGTCGCCCGCTTTCGCCAAGATGAAGGCCGAGGGCAAGACCTCCAAGGCTCCCCTGTCCGAGTCCTTCGGCCAGTGGAAGAACCTGAAGATCGTGATCCTGGCGCTGATCGGCCTGACCGCCGGCCAGGCCGTGGTCTGGTACTCGGGCCAGTTCTACGCCCTGTTCTTCCTGACCCAGGCCCTCAAGGTGGACGGCGCTGCCGCCAACATCTACGTGGCCATCTCCCTGCTGATCGGCACGCCCTTCTTCATCCTGTTCGGCTCCCTGTCCGACAAGATCGGCCGCAAGCCCATCATCATGGCCGGCTGCCTGCTGGCCGTCGTGACCTACTTCCCGGTCTTCGAAGCCCTGACCAAGGCCGCCAACCCGGACCTGTACAAGGCCCAGCAGGCGAGCAAGGTCGTCGTGACCGCTGACCCGAACGAGTGCTCGTTCCAGTTCAACCCGACCGGCACCGTCAAGTTCACCAGCTCGTGCGATATCGCCAAGCAGGTGCTGGCCGGCGCTTCGGTGAGCTACGAGAACGCCGTGGGTGCCGCTGGCACGCCCGCCTCCATCAAGATCGGCGACACCGTCATCACCGGCTACACCTCCAAGGGCATCCCGGCTGACGAAGCCAAGGCCAAGGACGGCGAGTTCAAGAAGGCCGTGGCTGAAGCCCTCAAGGCCCACGGCTACCCCGCCAAGGCTGACATGGCCAAGGTCGACAAGGTCATGGTCATCGCCATCCTGACCTACCTGGTGATCCTGGTCACCATGGTGTACGGCCCGATCGCCGCCATGCTGGTGGAACTGTTCCCGACCCGCATCCGCTACACCTCCATGTCGCTGCCGTATCACATCGGCAACGGCTGGTTCGGCGGCCTGCTGCCCACCACCGCCTTCGCCATCGTGGCGCAGACCGGCAATATGTACAACGGCCTCTGGTATCCGATCATCATCGCCGGCATGACTGTGGTCATCGGCACGCTGTTCATCAAGGAAACCAAGGACGTGGACATCTACGCCAACGACTGAACCGGCGCAGTGTTTCGTTACCCCTGCTCCGGCCCGCCGGGGTAGGGCGGGCCCTCCCAGTGAGGGCCTTTCTTCTTTCTGACCTTAAGGAATCACCACCATGTGGAAACTCATCATCGGCTTCATCCTCTTCGCCGCGCTCGCCCTGTTCGTCATCATGAAGGGCGGTGACCAGCTCGACATGGGCGGCGAAAAGCATGGCGCCGACGCCGTGCACGCGCCCGAAGCATCGGCATCGGCCCCGGCCGCACCGGCTGCGTCGGCGCCCGCGCCGGCCGCCAGTGCAGCCAAATAAGACTCATGCTATAAAAACAGAACGGAGACAACGCGGCCACAGAGCCGTCTCAAAGCATGAAATACACTAAAACAGACGTTGGGTTGCAGGCTTTCAAGGAGCGTTGGCCGCAGTTATCAGCCAAGCAGCGCTCCGCTTTCATCCTCTTCGACGGTGGCAAGAACGTCGAAGAGGTGCTGGTCGCCACGGCCGGCATCGGCGTGACGCTTGCTGACGTGGAACACATGGTGGCCCAGGGTTATCTGGTGGCACCGCCCGGCGCCGTCGCCGCGGCCGCAGCGGCCAGCGCGGCAGCGGTGGCGCGCAGCGCGCGCACGCCGCAAGAGCGTTATGCCGAGGCCTACCCGCTGGCCACCCAGCTCACGGCTACGCTGGGCCTGCGCGGCTTCAAGTTGAACCTGGCGGTCGAGGCCGCCTCCGGTTACGACGACTTGGTGGCGCTGCTGCCCAAGATCCAGGCAGCGGTCGGTGCGCCGGCCTGCAAGGCCCTGGAACAGGCGCTCTTGGCTTAGCGCGGGGCTCGCGCTCAGCGGCGGAAACGTCCGTCGCTGGTGATGATCGAGAGGTCGGCGAAGTCCAGGCCGGTATGGTCCTTGGTGCTGAAGTTCACCTCCAGCCCGCCGATGTCGAACTTGCTCAGGCCTTCCAGCGCCAGCTGGATCTTCTCGCGGCTGGGTTTGCTGCCGCTGCGGCGCAGCGCCTCCACCAGCACCTTGGCTGCGGCAAAGCCCTCCAGCATGGCCGGGCTGACTTCGGCCACGCCACCGGCCCGGGCTATGTCATTCGCCTCCTTGACCAGGCCGTAGTTCAGCGACTGCGGGAAGACCTGCGTCACGATCACGCCGCGCGAGTGTTCGCCCAGGCCTTTGATGAAGCCACCGGAGGCGTTGTTGGAGAGGGTCGCCACCTGGCAAGTGCTGCCTGCGGCGCGGATGGCCTTGACGCCTTCAATGACGCCGGCCGCAGACGAAATGATCAGCACCGCTTGGGTTTCCGCCTTGACGATCTGCGGGGCGATGCTGGAGAAGTCAGGTTTGTTGCGATTGATCTTTTCAGTCAATACAGGCTTGAGATTGGCCGTCGTCAAGCCTCTCATGGCGCCGGCCAGGCCATCTTCACCAAAGGCATCGTCAAAATACACCACGGCGATGCGGGTGATGCCTATGGTGGCCAGATGCAACATGGCCTTCTCAGCCTCGCGCTGATAGGTGGCGCGCACATTGAAGATGTGTTTACGCACCGGCTGGTGCAGGGTCATGGCACCGGTGGAGGGGCCGACCAGCGGCACGCCATACTTGTCCAGCAGCGGGACAATGGCCTCGGTGTGCGGCGTACCGCGGGTGAGGAACATGGCGGCCACGTTCTGCTCCTCGATCAGCTTGCGTGCGTTCTCGGCCGCCAGCTTGGGGTCGAACTTGTCGTCGAGCGAAATCAACTCGATTTTTTGTCCGTTCACGCCACCTTTGGCGTTGGTGGCTTCGATGTAAAGCTTGGCGCCGTCGGTGGTCTCCTTCACGCCGGCCGCCACCGGACCGCTGAAGCCGGCCGTCTGGCCGATCAAGATCTGAGCCTGAGCGGCGGCGCCGGCCAGCGCGAGCAGCGCGGCTATCAGGGTCTTGTGGCTAGGCTTCATGTCTTCCATTTCCTCGTTATTCCAAACCATAAAGTTTAAGGTCAGAGCGGGCGCTTGCGCACTTGAGCGAGATCAACGGCAGCGCCGACAGCATCCATGCGGAGTTGCGCCACGTGCCGGGGCAGGCGGCGACCCGCGCCTGGTGCTGACCTTCCCGGTCGAGCTGCCGGCCAACACCAGCCGCGAGGAGATCGGGCAATGGCTGTCGGCCAGCGGCTTCACCAAGGTGCAGGCCGAGCGCGAGGTGGCCACACCCAGCGGGCCGCGCAAGGTACTGGACGTCGTCGCTGACCGATTCCGTCTCTCCAGTGCGGAGAGCGCCCGGGTGATCGAGGCCATCGAGGTGGCGTGCAGCGCGCACACGCCACAGGAGCGTTATGCCGAGGCCTGCCCGCTGGCCACCCAGCTCACGGCCTGAGGCCGTGCCTGCTCAGCGGCGGAAGCGTCCGTCGCTGGTGATGATCGAGAGGTCGGCGAAGTCCAGGCCGGTATGGTCCTTGGTGCTGAAGTTCACCTCCAGCCCGCCGATGTCGAACTTGCTCAGGCCTTCCAGCGCCAGCTGGATCTTCTCGCGGCTGGGTTTGCTGCCGCTGCGGCGCAGCGCCTCCACCAGCACCTTGGCCGCGGCAAAGCCTTCCAGCATGGCCGGGCTGACTTCGGCCACGCCACCGGCCCGGGCCATGTCGGTCGCCTCCTTGACGAGGCCGTAGTTCAGCGACTGCGGGAAGACCTGCGTGACGATGACGCCGCGGGCGTGTTCACCAAGACTCTTGATGAAACCGCCCGAGGCGTTGTTGGACAGGGTCACCACTTGGGCGCCGCTGCCGGCTGCGCGAATGGCCTTGATGCCATCGACCGCGGCCCCGCCCGAGGCGATCAGCACCACGGCCTGCGCCTGGGTGCTGGCCACCGCCGCGGCGATCTTGGAGAAATCGGGTTTGGCGCGGTTGAATTTCTCCAGCACCACCGGCGTGAGCTTGGCCCCGGCCATGCCCTTCTGGGCCCCGGCCAGGCCGTCTTCGCCGAAACTGTCGTCGACATGCACCAGGGCGATGCGGCTGATGCCGATGGTGGCCAGGTGGCTGACGGCCTTCTCGGCCTCGCGCTGGTAGGTGGCGCGCACATTGAAGATGTGTTTGCGCAAGGGCTGGTGCAGGGTCATGGCGCCCGTGGAGGGCGCGATCAGCGGCACCCCATGCTTGTCCAGCAGGGGCGCGATGGCTTCGTTGTGCGGGGTACCGCGCGTGAGGAAGAGGGCGACCACGTTCTGCTCCTCGATCAGCTTGCGCGCGTTCTCCGCGGCCAGCTTGGGGTCGAACTTGTCGTCGAGCGAGATCAATTCGATCTTCTGCCCGGCGATACCACCCTTGGCATTGACGGCGTCGATATAGAGCCGGGCGCCGTCGCCGGTCTCTTTCACGCTGGCGGCCACTGCGCCGCTGTAACCGGCCGTCTGGCCGATCAGGATCTGGGCCTGGCAGGCCGCGCCGGCCAGCATCAGCAGCATGGCGCCCAGTGTCTTGTAGCTCGAATGCATGGTTTCGTACTCCTCACCGATCTTGACTGCGCAGTGTAAGGTCAAACCGGAGCCCGCCGACTTGAGGGGGATCTGCCGCAGGGGCCTGCCGTTACCGGGGGATTGCCTAGAATGTTCGGGCCATACCGAAAGACTGTTGCCATGACCCAGGGGACCATCCGCATCCGCGGTGCACGCCAGCACAACCTCAAGAACCTCGATCTGGACATACGCACCGGTGAGCTGACGGTGGTCACCGGCCCCAGCGGCTCGGGCAAATCCAGCCTGGTGTTCGACACCCTGTACGCCGAGGGCCAGCGCCGTTACGTCGAGACCTTCAGCGCCTACGCCCGTCAGTTCCTGGACCGCATGGACAAGCCCGCGGTCGACCGCGTGGAGGGCGTGCCCCCGGCCATCGCCATCGACCAGACCAACCCGGTGCGCTCGTCGCGCTCCACGGTCGGCACGATGACCGAGCTCAACGACCACCTCAAGCTGCTCTACGCGCGTGCGGCCCAGCTCTTCGACCGCCAGACGGCACAAGCGGTGCGGCACGACAGCGCCGACAGCATCTACGCGGAGTTGCAGCAACGTGCCGGGGCAGGCGGCGACCCGCGCCTGGTGCTGACCTTCCCGGTCGAGCTGCCGGCCAACACCAGCCGCGAGGAGATCGAGCAATGGCTGTCGGCCAGCGGCTTCACCAAGGTGCAGGCCGAACGCGAGGTGGCCACACCCAGCGGGCCGCGCAAGGTACTGGACGTCGTCGCGGACCGATTCCGCCTCTCCAGTGCGGAAAGCGCCCGCGTGATCGAGGCCATCGAAGTGGCGCTCAAGCGCGGCAGCGGGAGGCTCAATGTCTACCGGCTGCAGGACGAGGGCGAACCGGACATCTGGAGGTTTTCGACCGGCCTGCACAACCCGGACAGCGACCTGCGTTACGCCGACCCCATCCCCTCCATGTTCTCCTTCAACTCGGCCGTGGGCGCCTGCGAGGTCTGCCGCGGTTTCGGTCGCGTGATCGGGGTGGACTACGGCCTGGTGATCCCGAACCACAAGCTGACGCTGCGTTCCGGTGCCATCAAGACCATCCAGACCCCGGCCTGGTCCGAATGTCAGGACGACCTGATGCGCCACGCCGAGGCCGCTGGCATCCCGCGCGACACGGCCTGGAGCAAGCTGACGCCCGAGCAGCAGGACTGGGTCATCCACGGCTCGCCCAACTGGAAGGGCAAGTGGAACCAGCAGTGGTACGGCATCAAGCGTTTCTTCGAGTACCTGGAAACCAAGTCCTACAAGATGCACATCCGGGTGCTGCTGTCCAAGTACCGCAGCTACACACCCTGCCCAAGCTGCAACGGCGCCCGCCTCAAGACCGAAAGCCTGCTCTGGCGCATCGGCAGCAAGGACGACGCCGACGCTGTGCTCGATCCCGCGCAGCGTTTCCTGCCGGCCGGCGTGCAGTGGAGCCGCGCGCAACTGGAGGCCCTGCCCGGCCTGTGCCTGCACGATCTGATGCTGCTGCCGCTGGACCGCTTGCGCCGGTTTTTCGACGGTTTCCAGCAAAGTGAGATCACCGCCTCGACCCATGCCGAGGGCGAGGCCCAGGCGCTCAAACTGCTGTTCGAGGAAATCACCACCCGCCTGCGCTACCTGTGCGACGTTGGTATTGGCTACCTGACGCTGGACCGCCAGAGCCGCACGCTCAGCGGCGGCGAGGTGCAGCGCATCAACCTCACCACGGCTCTCGGCACCTCGCTGGTCAATACCCTGTTCGTGCTGGACGAGCCCAGCATCGGCCTGCACCCGCGCGACATGCACCGCATCATCGAGGCCATGCACCGCCTGCGCGATGCCGGCAACACCCTGGTGGTGGTCGAGCACGACCCAGCCGTGATGTTCGCCGCCGACCGCATGATCGACATGGGCCCGGGCCCGGGCGAGCGCGGCGGCCAGATCGTCTTCGACGGCAGTACCGACGATCTGCGCAATGCCGACACGCTCACGGGAGCGTATCTCGGCGCGCGCAAGCAAGTCGGCATGGGCTTCAAGCGCATGGTGGCCGAGAACACGCCGCGCCTAATCCTCGAAGGCGCGCGCGAGCACAACCTGAAGAACATCGCGGTCGACATCCCGCTCGGGCGCTTGGTCTGCGTCACCGGTGTCAGCGGCTCCGGCAAGTCCACGCTGATCCAGGACGTGCTGGCGCCGGCGCTGATGCGCCACTTCGGCCGCGCCACCGAGACACCCGGTGCCCATGACCGCCTGCTCGGCGCCGAGCAGCTGGCCGACGTGGTCTTCGTCGACCAGTCGCCCATCGGCAAGACCGCGCGCTCCAATCCGGTCAGCTACGTCGGCGCCTGGGACACCATCCGCGAGATCTATGCCAACGCGCCCTTGTCACGCCAGCGCGGCTACACCGCGGCCAAGTTCAGCGCCAACAGCGGCGACGGCCGCTGCCCCACCTGTGGCGGCTCGGGTTTCGAGCACGTGGAGATGCAGTTCCTCAGCGACGTCTACCTGCGCTGCCCGGACTGCGACGGCAAGCGTTACCGGCCCGAGATCCTGGAGATCAGCATCGAACGCGGCGGGCGCCTGCTCAACGTGGCCGACGTGCTGGAGCTCACCGTCAGCGAGGCGGCGACCCTGTTCGCCGGCGACCGCGACGTCATCCGCGCCCTGCAGCCCATCGTCGACGTCGGCCTGGAATACGTGCGCCTGGGCCAGCCCGTGCCCACGCTGTCGGGCGGCGAGGCCCAGCGCCTCAAGCTGGCCGGTTTTCTGGCCGAGGCCGCCCGGAGCGCCAGCAGCAGCCGCCAGACTCTGGCGAAGAAGGGCACGCTGTTCCTGTTCGACGAGCCCACCACCGGCCTGCATTTCGACGACATCGCCAAGCTCATGCGCGCGCTGCGCAAGCTGCTCGACGCCGGCCATTCGCTGCTGGTGATCGAACATAACCTGGACGTCATGCGCGCCAGCGACTGGCTGATCGACCTCGGCCCCGAAGGTGGCGAGGCCGGCGGCCAAGTGGTGGCGGTCGGCACGCCGGAGGAGGTGCGCCTGCACCCCAGCAGTCACACCGGTCGTGCGCTGCGCGAATACGCGCTGGCCATGGGCGAGGTGCACGAGGCGCAGGAGGGCGCGGCGCGTTTTATCCCGCAGGCTTTCACACCCGGTCACAAGCCGGTGCGCCAGAAACCGGCAACGCTGGACGCGATCCAGATCGTCAACGCCAAGGAACACAACCTCAAGAGCCTGAGTGTCAATATCCCGCGCGGCAAGTTCAACGTGGTCACCGGCGTCAGCGGCTCGGGCAAGTCCACGCTGGCCTTCGACATCCTGTTCAACGAAGGCCAGCGCCGTTACCTGGAGAGCCTGAACGCCTACGCGCGCAGCATCGTGCAGCCGGCCGGCCGGCCTGAGGTGGACGCGGTCTACGCATCCCGCCCACGGTGGCCATCGAGCACGCCTCCCGCGCGGCGGGCGCAAGAGCACGGTGGGCACCACCACCGAGGTCTGGCACTTCCTGCGCCTGCTGTTCGTCAAGCTGGGTGTGCAGCACTGTACCCATGACGGCGCCGCCGTGGCCCCGCAGACGCCCGACAGCATCCTCGCCCAGCTGATGAAGCAGTTCCGCGGCCAGGAGATCGGCCTGCTGGCGCCGCTGGTGATGAACCGCAAGGGTGTCTACACCGAACTGGCCGACTGGGCCCGGCCGCGCGGCTACACGCATTTGCGGGTGGACGGAAATTTCCTGCCCACCACGGGTTTCCCGCGCATCGACCGTTTCAAGGAACACACCATCGAACTGCCGGTGGCCAGCCTCGTGGTGAGCCCGGAGCACGAAGCCGCGCTGCGGCTGGCGCTGACCACGGCGCTGGAACATGGCAAGGGTGTGCTGCACGTGCTCAGCAGCCTGGACGGCCTGGCCGAAGCGATGAAGAGCGGCGCCCCCACGGCCGGCATCGGCACCCTGCAGGCCTACTCGACGCGGCGCGCCTGCCCGGTCTGCGCCACGTCCTATGCCGAACTGGACCCGCGCCTGTTCTCCTACAACAGCAAACACGGCTGGTGCCCGGACTGCGTGGGGACCGGCGTCAAGCTCAGCAAGGAGCAGCGCAAGCTGCTCGACGACTCGGTGCGCGACGACAAGGAGAAAGGCCGCGAGCAGACCTTCGCCGAACCCGAGGTGGAAGACGTGGCCGATCTGGCCTGCCCGACTTGCGAGGGCACACGCCTGAACGCCACGGCACGCGCCGTGAAGTTCAACGGCGTGGGCATCACCGAGATCGCGCGTCTGAGCGTGAGCGACGTGCGCGCCTGGGTCGAGACCCTGCAGGTGATCGGCCGTCTGACCCAACGCGAAGGCGATATCGCGCGCGACCTGATTCCCGAAATCAAAAGCCGGCTGGAGTTCCTGGAACAGGTGGGTCTGGGCTACCTGACGCTGGACCGCGGCGCTCCCACGCTGTCCGGCGGCGAGGCGCAGCGCATCCGCCTGGCCGCGCAGCTGGGCAGCAATCTGCAGGGCGTTTGTTACGTGCTGGACGAGCCCACCATCGGCCTGCATGCACGCGACAACCAGATCCTGCTCAATGCCCTGCAGCGCCTGAGCGACCAGGGCAACACCCTGGTGGTGGTGGAACATGACGAGGACACCATCCGCCGGGCCGACCACATCATCGACATCGGTCCCAGCGCCGGCAAGCGCGGCGGCCGGCTGGTGGCCGAAGGCTCGGTGCAGGACGTGACCGATGCGACCGACTCGCAGACCGGCCGTTACCTGCTGCACGCGATGAAACACCCGCTGCAGCCGCGCCGCGACATGCAGGCGCAGGACTTGCAGTGGCTCACCGTGCACGGCGCGCAGCTGCACAACCTGCAACACGTGACGGCACAGGTGCCGATCAAACGCCTGGTCGCGGTCACCGGCGTCAGCGGCTCGGGCAAGTCCACACTGGCGCGCGACGTGTTGCTGGCCAATGTGCAGGCCGTCGTGGCCAAGCGCGCCACCAAGGCCGGGCGCGACGCGCTGGCCAAGGGTATTGACTGGAGCGGTTGCGTCGGCGTGAGCGGCTTCGAGGCCATCGACCGCGTGCTCGAAGTGGACCAGACGCCGATCGGCAAGACTCCGCGCTCCTGCCCGGCCACCTACATCGGCTTCTGGGACACCATCCGCAAGCTGTTTGCCGAGACGCTGGAAGCCAAGGCGCGCGGTTACGCGGCCGGGCGCTTCAGCTTCAACACCGGCGAGGGGCGCTGCCCGACCTGTGAAGGCCAGGGCGTGCGCACCATCGAGATGAGCTTCCTGCCGGATGTGAAGGTGCTGTGCGAGAGCTGCAAGGGCGCGCGTTTCAACCCGGAGACGCTGGCCGTGACCTGGCGGGGAAAAAGCATCGGCGACGTGCTGCAGATGGAAGTGGACGAGGCCGTCGAGTTCTTCGCCGCCATGCCCGCCATTGCCCATCCGCTGCAGCTGCTCAAGGACGTGGGCTTGGGTTACCTGACCCTGGGCCAGCCCTCGCCCACGCTGAGTGGTGGCGAGGCCCAGCGCATCAAGTTGGTGACCGAGCTCAGCAAGGTGCGCGACGAGGTGGGCCGACGCGGCCAGAAGGCGCCGCACACGCTGTACGTGCTGGACGAACCGACCGTGGGCCTGCACATGGCCGACGTCGACAAGCTCATCCGCGTGCTGCACCGCCTGGTCGACGGCGGCCACAGCGTGGTGGTGATCGAGCACGACCTCGACGTCATCGCCGAGGCCGACTGGATCCTCGATCTGGGCCCCGAGGGCGGCAAGGACGGCGGCCGCATCGTCGCGGCGGCCACTCCCGAAGAAGTGGTGCGGCTGGGCACGCACACGGGCCGGGCGCTGGGCCCGGTGCTGGCGCGCCGCTGAGGACCGGCCGCCGGGCGCGATCCAAGGGGCGCAGCGGGCCGCCGGCTCTGCGGTATTCTTCCGCCAGCGCCGGACACGGCGCAGCAAGAATTCACGTCAGGGAGGCGTATGAAGTTCAACAAATGGCTGGTGCTGGCACTGGCGGCCGGCAGTGCTGCGATGCTGGGTGGCACGCTGATGATGCGGCGGGACGCACCGCCGCCGGCGGTCGCGACGCCCGCGCCCGCCGCGCCGGCGATCGACCCGGCGGTGGCGACGCAGGTGATGGATGGCCTGCGCGAGGTGCTGGCAGGCTACCGCAAGATCATCGTGCTGCTGGCCGAGGAAGACAAGCTGGCCGCCGCCGAGCGCGAGCACGCCAATCAGGCCGGCCTGAGCCTGTTCCATGACAACCTCAAGCGCACGGCTGATCTGACCGCCCTGTTCGAGAGCGGGGCCGCCTCGGCTCCCCAGCTGCGCCTGGCCTTGCTGGGCACGGCCCTGGACTACGTGGAGAGTGATCCGGATCTTTACGACGCCGACCGTCTGGCCTTCCGCGAGATCCTGCGCGGCCTGCAGGGCATCGTGGCGAAGGACGGTTCGCTGCCGGCGATCAAGCTGCACAAGCGCATCGGCGAGGACCTGGATGCGCTGGCCGAGATCGAGCGCAACTACGAGAAGGAAATCCGCCAGGTCTTCGGCCGCTTCGAGCCCCGTGCCATCGAGCTCAAGCGCGAACGCTGGGACGACTATGTGGCCAGCCTGAAGAAGCGTTACAGCCGCGAGCAGATCCTCAAGGACTACGGCGTGGTGCTGCCTTACCGTCCCAAGGGCGGCAAGCCGAAGCATGAGGAGGACGGCGAGGTCTTCGGCCACAGCCTGCCGCCCAAGACCCTGGTGCTGACCTTCGACGATGGCCCGCACGGCACCTACACCAACGAGATCTCGGCCATCCTCAGGCAGTACGGTGTGCCGGCGGTCTTCTTCCAGGTCGGCAGCAACCTGGGAGCACTGGGCGCCGACGGCAAGGCAAGACTCGGCCCGCGGGCCGAAGTCAGTCGCCAGTTGCTCAGTGCCGGCCACGTGCTGGCCAACCACAGCCAG
This sequence comes from Curvibacter sp., assembly GCA_020621965.1. Taxonomy (GTDB): domain Bacteria; phylum Pseudomonadota; class Gammaproteobacteria; order Burkholderiales; family Burkholderiaceae_C; genus Hylemonella. The sequence continues at coordinate 21,131 of JAHRYV010000026.1, read as the reverse complement.
ACGCACGCCCAGCTGTCCAAGCGCAGCGGCGATGAGCTCAAGGCCGAGATCCTGCACACCGATGAGCTGCTCAAGGCGGTCGACAAGCGGCGTTCGCCGCTGTTCCGCTTCCCCTATGGGGCGCGCAATGCCGAGGGGCTGGCGGTGCTGGAGTCGGCCCACTTGCGCTCGATCATGTGGAACATCGACTCGTTGGACTGGGCCGATCCGGTGCCGGCCTCCATCACCCAGCGGGTGCTGAGCACGGTGGGCAAGGAGGGGCGCGGCATCGTGCTGTTCCACGACATCCACGAGCGCACCGTCAAGGCGCTGCCGACCATCCTGTCGCGCCTGGTGGCCGAGGGCTACCAGTTCGCCGGCTGGGACGGCAACGGCTTCACCGTGGCCAAGGCCGAGAAGGCCCCCGCGGCGCCGGTGGTGACGGCCGGCAGCTACGGCAGCTCCTGGGCCATCGTCATCGGCATCGACGACTACGCCAAGTGGCCCAGGCTGCAATACGCGGTGCGCGATGCCCGTGCCGTGCGCGAAGCGCTGATCCAGAAGTTCGGTTTCGCCGCGGACCATGTGGTCACGCTGGAAAACGGCGAAGCCACACGCGCGCGCATCCTGGCGGCGTTCCACGACAAGCTGGCCCACAGCGGCATGAGAAAGAACGACCGGTTGTTCGTGTTCTTCGCCGGGCATGGCGCGACGCGGCACCTGAGCTCGGGGCGGGACCTGGGTTATGTGATCCCGGTGGACTCCGATCCCAACCAGATTGCCACCGACGCCATTCCCATGAGCGAACTGCAGAACATTGCCGAGGGCGTGACGGCCAAGCATGCCTTTTTCGTCATGGATGCCTGCTACAGCGGCCTGGGCCTGACGCGCGGTGCCGGCGCGGGCAACTTCCTGCGCGACAACAACAAGCGCATCGGCCGCCAGATGCTCACGGCTGGCGGCGCCGACCAGCTGGTGGCCGATGGCGGCCCGAACGGCCACTCGGTCTTCACCTGGACCCTGCTGCAGGGCCTGAGCGGCAAGGGCGACCTCAACGGTGACGGCATCATCACCGCCACCGAGCTGGCGGCCTATGTGGCACCGGCCGTGTCCTCGGTCTCGGCCCAGACGCCGGCCTTCGGCAGCCTGCCGGGCTCGGAGGGCGGGGACTTCGTCTTCGAGCTGCCGGTGGAGAACGAATTCCTCAGCGCCCAGACCGATCAGTTGCCGGGTGATGCCATTGCGCTCAACAGCAAGCTCGACGCCACGCGACCGACGCCTGCTGCTGCGCCCGCTGCGGGCGACAAGCCTTCGCTGCCCGCTGCGCCGGTGCCGGTGGTGGTGAAGGACCTGCAGGGCGGCGAGCACCAGATCGTGCCGCCGGCCGCCGTGCCACAGTCCATGCGCCAACTGGCCCAGCGTGCGAATGACCGCGGCCTGCAGCTGTACCGGGAGAAGCTCTACGCGCAGGCCGAGGCCCAGTTCACCGAGGCGCTCAAGCTGCGCCCCGACTTTGCGCTGGCGGCCAACAACCTGGGTTTCGTCTACTACCGGCAGGACAAATACCAGGAAGCGGCACGCTGGTTCGAGAACGCGATCCGGATGGACCCGTCGCGCGCCGTGGCCTACCTGAACCTGGGGGATGCCTGGGCCAGGGCGGGCGAGAAGGCCAAGGCAGCCAAAGCCTACGGCACCTACCTGGAGTTGGCCCCCAGCGGACCGGGTGTGCCGCACGTCAGACAGCAGCTGGGGATGCGCTGACCGCAGGCCTGCAACCTTGCTTGGGGCTACTCCCGATGCGGGGGCGGCGGGCCCGCGCTTGAATTGGGGGCACCAGAAACCCCAGGGAGCCCGCATGAAACTCGCCTTCACCTCCTGTGCCGATCCATTGGACGCGCCGCAGCAGCCGGTCTGGGCCATGCTTGCGGGCAAGCGGCCGGACCATCTGCTGCTGCTGGGCGACCAGATCTACATGGACTACGGTGCCGGCCTGAACCCGGGCAACGGCAAGCCGGCCGGGTTCGACGACCTGGAGTTCGCGGCCCATATGCACCACCGCTACCAGAGCCAGTGGGCCGCCATGCAGGGCAGCGGCCTGTGGCAGCTGCCGGGGCTGCAGGTGCACGGCGTCTGGGACGACCACGACTTTGCCTGGAACAACAGCTACGGCGGCGCCGGGCCGGTTGATGGGCACGAGGACTACGACACACACGAACTGCCGGTGCCGCCGCGCAAGCAGCAGATCTCGCGCCACCTGTTCCGCCAGTTCTTCCGCCACCTGCGTGCACCGGTCTATCCGGTCAATGAGCTGACCAGCGCGGCGGCCATCGACCGCCTGGCCGAGGACCTGCGCCAGCCGGTGTTCCATTCCGAAGCCCTGCCCGCCGGCGCGTGCGAAGGCCGCGTGACGCTGGCGCCCGGCGTGAACCTGTTGCTGACCGACGGCCGCAGCTTCCGATCCTCACGGGAACTGCCGCACGCGCAGCGCACGCTGCTGGGCCGCGCGCAGATGGACTGGTTGCGCAACAACATCGACGACCATGCGGTCAGCCTCATTGCCTCGGGTTGCACGCTGGACCGCAATGGCGAGCTGACCAACCCCGAGTGCTGGAGCCACTACCCGGACCACGACGAGCTGAAAGCCTTTCTGGCACTGCGGCCGGCGGCGCGGGTGCTGCTGCTGTCCGGTGACGTCCACAACACCGGCCTGCGCGACGACCATGGCCCCAATCTGATCGAGGTGGTGGCCAGCGGCGCCGCCCGGCCCATGGGCAATGTGATCCTGCACGACCGCGGCAACCACGCCGTGCTCGAGTTCGGGGCCTCGACCATCCGCGTCGGCCGCCACGAGGGCGAGCCGCCCGTGCACACCTGGAACAGCGAGAGTGTCATCGACCGCGCGAGCTGGCGTTTGCTGAGTTAGACCGCGACCGGGCGTTGACGCCGCGCGTGCCAGGCCCTAGTATCGGGTCGTGATGAATTCCCACCCCCGTTCTTCCCGAGCTGCGAGCGCCCGACGTCTGTCGGGCCGGCCGTGTGCGCGGGAAAGCGTGCGAGCGGGAAGCAGTCATCACATGAACTGACCCGCATCAGTTTCCCCGGCAGGCCACGGCTCACCCCCGTGGCCTTTTTGTTTTTGTACTCCCCATTGCACCAAGAGGTACCCCATGCGCAAGACCCCCGACACCTTTGATCCCGGCAGCCTGATGCCCGTGACCGCCCGCCCGGACGTCGTTTTCGCCCGCGGGGCCGGTGCCTGGCTGTGGGACCGGCAGGGGCGTCGTTATCTGGACTGGGTGCAGGGCTGGGCCGTCAACTGCCTGGGGCACTCGCCGGCCGTGGTGGTGCAGGCCTTGTGCGAACAGGCGCGCACGCTGATCAACCCGAGCCCGGCCTACTACAACGAGCCGGCGCTGGCGCTGGCCCAACTGCTGACGCAGCACAGCTGCATGGACCAGGTGTTCTTCGCCAGTTCGGGCGCCGAGGCCAACGAGGGCGCGATCAAGCTGGCGCGCAAGTGGGGCCGCCTGCACAAGCCGGGGGCCTACGAGATCATCACCTTCGGCAACGGCTACCACGGCCGCACCCTGGCCACCATGTCGGCCAGCGGCAAACCCGGCTGGGACACCATGTTTGCCCCGCAGGTGCCGGGCTTTCCCAAGGCGCGCTGGAACGACCTGGACTCGGTGCGCGCCCTCGTCGGCCCGCACACGGTGGCCGTCATGCTGGAGCCGGTGCAGGGCGAGGCCGGCGTCTACCCGGCCGATGTCGCCTTCGTCCAGGGCTTGCGCGCGCTGTGCGACGAGCACCGGCTGCTGCTCATCGCCGACGAGGTGCAGACCGGTTGCGGCCGCACCGGCACGCTGTTCGCCTACGAACAGTACGGCGCCGAGCCCGACATCATGACCCTGGGCAAGGGCCTGGGCGGCGGGGTGCCGCTCTCGGCCCTGCTGGCCAAACAGGCCTGCGCCTGCTTCGAGCCGGGCGAACAGGGCGGCACCTACAGCGGCAACCCGCTGACCTGCGCGGCCGGAGTGGCGGTGCTGCACAGCCTGCTGGCCGACGGTTTCTTGGCGCAGGTGCGGCAGGGCGGCGAGCAGCTGGCGCAGGGTTTGCAGCGGCTGTCGGCCGAATTCGGTCTGGGCGAGGTGCGCGGGCGCGGCCTGCTGCTGGCGCTGGAACTGGGCCACGACCGCGCGGCCGATGTGGTGGAGCGGGCCCGCGCCCACGGCCTGTTGCTCAATGCGCCGCGGCCCCACTGCCTGCGTTTCATGCCGGCGCTCAACAGCAGCGAGGAAGAGATCGACCAGGGCCTGGCGCTGCTGCGCGAGGTGATGGAGACCATGGCGTAGGGCGGCCCGTGCGGCCCATGGTCCTGGTACCTGGCTGACCTATCATCGGGCCAGCACTCCGGGAAAGGCTGGGACATGGGCCGCTCTACGAAACCGCGGACAGCGCTGGCGCTGACGCTAATGGCCGCGCTGCTGGCGGGTGGCGGCTACTGGCTGCTGCACGCGCCGGCATCGTCCGGCCTGTTGCGACCGGACGATGCCGCCGTGGTGGCACGCGGCCAGGCTGTCTACGTCCAGCACTGCGCACAGTGCCACGGCACCAACCTGGCAGGGCAAGCGCACTGGCGCGAGCCCGGCCCGGACGGCCTGCTGCCTGCGCCGCCGCACGACCGCAGCGGCCACACCTGGCACCACCCCGGTGAGGTGCTGTTCAACATCACCAAGTACGGCGTGCAGCGTTATGCCGGAGCGGACTACCAGAGCGCCATGCCGCGGTACGAGGGTGTGCTGGCGGACGAGGACATCGTGGCCGTGCTGTCCTACATCAAGTCCACCTGGCCGCCGGACGTGCGCCGGCTGCACGAGGAGGTCGAGGCCAGCCAGCGCAAGAAATAGCGGGGCGTGCCGCAGGGAGACCGGGCGCCCGCTATTTGGGCAGGCCGTCACCAGCCAATGCCGGCGCGGCTTGCCGGAGTTGTCCCGCTATTTATCCACACAGTTTCCCACGGCGAGTGTGGAAAAGTCGGGCGCTGAGATTTGAGGCGCGTGTATTCAGCGCGCGGCAAGTACGGCCCGCGCCAGCTCGGCAAAACCGGCACCGCGCTCGCTGGGCGTGATGTAACGCGGCTGGTGCGTCAGCGCCGCCGCGAAGCGCCGGATGTTGGCCACGCCCACGCTATGCGGAAAATGCTGGAACATCAGCTGGTCGTTGGTCGAGTCGCCGACGTAGACCCAGTGGTCGAGTTCATCGTCCAGCTCGCGGCCCAGCAGCTCGCGCACGATCCAGCGCGCCCCGGCCAGCTTGTCGTGCGCGCCGATCCAGCCGTTGATGTGGATGCTGCTGACGGTGGCGTGCAGGCCCTCGCGCCGCATGATGGCCACCACCTGCTCGATGCGCTCTTGCGGCAGGTGGGTGAATTCGCTGTGGTCGATGGCGATGTCGGTCTCGCGCCCCGGGCTGTCCTGCGCCAGCGTGGCGCCCGGCACTTCGCGCAGCACGCACTGCGCCACCTCTTGCAGGCGCGTGTAGTTGGCCGCGCGGGTGGTCGCGTCCTGCTGGTAGATCTTGCGCGTGCCGGCGTCCACCAGCGCCACCGCGCCGTTTTCCGCCACGATGGCGTCCACCGGCCAGCGTTGTGCAAAGGGCACGCTCCAGCCGACCGGGCGGCCGGTGACCGGGATCACGTGCAGGCCGGCGGCGCGCAGAGCCGCCAGCGCCTGCAGCGCGTCGGCCGTGATGGCGCCCGCGGTGGTCAGCGTGTCGTCGATGTCGGTCAGCACGCCGCTGATGCGGCGGCGTTGATCGACAGGCCAGTGGTCCAGGGGCAGCATGCGGTGGATTTCGGGGAGAATTTGCCCAACTCTACTTGAGCAAGCACGAGCACATGAAAATGGAAGAACAGCCGCCGCAGGGCACGCAGCACAGGGTGGCGCGGGACGATCTGCGGCTGTTCGTCTGGGAGAAATGCCAGGGCGACCCGCAGGGCCGGCCGGTGGTCGTGCTGGCGCACGGCTCGGCCACGGCCGGGCGCGAGAGCTTCGACCTGCAGGTGCCGGGCCATCCCGGCTACAGCCTGATGGACTTCCTGGCGCGCCGGGGCTATGACGTCTTTGCGCCCGACATGCGCGGCTTCGGCCGCTCCACCAAGCCCGAGGACCATCTGCGCACCGAGCAGGCTGCCGCTGACCTGGACGCGGTGGTGGACCACATCCGCCAGCTGCGCGGCGTGGCGCAGGTGCAGCTGCTGGCCTGGTCCTGGGGCACGCAGTACGGCGGCCAGTTCGTCATGGCGCATCCGCAGAAGGTGAAACGCTACATCAGCTACGCCCAGATGCACGCGGCCAGCCCGGACCTGGTGTCACGCCGGCCCCGGCTGGCGACCTTCCAGCGCGCGCCCTACATCCGCATCTCCGAGCCCGGCTGGAAGCTGCGCTTCCATTCCCTGACGCCGGACGAGGTCAACGAGCCAGCGGTCATCGACGCGTTTGCCCATACGGCGGCGCAGGTCGAGACTAGGTCGCCGACTGGTCCGCAGGTGGATCTGCTCACGCGCCTGCCGCTGGTGGACCCGACGCAGATCACGGTGCCGGTCATGATGATCCACGGCCAGTACGACGACGTGGCCGACCTCGATGGCCTGCTGCCTTTCTTCCAGGCCTTGCCGAACCCGGACAAGCAGTACGTGGTGGTGCCCGGTGGCGGGCACATGCTGCACCTGCAGAAAGGCCATGCGCGGTTTCAGCAGGCGGTCGCGGCGTGGTTCGCCGCGCCTTGATCAGCCCGCGCTCTGCAGCGCCAGGCCCGCATGCTCCCGCAGCGGATGGAAGTGGATCTTCGGGAACCGCTCCTGCGCCAGCCGCACGTCGTACGGTGAGGTGCACAGATAAGCCAGCGTGTCGGCCGCGTCGCGCGCCATGCGCGTGGGGTAGGCGTCGACGAAGGCCTTGAGTTCGGCCGGCGTATCCGCGGTGATCCAGCGCGCGCCGGTGTACTGGCAGCCTTCCAGCCGCACGTCGGCGTCGTACTCGCCCTTCAGGCGGTGCTGCACCACTTCGAACTGCAACTGGCCGACGGCGCCCAGCAGCATATTGCCGCCCATCTCGGGGCGGAAGACCTGGATGGCGCCTTCTTCGCCCAGCTGGGCCAGGCCCTGCTGCAGCTGTTTGGTGCGCAGCGGGTTCTTGAGCACCACGGTCATGAAGAGTTCGGGCGCGAAGAAAGGCAGGCCGGTGTACTGCAGGGCGATGGAGCCGTCGGTGATGGTGTCGCCCAGCTGCACGCCGCCGTGCGTGGTGAAACCCACGATGTCGCCGGCGTAGGCTTCTTCCACCGCCTCGCGGCGCTGGCTCGAAGGTCACCACGAGGTGGGGCGCAGCCCCTGTCGAGCGTTGCACCAGCTTCATGCCCGGCGAATATTGCTCGAGCAGACGCGCACGAAGGATGCGGTCGCGGTGGTTGGCGTCCATATTGGCCTGCACCTTGAACACCACGCCGGAGAAGGCCGCGTCGTCGGGCTGCATTTCCTTCACCACGGTCTGCTTGTTGACCACCAGCGAACTGGTGCGCGGGCCAGGCGAGGGTGCCAGGTCAACGAGCGCGTCCAGCACTTCCATGACGCCGAAGTTGTTGACGCCGGAGCCGAAAAACACCGGGGTCTGCTTGCCGGCGAGGAAGGCCGCGCGGTCAAACGTCGGCGAGGCGCCGGTGGCCAGCTCCATGCTTTCTTCGGCGGCTTCGAATTCGGAGCCGAAGCGCTGGATGAGCGCCTCGCGGTCGCTCAGCGGGATGGTGTCGAAATCCTGCGGGCGGCGTTCGCTGCCCGACTCGAACACGGTCATGGCCTGGGTGCGCAGGTTGATGATGCCGCCGAAGCTCTTGCCTTGGCCCACGGGCCAGGTCATGGGCACGCAGGGCATACCGAGTTCGCGTTCCACTTCGTCCAGGATGTCCAGCGGGTCGCGCACCTCGCGGTCCATCTTGTTGACGAAGGCGGATGGGCGTGTGCCGGCGGCAGACCTGATCAGGCAGGGTTTGGCTTCGCCGTTGGCGGCGTCGACACCATCAGCGCCGAGTCCACGGCGGTCAGCACGGTAGGTGTCCTCGGAGAAGTCCTTGTGGCCGGGCGTGTCGAGCAGGTTGATCACGTGGTCGCGGTACTGCATCTGCATCACCGAGCTGGCCACCGAGATGCCGCGTTGTTTCTCGATCTCCATCCAGTCCGAGGTGGCGTGACGCGAGGCCTTGCGCGCCTTGACCGAACCGGCGATCTGGATCGCGCCCGAGAACAGCAGCAGCTTCTCGGTCAGCGTCGTTTTACCCGCGTCGGGGTGCGAGATGATGGCAAAGGTGCGGCGGCGCCGGGTTTCAGGGGCGTAGGACACAAGGGTTCCAGAAGGTGAGGCCGGCGCGCGGCGCGGCCAGGGCAGACGAGAGGCAGGTCGGCTCCGTGCAGAACGGGCCGGCGCTTGCGGATGCCCAAATTTTAACCGCTGCTCCTGTACAGTGTGAGGCAGGCCAACAGGGGCGCCGGCCGGCCGGGCCGGGCGCCGACAGGAGTCGCTCATGGACCTTCAGCAATTACTGGGCATCGAGTTGCCCATCATCCAGGCGCCCATGGCCGGTGTGCAGGACAGCGCGCTGGCGATCGCGGTGTCCGATGCCGGCGGCCTGGGCTCGCTGCCCTGCGCCATGCTCACACCGCAGGCCCTGCGTGCCGAGCTCACCAAGATCCGCGCCCAGACGCAGCGGCCTTACAACGTGAATTTCTTCTGCCACCGGGCGCCCGAGCCGGATGCCACGCGCGAGGCGATGTGGCGGCAGAGCCTGGCGCACTACTACCGCGAGTTCGATGTCGATCCGGCCGCCATCCCCGACGGCTCGGGGCGCCGGCCCTTCGACGTGGAGGCGGCGGAGCTGCTGACCGAGTTCCAACCGCCGGTGGTGAGTTTCCATTTCGGCCTGCCGGACGAGGCCCTGCTGGCGCGTGTGCGCGGTTGGGGTGCCAAGGTGATCTCCTCCGCCACCACGGTGGAAGAGGCGCGCTGGTTGGAGGCGCGCGGTGTGGACGTCATCATCGCCCAGGGGCTGGAGGCCGGCGGTCACCGCGGCCTCTTCCTGAGCGAGGACCTGAGCACGCAGATGGGCACGTTTGCGCTGCTGCCGCAGATCGTGCGTGCGGTGCGCGTGCCGGTGGTGGCGGCCGGCGGCATTGCCGATGCGGCTGGGGTGCGGGCGGCGCTGGCGCTGGGTGCGGCGGGGGCGCAGGTCGGCACCGCCTATCTCTTGTGCCCGGAAGCCACGACCAGCGCGCTCCACCGCGCGGCCCTGCAGAGCGAGGCGGCGCGCCACACGGCGCTGACCAATCTCTACACCGGCCGCCCGGCACGCGGCATCCTGACCCGCCTGATGCGCGAGCAGGGGCCGCTGAGCCACCTGGCGCCGGCCTTCCCGCTGGCCACGGCGGCCATCGCCCCGCTGCGCGCCAAGGCCGAGGCCGCGGGCCGCGGCGATTTCTCGCCGCTGTGGGCCGGGCAGAACACCAGCGGCTGCCGCGCCGTGCCGGCGGCGCAACTGACGCGTACCTTGGCGGGCCTTTGAACCCCCGGCGAGCGGGCGCGGGGCCGGCTTCGTATAATCACGATTTTCCGAGGAGCGTTGCGGCTCGTCCCGCCTGTTGAAGCAGGCCGACGGGTTAGGCTCGGACCCCAGGGTGTACCACCCTGTCTTCCAACTGCGCTCACCCACTGGTTTGCTGTGCGGTGAGGCTGTCTCTTCCAGGCGATCCGGTGGGCGTTCAACTTTGATTGGAGTCCACATGAGTGCTGTTCTCAAACCCGCCCAAGACTACGTTGTTGCCGATCTGACGCTGGCCGACTGGGGCCGCAAGGAAATCCGCATCGCCGAAACCGAGATGCCCGGCCTGATGGCCATCCGCGAGGAATTCGCGGTCAAGCAGCCCCTCAAGGGCGCGCGCATCACCGGCTCGCTGCACATGACCATCCAGACGGCGGTGCTGGTGGAAACGCTGGAAGCCCTGGGCGCCGAAGTGCGCTGGGCTTCCTGCAATATCTTCTCCACCCAGGACCACGCCGCCGCCGCCCTGGTGGCCAAGGGCACGCCGGTGTTTGCCTACAAGGGCGAGTCGCTCAAGGACTACTGGGACTACACCCACCGCATCTTCGACTTCGGCCCCAAGGGTTCGGAGGGCGAAGGCCCGAACATGATCCTGGACGACGGTGGTGACGCCACCCTGCTGATGCACCTGGGCAAGAACGCCGAGAAGGATGCCTCGCTGATCGCCAACCCCAAGAGCGAGGAAGAGCGCGAGCTGTTTGCCGCCATCAAAGCCAAGCTGGCCGTGGACCCGACCTGGTACAGCCGCAAGGGCGCCCAGATCATCGGCGTGACCGAAGAGACCACCACCGGCGTGCACCGCCTGAAGGAAATGTCCGCCAAGGGCACGCTGATGTTCCGTGCCATCAACGTCAACGATTCGGTGACCAAGAGCAAGTTCGACAACCTGTACGGCTGCCGCGAATCGCTGGTGGATTTACCGGGTTGCCACCGACGTGATGATTGCCGGCGTCGCCCAGGGCGTACGGCGATGCGGGTAAAGGGCTCGGCCCAGGCCCTGCGTGCCTCAGCGCTCAGGTCTGGGTGACTGAGATCGACCGATCAATGCCCCCGCCGCCATGGAAGGCTGCAAGGTGTGACCATGGACTACGCCGACAAGGCCGACATCTCGTCACCACCACCGGCAACTGCGACGTCATCACCTACGGCATATGGCCAAGATGAAGGATCAGTCCATCGTCCGCAACATCGGCCACTTCGACAACGATCGGGTCGCCAAGTCGAAGAGAATGGCGGGAAGAGATCAAGCCCAGGTCGACCACGGATCTTCCCGGACGGCAGCACCATCCTGCTGGCCAAGGCCGCCTGAGAACCCGGCTGCGGTACCGGCCACCTGAGCTTCGTGATGAGCTCGTCGGCCAACCAGACCATCGCCCAGATCGAGCTGTTCACGCACAGCGAATACTATGAGCAGGGCAAGGTCTACGTGCCCAAGCACCTGATGATGGCGCGCCCACCTGAAGAAGGTGGGCGCCATGCTGACCGAGCTGAGCGACGAGCAGGCGGCCTACATCGGCGTGCCCAAGCAGGGCCCGTACAAGCCCGACACGTATCGTTATTGATGCGGGTTGATCAACTGCTGGTCCAGCGCCAGCTCGCCAGCACCCGCTCCCAGGCCCAGCGCCTGATTGCGGGTGGGGTGGAGTGGCTGCAGGGTGAGGTGTGGAGGCGCGTTGTCAAGAACGGCGACGAGGTGCCGGACGACGCGCAGCTGCGTCTGCTCGACGATGCGGAGGCGCGTTACGTCTCGCGCGGCGGCCTCAAGCTGGAGGCCGCGCTCAAGCGCGTCGGTCTCTCCGTGCAGGGGCGTACCTGCCTGGATGTCGGCCAGTCCACCGGCGGTTTCACGGACTGCCTGCTGCAGGCCGGGGCCGCGCGGGTGGTGGGGCTGGATGTGGGGCAGGCGCAATTGCACGCCAGCCTGCGCGACGATCCCCGCGTGCTCTGCATCGAGAAGGTCAATGCGCGCGACCCCGAGGCGATTGCCGAAGCCCTGGCCGGTGACGAGGTGCTCGAAACCGGCTTCGACCTGCTGGTGGGTGACCTGTCCTTCATCTCGCAGACCCTGGTGCTGCCGGCCGTGGTGCCGCTGCTCAAGTCCGGCGGCCATCTGCTGATGCTGGTCAAGCCGCAGTTCGAGCTGCAGCCGGGCCAGGTGGGCAAGGGCGGCATCGTGCGCGACGCCGCACTCTATGCCTTCGTCGAGCAGCGCCTGCGCGATGCTTGCTCGGCCCTGGATCTGGCGGTGCAGGACTGGTTCGACTCGCCCATCGAAGGTGGCGACGGCAACCGCGAATTTTTCATCCATGCGATCAAATGAAGAGGCCCCGATGAGCCTGCAACAACTCCCCATCAGCATCGAGTTCTTCCCGCCCAAGACCCCCGAGGGCGTGGAGAAGCTGCGGGCCGTGCGCCAGCAGCTCAAGGCTTTGAAACCTGAGTTCTGCTCGGTTACCTACGGTGCCGGCGGCTCCACCCAGGAAGGCACCTTTGCCGCCGTGCGCGAGATCCTGGCCGAGGGCATGGACGCGGCCTCGCACATCTCCTGCATCGGTGCCACCCAGGCCACCATGCGCGAGAATCTGGCCACGTTGAAGGCCATGGGTGTCAAGCGCCTGGTCACGCTGCGCGGCGACCTGCCCAGCGGCTACGGCGCCGGCGGCGAGTTCCAGTACGCCAGCGATCTGGTGGCTTTCATCCGCGCCGAGACTGGCGACCACTTTCACATCGAGGTGGCGGCCTACCCGGAGGTGCATCCGCAGGCCAAGTCGCCGGCGTCCGACCTGCAGGCCTTCGTGGCCAAGGTCAAGGCCGGGGCCGATTCGGCCATCACGCAGTATTTCTACAACGCCGATGCCTACTTCCGCTTCGTCGAAGAGGCGGACGCGCTGGGCGTGACGGTGCCGGTGGTGCCGGGCATCATGCCCATCACCAGCTCCACGCAGCTGATGCGTTTCAGTGACGCCTGCGGCGCCGAGATCCCGCGCTGGATCCGCCTGCGCCTGCAGGCGTATGGCGACGACACGGCGTCGATCAAGGCTTTCGGCCTGGATGTGGTGACGGGGCTGTGCGAGCAGCTGCGCGCTGGTGGCGCCCCGGCGCTGCACTTCTACAGCATGAACCAGAGCGCAGCCACGCTGGAAATCTGCCAGCGCCTGGGCCTCTGAGCCGACTCAGCCGCCGCTGTCCAGCGTGAAGGCGGCGTTGCGGTCCTGGCCCAGCCGCTTGACCAGTTGCGGCAGCGCCGGCTGCAGCGCGCCCTTGAGCGTGTGCGGCGGGTTGATGACGAACATGCCGCTGGCCGGCAGGCCGGGGCGCTTGGCCTCGCCCGTCGGGTCGCTCGTGATCTTGCTCGACTTCACCGTCAGCGTGGCGTGCAGCCAGGGCTTGCCGGCCTTGGTGGCCAGGGTCTTGAGCTTGCGTGGCAGGTCGTGCGCCTCGGGCCGCGGAATGATGGGGTACCACACCGCATAGGTGCCGGTGGCAAAACGCTTGAGCGCCTCGGTTGCCATGGTGACCACGCGCGCATAGTCGCTCTTGATCTCGTAACTAGGGTCGCACAGCAGCAGGGCGCGGCGCGAGGGCGGCGGCAGGAACTTGTTGACGCAGCCGAAACCGTCTTCGCGCAGCACGGCCACCTGGCGGCCGGCGTCGAGCTGCGCCACGTTGGCCTCCAGGGTCTTGGCGTCGGTCGGGTGCAGTTCGTAGAGCTTGAGGCGGTCGTGCTCGCGCAGCAGGCGTTGGATGATGAAGGGTGAGCCGGGATAGACTCGCGAGCTCCCCTTGGCGTTGAAGCTGGCGACCAGTTCCAGGTAGTCCTGCAGGGCCGGCGCCAGGGCTTCCCCGTCGCTGGCCTGCAGCAGGCGCTGGATGCCCTCGGCGGCCTCGCCGCTGGTGTCGGCGAACTCGCTGTCGAGCCGGTACAGGCCGGCGCCGGCATGGGTATCGAGCACCGTGAGGGCGGCCTCCTTTTGCGTCAGGTGACGCAGCATGGCGATCAGCACGGTGTGCTTGAGCACATCGGCGTGATTGCCGGCATGGAAGGCGTGACGGTAGCTGAACATGGTGAATCTCTAAAAAACGGCGAGTAGGCACGAATCCGTGACGCCTGCTTTCCATGCAAGAATCAGACCCTATGGTCGACATTGTCTCTGATCCCCAAATGCCCGTGGCGCCCAAGCCGGCGCAGGCGGTGACACACGTGGATGCCCTGCGCCCGGGCACCCGCCTGGCCGAGTTCGAGGTGCAGGGGCTGCTGGGGGTGGGCGGCTTCGGTCTGGTCTACCGCGCCTACGACACCTCCCTGCACCGCACGGTGGCGATCAAGGAGTACATGCCGGCGGCGCTGGCCGCCCGGCTGGACGGGACCTCGGTCTCCGTGCGCTCCTCGGCCGACCAGGCGACTTACCAGTCCGGTCTCGATTCCTTCGTGGCCGAGGCGCGGCTGCTGGCCCGCTTCGACCATCCCTCGCTGGTCAAGGTCTACCGCTTCTGGGAGGGCAACAATACGGCCTACATGGTCATGCCCCTGTACAGCGGCATGACGCTCAGCCAGGCGCGCAGCCAGATGGCCGCGCCCCCGCCCGAGGCCTGGCTGCGCACGGTGCTGTGGTCCATCCTGCAGGCGCTGCACGTGCTGCACCAGAACGACACCCTGCATCGCGACATCTCGCCCGACAACATCTTCCTGCAGGACATCGGGCCGCCGGTGCTGCTGGACCTGGGCGCGGCGCGCCGGGCCATCAACGACAAACCGCACAAGCACACCGCGGTGCTCAAGGTCAACTACGCCCCCATCGAACAGTACGGCGAGGCCGAGGATCTGACCCAGGGCCCCTGGACCGATCTGTACGCGCTGGCCGCGGTGGTCTACAGCTGCCTGCGTAATGCCCCGCCTTCGCCGGCGACGACCCGGGTGGTGCGCGACACCATGCCCACGGTGCGCAGCGTGGCCGCCACCGTGAAAGAGCATTTCGGGACCGCGTACTCGGATCAGTTCGTGCGCACCATCACCCACGCGCTGGCGGTGCAGCCGGGCGATCGGCCCCAGAGTCTGGCGGCCTTCGTGACCGAGATGAAGCTCAAGGCGCCGCCGCGCCTGAGCAAGTTCGACTGGCGCAATGAACTCGGCGTGGTCTTGAAGTCCGATCAGGACGAAAACAGTTCCCGCCAGTTCTGGAATACCCAGCCGCAGACCGTGCCCGACCCCACGCGTCGGGGCGCGGGCGGCCGCACCGGCCGGCCCGCCGGCCGGGTCGCCCAAGCGGGGCGCCGCCTCGCGCAGGCCCTGAGCCAGCACGCCAAGCCGCTGGGCCTGGGCCTGGCGGCCCTGCTGGTGGCCGGTGGCGGGCTGCTGTGGCTGCTGCCGGCGGACAACGGTGGCTCGCTGTGGGGAACCGCGCCGGTGGTGGCCACACCCGATCCGGCGGTCATGCCGGCACCGGCCGCAGCGCCGGCGGCCTCCGAACCCCAGGCGGTCGACCCGCTGGCCATGGACGCCGCCCCGGCGCCTGCCCCGGCGCCGATCGTCAAACCGCCCGCCGCCGAGCGCCGGACTGCGCCGGCCGTCAGGACACCGGCGGCCCAGCAGCCGGCTGCCGAGGAGGAAGAGCGCAAGCCGCCCGCCCGGGCTCGCGCTGCCAACCCGGAGCCCGCGCCCAAGCCCCCGGTGCGGACGGATGAGTCCCGTGTGGCGCCGCGCGAGCTGTGTGCGAATGCCAACTTCTTTACCCGGCCGATGTGCATCCACGAGGAGTGCCAGAAGCCGGCCAACACCCAGCTGCCGGTCTGCATCGAAAACCGCAAGCAGTACCCGAACGGCCCGAGCGGCTCCAACGCGGCGCCCGCCTTCTGAGCTGGCGCTCGGGCCTGGTTTTTGTATAATGGCGGGCTTCGCAGCGTTTTTGTGGCCCCGCGGCGAAGTCTGAACTCCCACCTAAGAGATTCCCGACAGAGGAAAACCGACCGTGGAAAAGGGCTGCCCAAACCCTCTTTTTAGAGAAAAACTCATGACCAAAACGATCAGCGCCAAACCCGCTGACGTGACGCACGAGTGGTTTGTGATTGACGCGACCGACAAGGTCCTCGGACGAGTAGCCGAAGGATTGGCTCTCCGTTTGCGCGGCAAACACAAGGCCATTTACACGCCTCACGTCGATACGGTGACTTCGTTGTCATCATCAACGCCGCCGCTGCGTGACCGGTACCAAGGAACTCGACAAGGTTTATTACCGCCATTCCGTTTCAACGGTATCTACGCCACCAACTTCCGTGACATGCAGGCCAAGCACCCGGCCGCGCACTCGAGAAGGCCGTCAAGGGCATGCGCCCAAGGGCCCGCTCGGCTACGCCATGATCAAGAAGCTCAAGGTGTACGGTGGTGCAGAGCACCTGCACACCTTGGCAACCAAGTGTTGGAAATCTAAGGAGCCTTGAGATGATTGGTGAATGGAACAATGGAACCGGCCGTCGCAAGTCCAGCGTCGCCCGTGTGTTTCTGAAAAAAGGCACCGGCAAGATCACGGTCAACGGCAAGGATATCCAGGAATATTTCGGCCGCGAGACCTCGATCATGATCGCCAAGCAGCCGCTGGCGCTGACCAACCATGTCGAGACCTTCGACGTCCAGGTCAACGTGCACGGCGGCGGTGAGTCCGGCCAGGCCGGCGCGACCCGCCACGGCATCACCCGCGCCCTGATCGACTACGACGCGTCTCTCAAGCCCGTGCTGTCGCAAGCCGGCTTCGTGACCCGCGATGCCCGTGAGGTCGAGCGTAAGAAGGTCGGTCTGCACTCTGCACGCCGTCGCAAGCAGTTCAGCAAGCGTTAATTTTGCACGTTGTCCGCAAGGACAACAAACTGTTGCAAAACAAGGGCTGCCAGAGTCTCGATTCTGGCGGCCCTTGTCTTTGTGGGCTGCTAGACTCGATATGTTATGCGTCTGCGTCTGCTACTTCGCCGCCTGACGGTCAGCGCGCCGCGCATGTCCGTGCGCAGTGCCTTGCCCTGGCCGCTGCGCTGGGTGGGTGCCGCGGTGGTGCTGGGCTTTTGCGCCGCCATCGGTCTGTGGGCCTTCGAGTTCGGCAAGGACATCGCCGGCATCGACGACAACCGGATCCAGGAGCTGGGGCAATTGGAGCGCGAGGTCGCCGACCTTCGGCAGCAGCTGACGGTCATGAAGGAAGAGCGCGACCAGGCGCTGGCCCTGGCCAATACCTCGACCACCCTGATGACTGCCGAAAAAGCCGCCCAGGAGCGCCTGTCGACGCTGAACAAGCAGCTCGAGGGCGACAACCAGCGCCTGCGTGACGACCTGGGTTTCTTCGAGAAGCTCATTCCGACCGTGGGCACCGAGGCGCTGGCGATCCGGGGCCTGCAGGCGGAAGTCGACGACGGGCGCCACGTCAAGTGGCAGGTGCTGGTGATCCAGCCGCTGAAGAACGCGCCCGAGTTCAACGGTCGCCTGGAGATCAGTTTTACCGGGCTGCAGTCCGGCCGCCCCTGGTCGGGCACGCTGCCGCAGGGCCCGCAAGCCATCAAGCTGCGCCAGTATGCGCGCGCGGAAGGTGTTTTCGATCTGCCGCCCCAGACCGTGCTCAAGGGCGTCAGTGTCAAGGTCATGGACGGCAATGCGGTCAAGGCCGTGCAATCGATCAAGTTGTAATCACCGCCTGAGGGAACTAGCCATGTTCAGCAAGAAAAAACAACCCGCCATCCGCAGCCTGATTGCCGACGGCAACCAGATCGAGGGCAACATCCAGTTCACCGACGGCCTGCGCGTCGACGGCTCCATCGTCGGGGACGTGCGCTCCAGCGAGGACAAGAACAGCATCCTCGTGATCTCCGAGACCGCTTCGGTGGTCGGTGAGGTGCACGCCGATCACGTCATCGTCAACGGCAGCGTCAAGGGCCCGGTCTATGCCCGCCGCATGCTGGAGCTGCAGCCCAAGGCGCGCATCGAAGGCGACGTCTACTACACGGCCCTCGAGATGCACCAGGGCGCCATCATCGCCGGCCTGCTGCGGCCGACACCGTCCATGGCGGAAGAAAAGCCCACACTGAAGCTGGCGGCAAATAACTAAACCCTGAATTCCTGAGCGGATTGGTGTAGTATTTAATCAGTCCCTTTTTCCGGAGTTCTCCATGAGTGCCGTTGCCGAATCCGTCCAGACCGAGATGCCTGCCCCGATCCTGTTCACCGACAGCGCTGCTGCCAAGGTGGCCGAGTTGATCGCGGAAGAGGGCAATCCCGACCTCAAGCTGCGTGTTTTCGTGCAGGGTGGTGGCTGCTCGGGCTTCCAGTACGGTTTCACCTTCGACGAGGTGGCCAATGAGGACGACACCACCATGACCAAGAACGGTGTCTCCCTGCTGATCGACGCCATGAGCTACCAGTACCTGGTGGGCGCCGAAATCGACTACAAGGAAGACCTGCAGGGCGCCCAGTTCGTGATCAAGAACCCGAACGCCAGCACGACCTGCGGCTGCGGTTCCTCGTTCTCGACCTGAACGCGCGCGCCCGGCTCAGGCCGGGTAGATCGCACCCAGCACACGGGCGCCTCGGGCGCCCGTGACGCTTTCCAGACTCCCGGTTTCACGCTGCAGCGTCTTGCGCGCCAGCCAGGCAAAGGCGGCCGCCTCGACCTGCAGCGGCGGCAATCCCTCTGCATCCGAAGCAACGACGGCGACGCCGGGCAGCAGCGCCCGCAGCCGCTGCATCAGCTGCGTGTTGAACGCGCCGCCGCCGCAGACGATCAGGCGCCGGCAGCCGGGCGCATGGCGCTGCAGTTCGGTGGCGCAACTGCGGGCGGTGAGTTCGCTCAGGGTGGCCTGGACGTCCACCGGTCTCAGCGCGGCGTGCCGCTCCAGCCGCTCCTGCAGCCAGCCGGGATGGAAGAGATCGCGGCCGGTGCTCTTGGGGGGCGGCTGGTCGAAAAACGGCTCCTGCAGCAGGCTGGCCAGCAACTCCTGCTGCACCGAGCCGCCGGCGCCCCAACGGCCCTGGTCGTCATACGGCTGGCCGGTGTGCTGGCGGCACCAGGCGTCGAGCAGGGCGTTGCCGGGGCCGCAGTCGAAGCCGAGCACGGCATCGTCGCGCAGGATCGAGAGGTTGGACATGCCGCCGAGATTGAGGACCGCCACGGTCTGGCCGGGGCGCCCGAACAGCGCCCGGTGGAAGGCCGGCACCAGGGGGGCACCCTGGCCACCCGCCGCGACGTCGCGGCTGCGGAAATCGGCGACCACGGTGATGCGGCTCAGCTCGGCCAGCAGGGCCGGATTGTTGAGCTGCAAGGTGTAGCCCGTGCCGTCGAAGGCGCCCGGGCGGTGCCGCACGGTCTGGCCATGGGCGCCGATGGCCGCGATGGCGCCGGCGGGCACGCCGGAGGCCTGCAGCAATTCGCTCACCACGCTGGCGTAGATCCGGACCAGGGCATTGGCGGCCAGGGCGGCGCGGTGCAGCTCGTCGGGGCCGCTGCGGTTGAGGGCCAGCAACTCGGCTGCGAGTTCGGCCGGAAACGGACGGTAGGCATGGTGCAGCACGCGGGTGCTGCTGGCGCCGCAGTCGGCCAGGACGCCGTCGACGCCGTCCAGCGAGGTGCCGGACATCAAGCCGATGTAGTACTCGGCCATGTCGCCTGGCGATGCTCAGCGGGCGGCCAGCAACTGGGCGGATGCCAGCTGCTGGCGTGCCACGCCGGCCAGGCGATTGAAGGCCGGCCGGGCTGCGGGCGACACCGGGACGGATTCGCTGGTGCGGGCGATGGCCAGCGGATTCTGGTGCTGGCCATTGATGCGGAACTCGTAATGCAGATGCGGCCCGGTGGCCCAGCCCGTCGCCCCCACGGCGCCGATGTGCTGGCCCTGCTCGACACGCTGGCCGCGGCGCACGGCAATGCGGCTCAGATGGGCGTAGACCGTGACGTGGTTGTTGCGGTGGCGGATGAACACCACGTTGCCGAAACCGGGCTGGCCGGCCGCGAACTCCACCTCGCCGTCACCAACGCTGCGCACCGGTGTCCCGGTGGGGGCAGCGTAGTCCACGCCCAGGTGCCGGCGCCAGGTCTTGTGGATGGGGTGAAAGCGCATCTTGAAGCCGCTGGTGACGCGCGAGAAAGCCAGGGGCGAGGCCAGGTAGGCGCGCTTGAGGCTCTTGCCTTCCAGGTTGTAGTAACCCCCGCGGCCCTGGGCCCGGGTGGCCCGGCCTTCCTCCACGGGTTGCGGGTTGGCGGCCGTCGGTTCCTGGAACCACATGGCCTGATGGGCCTTGCCGTTGTTGACGAACTCCGCGCTGAGCACGCGGCCGGCGCGCAAGGGTTCGCCGTCGCCTTCGAGCACCTCGAACACCACGGAATAGCGGTCGCCCTTGCGCAGTTCGCGGTGGAAGTCGATGTCGCCGGAGAAGATCTCGGCGATCTGGACCGCGACGGTGTCGGGAATCTGGGCCTCTTCGGTGGAGGCGAACAGCGAACTCTCGATGGTGCCGCTGGCGATGCGGATGGAGGCGCTCAGGGGCAGGGTCTCCAGGCGGGACTTGAAGGTGGTGCCGGATTTCTCGATCACCAGGCGCTTGAAGTTGCCGTCATCGTCCGGGCTCCAGCGCGCCATCAGCTTGAGAAGCGTGTTGCGGTCGCTGGCCTCGCCCGTCAGGTTGCGGCCCGCGCGGCCCAGCAGGTGGCGCTGCGCCAGGGCGTCACGCCGCAGGAATTCGGCCGCGGCCGGGTCGTCGATGCCCATGCGGCGCAACAGGGTGTCGGCCGTGTCGTTGGCACGGGAGAGGTCGGAGCGGAACAGGCTGTAGCGGTGGAACTCCAGCGCCGAGGCCTGTTCCTGCAGCGGCAGGGGGGTGACCGGCGCGCTGATCTCCCGCACCGGCAGCCTGGCCGCGTCCGGGGCCAGCGTGACAACGGCGGCCGCCAGCGCATAGGCCCCGCCGCTGAGCAGCAGCAGCGACAGCGCCGCCGCCGCGAAGTCGCGGGGATGGTGCTGGGCCGCCTGGCGCAGGGGGGCCAGGGCGGCGAGAACGGCAGTGACGAGCGTGTTCTTCAAGGATGCGGGTCGGGGATGGGCTGGGGCCGGCGGCGGCCACTTAAAATCGGGGCCAGCCAGAACCAGCCCCAAGTATATCGGTCCGCCTTCCGGATCATGGAAAAATCTTTATGAATCAAGCATCTTCGTCGACTATTCCCGTCACCGACCGGGTCCGCGAGGCGCTGGCCGTGACCCTGCGCGGTTGCGACGAACTGATCCCGGAGGCCGACTGGGTGCAGAAGCTGGCCCGCGCCGAGGCCACGGGCCGGCCGCTGCGCATCAAGCTGGGGCTGGACCCGACGGCGCCCGACATCCACATCGGCCACACCGTGGTGCTCAACAAGATGCGCCAGCTGCAGGACCTGGGGCACCAGGTGATCTTCCTGATCGGCGATTTCACCAGCCTGATCGGCGACCCCTCGGGGCGCAACAGCACCCGCCCGCCGCTCACGCCCGAGCAGATCAAGGCCAATGCCGAG
>JAHRYV010000025.1 GCA_020621965.1 Curvibacter sp. | reverse complement strand
CGAGCAGGAGCCCGTGCAGTTCACGCCGTGGGTGGAGCGCACGATCTTGTCGTGGGCCCAGCGGTCGCGGTAGGCGTCCTCCCAGGTGCGGTCTTCACCGGTGGTGACGCCGTGGTCCTTGGAGAAGTTCTCCCGGGGTTGCGAGAAGTAGCTCAGTCGGTCGAGAAAATGGCTCATGTCAGCCTCCTAGATAGTCGTTGTGACGCGCTTGCGGTGTGTTCAGGGGTTCTTCACGTAGGCGTTCTTGCGCAGGTAGAACCACCAGTTCAGCACCAGGCACAAGGCGTAGAAAACCGCGAAACCGTACATGGCGAACTGCGGTGTGCCGGCCTTGATCTGGGCGCCGATCACCACCGGGGCCACGAAGGCGCCGTAGGCGGCGATGGCCGAGGTCCAGCCCAGCACCGGGCCGGCCTGCTGGCGGTCGAAGATGACGGCGATGGTGCGGAAGGTCGAGCCGTTGCCGATGCCGGTGGCGGTGAACAGCAGCACGAACAGCACCATGAAGGTCAGGAAGTACTGCTCGGGCGTGGCCGACTGGTAGGCCTGCAGCATGATGTAGCCCACGGCGCCCGAGGCCACCACCATCACGGCCGAGATGATCTGCGTGACGATGGAGCCGCCCACCTTGTCCGAGATCCAGCCGCCGATGGGGCGCACCGCGGCGCCGACGAAGGGGCCGATCCAGGCGTAGGTCAGGGCGCTGGGGGCGTTGGGGTTCTTGGCATGGACCCAGGCGTTGGTGGCCACATCAAACACGTGCGTGCTGCCGAAGATCACCGTGATGGACAGCGGCAGTGCCATCGAGAAGCCGATGAAGGAGCCGAAGGTCACGATGTACAGCGCCGTCATGGACCAGGTGTGTTTGTCCTTGAAGATGGCGAACTGCTTGTCGATGTTTTCCTTCATGGTGCCGAAGGCCGTGAGCTTCATGACCAGCAGGGTGCTGACGATGATCAGCGGCATGGCCACCCACATGTTCAGCAGGCCCAGGCCGGTGGGCGCGGGCAGGTAGAGGTACAGGCCCAGACCGGCCGGCAGGAAGGACAGGGTGTAGAGCCAGATGATCTTGATGAAGGCGCTGATCGTGCTGCCGATGCTGCTGTCCACGCCCGGTGTGACCGTCTTCAGGTTGTTCATGCCGAACCAGCACAGGATGGACAGCGGCACCAGCGAGAGCAGCCAGGCAAAGCCGGCGTTCTGGATGAAGGTGGGCGTGCCGGCTGCGATCTTGCCGAAGATCCAGCCGCTGTCCTTCACCAGCGTCATCGATTCACCGCCGAGGGCACCGAAGATGCTCAGCGTCATCACCAGCGGGATCACGACCTGCATGGTGGTCACGCCGAAGTTGCCCAGGCCGGCGTTCAGGCCCAGGGCCGTGCCCTGCAGGCGTTTGGGAAAGAAGGTGCCGATGTTGGACATGGAGCTGGCGAAATTACCGCCACCCACGCCCGACCACAGGGCCATGAGCTGGAACACCCACAGCGGCCAGTCCTTGTGTTGCAGCGCGATGCCGGTGCCGATGGCCGGGGCCAGCAACATGGCGGTGGTCAGGAAGATGGTGTTGCGTCCGCCGGCCAGCCGGATCAGGAAAGAGGCCGGGATGCGCATGGTGGCGCCGGCCAGGCCCGCGATGGCGGTCAGCGTGAAGAGCTCGGCCTGGGTGAAGGGGAAACCCAGGTTGAGCATCTGCACGGTGATGATGCCCCACATGCCCCAGATGGCGAAGCCGCACACAGCAGCGCAGGCACCGAGATCCAGAGGTTGCGGTAGGCGACCTTCTTGCCGGTGCTTTCCCAGAACTGCTCGTCTTCAGGGCGCCAGTCGGTGAGGGTGGCGCCCGATTCCTTGGTGGTGGTGTTCATGATGGTTCCCGGTGAAGGGGAGAGGGGTCAGCCCTTGAGGCTGAAAGCGGTAGCCTGGGAGCCCATGACCTGGGCGCGGCGCACCTCGGTCCAGTACATCCAGATCAGCGAGACCCAGACCACGCCGTACATCAGCATGAAGGCGCTGGAGCGGACGCCGGTGAGGTCGACCGGGCGCCGAACATGATGGGCAGCACGAAACCGCCCAGGCCGCCGGCCAGACCGACGATGCCGCTGATGGTGCCGATGTTGGTGGGGTAGTCGTCGCTGATGTACTTGAACACGCTGGCCTTGCCGAAGGCCCAGGCGATGCCCAGGATGAACATCAGCGCGGTGAACATGTAGACGTTGAGGCCGATGTGGAAGGTCTTGGGGCCGTTGATGGTGGTGATGGTGAAGTCGAACTGCGGATAAGAGAGCAGGAACAGGCAGATCCAGCTCACCCACATCACCCACCAGGTCACGCTGTGGGCGCCGTACTTGTCAGACAGCCAGCCGCCCACCGCGCGCAGCACGCCGCCGGGCAGGGAGAAGCAGGCCGCCAGGAGCGCGGCGGCGCGGATGTCCAGGCCGTATTCACCCACGTAGTACTGCACCATCCACAGCGAGAGGGCCACGTAGCCGCCGAACACGATGCTGTAGTACTGGCAGTACTTGATGACCTTGGGGTCCTTCAGCGCCTTGAGCTGGTCGCTGAACTTCACGTGGCTGGGCACCAGGTGGGCCGGATCGCTGTGGCTGAACAGCCAGAACACGACCACCGTGCCCAGCATGATGGCCGCGTAGACCTGCGGCACCATGGTCCAGCCGAAGGCCACCACCAGGGCCGGGGCGATGAACTTGTTGACGGCGGCTCCGGAGTTGCCGGCGCCGTACACGCCCATGGCGAAACCCTGGCGGTTCTTCGGGTACCAGCGCGCCACATAGGGCGTGCCCACCGAGAAGGAGCCGCCGGCCAGGCCGACGAACAGGCCGATGACCAGGAAGTGCCAGTAGGCGGTGGCGTAGGCCATCAGGTAGATGGCGGGCACGGTGGCTGCCATGAGGATGGCCATCACGATGCGGCCGCCGTACTTGTCGGTCCAGATGCCCAGCGGCACGCGGATCAGCGAGCCGGTGAGCACCGGGGTGGCCGTGAGCAGGCCGAATTCGGTGGCGTTGAGGTTGAGTGCCTTCTTGATCGGGATGCCGATCACGCCGAACATCATCCACACCATGAAGCACACGGTGAAGGCCAGCGTGCTGACGATCAATACCGAGAGGGCCTGTCTGTTTCTATCCATGTCACAACTCCTTGAGGGGTGTGCACGGACTTTAGAAAGGGGGGCTGGTTCGCACCATCCTCCGGAGGTAGCGGCCGGCCGGCCGGCCATCCTCCGAAAGAACTAGTCGGCCGGCTTATTCGACGGGGGCTTGAGGTGGATCAAACGACTGTGGCGGGTTCTGCCGCGGGGGGCGCCCGATGGGGGCAACGGCTACCGGGCATCCCATGGGAAACGGCAGGGTGCTGTCAGGCAACCCTGCCGTTGTGGACGGGACCGTGGCGGTGAACTGGCACAGGCCGCCGCAATCCGGTGGCGATGCGCAACGAGGGCTGCTAGTCGGCTCGGGCGAGGAGTTCGTGGGGAAATTCCATGCGCTCGAGCAGGGTACGCAAACGATTGCCCTTCCCGTCCTGCAGCTGGCTGCGCAGGGTGACCTTGACGAGGTTCTTCGCTCTCGACGGCAGGGTGACGTAGTTCTCCTCCTTGGCCACGGCATCGCCGTCGTTCAGCAAGGCCTCGAGGAAGCGCATGAACGCATTGCCCTTGTTGTTTTCGATCCAGCGTCGCGAAACCACGACGTAGGTCAGTCCGGTGATGGGCCAGCACGAGGGGCAGGCCACGTTCACGGTGTCGATTTCGAAGGTCGGATTCTGGTCCATGAACATCAGCTCCCAATCCGCTGCCCGAACCGCAGCGGCGATGGTGTCGCTGTTCGGGCTCACAAAAGTGCCAAAGGCATTGCGCAGTTGGACCACCGGCAGCTTGTTGTCTTGCGCGTAACCGTATTCCAGGTACCCGATCGCACCCGCTGATGCCTGGATGGCTTGCAGGACGGTCGCGTTGCTTGGCACCGAGGTGGCGCTGGCCACGGCCGCGCGGCCGCGCTCCTTCCACTCGGTGCTGACCCGGCTCAGGTAGCGGCCGAACAGGTAGGCGGTGCCCGAACCCTCGGCGCGAACGATGACCTTGATGGGCGTGCGCGGCAGGCTCTGTCCGGGATTGAGCTCGGCGATCCGGGCATCGTTCCAGCTCTTGATCTTGCCGAGGAAGATATCCGCCAGCACGGGGCCATCCAGCTTGAGTTGAGACACGTTGAAGCCTGGCAGATTGGCGGTGACCGCAACACCACCGATGGCCGTTGGAAACTGCAGCAGGCCGCTGCTATTGAGCTCCTGGCGGTTCAGCGGTTGATCGGTGGCACCGAAGTCGACGGAGTGGTCGTGGATGCGCTTGATCCCCTCGGCTGAACCGACGGAGCTGTAATTGAGGGAGAACTGGTGCTTGCCCCCCAGCTTTTCCGCCGCAGCGACATACAAGGGGGCAGCGAAAGTCGATCCGGCGCCGGACAAGACCTGCGCCTGGGCGCCAGCCGCGCAGAGAGACAGCCAGGAAAACAGACAAAGGAAAGCGCGCAGTTGCCGCATGATCAGGCTCCTATTCTTCTTGAGTGGGGTGCGCGACACCGAGACCGGAAGATGAAATTGACTTCCGTCAGTCGCCTGCGCAAACTTTAGCCAGCCACCCCCATGCGCTCTTGATCCAGATCAGCCGTCCGGCACCCCCATGTGCTAGCTTTGTTACCACGGGTAAATGGCGGTGACCATCTGTGTGGCCGGCCGGCGTCAGTTCACCCCGGCATTCGCCGCCAGCACCGCCGCCTGTACCCGCGTGCTCACATCCAGCTTGCGCAGCACGTGCTGCACGTGGATCTTGACCGTGGTCTCGGCGATGCCGAGTTCGGCCCCGATTTCCTTGTTGCTGGCGCCGCCGACTGCAGCCGCACCCGGCGGGAACAAAATGCAGACCTGGCACAAATTGCTCCTATGAGGGCAAATTTTGTTCGAATAGGGGTGGGGTATTTTTTTTGTCCCTATGGGGTCATAATCCGGCAGGCAGCTGACGATGATCACCCATGGTTGACATTTGCTCTTATAAGGTCAATATGTATTGCATAGATTCATATTCGACGATAAAGTGACCCTGAGGGGTCAAAAATGAAGATAGATCTGAACAATCTCCTTGAGTTGGCCAAGCTGCTGGAAATCGAGCGCAAGCGTCAGAAGCTGACGCGGGCGCAAGCGGCGGCCGTATGCAATGTGAGCCCCTCTTTCATCCGGGATGCGGAGACGCAGCCGGAGCGCTGCACGCTGGGCAAGCTGGTGCAACTGATCAACGGGCTGGGGCTGTCGATGGTCATCACGGGCCGCAAGGGTGATGCATCAATGGGCATCATTGCGGGCGCGCGGCAGGATGCCAGGGGTGAAGGTGCCTCTGCTGGGTTGATCACGAGTCCCGTTGACGCACGTATATCGGATGCATTGCGACCCTCCACAGGCGTAGGGATCATCAACAGCGCGCGGCAACGCAGCGGGAACAAGAAATGATCCGCCTGCGCGTCTGGGCCAATGCCCGCCCCATGGGCTGGCTGGGGCACGAGGGCGGCGTCTACTTCTTCGAGTACGACTCGCAGTGGCTGGGGCAGCACGGCGGCTTTGTGCTGGCACCCGGTTTTCCTTTGCGACCTGAGCGCTACACCGGGGAGGGCGTGCGCACTTTCTTCGCCAACCTCTTGCCCGAGGGCGCGGCGCTCGAAGACATCCTCAATGCCATCCAGTCACGCGATGCCTCCCCCTTCGAGATGGTGGGCAGGCTAGGGGCCGAGTTGCCGGGGGTGCTCTCCGTGCTGCCCGAGGGGCAGGCGCCGAGGATCGAGCAGCAGTACGAGCCGCTGAGCCACGAACAGCTGAGCCGGCGCCTGGCCGAGCGGGGCGAAAAGCCGCTGTTGATGTCCAACCCCCAGGCGACGATGTCGCTGGCGGGCGCGCAGGACAAGATCGGCTTGCGCTTTGATGCCAGGACGGGGCGCATCAGCGACAGCGTGGGGCAGTCGCCCACCACCCACATCTTCAAGCCCGACACCCGGCTCAAGGCTTTCCAGCCCAGCGCGATCAATGAATACGCCTGCATGACGTTGGCGCGCGCCGTCAAGCTGCCGGTACCCAAGGTCTGGTTGCTGCGCGTGCCGGAAGCGGTCTACGTGGTGGAGCGCTATGACCGCGTCATGGTGGCCGGCAACATCCTGGGACTGCACCAGATCGACGGCTGTCAGCTGCTGCAGGTGGGGTCTGACTGGAAATACCAGCGCAACGCGGGGCTGGTGAGCCTGCCCAGGCTGGTGGCGGCGCTACGGGGCCTGCAGGTCACCGGGCGCGATCTGCTGGAGCTGCAGCGCTGGGTGATGTTCAACTACCTGATCGGCAACTCAGACGCGCACGCCAAGAACATGTCGGTGCTGATCGATGACGCAGGCTACAGGCTCGCGCCTTTCTACGACCTGCTGTGCGTGCAGGCCTACGGTGACAACCGTCTGGCGCTTTTCATCGGGGATGAAGAGGAGTTCGGTGCCGTGGGCGCGCACTCCTGGGAGGCTTTCTGCAAGGACTGCGGTTTCCGGTATGAGCAGACCATGACCGAGTTCCGCAGGCTGGCCACGGCTGTCGTCAAAGCATGGGCCAAGGTCCGCGACGGCATCAGCTCGGACGAGAAGACGACGCCAGAGGAGCGGCAGCTGATCCAGCGCATGGATGGCGTCATTCAGACCAACGCACAAGCCGCCGGGTCGATGACGGGCTGAGTGAGACGCGCACCGCGGCCTTCCGGCCGCCCGCTCAACTCACCCCCGCATTCGCCGCCAGCACCGCCGCCTGCACCCGCGTGCTCACGTCCAGCTTGCGCAGCACGTGCTGCACGTGGATCTTGACCGTGGTCTCGGCGATGCCGAGGTCGGCGCCGATCTCCTTGTTGCTGGCGCCGCGGGCGATGCCGCGCAGGATGTCGCGCTCGCGCGGTGACAGGCTGTGCAGCAGCGTGGCCGCCGGTGTGGGGGCGGCCGGCGCGCCGCCCTTGAGGGCCGAGACCAGCTTGCTGGTCATCTCGTGGGCCACCACGTTGTCGCCGCGCATGATGCGGTGGATGGCCGCGGCCAGGGCGTCGCCTTCGATGGTCTTGAGCAGGTAGCCGGCGGCACCGGCCTTGAGGGCGGCGCTCAGGTCCTGCTCGTCTTCGCTCACGGTCAGCATCAGCACGCGTGCCTGGGGCGCTGCCTCGCGCAAGGCCGGCAGGGCGTCGACGCCGCGCACGCCGGGCAGGTGGTTGTCCAGCAGGATGAGGTCGGGCTGCAGTTCCTGGGCGCGGCGCTGGGCTGCTCCGGCGTCGGCGGCGTCGCCCACCACCTGGAAGCTCGGCTCGCGGCTCAGAAGGGCGGTCAGGCCGCGGCGAAACAGGGTGTGGTCGTCGACCACCAGGATGCGGATAACGTCAGCTCGAGGCATGGTCCAGGGTAGGCAGTTCGGGGAGGGTGGGCAGGGGCGCGCGGGCGGCGACCAGCTGGGCCGGCAGCGTCAGCACCACCGAGGTGCCGGCGCCGGGGGTGGAGATCACCTCGACCCGGGCGCCGATGCGCTCGGCGCGTTCGCTCATGATGCGCAGGCCGACGTGGCTGTCGTCGATGCTGCCGTCGCCGCTGTCGAAGCCGCGGCCGTCGTCGCGCACCTCGAAGCGCCATTCGGGCTGCTGCAACACGTCCAGCCAGACCTGGGAGGCGCGTGCGTGCTTGCGCACATTGGAAAGCGCTTCCTGCACGATGTGCAGCACCTGGATCTGCAGATCCGGCGCCAGCGGCAGGCCGTGGCCCTGCATCTGCAGGTGGGCCTTGAGGCCGCTTTGCAGCTCGAACTTGTGCAGCGTGGTGAGCAGGGCGGTCTCGATGTCTTCGGTGTTGGTGCGGGTGCGGAAATGCATAAGCAGCTCGCGCACGTCGCCATAACTCTCGCGCACGCCGGTGTCGATCTCCTCCAGCACCTGGTTCATGGCCTGGCGGTCGCCGGCGGCCAGCGCGTCGCGCATGAGCTGCACCTGGATCTTGAGGAAGGCCAGCGACTGGGCAATTGAGTCGTGCAGCTCGCGCGCCAGCAGGTGGCGCTCCTGCGCCACGGCGGCTTCTTTCTCCAGGGCATTGGTGCGCAGGTTCTCCATGGCGCTGGCCAGATGGCTGGTGAGCGCCTCGTACAGCGAGCGCTCCGCGGCCGAGGGTTCGATGCGGGCATGGAAGAACAGGTCCACCTCGCCCAGCAGGCGCTCGTGCAGGCGCACCGGGATGCTGAGCAGCGACTCGAAGCCGGCGCGCCCGCACAGGCGCTCACGCGCCTCACCCAGCGTGTGGATGGGGATGACGCGCAGGCCGGGGCCCAGGGCGGTGCTGGCGCCGCAGTCGCAGTCACCCTTGTGGATGCAGTGCTCGGCCTCCACCATGTCGGCGGGCAGGCCATGGGCGGCCAGCATCACGTAGCGCTGGCTGGCCTGGTCGGACCAGCGCAGGGCCACGCCATCGGCGTGCGCGATGCGCAGGATGCTGTGCGTGAACCCCTGGGCCAGCTCGTCCAGCGTGGTGGCGCGCGCCACCAGGGTGGTGACCTCGTACAGGCTCTCCAGCCGCTCGCGCTTGACTTCGAGCTCGGCGGTCTTCTCCGCGACCTTGCTCTCCAGGTGGTGGTACATGGATTGCAGATGCGCGGCCATGTCGTTGAAGCCCCCGGCCAGGGTGCCGAACTCGTCGCTGCTGACGTAGTCGACGCGGGCGTCGAAGGTGCCGCCCTGGATCTTCTCGATCGCCCGCTTGAGCAGGCCGACGGGCTCCAGCACCAGCATCTGGCCGACGTAGAGCAGCACCACCGTGCCCAGGATGACGATGGCCATCAGCGTGGTCTGCAGCAGGTGCAGGATGGCGGTCCAGCGCGAGATGTGGATCTCGATGCTGTGCACGAAGGCGTCGATGTGGGCCACGAAGTCGATCGTCGTCTCGCGCAGCAGCTGCGGGCGGCTGGCGCCGTCGGCGCCGCCGAGCAGTTGGACGAAACCCTCCCAGTCCTGCTCGATCACGCCGAAGTACTGCTGCGCATTCACGTCCCAGGGCACGAAGAGCGGGCGTTCGGGGTCGCCGTGGCGCAGCACGGTCAGGCTGCCTTCGAACTCCTGCATCAGTCGCGGCAGCTCGGTGGTCTGGCCGGTGCTCAGGCTCAGCGCCATGCGGTAGGCCTGCATGCGCATGCGGCCGGCTTCGTTGACGGCGGCGGCACCGCCGTCGAGCTGCCAGGAGACCCACAGCGTGGCCGCCGTGGCCAGCAGGGCCAGCAACAGAAAGGGGGTGCCGGCCAAGGCCAGTTTGGCGCCCAGGCTGCGTTGCGTCGGCGTGGTCATGGTGGGTCGGGGCGGTTCAGCGGCGGGAAAGCCGTGTGAACGGCTAGGAGTGTGCCGCCAAACGGCGAGGGTGGTCCGGTTCGCATCTTGATCTGGATCATGCCGCAACGCAATACCCGACGCCCGCCAGGCCGGCTGGCCGCGGGCTCAGCCACGCACGTCGGCCAGCGGTTCGCTGCCGAAGTCGGGCCGCGCCAGATAGGCCAGCACCTTGCGCGCCGCCGCCTGCGGGCTGTCGAGCTGGCCGCCGCTCTTGAGCTGCTCGAAGCGCGCGCGGTCCGGGAAGTCCTGCGCCGCGGCGCCGCGCAGCTGGACCTGCATGTCGGTGTCGATGACACCCGGGGCCAGGGCGCAGACGCGCGCGCCGTTGGGCTTGTGCGCCTCCTCCAGCGCCAGGCAACGGGTGCAGAGGTCGATGCCGGCCTTGGCGGCGCAGTAGGCGGCCTGCGAGGCCATGGGCCGGCGGCCCAGGCCGGAGGAGATATTGAGAATGCGGCGCGGCACGCTCCAGGCTTCGGTGGCGGCGAGGAAGGCCGCGCTCAGGAGCATCGGGGCCTCCAGGTCCACCCGCAGGGCGTGCGCCAGGTCGTCGGGGTCGAGCGCGGACAGCGGGGCGATGCGCGGGATGACACCGGCGTTGTTGATCAGCGTGGCGCTGGCGTGGCGCGCGCCGGGGCGGCCGAGCCACAGTCTTAGCCGGGCCGCCGCCGCGCTGCCCTGCGCCAGGTCCAGCGGCCACTGCTCCAGGTTGCAGCCGGCCTGGGTGGCCTGGGCGGCGAGCTCGGCGTTGTTCGTGCGCGAGATGCACAGCAGGGTGTGGTCGGGCTGCAGCAGTTGCTGCGCCATGGCCAGACCCATGCCGCGTGAGGCGCCGGTGAGGATGTAGAGATGCGTGTCGGCCATGGTGGGACTCCTTCGGGATCAGAACGGCGGCGGGCTGTGCCAGTGCAGTGTCTCGCCGCTGAGGGGGTGGACCAGCGCCAGCTCGCTGGCGTGCAGCAGCAGGCGCTCACTGCGCGTGAGGTCGTCGGCATCGGCGTACAGGGCATCACCGAGGATGGGATGGCCCAGGGCCTGCAGGTGCACGCGCAGCTGGTGCGCGCGGCCGGTCACCGGCTCGAGCTCCAGCCGGGTTTGCGCCCGGCCCTGGGCGTCGGTTTCATGCGCCAGCACCCGCCAGCGTGTGCGGCTGGGGCGGCCGGCCGGGTCCACCTTCTGCCGCGGGCGCTGCGGCCAGTCGCTCATGAGCGGCAGGTCGATCTCGCCCCAGGCGTCCGCGGGCGGCGGCAGGTGGCCGCCCACCAGCGCCACGTAGCGTTTGTGCACCTGGCGCGCCTCGAAGGCCATGCTCAGGGCCCGCTGCATGGCCGCGCCGCGCGCCAGCAGCAGCAGGCCCGAGGTGGCCATGTCCAGCCGGTGCACGATCAGCGCGTCGGGCCACTGCGCCTGGGCGCGGGCGCTGGCGCAGTCCTGCTTGTCGGGGCCGCGCCCGGGCACCGACAGCAGGCCGGCGGGTTTGTCCACGACCAGCAGGGCGGTGTCGGCGTGCAGGCAGAGGAGGGCGGCCATGGCGCCGTCGGGCAGCTCAGAGACCGGAGCGGTTCGTGAACCAGAAGCTCACGATGGGTGCGGTCGGGTCATCGAAGGAGGCGCCCAGCGCCATCTCGCCCTTGTCCAGCAGCACGCAGTCCTGGCGCCGCAGCGCGATCACGGCGGTCGAGCCGGCAAAGCGCACCCAGGTGCCGTAGCTGCTGATGTCCGACAGCACGAACAGGTCGCCGCGGCGGTCCAGGCGGGCATGCAGGCGCGAGACGCGCGGGTCGAGCACGGCGAAATGCGCGTCGTTGCCGCGGCCCATGAACACCGGCATGTCGGTGGCTTCGAACAGGCCCCGGCGGTCGTGCCAGGTCAGCTCGATGGTGCTGGGCAGGCGGCTGGGCGGCGAGCCCACCGTCTCCAGGCTGGAGGCCATGGTCTGGAATTCGGAGGGCGTGTCGCGTTGCCAGTCGATGCGGTAGATCACCAGCGGCTCGCTCTTGCCGCGGATGTCCATCGGCCCGAGGTTGCGAAAGCGGATGTCCTCGTCATGGGGCAGGGCGTTGATCACGCTCTCGGAGG
The DNA here is from genome assembly GCA_020621965.1 of Curvibacter sp. Lineage (GTDB taxonomy): Bacteria > Pseudomonadota > Gammaproteobacteria > Burkholderiales > Burkholderiaceae_C > Hylemonella. The sequence continues at coordinate 34,913 of JAHRYV010000025.1, read as the reverse complement.
CGAAGATCTGGTCGGCGCCGGAGAGGTCGCTCAGGCGCGAGGCCACGTTGACGGCGTCGCCGAAGCAGTCGCCGCCCTGCTCGACCACCTCGCCGCGCGCCAGGCCGATCTTGATCTTCATCTGCTTGCCGCCCGGCAGGTTGCTGTTGCGCTCGCGGTGGGCGTTCTGGATCTCGATGGCCGACAGCACGGCCGCGGGGTTGTAATCGAAGGACACCAGCACGCCGTCACCCAGGTACTTGATGACGCGACCGCCGCGTGCCATGCAGACCCGGCCCAGCCATTGCGTGGTGCGTGTCACCACCTCTGCCGCCTGGCTGTTGCCCAGTGCCTCGAACAGGCCGGTGCTACCGGTCAGGTCGGCAAAGACGATGGTGAGTTCAGCCATTCTGGGAATTCGGTCGGGGTCTGTTAACTATTATCACCCGAGGCTGTGGCGCCACGGCGGCGCGGGCCCGACGGAGCTGGACAGGGGGCAGGCACAGGTCGTACCGATGGCCACGACAGGGCGCATCACGCGCGCCAGCGCCGTCGAAGCACTGGAAGGGGATATGCGTTGCGCTGCGGCCATCGTCCAGAAGATAGCCCAGAAAGTACCGTTCTTCTTTTTTTTGCATGTGCCGGTCCGCCCTGCTGGCCGCTCAAGGCCACTGGCGAACATTTCACCATCGGTGCCGCCGCGGCGGTGTTTCGCGCCGGTGACATGGGTAACTCTTTCCGCGTGTTCCGCGTGCTGATCGCCGGCGACCTGGCCGCGCCCCTGCGCATTCCGTGTCTGCGGCGGCTCAGGCCGGGGCCGCGCTGCGGTCGCGTTGCCAGGACGTCAACAAGCCGGCGATGTCCTCCAGGCGCGGTACCGGGGTCACACCTGGCGGCGCGCGCCGTTGCAGCGCCGGGTGACTGCCGCCGGCCCAGATCTGCACCTCGGCCGGCAGCCGGCCGCGCAAGTCCTGCAGGCCGCGCACCAGCAGCTGCGCATTAAAGGCCGGGCTGAAGCTCAGGCCCACGATCTGCGCCCGATGGGCCTGCACGGCCCGCGCAATCTCGTCCAGCGGCGTCTGGGCGCCCAGCGAGACGCAGTCGCAGCCCTCGAGCAGCAGCATGGTCTCGGCCATCAGCAGGCCCAGCACATGCGGCTCCTGCGGCAGCGTGGCCAGCAGCACACGCGGCATGCCCGGCTGCGGCAGCGCGCCCGTGCTGCCCATGGCGCTGCGCAGCACCGCGATCACGCTCTCGGTGTACATGTGCTCCTCGAACACCTGGATCTCGCCGCGCACCCAGGCTTCGCCCACCTGCGCGTTCAGCGGCGCCAACAGCTCGGTCAGGAAACGCGCCAGGCCCAGGCGCATCACGGCCTGGTTCAGCGCGCGGCGCAGCTCCAGCGCCTCGTGCTGGCGCACCAGCGCCAGCAGGGCCTGCAGCTCGGGGCCGGCCGGCGCGCTGGCCTCGGCCGGCGCGGCCTGCAGCAGCAGTTGCTGCAGCTCGGCCAGGGGCAGCGGCACCACGCGCCCGGGGCGCTGGCCGCTGCCCAGCAGGCGGGCAATCAGGCGCAGGCGCTCCAGCTGCTCGGGCGGGTACAGGCGCTCGTCGTAACTGTCGCGTACCGGTTGCGGAAAGCCGTAGCGCCGCTCCCAGACCCGCAACGTGTCCTTGGAAAGACCGGTGTCGCGCTCCACCGCCGCGATGGGCAGGGCGAGGCCCGGCCCGGCGGTGCGGGCGGGTTCGGGTATTCCTGACTCCTTGTTATGGTCTTTCACGATTCTTTAGTTTGTCTAGGACAAAACAAGATATTCTGCCCATTCGTTCGAATATTAACCGCTTTCAATCAAGTTTGTCCACGTCAAATATGCAGAAACCAGACCAGGCTGGCAGCGACCGGCACCCGGGAGCCGGACGATGAGGATCGCCATTGTCGGCTCCGGCATTGCCGGCCTGGGCGTGGCGCACGCCTTGCGCGGCCGCGCCGAACTTACCCTGTTCGAGGCCGGCGACTATTTTGGCGGCCATACCCACACGGTGGACGTCACGCTGCCCACCGCGCACGGCACCACCACCTGGGGTGTGGACACCGGCTTCCTGGTCTTTAACGAGCGCACCTACCCGGAGCTGATCGCCCTGTTCGACGAACTCGGCGTCGGCACGGCCAAGACCGACATGTCCTTCTCGGTCCAGGCCGCCGCCACGGGCCGCCGGCGCCTGGAGTGGAACGGCGCCGACCTGAACACCGTCTTTGCCCAGCGCCGCAACCTGCTGAACTGGCGTTTCCTGCGCATGCTGCGCGAGGTGCTGCGTTTCAACCGCCTGGCCACCGACTTGGCGGAGGCCGGCGCCGATGCCCGGCTGGCGCAGCCGCTGGGGGCCTGGCTGGACGCACACCGTTTCAGCGCTGAATTCCGCGACTGGTACTTCCTGCCCATGATGGCCTGCATCTGGAGCTGCCCGACGGCACAGATGCTGGAGTTCCCGGTGGCCACCATGATCCGCTTCTGCCACAACCACGGCCTGATCCAGGTGAGCGGCCGGCCGCAGTGGTGGACAGTGCCCGGCGGCGCCCGCCGTTACGTCGAGAAGATCGTCGCCGGCATCGCCGACAAGCGCCTGAACACGCCGGTGCACGCCATCGCCCGCGATGCCCAGGGTGTCACCGTGCACAGCGCGCGCGGGGCCGAGCGTTACGACCAGGTGGTGCTGGCCACGCATTCCGACCAGGCCCTGGCCCTGCTGCGCCAGCCCTCGGCCGAGGAAGCCCAGGTCCTGGGCGCCATCCGCTACCAGCCCAACCGCGCCGTGCTGCACACCGACGCCTCGGTGCTGCCGGCCAGCCGCCGGGCCTGGGCGGCCTGGAACTACGAGCGCGCGGCCGCGGCGGCGCAGGAGGACAGCCGCGTCTGCCTGCATTACCTGCTCAACCTGCTGCAGCCCCTGCCCTTCGAGCAGCCGGTGCTGGTTTCGCTCAACCCGCTGCGCGAGATCGCGCCGGCTCACGTGCTGGGCGACTACGAATATTCCCACCCGGTGTTCGACCTCGGGGCGCTGGCCGCGCAAAAGGCGCTGCCCGCGCTGCAGGGCCGCCAGCGCACCTGGTATGCCGGCGCCTGGACCGGCTACGGCTTTCACGAAGACGGCCTCAAGTCCGGCTTGGCCGTGGCACGGGGCCTGCTGGCGCGGCTGGACTACCGGGAGGCGGCGTGACGGCGGCAAGCGTGCCCTTGATCGGCGTCGGCCAGGTGCGCCACACGCGCCTGCGCCCGCGGCGCCACGCCTTCGCCTACCCGACCTTCTTCCTCATGCTGCCCTTGCGCAGCATGCGCGCCCAGGGCAGCGGCGTGCTGGCGCACAACCGCGCCGGCTGGCTGAGCTTCTTTGATGCCGACCACGGCGACGGCCGCGGCGCCGCGCAGGGCGGGGCGCTGGGCTGGATGGAGGAGCTGCTGGAGCGCCACGGCATTCTTGATGCCGATGGCGAGATCTGGCTGCACTGCACGCCACGTGTGCTGGGGTACGCCTTCAAGCCGGTCAGCTTCTGGCATTGCCACCGCGCCGACGGCTCGCTGCGCGCCATCGTGGCCGAGGTCAACAACACCTTCGGCGAGCGCCACTGCTACCTGCTGGAAGACCCGCGCTACGGCCAGGAGCTGCGCACCGCCAAGGTCTTCCACGTCTCGCCCTTTTGCCGCGTCGAGGGCGACTACGCCTTTCGTTTCCTGCGCGCGGTGCGCGACGGGGTGGAGCGCAGCGTGGCCTGTGTCGACCTGCACGACGGCAAGGGCCTGCTGCTGCAGACCAGCGTCAGCGGCGTGCTGCAGCCCTACACGGCCGCCACGGCGCGCCAGGCCCTGCTGGGCCAGCCGCTCATGACGCTGGCCCTGATCGTGCGCATCCACTGGCAGGCGCTGCGCCTGTGGGCCAAGCGCGTGCCTTTTTACGCCAAGCCGGCACCGCCGGCCGATTTCGTGAGCAACCGCTGAACCGCACCATGAACACCACCACGGCCTCCCGCCCGACGCTGCCGCGCAGCGCCCCCGCCAGTGCCCGCACCGTCTTGCGCCTGCTGCAAGGTCTGCGCCACGGCACGCTCAGCCTGCAACTGCCGGACGGCAGCACGCGCCAGTTCGGCAGCGGCGCCCAGCCCGTGGCCGCGCTGCGGCTGCACCACTGGAGCGTGTTCACAGCCGCGCTCAAATCGGGTGACATCGGCTTTGCCGAAAGTTATAGGGACGGCGACTGGTCCACGCCCGACCTGGCCGCGCTGCTGCGCCTGTTCATCCGCAACCGCCAGGAACTGGAAGACGTGGTCTACGGCAGCTGGCTGGGCCGCCTGTTCTATCGCCTGCGCCATCTGTTCCACCGCAACACCAAAACCAACAGCCGCAAGAACATCCACGCCCACTACGACCTGGGCAACGCCTTCTACCGCCTGTGGCTGGACGAGACCATGAACTACTCCGCGGCCTGGTTCGAGGGCCAACCGGGCGGCGACCTGGTGCAGGCGCAGCGCGCCAAGGTGCGCCGGGCCCTGCGTCTGGCTGGCGTGTTGCCCGGCGACCGCGTGCTGGAGATCGGCTGCGGCTGGGGTGCGCTGGCCGAGATGGCGGTCACCGAGTTCCAGGCCCGGCTCACCGGCGTCACGCTCAGCACCGAGCAGCTGGCCTGGGGTCGGGAGCGTTTGTCGAATCTGGGGGGCGACGCGGCGGCCCGCGCCGACCTGCGCCTGCAGGACTACCGCGACATCAACGACGGCCCGTACGACGCCATCTGTTCGATCGAGATGGTGGAAGCCGTGGGCCAGGAATACTGGCCGACCTACTTCCAGAGCGTGGCCCGACTGCTCAAGACCGGCGGGCGCGCCTGCATCCAGAGCATCGTCATCGACGACTCCCTGTTCGAGCGCTACCTCGGCTCGACCGACTTCATCCAGCAGTACATCTTCCCCGGCGGCTGCCTGCCCAGCCCGACCGAATTCCGCCGCCAGGCCGCCGCGGCCGGCCTGCGGGTGGTGGACGAGCTGGCCTTCGGGCCCGATTACGCCGAGACGCTGCGCCGCTGGCGCCGCCAGTTCCTGGCCGAGCGCGGTCGCATCCTGCCGCTGGGTTTTGACGAAAGGTTCATGCGCTTATGGGAGTTCTACCTCGCTTACTGCGAAGCCGCGTTCGACGAAGCCAACATCGACGTGGTGCAGTACACGCTACAAAAAGAGTAGCAATCCTGCTGCTCAGCCTGGGTGCCCTGAGCGCCGCGCGCGCCGAGCTCACCACCGGGCCCGGGCTGCACGGCGCCGCTGCCGCGCTGGCCCCGCTGCGCCTGGCCGGCAGCGGCCTGTACAGGTACTGGGGTTTCGACGTCTACCAGGCCAGCCTGTGGGTCGGGCCCGGCTTCGACGCCGGCGCCCTGGCGCAGCAGCGCTTTGGGCTGGAGCTGCACTACCTGCGCGCCTTCCAGGGCCGTGACATCGCCCAGCGCTCCATCGACGAGATGCGCCGCATCGGCACTTTCAGTGAGGCGCAGGCGCAGCGCTGGTTGCAGGCCATGCAGGCGGCCTTCCCCGATGTGGCGGCCGGCGACCGCCTGCTGGGTGTACACCTGCCCGGGCGCGGCGCACAGTTCCATCACAACGGCCGGCCCACCGCCGAGGTGGCCGACCCTGAGTTTGCGCAGCTGTTCTTCGGCATCTGGCTGTCGGAGCAGACCGCCGCGCCCCGACTGCGCCGGGCGCTGCTGGGCCAGACCATGGCCGACCGCAGCCGATGAAACCGCGCCGCACCCACTGCCCATGACGGCTGCCGCTCTCACCCCCGCGCAGGCCTGGCGCTACGGTCTCATGGGCCTGCCGCTGGCCTTCGTCGCCCTGCCGCTGTACGTGCTGCTGCCCAACCACTACGCGCGCGAGTTCGGCGTGCCGCTGGCCACGTTGGGCGCCCTGTTGCTGGCCACGCGGTTGTTCGATGCCCTGCTCGATCCGCTGCTGGGGCGCGGCTGCGACCGGCTGTTTCGCCAGTCCGCCCGGTCGCTGCTGGCCGCGGCGGCGCTGGGCTGTGTGCTCATGGGCGCGGGCTTTGCGCTGCTGTTCTTTCCGCCGCTGCGCGCCCACGCCGGCCTGCTGCCGCTCAGCGCGCTGCTGTTGCTGCTCACCTATGCCAGTTACAGCGCCGTCACGCTGGCGCATCAGTCCTGGGGGGCGCTGCTCGGTGGTGATGCGCTGCGCCAGAGCCGCCTGGTGGCCTGGCGCGAGGGCCTGGGCCTGCTGGGCGTGCTGCTGGCCGCCGTGGCCCCGGCGCTCTGGGGGCTGGAGGCCATGGTGGCGCTGTTCTGGCTGGGCCTGCTGGCCGGCTGGCTGGCCTGGTGTCGCGCGCCGCGTCCGCCGGTGGCCGTCGGTACCGCCGCCGCGGCCGAGGCCGGCACGCTCTGGCAGCCGTGGCGGCGCGCGCCGTTTCGCCGCCTGCTGGCCGTCTTCGTGCTCAACGGCATCGCCGCCGCAGTGCCCGCCACGCTGCTGTTGTTCTTCGTGCAGGACCGCCTGCAGGCGCCGCCGGCCATGGCGCCGCTGTTCCTCGGCAGCTATTTCCTGAGCGCGGCGCTGTCCCTGCCGCTGTGGCTGGCTGCGGTGCGCCGCTTCGGGCTGGCGCGCAGCTGGCTTGCCGGCATGCTGCTGGCGGTGGCGGTGTTCGCCTGGGCCGGCACGCTGGGGGCGGGCGACGCCACGCCCTTTGTCGCGATCTGCGTGCTGTCGGGTGCGGCGCTGGGCGCCGACCTGGTGATGCCCGGCGCCATGCTGGCCGGCCTGATCGCCCGCAGTGGCGACCTGGGCCGCGCGCCGGGCGCGTATTTCGGCTGGTGGCACTTCGCCACCAAACTCAACCTGGCCCTGGCCGCCGGCCTGGCCCTGCCGCTGCTGGCGTTATTTGGCTATACGCCGGGTTCGCGCGAAACTCTTGCGCAGGCGGCGTTGACCATTGCCTACTGTCTGGTGCCGTGTGCACTCAAGCTGGCCGCCGCCGGTCTGCTCTACGGCTATTTCCTGCACCGTCGAACTGGAGATCCATCATGAAACGTCGTTTATTGCTCGCCGGCACGGCGGCCCTGGGGGCCGGCTCGCTGGGAGGCTGCGCCTCGCCCACCCTGGCCGACTACGAGGGCGAACAGCCACGGCTCGACCTGCGGCGTTATTTCGACGGTGTGGTGGACGCGCACGGCATCTTCACCGACCGCTCGGGCAAGGTGGTCAAGCGTTTCAGCGTTGTCATGAACTGCAGCTGGAGCGGCGAGAGCGGGCGCGAGGTCGGTGTGCTGGACGAGGACTTCGTCTACTCCGACGGCAGCACGCAAAAACGTGTCTGGACCCTGCGGCGCCAGCCCGGCAAGGACGGCCAGGGGCGCTACGCCGGCACCGCCGGCGACGTGATGGGCGAGGCCAGCGGCGAGGAGCGCGGCAACGCCTTCTACTGGGGCTACTACCTGGAGCTGCCGGTGGACGGCCGCCAGGTCGTGGTGCGCTTCGACGACTGGATGTACCTGATGAACGAGCGCGTCATGCTCAACCGCGCCACCATGAGCAAATGGGGCGTGACGCTGGGCGAAGTCACCCTGTCTTTCTTGAAACGCTGAGCATGCCCTTCAATCCCCCCCTGCGCGACTGGTCCGGCAAGACGGTCTGGCTGGTCGGTGCCTCCAGCGGCATTGGCGCCGCCTGTGCCTCGCTGCTCTATGAACAAGGCGCCACCGTTTTCGTCTCGGCACGCAATTCAGCGGCGCTCGCACGCTGGGCCGATGCGCGGGTCGCGCCTGATGCGCAGGGCCGGGCGCGCGCCGTGGCCCTGCCGCTCGATGTCGGCGATGCCGAGGCGCTGCACCGCGCCGCCCGCGTGATCGCCGCCCGCGGTCCGCTGGACCTGGTGGTCTACTGCGCCGGCCATTACCTGGCGATCGACGCCCAGGACTACCGCCTGGAGGAGATGCTCAAGCACCAGCAGGTCAACTACGTGGGCGCACTTCAGCTGCTGGAAGCCGCGCTGCCGCTGCTGCGCCGCCAGGGCCATGGCCACCTCAGTCTGGTCAGCAGCGTCGCCGGTTACCGCGGCCTGCCCCGCAGCCTGGCCTACGGCCCCACCAAGGCGGCGCTCATCAACCTGGCCGAAGCCCTGTACCTGGACCTGCGGCCGCTGGGCCTGGGCGTGAGCGTGGTCAACCCCGGTTTTGTCCAGACGCCGCTGACGGCGCAGAACGACTTCCACATGCCGGCCCTGATCACACCCGAGCAGGCCGCGCGCGAGATGCTGGCGGGTTGGGCACGCGGCGCGTTCGAGTTGCATTTTCCGCGTCGCTTCACGCGCTGGCTCAAGCTGCTGCGCCTGCTGCCCTATCGTCTGTATTTCCCGCTGGTCAGAAAATTCACCGGACTCTGAGCGCGCCATGCCCCACGCTGTCGAGAAAATCGTCGTCTACTTCGAAACCCTCACGCCCGCCAGCGTGGAGCGCTTCGCCGAGCACTACACCGAGGACGCCTATTTCAAGGACCCGTTCAACGAGGTGCGTGGCCGGCCGGCCATCCAGCGCATCTTCCGCCACATGTACGCCAGCCTGCACGAGCCGCGTTTTGTCGTCACCGGCCGCGTGACCGATGGCGCGCAGGTGTTCCTGACCTGGGATTTCCGCTTCCGCTTCAAGAAGTACAGCCCCGCGGTCGAGCAGGTGATCCGCGGCGCCAGCCAGCTGCGGCTGGCACCCGACGGCCGCGTCTGCTGGCACCGCGACTACTGGGACGCGGCCGAGGAGCTGTACGAGAAGCTGCCCGTGTTGGGAGGGCTGATGCGCTGGCTCAAGCGCCGCGCCAACAGTTGACAGAACGGGCTAGCGGAACAGCGCCTCGAAGCCGTCCTCGGGCTCGAAGCGCTTGTGGCCGTAGCGCAGCCGCGTGGGGCCGGGCAGGGCACGCGCGCGCACCGTGTGGCGGGGGTCGCCGGGGTAACACAGCACACGCGTGCCGTGCTCGTCGTCATAGGGTTCGGGTTCGATCAGCGGCGGTCGTTTGCCTCTGGCCTCGGCCAGCACGCTGGCCACGCTGGCATGGCGCGCCAGATGCGCCAGGCTCATGATCTGCGGCGGCGCCAGGGCAATGCGGCCGTCCCAGTATTGCTGCAAGGCTGCGCGCGGCTGCAGCCACACGCTCTCGGTGGCCTCCACGTCGTCGTGGCGCGCGGTCTGCACTGCCGGCATGGCGGCGACGAAAAAACGGGTGTCGAAACGCTTGCTGCTGACCGAGGCCATCTTGGGTGTGACCCAGCGTGACCAGGGCAGCACGCTGTGCGTGTCCAGGCGCAGGTCGAGCTGCTTGAGCACCTCGGCAAAACCGTGGCCCTGGCCCAGCAGGGCGGTGGCCTGCGCCACCTGCGCGGCGCTGGCGCCGTGCGCGTACAGCACACCCGACTCTTCGAAGACCTCGCGCAGCGCGGCCACGTAACAGCTCGCGGCCAGTTCCGCCGCGGTGTCAGGCTCGCCCAGGGCATCGTGCAGCGCGGCGACCGGCTGGTCCAGCTGGCCGATCAGCGCGGCGTCCTCGGTGTCGATCTTGCCGCCGGGAAACACATAGGCCCCGCCCAGCACGTCCGACAGGCCGTGGCGCTTGAGCAGGAACACCTCCAGTCCGTGCGGCGCGTCGCGCAACATGACCACGGTGGCGGCGTCGCGCGGCGGGGTGTCGATGACGGTGCGGTTCAGTTCCATGGGCGTGTCCGGCAGGTGACCTGAGGTGAAATATTCGTCCGATAAGATTTGAGCACACATCGACAGTCAGCAAGGAGACAGCATGATCGACTTCAAGGGCCGGGTGGCCATCGTGACGGGCGCCGGCGGCGGCCTGGGCAAGCAGCACGCGCTGGCGCTGGCCAGACGCGGCGCGAAGGTCGTGGTGAACGACCTGGGCGGCGCGCGCGACGGCTCGGGCGGCTCGGCCACGGCCGCGCAGCAGGTGGTGGACGAGATCCGCGCCGCCGGCGGCGAAGCCATCGCGAATGCTGCCTCGGTGACCGACTTCGACGCCGTGTTGGCCATGGTGCAGCAGGCCATGGACACCTGGGGCCGCGTGGACGTGTTGGTCAACAACGCCGGCATCCTGCGCGACAAGACCTTTGCCAAGATGGAGCTGGCCGATTTCCGCCTGGTGCTGGACGTGCACCTCATGGGCGCCGTGCATTGCAGCAAGGCCGTGTGGCCCATCATGACGGCGCAGAAATACGGCCGCATCGTCATGACCACCTCGTCCAGCGGCCTGTACGGCAACTTCGGCCAGAGCAACTACGGCGCGGCCAAGCTGGCCCTGGTGGGCCTGATGCAGACCCTGGCGCTCGAAGGCGCCAAGCACGACATCCGTGTCAACTGCCTGGCCCCCACGGCGGCCACGCGCATGACCGAGGACCTGATGCCGGCCGAGGTGCTGCGCGCCCTGCAGCCCGAGGCCGTGGTGCCCGCCATGCTGGTGCTGGCCAGTGCCGATGCCCCGACACGCACCACGCTGTGCGCCGGTGCCGGCAGTGTCGAGGCGGCCCACATCACCATGACCCAGGGCGCCTGGATCGGCATCGACGAGAACGCCGACGTGCGCCTGCTGCAGAGCCTGGATCAGGTCATCGATCGCCGCAACGAGACGGTGCCCGGCAGCGGCAGCGCCCAGGGCACACACGAAGTGGGGCGGGCGATGGCGATGCTGGGTAAGCGTTGAGGACCGGCTGAGCGCGGGCCCGCTACGCCGATTTCTGCGCGAGCTGCGCGCCCAGGGCCATGTCGATGGCCTTGGCCGTCTGGTAGGCCGGGCGCTGCGTGAGGCGCGCGGCGTAGTCCTCGAACTCGGCGCGCTTGAGGATGGTGCCGAACTGCATGCCCCAGATCAGCTGCGAGCCCACATAGACGTCGGCGGCCGAGAAGGCCGGGCCGCCCAGCCAGGGCGCGCGCGCCAGGGTGCCGGCCAGCGTGTCCATGACCCGTTCGTAGGTCCCGTAACCGACCATGCGCTCCTGTTTCTCCTCGATCTTCACTCCCAGGCTGCGGTCCACCACCGAGGCCTCCAGCGGGCCGGCGGCGAAGAACAGCCAGCGGTAGTAGGACGCACGCTGTGCCGGCGGCGGCGCCAGCTGCGCGCCCGGGTAGGTGTCGGCCAGGTAGGCGCAGATGGCGGCGCACTCGGTCACGACCTGGCGGCCATGCACGAGGGTGGGCACCTTGCCCATGGGGTTGAGGGCCAGGTAGTCCGGGGCCTTCATGGTGGTGCCGAAGTCCAGCACGACCTGGCGGTACGGCGCGCCGGTTTCTTCCAGCATCCAGCGCGCGATTTGGCCGCGCGACCAGGGGTGGGTGTAGAGGGTCAGTTCGCAGTCGGGGGCGTCGCTCAGGGGCATGGGCTACCTCACATTCAGCTGTAGGCCGGGACTGGCACGATTCTAGGACGGCAGCTGCCCGATCAGTCCCATGAGCAGCGCACCATTGAGCAGCACGGTGAGCCAGAACAACCGCAGAAAAACCGTCTTGCGCGATTTGTGCCGCAACCGCTGCTGGGCGAACAGGGCACCGGGCCAGCCGCCGAACAGGGCGAGCAGGTGCAGCGTGCGCTCCGGCACGCGGTGGCGGCGTCTGCGGGCGGCCGACTTGTCCACTGCGTAGACGGCATAGGTAAGCAGGCTCATGAAGCCATAACCCAGGCCGATGAGGACAAGGACACTCATGGGGTGGGTCGGTCCTGCAGGCGCAGTTCCGCGTCCTCGCGCCAGTACGCCGCCGCCGCGTAGAAACCCTCCCACACGCAGCCGTTGCAGCCGCGCCCGCAGCAGGTGGTGGGCAGGGGCGGCGGGGGGCGCAGGCTCACGCCGGCGACGTCGGCGCGCTGCAGCAGGGCCGCAAACATGGCCAGGGTGGCGGCCAGCGGGCCGGGGGTGTCGACGGGGGCAGCGACGGGGGCGGGGGACAGGCGCATGTCGTTGGATGAAACGTTCTGGACCCCGTTCGGCAGGGTTTCTCCCCTCATGGTAACTTCCGGGTCCGACTACAAATAGAACAACCGCAGGATCTCCCGCATGAGCAGCTCTGCCGTCCATTCCCTTCTCGCCACCGAGCGCCTGCTGGGCATACGCCGGGGCATCGAGAAAGAGAGCCTGCGCGCGCTGCCCGACGGCGCGCTGGCGCTCACGCCGCATCCGGCTGCGCTGGGCTCGGCGCTCACGCATCCGCACATCACCACCGACTATTCCGAGTCGCAGCTGGAGCTCATCACCGGCGTGCATGCCGGCGTGCAGGACTGCCTGGACGAGCTGACCGAGATTCACCAGTACACCTACCGCACGCTGCGCGAGGCCGGCGACGAGATGCTCTGGGTCTCCAGCATGCCTTGCGGCCTGCCCACCGACGAGACCATCCCCCTGGGGCGCTACGGCTCGTCCAACATCGGCCGCGCCAAGAGCGTCTACCGCATGGGCCTGGGCCATCGTTATGGCCGGCGCATGCAGACCATCTCGGGCATCCACTACAACTGGTCGCTGCCTGGTCTCAGCAACGCGCAGTACTTTGCCCTCATCCGCAACTTCCGCCGCCACGCCTTCTTGCTGCTGTACCTGTTCGGCGCTTCGCCCGCGGTGTGCTCCAGCTTCGTCGAAGGGCGGCCGCACGAGCTGCAGTCGCTGGCCGGCCGCGCGTTGTACATGCCGCACGGCACCTCGCTGCGCATGGGCCGCCTGGGTTACCAGAGCGAGGCCCAGGCCTCGCTGGCGGTGAGCTACAACAGCCTGGAGAGCTACGCCAACTCGCTGCACGACGCGCTCACGCGGCCCTGGCCGGCCTACGAGGCGCTGGGCGTGCTCAACCCCGGCGGCGACTACATCCAGCTGGCCACCAGCCTGCTGCAGATCGAGAACGAGTTCTACGGCACCATCCGCCCCAAGCGCACCATCTTCCAGGGCGAGCGTCCGCTGCACGCGCTGCGCGAGCGCGGCGTGGAGTATGTGGAAGTGCGGCTCATGGACCTCGACCCTTTCGAGCCGGTGGGCATCAACGCCCGCACGATGCGTTTTCTCGACGTCTTCCTGCTGCATTGCCTGCACAGCGAGAGCCCCGACGACACGCCGCAGGAGATTGCCGAGCTGGCGCGCAACCAGCACCTCACGGCGGCGCGCGGGCGCGAGCCCGGCCTGCGGCTGCTGCGCGGCGGGCGTGAGGTCACGTTGACTCAATGGGGCGAGGAGCTGCTCGATGCCTGCGAGCCGATTGCGCGCGCGCTCGACGCCGCTCACGGCACCCACGACTACAGCGAGGCTGTGCGGTCCGCCCGTGCCGGCCTGGCCGATCCCGCGCGCCTGCCTTCGGCGCGTGTGCTGGCCGAGATGACGGCCGAGCACGACAACTCCTTCCTGCGTTTCGTGCGCGCCCGCTCGCAGCAGACGCGCCAGGAATTGCTGGCACGGCCCTGGACGCCGCAGCAGCAGGTGCGTTACGAAGTGATGGCACGCAAGTCGCTCGAAGACCAGAAGGCCATCGAGGCGGCCGACACCCTGCCGTTCGAGAACTTCCGCCAGCAGTACGTGTCGCCCGAGCGGCTGGGCCTACCCACGCGCGCGGCGGCGCAGGTAGTAGCGGCCTAACAAGGCCAGACCCAGGACCAGGGCGAACCAGCCCACCACAGCGCCGCCGCCCAGCAGTTCCTGCACGGCTGGCGAGCGTGCGAAGTGCGGTCCCAGCAGGATGGCCACGCCGATCAGGGCAATCACGAGGCCCTTGAACAGCAGGTCCTGGTCGGCTTTGCGGGCCTGGGCTTCTTTCTTGTCGGCGGGGTTGGTCATGGGGTGATTATCCCCGCCTGCTTTTCTACTTCGCGTCTTTTTCGCTGGCGTGGCATTGTCGGGATGTGCCCCCGACAGGGCAGTGACTTTCTTTTGCTTCGCCAAAAGAAAGTCACCAAAGAAAAGGCGAGCCGGGTGCGTCGTCCCTGCGCTGCGCGCAGGGCACGCTGCGTTGCTCGGCCAGGGCGGAAAGTGCAGAAACTCGCCCTGCGGGCTCAGACATCTGCACTTCTTTTTCCGCCCTGGCCTGCGCTACTCGCCTCCGCACACGGCGGTGGAAACCGAATACCAAATACCAAGACCACAAGGACGCGCCATGGCGCGTCCTTGTGGGGTTCGGCTGTTCGGTTCCCTATGCCGTGTGGCAGGGCTGAGCAGCGCAGCAGCGGGCGGATCAGGGCGGGCGTTGTTTGAGCGCAGCGAGTTTAGCCCGACCCCGCCCGATGCGAGCAGCGCAAGGTACCCCGCAGGGGCCCTGACTTCGGCTCGCCTTCTCTTTGCTTACTTTCTCTTGGCGAAACAAGAGAAAGTGAGTCGCCTGCCGGGGCGAGACCCGGCCTGCCACGAAAGCAGTTGCTTCTCCAGATACCAACCCGTCTCGGCGACAATCTCCCCTTCATCCCCAACACGAACACAATCCCCCGCCATGGCCGTCCAGTGGTTCCCAGGTCACATGCACCTGACCAAAAAGACGCTCGAAGAGCGCATCAAGCACATTGATGTGGTCATCGAGATGGTCGACGCGCGCCTGCCCGGCTCCAGCGCCAACCCCATGCTGGCCTCGCTGACCAGCAAGCGGCCCAGCCTCAAGGTGCTGAACAAGCAGGACCTGGCCGATCCGGCGCGCACCGCGCTCTGGCTGGCCCACTACAACGGCCGCGAGGGCACCCGCGCCATCGCCCTGGACACCACCGACGGCAATGCCGCCAAGCGCCTGATCGCCCCCTGCAGGGAGCTGGCCCCCACACGCGGCGAGAGCCTGGCGCGCCCGCTGCGCGTGATGATCTGCGGCATCCCCAACGTGGGCAAGTCCACGCTGATCAACCGGCTGGTGGGCAAGAGCGCCGCCAAAGCCGCGGATGAAGCCGGTGTCACCCGCAACGAGCAGCGCATCGTGCTGGAAGACGGCTTCTATCTCTACGATACGCCGGGCATGCTGTGGCCGCGCATCATCGTCGCGCAAAGCGGCTACAACCTGGCCGCCAGCGGCGCCGTGGGTCGCAACGCTTTTGACGACCAGGAAGTGGCGCTGGAACTGCTGGACTACCTCAAGCCCAACTACCCTGCCGAGCTGGCCGCGCGCTACGCGCTCAAGGACTGGGAGGCGCTGCAGAGTGACGCCTTGCTGGAGGCTATCGGCCGCAGCCGTGGCGCGCTGGCCGCCGGTGGCAAGGTGAACCTGCAGAAGGCCGCCGAGCTGCTGATCCACGACTTCCGCAGTGGCGCGCTGGGTCGCATCACGCTGGAGACGCCGGCCGAGTTTGCCCAATGGCTGGCCGAAGGCCGGAAGCTCGACGCCGAGCGCCAGCTGCGCAAGGACGAGCTCAAGCGCGAAGGCCACATCCGTACGAAACCCGCCACGAAGAAATCCGCGCCTGCCCAGGCTGCGCCCCGTTCCAGGAAACCCGCCCGATGAAGATCTCGCTGCCCCAGCAACTGCTGGTCCACCCCGACCGCCAGGACCCGTCCCCGCTGATCCTCTATCACGCGCGTTGCGCCGACGGCTTTGGCGCTGCGCTGGCGGCCTGGCTCTATTACGAGGGCCGGGCCGAGTTCTGCCCCTGCGACCATGGCGACATCAAGACTGTGGCCGACCTGCCGGCGCTGGAGGGCCGCGCCGTCTACGTGCTGGACTTCTCCTTTGCGCCCGAGATCATGCAGGCCATCGAGCAGCGCGCGGCCAAGCTGGTCTTGCTGGATCACCACAAGAGCGCGGCCGACAAGCTCAGCGGCTTCTCCTGCCGCTGCGGCGTGGTGCACTTCGACATGGGCAAGTCCGGTGCGCGCCTGGCCTGGGACTTCTTCCAGACCGACCGCGCACTGCCGGATCTGGTGCGTTACATCGAAGACCGCGACATCTGGGTCTGGCAGTACCCCGAGAGCGCCGGCTTCCTGGCCGCGCTGGACATGGAGCCCATGGACTTCGAGCGCTGGGCGCAGATCGCGTCCTTCTCGGCCGAGGAGTTGGCCGAGTTCATGTTGCGCGGCCAGGCCATGGACGCCAAGTTCTGCAAGCTCTGTGAGGACATCGCCGCCGGCGCCGAGCCGGTCAGCTTCAACGGCCAGCAAGGGCTCATGGTCAACGCCCCGGGCATGTTCCACAGCCTGGTCGGCGAAATGCTCTCGAAGAAAAGCGGCACCTTTGCCCTGCTGTGGAGCGCCAGCAAGGGCGGCCTCATCAAGGTCGGCCTGCGCTCGCAGCGGGGTTACGACTGCATCCCCCTGGCCGAGAGCATGGGCGGCGGCGGCCACGCCCAGGCCTGCGGCTTTCGCATGGGCGCGGAGCGCCTGCCCGAGCTGCTGCGCGGCACGCTGCAGGCCTGAGCGTTCAGTAGCCCTCCTTCAGCACCACGTCCGAACAAGGGTGGGCCACGCAGGGCAGGACGTAGCCTTCCTCCTGCTCTTCCTTCGTCAGGCCCGGCCATTCGATCTCGTAGCGTACCGTGCCGCTGACGAGCTGACCGATGCAGGTGCGGCAGGTGCCGTTGCGGCAGGAACTGGGCCAGCTGACGCCGCCCTGTTCCATCGAGTGCAGCAGCGGCCGGTCGGGCCAGGCATCGAACTGTTCACCGAAGGCTTCGGTGCGGCCGGTGAAGAAGAGAGGCGTGTCGTTCGATTTCATGGGGCGGGAATGGGGTCGCCCTGATTCTAGGCGGCCCCGAATGGGCCCATGTCTCGCCAGGACAAGGCCAGGGTGCTATCAAATCAGGAGCATCTGCGTGGCGTCATGAATCGGTGCGCCGGGCCGCGCCGGCATGCGGCACGTCAGAGGCGCATCCGGCGGCGCTCAGGGCCGGCCCAGGTGGGGCGCTTCGCGTGGCGGTGGCCCGGGCGGCTGGGGACGGGGCGAGGGCCGCGGGGCGTAACGCGGCGGGTAGTAGCGCGGATGG
The DNA here is from genome assembly GCA_020621965.1 of Curvibacter sp. GTDB lineage: Bacteria > Pseudomonadota > Gammaproteobacteria > Burkholderiales > Burkholderiaceae_C > Hylemonella. The sequence continues at coordinate 17,992 of JAHRYV010000025.1, read as the reverse complement.
GCGCCCCAGTAGTTGCCCCAGCGCAGCTGCACGCCCACCGGCGGGTAGACGTAGTAGGGGTAGGGCCGCACGTAATAGACCGGCGGGGCATACACCACCGGCGGCACATACACCGGCTGCGTCTGGATGATGGGCTGGGGCGGCGGGGCGCCGGGTTCGCCCAGATCGGCCGGTGACACGCGCAGCGCAATGGTCTGGCCCGGGTCGTAGGGCAGTTGCGTGCGGTAGCGCTTGCCGCCGTATTCGTACTCCACGTCGTAGCCGACCGTGCGGTTCTCGTAGACGGTCTGCACGCCGCAGCGCTGCACGTCGCGCAGTTCGACCGGTGGCGCGTCCTCGATGCGGTCGCCGATGATGGCGCCGCCCATGGCCCCCAGCACCGTGGCCGCCCCCGAGCCATGGCCGGCCGCGTTGCCGACGATGCCGCCGGCGATGGCGCCGATAGCCGCGCCCGCGCCGCTTCTGGGTTGCTGCACGGCCACCTGCTCACTGCTGCAGACCTGCCTTGGCACGGGCACCTGCTGCACCACGGGGGTGGAGGAAATCACCAGGCCTTCTTCCTGCGCGGCACACAGGCCGGCGGCCAGCAGGCTGGCGGTCAAAACTATCGTCCGCTTCATGGTCTTGCTCCTGAAGAGTCACCATTCAACGCGGCAAGGCGGCGCCTAGCCGACCGGCCGTGCGTGTACCTTTGGTAAAGGTCGGCGGCGGGCGCGGCTTACTTCTTCGCCGCGCGGTTGCGCTCCAGCTGCGCATCGACCAGCGCCACCACCTCATCCACGGCGGCGTTGCGCAAGCCCTTGTGCGCGGCGATGGACTGCACCAGCCGGTCCACGCGTTCGATGTTGGGCGCACCGCCGTACAGGGCGCGCGCGGCCGACGACGGGCTGGCCAGCCCTTGCGCCGCGGCGGCGTATTTCTCGAAGGGCACCAGGTCCTCATCGGTGGCGCCCAGCGACTTGCACAGCGCGCTGACCCAGTCGTAGACGGCGCGCGCAGCGGCCAGGTCGGTGTGCACCGCGTCCTTGATCGAGCGTATGCCCTGCGGCGTCACGCAGCGGTAGTTGCCGGCCAGCAGCATGCTCCACTTGGCCAGCGGCACGAAGACCGAGTCGTGCACCTTGAGCTTCACCGGCAGCTCGATCTTCTGCCCGTCCACCTCCAGGCGGATCGCCTCGATGTCGGCCTGCAGGCGGCGCAGCATGGCGGTGTGCGCGTCGGACTCGAAGCGCGCGGCCTTGAAGTTGGTGGGCAGGCGCACCTGCAGCACGTTGAGCGGCTCCTCCGGCGGGCGGAAGGCCTGCGGGTCCGGGCTGCACAGCGTCATGGTCGCCGGGTCGAAGCGGTCCCACACCGTGGGGTCGGTGTAGGCGCCGCGGCAGGCCTGCGTGGACACGCCGGGCAGGCGCGCCAGGTAGGGCAGGGGCGGCATGTTCATGATGGACATGCAGGGCACGCGGCTGGTTGCCACCGCGTCGAGCAGCTCGCGCACGCCGGGGCTGCGGTACTGCGGCTCCTGCATGGCCAGGCCCACCAGCTCGTAGTCGGCCGGTTTCACCTCGGCCGGGCCGGCGGCCTTCAACAGGCCCGGCCAGCGGCGCGAATCCAGCTCTACCAGGCCCGCGCGGCCCTTGACGGGCAGGCGCACGCGGATGCCCTCACGGTTGATCAGCTCCGCCTCACCGGGCAGGCAGACCAGCGTGACCTGGTGGCCGGCCATGACCAGCTTGATGCCCAGCAGCGAACCGTAGGACGCGCCGAGGATGAGGATGTTGCAGGGTCGATTCATGATGAGCTCTCCCGGAGGACGCCCCAAACGGACGGCCCCATTTCACATCCACCAGGCCTTGCCGGGGCCCGGCGGCAGCGCCATCCGGCGACGGGTCGCCGGTGGACGGACTATTTGTTCTTGTCCTTGCCGCGCGGAATCACCGCGGTGGTCGGCGCCATGGGCCGGTCCGAGGTGGAGTTCTTGGGCGGCGCGGTGTCCTTCTTGGGTTTCTTCGCCATCTTGTTGCTGCGCTGTTCACCTTTGGCCATAGGACCTCCATGGAATCATCGGTCTCGAAATGGGACCTGTGCCCGCCATGGTACGGCAGAACGCAGGGTGCCGGCGGAGGGCTCAGTTGACCGAGAAGGTCTGGCCCCGGTAGCTGCCCTGGAACGACTGCACCGGATTGGGGACGTAGCGGGCAATGTCGCGCTTGAGCGGCTCGTAGTCCGGGCTGTCCATCTTGTAGACCGCGCGCGAACCGATCTTCAGCACCTTGGTGTCGCCGGTGCCGTAGACATCCGATTCCTGGTCACCCGCGATCAGGACCGCCTCGAGCTTACGCCCGTTGGTGTGCACGAGCCACTTCACCGGCTCCTGGCTGCTGAGCACCAGCACCAGGGGCGTGGTGCCCGGCTGCACGTTGACGGTGACCCCGCCGGGGCGCCAGCTGCCGCCCGCGACCCTGGCGCTGGCGGCAGAATCGTGCACGCCCACCACGGACACGCGCGCATGGGCCGGGACATCCGGCAACAGCGGCTTGACGGCGGACACCGGGGGCGCGGCATTCGCGGCCGGGTTCCCGCGGCGGATGGCGTCCACCGCCGCGCGTGGCAGGCCGCTGCGCAGGACCCGCTGCGCCGTGGCCAGCACCTGGGCCAGCGGCTGCGCGTCCTCCAGCGTCACCGCGCTGCCCAAGGCCATGCCGGCGCTGCCGCGCGTCAGATAACCGGCGCGCGGCAACAGCGGCAGGAACGCGCCGCCATCGGCATCCTTGACCACGCCGACAGTCTCCTGCCGGATGTCCAGCGCCCACGGGGTTGGCGGACTGCTGGCGTTGCCGGCGCTGCTGAACAGGATCTGCTGGTCATCGAGCTTGGTGAAACCCTGGGCGCCAAGCGCCGACACCGCCCAGACGCCCTGGCTGTCCGTCTGCAGATCGAGCCAGCCCAGGTCCTGCTCCGTCTGGTAGATGAAGCGCTTGCCCTCGTTGGCCAGCCAGATGGCGCCGGTTTGAATGCTGCGGTTCTCGGGCAGGCGCCATTGCTTCACCGGCGCGGCCTCCAGCCTGCTGCCCTGGCGCTTGAACTCGACCAGGGCGACGGTCGCATTGTTGCCGAGCAGGTATTTGCCGTCGGCCGTGGGTGTGGGCAGGACCCAGGCCAACTGCTTTTCGGCCCAGGGGAAGGCATCGATGCGGCGGCTGCCCAGGTCCAGCAGATAGGGCAGGCCCGTGTTGGACTGCGTCAGCAAGGCGGCCTGCTGCTGGGGCAGCCAGGCCAGCAGGCCGGCATAGGCTTGCGTGTCCCACAGCACCGCGCCGGTCTCCACCTCGAACAGGCGCAGATTGCGGCTGCCCAGCGGCACGGCCAGCACCCGGCCGTTGGCCGACAGCAGGGTGGGCTTGAAGCTCAGGTCGGGGACCGGGAACGCGTTGATCGACTTGCCGCCGGGGAGTTCGACGACGTTGAAGCGCTGGCCGCTCTTGATGACCATCACATTGGCGCCGGTGGCCGTGGCGATCGCGCCGCCGGGTTCGCCCAGGTCGGGCAGCGCCGTCTTGGCGGGCAGGTCGGCCAGGGGCACCAGCGGCGGCTTGGCCAGCACCAGCGCCAGGTGCTGCAGACCGATCCAGTCGGCCAGCACCGTGTCCTGTCTGGCAAAGCAGTCGGCGTTGTCCACCTTCTGGCGGATGCCGGAGATGGTGTCCAGGCGTCCGATCGAAACCGTGGCCGTACAGGTCTGGGCCCGTTCGTTCATGCGCTGGGCATAGAGCGCGGCCTGGGCCTTCTGCGCCGGGGCATTGCTCTGCAAGGCCTCCTGCAGGGCCTTGTGGGCGACCTGCAGTTCCTGCGGCAAGGGGAATGCCCGGTTGATCTTCTCTTCGGCCGGTGTCGAGATAGCGGACACCAGGTCGCAGCCGGCCAGCAGGGTGCACAGCAGCAGCGGCACCGTCAGACGCACGTACATTTTTTTTACTCCCGTTTGCGTTGGACGCAAATTATTGCTTTGCGGGATTATCACTTCAATTTGTGGCCGTCCCGCCCGGCTGCGGCCGGGCAGGTATTTGGCCGTTCTGGCCGGGTTCGCCGGTGCTTGGAATGCCGCTCCCAAAGTGCTAGCATGGCAGCTTGACAACCCCGCAGGGTGGCGTGAACATGAACAAATCCAGACTCGCCTTGGGACTTTTCGCCCTCGTGGTGCTCGCCGGTGGCGCGGCCTGGTACTTCGGGCAGGAGCCGCAGGCGCCGGCTCCCATGCCTGCACCGGCGCCGGTCAGCCGACCGGTGGCGCCCGTCGTCGTCGCCCCCGAGCCGCCGCCCGCACCTCCCGCCCCGGTGCAGCCCGTCATCCAGCACCCGGTACAGGCCATCGAGACACCGCCGCCCAGGGAGCACAAGCCGCTGCCCGCGCTGGGCGCGTCCGACCCTCGCCTCAAGGCCGAGCTCGACAACTGGCTGGGGCGCAAGAAGGTGCAGCAGTTCCTGCTGACCGACAGCTTCGTGCGGCGCGTGGTGGCCACCGTGGACAACCTGGGGCACGACCATGCCGCGCCGTCCATGTGGCCGGTGAACATCGCGCCCGGGCGCTTCACCACCCTGGTGCGCGGCGAGACCGAAGTCATCAGCCCGGACAACGCGCAGCGCTACAACGCGCTGGTGCAGTTCATCGAAGTGGTGGATGCGCGCCAGGGCGTGCAGCTCTACGTCAGCCTCTACCCGCTGTTCCAGCAGGCCTACGAGGAGCTGGGCTACCCCAAGGGCTACTTCAATGACCGGCTGATCGCGGTCATCGACCTGCTGCTGTCCACGCCGGTGCACGAAAGCCCGCTGGAGGTGAGCCTGGTGGACGTCAAGGGGCCCATCCCCTCGGAGCGGCCCTGGGTGCGCTACGAGTTCGCCGACGAGAAGCTGCAGCACCTGGCCGCCGGCCAGAAGATGCTGCTGCGCACCGGCCCGGTGAACCACCGGCGCCTGCGCGCCAAGCTGCTGGAAATCCGCAGGCTGCTGACCAAGGCCGCGCTGTCGCCGGCAGCCGCCAAGTAAGCGCCCCGCAGGGGCCGGCTCAGCGTCGCCGCAGCGTGCCGCTCAGGTCGGTGCCCGGCGCCACGGTGTTGAACACCGTGCCGTACTTCTTCACGTTCTCGTGCAGCAGGGCCAGGCGCTGGTCCGACTCGTCCGTGTCCACGATGATCTCGTAGCGGATCGACGCCATCTTGGGCGGCACGTCCTGGCGCACCCCGTCCACCCGGACTTCCACGCCGCGCAGCTGGAACTTGAGGATGGGCGTCACGCGTTCGATGCCCTTGACCATGCAGGCCGACAGCGCGGCCAGCAGCAGCTCGGCCGGATTGAAGGCGGCCGGGTTGCCGGCCAGATCGGTATCCAGCGCAATCTCGGCCTCCTTGCAGCGCGCCAGGCTGCCATGCGCATCCACGCGCCGCGTCTGCACCTGGAAAGTCATCTGGGGTGTGGTCGCGGTCATGGGGGCCTTTCGTGGAGGGAGCGTTGCGCGAGGTTACCAGCGGGTCTCGATCGCATCCTGCGTCAGCGGCGCGGGCAGGATGGCGCCGCCGCCCAGGGCTCTGCGCTCGGCCTCGTTGATGACCTCCAGCGGCTTGGCGTGGGCGGGGTCGAAGGTCACGACCCCCACCCCCAGTTGCGGCATGAAGTCGTGGCGCGCATGGTTGGCGCCCACCACCGACAAGGGCTGGGCCACCAACTGGCGCAGGCGCTTGACCGTGCTGTCCAGGTGGCTGGCCTGCTTGTCGGCCGAGATCAGCACCACGAAGCAGCGCGGGTGGTACAGGCCGACGATGCAGCGGAACCCGGCCGCGCGGCGGATGCGCGCGGCCATGGCCACCTGGATCTGGTGCTCCACGCCGCGGCCGGCCGCCTGGCCCAGCTCGTACAGATTGCGCAGGTGCAGGCAGACCACGCTGCACTCGCCGTTCATGCGCGCCGTGCGCCAGAAGGCGTGTTCCACTTCGCTGATCAGCGTCGAGCCGGTGGGCAGGCCGGTGGCCGGGTCGCTGCCGATCTGCAGACGCGACAGGCGCGTGAGCCGGCGGTTCTGCCGGTTGCGCTCGATCACCAGGATGGAGACCAGCAGGAAGTAGGCCACGGTGAAGACGGCCGTCAGGATCCAGGTGCCCAGGCCCGGACCCGGCACGCCCAGGCCGTGCAGGTAGTGGCCTCCCACCATCGCCGCCAGCAGCACACAGGCCATCACCATCCAGCGCGCCAGCGGGTCGCCCAGGGAGGTGGCGCGCGCCGTGGCGATGATGCCCAGCACCACCGCCGTCATGTTGACCACGCCCGTGACCAGCAGCAACTGGCGGAAATCGTCGGGCGCCACCAGGATGGCCCACAGCGTCAGGCCCGCGGCGCCGACGAACAGCGCGCCGCCGCCCCAGGCCGTCAGGCGATACACCACCACGTCTTCGCGCATGCCGCCCAGCCAGATGCCCAGGTAGGCCAGGGCGATGGCACCGGCCAGCGGGCCCAGGCCGGCCTTGAGCACCAGCAGCAGGCGCGGCGGCAGACCGGGGAAGAAGACCTCGGGCAGGCCCGTCATCAACACGCAGCTCGCACCGGTGAGCACGACAAACAGCAGCGCGCGCACGGACGCGATATTGCGGCTGATCGCGACGTCGGACGCCGACAGCGCCACCATGGTCAGCAGGCCGCCCACCATGGCCGACCAGACGGCAATTTCGGAGATTCCCATGGCGGGGATATTACGTTGCGGGGCGGGGGGGCCGTCGCGGACCGGTGGTTCGGCGGGAAATAAACCGCGCCGCCGTGAAATCCGTCAGCCCGCCAGTCCGCGGTGGGCCGGCAGCGTCGTGTGCAGGTCGTCGGCGATCCGCGGGACGGGATGGCGGATGTCGTCCATGGCATGGTGCTCCGCCTCGTCGATCGCGTCCTGCACTGGCACCTGGTGCGGCAGCACCGTGAGCACCGCCAGCCCTATCTGGGGCACGAAGGTCTGCTGCTGGTTGTCGCTCGTGACCACCTGCAGCGGCTGGCTGACCATGCTGCGAAAGCGCAGGGCCAGCGCTCCGGGGTCCATCACCCGCCCGCGCTCGACGGAGAAGGCGACGATGAAACAGCGCGGATGGTACAGACCCACCGCGCAGCGGAAACCCGCCGCGCGGCGCACGCGGGCCGCCGTGGCCGAGAGGATCTGGCTGTCGATCGAGCGGCCCATGGGATCGGTCAGCTCGTACAGATTGCTCAGGTACAGGCCGACCACCACGCAGCGGCCGTGCATGCGGCCGGTGCGCCAGAAGGTGTGCTCCACCTCGGACACCAGCCGCGCGCCCGTGGGCAGACCGGTGGCCGGGTCGTTGCCCGATTCCAGCCGCGCCAGGCGCGCCAGATCGCGGTTGGTGCGGTTGCGCTGGACGATCAGCACCATCACGATCAGCACGAACACCACCGCGCTGGCCGCCGTGAAGATCCACATGCCCAGGCCGAACCCCGCCACGTCCAGGGCCCGCAGGTACAGGCCCGACACCATGGCCAGCAGGAACAGGCTGGCCAGCACCAGCCAGCGCGCCAGCGCATCACCCAGGAAGGCGGCGCGCAGCGCCACCAGCAGGCACAGCAGCGCGGGAATCGCGGTCAGGGCCGCCGTCAGCACCAGCAGATGCGGGTACTGCTCCGGTTGCGCCAGCGCGGCCAGCACCATCAGGGCCACCCCGGCCGCGGCGATGGACATGCAGCCCGAGATCGTGATGCGGTAGACGATGGGGTCTTCACGGTAACCGCCGATCCAGATGCCCAGCAGGCGCAGCCCCAGGGCGCCGGCCAGCGGGCCCAGCCCGGCCTTGAGCACCACGCCCAGGCGCGGGGGCAGCTCGGGGAAGAGGGTTTCGGGCAGGCCCGACAGCAGCACGCACACCCCGCTGATCGCGGTGATCAGCAGCAGGCTGCGCATCGCCGCCATGCTGCGCGTGACCACCGCATCGATGGCCGTCAGCAGCACCAGCGAGAGCAGGCCGCCGGCCATCACGGCCCAGACGGTGTTTTCCGTCACATTCATATGGGCGTCGATTATCTGTGCCGCGCCGCTCGCACACCAGCCTGCCGCCTCAATCAGTGGGCCGGCTACAACGGTCAGTGTCCGGATCCTGGGTCAGGCCCGAGACCACACCAGCAACAGATTGTTGGCGGGCATGGCGTAGCGCGCGGCCAGCCGCAGGCCCGCACCTTGGGCCTGCTCCTGCACCGCCTCACGCCGGCGGATGCCCCAGGCCGGGTTGGCCGCGCGCAGGCTCGCATCGAACTTCTTGTTGCCCTCGGAGGTGGCCACATCGTCTTCCAGATAAGGCCCGTAGGTCACCAGCCGGCCGTCCGGTGCCAGGTGGCGCGCGGCCCCGTGCATCAGCCCGGCGCAGCAGGCCCAGGGCGCGATGTGCAGCATGTTGGCGCAGTAGATCAGCTCGAAGCGCAGCGCCGCGCCGGCATCACCCAGCCAGTGCGCCTGCATCACATCGAGCAGTCGCGGGGGCTGCACATTGCCCAGCCCGGCTTGCGCGATGCGCGCCACGATGGTGGGGAACAGCTCGGCCGAGACGTCACTCGGCTGCCAGGTCCACTGCGGCAGATGCGCGGCGAACCAGGTCACGTGCTGGCCGGTGCCGCTGGCGATTTCCAGCGCCTGGCCCTGCGCCGGCAGCAGCGTGCGCAGCACCGTCAGGATGGGTTGCCGGTTGCGCTCGGCCGGGGCACTGAAGGCGAGTTCGCTGTCCATGGCCCGGCCCGCGTGTCCTATTTGCCGGCGCGCAGCCCCTGCACCAGCGCACCCGCCGCAATGCCGGCCAGGGCCCACAGCAGGTCCAGGTTGCCCGTACCCAGGCCGGCGATGGCCGGGCCCGGGCAGACGCCGCACAGGCCCCAACCCACGCCGAACAGCGCCGCGCCCACGGCGGTGTCGCGGTCCCAGTTGCTGGGGTGGCTGTGGAAGATATCGCCCAGCAGCGGGCGGTTCAGGATGCGCGGCACCAGCTTGTAGGCCACCAGCACCACCGCCACCGCGCCGCCCAGCACCAGCATCAGGCCCAAATCGGAGAGGCGCAGAAAGCTCAGCACCGTCTCGGGCTGCACCATGGTGGAGTACGCGAGGCCGAAGCCGAACAACATGCCCGCGGCCAGCGTGACCAGCGCGCGCGGCAGGGCCATCTTGCGGTCGTTCATGCCAGCCACCTTGCCGCCAGATTGGCCGTGATGATGGCCGTGGCCATGAAGGTCAGCACCGCCATCAGTGAAGGCCATTGCAGCGAGCCCAGTCCGCAGATGCCGTGGCCCGAGGTGCAGCCGTTGCCCAGCCGCGCGCCGTAGCCCACCAGGAAACCGCCGACCAGCAACTGCCAGGCCGGCACCCGCGTAGCCAGCGGCGTGCCGTCGGTGTAACCCAGCCACCAGATCGCTGCCCCCACGATCAGCCCGGCCGCATACACCAGGCGCCAGCTGCGTGAGCCGGTGAAACGCGGCTGCTGGAAGAAGGGCCCGCGCACCCAGTAAGACCAAGTGCTGGAGAACACCGTGCTCATGCCGCCGATGCGGCCGGTGAAGACGAACAGCAGGGCCGTGCCCAGCCCGATCAGCAGGCCGCCCAGCAGATAGTGCTGCCAGCCCAGGGGAAAGAGACTAAGAAGATTCATGATGGGACGGGATTATCCCCGTCCGGGCCCCGGTCTGCCGGCGCCGCCCTGCGCGCCCGCTACGCCAGCGCGGCGGCTTCGGTGTCGCCGAAGAGGTCGCAGGGGACCGTGTCCGTAGCGTCCTGCGGATCGGTCGGCCGCGTGCCGGCGGACTCCACCGCCTCGCGCTCGGCCTGGTTGATGACCTCCATGGGGCTGGCCCGGCTGATATCGGGGGGCGTGACCACGCCCAACCCCAGCTCGGGCCGGAAGACGTACTCCTTGCCGTCCTGGCCGACCACCGTGAGCGCCTGCGCTGCCAGCAGACGCAGGCGCGAGACCGTCATGCCGACGTACTGGCGGCGCTTGTGCGCCGAGATCACCACCACGAAGCACTGCGGGTGATAGAGGCCCACCACGCAGCGAAAACCCGCCGCCCGGCGTATGCGCGCCGCCATGGCCGTGAGGATCTGCTCCTCCACGCACGGCCCGGCCGACTTCCCCGGCGCGTACAGATTGCCCACATGCAGGCAGACCACGACGCAGATGCCGTTGGCGCGGGCCGTGCGCCAGAAAGCGTGCTCCACCTCGGACAGCAGCGCCGCGCAGGTCGGCAGGCCGGTGGCCGCATCGGTCCCGGACTGGATGCTGGCCAGGTGATCGAGCTGCCGGGCCTCGCGCAGCCGGGTGACGGCGATGCCCGAGCCCACCAGGAAATAGCCCATGACGCACATCGTCGTCACGACCCACGTGCCCACGCCGAAACCCGGTACGTTCATGCTGCGCACGTAGAACCCGAACAGGGCCACGCCGAGGCAGCCGACGGCCAGCGCCGCCCAGCGGGCCAGCGGATCGCCCATGGCCGCGGCGCGGATCGTCGCCGCCAGGCCGCCCAGCGCCGCCACGCCGGTGATGACGGCGGAGGCCCGCAGCAGGCGGTAGAACTCGCGCTCCGGCACCTGAAACACCAGCACCCCCAGCACCAGCGCGGCCAGCAGCAGGGCACCCATGCCCCAGGCCGCCACGCGGTGGATGACCGGGTCCACCTGCGCGCCGCCGAGCCAGATTGCCATGTAGTGGACGGCCAGAGCCGCACTCAGGGGGCCGGCGCAGACCTTGAGCAGGCCCAGCAGCCCCGGCGGCAGCGCGGGAAACAGGGTTTCCACCAGACCGGTGCGCATCAGGCTGCTGGCGCCGGTCAGCACCACGAACAGCAGGAAGCGCAGGGCGTTGACGCTGCGAAAGACCAGCACCACGACCAGGGCGAGCGCTGCCAGGGTCAGCAGCCCTCCCAGCATCACGGACCAGACGGCAAGCTCGGAAATATCCACAAAAAATTATCGCCCCCGGAACGGCCGCACGCTGTGAACTATTTCGCGCTTTTGCCCCTCCAGCACGCCTTCTGGCCGGCTGAACGCGGCGCCGGCCAGATCTCGCCGCCATTCTGCAGGTGGAATGGCGATCCGGGGCCGGCGTAGGCCGTGCGCTAGCATGGCCGCATGAACGCCAATTACGAAAGCGTGCAGTCCGCCGCGCTGTACCCCGATGCCTTCCATGTGGCCGCGCCGGCCGAACCCGTGGGGCGCGGGGTGTGGCCGCGCCAGCTGGGCGTCTTCATCCGCCAGGGCGCCGCCGCGCCGGCGCGCGAGCTGGCGGTTGGGCAATTCGGCCTGGTGCCGCGCTGGGTCAAGTCCGCCTCCGACGCCAAGCTGCGCTCGACCAAACTCGCCTACGCCCGCTCGGAAACCGTCACCACCTCCAGCAACTTCCGCGAGGCCTGGCTGGCCGGGCAGCGCTGCATCGTGCCGATGATGGCCTTCTTCGAGGACGACTGGCGCAGCGGCAAGGCCGTGCCCACCCGCATCGCCCGGGTGGACGGCCAGCCCATGGGGGCGGCGGGCCTGTGGGAGCGCTGGACCGGGGCCGGGGGCGAAGTCATCGTCAGCTATGCGCTGCTGACGGTGAACGCCAACAGCCACGCCCTGATGCAGCGCTACCAGCCGCCCGGCAACGACAAGAGCATGCCGGTCATCCTGAACGAGGGCGCGTTTGACGCCTGGCTCGGCGCGCCCGTGGCGAAGGCCCAGGAGTTCATGCGTGCCTACCCGGCCACGCAGCTGACCGCCAACCCGGTCGAGAAGAAGCGCTGAGCCGGGGCGGGCACCGGAGAAAGACCCTCAGCCTGTCAGTGCGTGACGAACTCGTAGATGACCTCTTCGCTCTCCACCATGTCCAGCACGTCGTTCAACTCATCCTCGTCGTCCGTGCTGCTCCAGGTGTCCTCGGGGTCGGTGGCAAACAGGGGTTCGATGGCGATGTCCATGAACTGACCGTTGGGCAGCTTCAGCACGGGCGTGCCTTCGGAGGTCTGGACCAGCTCCCAATCGGAGGGGACGGACATTTCCAGGTTGATGGTGACCTTGAGTTTTTTCATGGTGGGTTCCTTCGTGGTGAGGCGGCGAGCTTAGCCCATGCGCGTGACACCCAACGCCGTGTTCACCGCAAGCGCATCCGGTGCGGTACACGCGGTGTTGTGCTTGTCGGTCAGTGGGCCGCCACCGGGGATGACGTGGCCCGCGGCGTCATAACCAATGGCCTTGAACTTCCAGGCCGCGCCGATGCGTTTCAGATTGCCCACGTGCAAGCCGTCCGGCCCGTGCACGCTGTAGACGTCCGGGTTCACGGGGGTCAGGGTCAGTGCGGTCATGGGCGTGAGTGTGGCAGGTGCAGGTCTGCTGAATCAAGCTTGCCAGACGCCAAACCCCGCCGAGCGCAGGTCGATGCCGATCTCCACCTCGCGCGCCTGCGCGTCCTCGTAACGCATGGGGTTGAAACCCTCGTACAGGTCGGGCAGCAGGCGCAGGCCGTACTTCGTCACATAACTGTTGGCCTGGATGCCGGCCTTGTGTTTGTCGAAACGCAGGTCCGGGTCCAGACCCGTCATGCCCACGTAGACACAGGGCTGGCCGTCGACGTAGCCCGGGTTGTTCTTGCGGAACTTGGGCTCGTAGAGCACGTCTTTCGAGAGCTCAATGACGTAGACGTGGTAGTGGAGGCGGCGGGGCATGATTGATGGCAGCGGCGGCCGCTTTATACCCAATTTGGGTTCGGTCAGACCTGAATTGGGTATGTTTTCATACAGTCCGGCGACCGCTCACTCCTCAATCTTCACGCCCTTCCAGAAGGCCACACGGCCCTGGATGAGATGGGCTTTGGGCTTGGGCTAGAACCAGACAGCATCCGGCAGCATGTCGCCGCTGACCATGAATCTAGGCACTGGTCAGGTCCTTGAAGACCTGCTGCAGCACTTTGGGCTCTTGCTCGGCAATGGTGATCAAGGTACGAGCTGCGCCGGAGGGCTGGCGACGGCCTTGTTCCCAGTCTTGCAGGGTGCGCACAGAGACACCCAGCAACTCGGCAAACTGGGCTTGGCTCAGGCCCGATTTCATGCGTGCCAGCGTGACGGCAGGAACTTCCACCTTGGCCACGACCTTGCCCTTGCGCGCCTTCATCTCACGTACGGACTTCAACAGCTCCGCGCCCAGATCGCGTTTGGCATCGCGCTGCGCCAGTTGTTTCTCAGTCATCGGCATCTTCGATCTCCTGTTTCAGTTCCCGCAGCACGTTGGCTGGAATGTTGTCTTGCGCGCTCTTGGCATAAATCAGCAGCAGCCAAATCTCGCCATTGGCGAGGCGGTTGAAGTACACCACCCGCACACCGCCACGCTTGCCCGCGCCCTTGCGCGACCAGCGCACCTTGCGCACGCCACCCGAACCGGGAACCACATCGCCCGCATCCGGTGACAGCGCCAGCCAAGTGGCGAATTCGGCGCGCTCATCTTCCGTTCAGTAATCCGGCCAGAACCGCTGAAAAGTCGGGGTTTCGACGATGGTCAACACGATCCGGCCGCCTCCCTGATTCTTTTAGGGATTGTACGGCAATGCCGTATATCTTGTCGATCTGTGCGTCAGTACGGGTACGATTGCGAGTACAGGGAGGACAAGATGGCTGCAAACAGCAACCCTAGGCTCGCAGTCTTGATCGATGCCGATAATGCACAGGCCGCGGTACCGATCATTGACGAGCTGATGGCGGAAGTATCACGGTATGGCACGGCAACGATACGTCGAGCCTATGGTGATTGGACCACTGACAACCTTAAAAAGTGGAAGGCAGTGCTGCACAAACAAGCCATCCAGCCCATGCAGCAGTTTAGTTACACCAGCGGGAAGAACTCGACAGATTCCGCAATGATCATCGACGCCATGGATGTACTGCATGCCGGTAACGTCGACGGTTTTTGCATTGTTTCTTCCGATAGTGACTTCACCCGGTTAGCCAATCGCATACGCGAGGCTGGCATGACGGCCTATGGCTTTGGCGAGCGCAAGACGCCGGGCCCCTTCGTCGCTGCTTGCGACAAGTTTGTCTACATCGAAATCCTGCAGCCCGAGCCGGAACAGGCGCAGCAGCCTGCGGTAGGTGATATGGAAAAACTGCGCCTCCGCATGAGGGAGGCGATTGATTTCCATGCGCGGGAAGATGGCTGGGCGGCTCTAGGTGGCGTTGGCGACCACATCAGTAAGAACCTCACCGAATTTGATCCGCGCAATTACGGTTTCAAAAAGCTCAGTGAGCTGGCACGCAGTCTGGATTATGTCGAGGTCAAGGACGTGCCGGTGACACGGCCGGATGGCGTGACAGTCAGTAATGTGCTGATTCGCCTCAAGCGGCCGGCGCGCTGATCACTCCTCAATCTTCACGCCCTTCCAGAAGGCCACGCGGCCCTGGATGAGGTGGGCTTCGGGCTTGGGCTCGGGGTAGAACCAGACGGCCTCGGGCAGCATGTCGCCGTTGACCATGAGCGAGTAGTAATGCGCCTCGCCCTTCCAGGGGCAGGTGGTCTTGTGGTTGCTGAAGGTGACGTACTCGCGCTGAGCGTGTGCTCGGGGAAGTAGTGGTTGCCTTCCACCAGCACGGTGTCGTCACTCTCGGCGATGACGGTGTTGTTCCAGGTGGCTTTCATGATTTAAGGCTTTTAAGAACTTCTGTCTTTAGCAGTTCGCACTTCTTCGCGTTCTTAAAAAGCACAGCCAGATAGCTTTCTGAATAAAGCTTTTCGACGACGGCATTTAGTGAGGCGTGAACTTTACTGATAGCTTTGGTGTCAGTTGTACTTCTTTTTAGCGCGAGATGCTCGATGAATCTGTTGCCGTGAACCGCCAACTGAGCGCTTTTCCCAGTTAGTGAGGCGGCGTATTTCTCCAACGAGTCGCGGACTTGTCGGTACTTCTGGACGCTCTTCCAAGCGTCAGGAACATTTATCGGTTGAGAGAAAAGTTTCTTGTAGTGACCATTGGGATCAGTCAATGAGCCGGCGTTTCTCTTGGCGATCACGACATCAGCCATTGATCCGCTAGTGATTGCTAGTGTCATCGCCAGCTCCTGCACGTCAAGACCCTTGGTGGAGTCCAGAACTTTTTCTCCACGTCGATAGCAGTACTGAACACCAATCTTCCTGAAACTCTCGGCCAGTCCGTCTTGAAGATCTTCAAGCGCCAAAAAGTCCTTTGGTTCAACCTTGTTCTGAGTATTGGTAGCAGTCGTGATCTTCCCTGCTAGATCGAGCGGAGTATCTTCGAGAGAAATGATCTTGACTTGAACGTACCCCAATCTAGTGGCAGCGGGGTCTTTGGCGTACGCGCTGCTTATCGCGCCGGTAGTCTGTGCCCCATTGACAATCTTGAGATTTGAAATCTTCCAGTAGGAGCTTTCGCGCTGCTCACCAAGGCCAATGGGCTTTCGCTTGATGTCGTCGGCGATTGCGGTAATTCCGTTATTTAGATACCAAAACTCCTTAGGCGCCTGCACCAAGGAGTTTTCGATCTGTGAATTGATCTCGCTATCAGTGAGAGTGTTTCGGATGTTCTCGGTAAATAGAAGATCCCCGTGCTCGTCGTGCCACTGAGCAATATCTGCGCAAGATACCTTCCCGTAGATAGAGTAGTAGGGATCTGTTTGCTCGCCCCATTGCAGTAGGTTTGCTTCGATGTCGCTTCTCGAACCAGTTTTTACGGATTTGATAGCCCGAATCAGACGTTTCAAGTCAAATTTCTGAACTGCAACGACATCTTGAGAGTCCGAATTGTTCTCATCCAAGAACTCTTGAATAATCTCTTGGCATTCTTCGCTGATTGGATTGTCACTGTTGTAGCTCACGACAAGTACGATCTCAGGGTCGTGTCGGATTCCGTCAGAGATTTCGGAGCTTAGCGACTTAATTCGTTGATTGAATTTGCCCCATTCCTCATTCAGCAAGTCATAGGTGCCAGCTATAAATTTTCTTAAATCACCCGTGCCAATCGTAGATGTTCCCTTGTTGGACCACTTCGACTGAATGAGAAATAGCTTGTTGCGGGTTGCATCGTGATAAACGGCATCAATACCATTGTCTTTTGGACCGTCAGTAATGTATTTGGCTGCTTCGCTGTATTTGATGCCCGTGAGACCAGACAGCGTGATCGCTGCCAGCCCTCTGGATAAGATTTTTTCCTCGTCTTTTTTGCAGTCGTCAATTGACAACGTGTCTTTGACAGATGTGTTGATGTGGTTCTTTACTCTGTTGGACAGAATTGCACTCATTTTTCTCCCTTGCTCTTGAACTGCTATTTCCCCCAACTATCCTTCAATCCGGTGACACGGTTGAAGACGGGCTTACCCTTGCTATGGTCTTTCCGGTCCGCCACAAAGTACCCATGTCGCTCGAACTGGAACTTGTCGTCCGCCGCGGCCTGGGCCAGTGAAGGCTCCACATAGGCGGTGACGGTCTTCAGGCTGTCCGGGTTCAGGCTGGCCAGGAAGTCCTTGCCACCCGCATCGGGTTGCGCGTCGGTGAACAGGCGGTCATAGAGGCGCACTTCGGCGGCCACGCCGTCTGCCACGCTCACCCAGGTGATGGCGGCCTTGGCCTTGACGCTGTCGGCGCCGGGGGTGCCGCTCTTGGTGCCAGGGATGACCTTGGCGTGCACTTCGGTCACTTTGCCAGCCGCATCGCGTTGGCAGCCGGTGCACTCGATCACGTAGCCGCCCTTGAGGCGCACCACATTGCCGGGGAAGAGGCGCTTGTAGCCCTTGGGCGCCACTTCTTCAAAGTCTTCGCGTTCGATCCACACCTCGCGGCCGATCAGAAACCGGCGCGGCTCGGGCGCAATCTGGCCTTCTTCCACATGGGGCAGAGCGGGCAGGGTGCATTCCTCGGTGTGGCTGTCGCTGCCAAAGGCGTCGGCCCAGTTGGTGAGCACCAGTTTCACCGGGTCCAGCACGGCCATGCCGCGGTGGGCCTTGCTCTCCAGGTCTTCGCGCAGGCAGCCTTCGAGCGTGGAGTAATCAATCCAGGAATAGTCCTTGGTGACGCCGATGCGCTCGGCAAAAAGCTGGATGCTCTCGGGCGTGTAGCCGCGGCGGCGCAGGCCGACGATGGTGGGCATGCGCGGGTCGTCCCAGCCGCTCACGCGGCCTTCTGTCACCAGTTGGGCCAGCTTGCGTTTGCTGGTGATCACGTAGGTGAGGTTGAGGCGCGCAAATTCGTGCTGGTGCGGCAGCAGGAAGACGTTGGGGCGCTGGCCGTCCAGCGCGTGGGCCAGCAGGGGGGTGAACTGCGCGGTCTCCTTCTTCAGCAGGGCAAAGAAGGCGGGCAGGTCATGGATGACGGCGTCGCGGTCGTGTTCCCAGCGGCGGAACAGGGCGCGCAGCTCGCCTTCGGCCGCGCTGGCAAACAGCTTGTCGGCGTGGTTGTGGCAGTGCAGGGCAAATTCCTTGCCGGCTTCCAGACCCTGGCCTTCGATCTTCTCGATCAGGGCTTTGGCCTGCGCAAACTGCGGCGCGCGCAGGATGGGGACGATGCGCTCCAGCGTCCAGTCGTAAAACGGGCGCTGGTCTTCGAACTCCAGCGTGCAGATGCTGTGGGTGATGTTCTCCAGCGCGTCCTCGATGGGGTGGGCGAACGAGTACATGGGGTAGATGCACCACTGGTCACCCGTGTTGTGGTGGGTGGCGCGGCGGATGCGGTAGAGGGCCGGGTCGCGCAGGTTGATGTTGGGGTGGCCCATGCTGATCTTGGCGCGCAGCACGGCGGCGCCGTCGGCCAGCTGGCCGGCGCGCATCTCGCGGAAACGCGCCAGGTTCTCGGCCGGCGTGCGGGTGCGGTAGGGGCTGTCCTGGCCGGGTTTGCCGAAGTCGCCGCGGTTGGCGCGCATCTCTTCCGGGGTCTGCTCGTCCACATAGGCGTGGCCGGTCTCGATCAGGTACTCGGCGGCGCGGTACATGAAGTCGAAGTAGTTGCTGGCGTAGT
>JAHRYV010000024.1 GCA_020621965.1 Curvibacter sp. | reverse complement strand
CTCGGCGGCGCTGTCGGGGATGACGATGCCGGAGGCGGTTTTGGTTTCGTTTTCAACGCGCTTGACAATCACGCGATCGGCCAGAGGACGCAGTTTCATCAGGAATCTCCTTGAGTTTGAAACAGTGGTTTGGAAATGGGAGGCGCAAAAGTTGGCGCCAATTAACATAATCTGGGATCTGGAGTGCTAGCACTCGAATCCAGAGAGTGCTAATGATAAGGCAAATTCAGGCCATTTCAAGCCGTGGGGCGTGCGCAGCATCCGTTGTGCCCAGGAAACACCCCGGGGTGAAATTGTTCACGCAGGCCCAGATCCAGCGCGGGCGCGGGCGCCGCGCGGGGCGGCCGCCTGGAGGCGTCGCCCATAATCGTTCCATGCTGCGGCAACCACGCGAGATCCTGTCAGTCCTCCCCCTGCTTCGTGTCTTGGCGCGCCGCCTGCGGCCGATCGCGCCGCAATGGTCATGCACGCGACTTGGCTAGACCATCGCCGTGCCGCCCTGGTGTCGCTGGTGCGCCGGCTGGGCGCACGCGCGTATCTGGTCTTCGCGCTGATCTTCACGACCCTCATCGTCGCCGACCTGGGTCTGCTCAACCTGGTGGCGGCCGCCGACAACAAGCTGTTCGACTCGCTGATCTCCCATCGCCTGCTCACACCGAAGGCGGACCCGGACATCGTCATCCTCGACATCGACGAGGCCAGCCTGGCGGGCATGGCCAAGGAACACGGGCGCTGGCCCTGGCCGAACCGGGTGCTGGGCGAGATGGTGCGCGGCCTGGAGGCGCAGCAGCCGCGCGCCATCGTCTTCGACATCCTGTTCTCCGACCCCGACGTGCAGCGGCCCGACAGCGACGCCGCCTTCAACGCCGACATCGCCCGTTCGACCACCACCTTCTTCCCGATGCTGCGGCTGGACCCGCGCAACGACCACCTCAGCCGTATCCCGGTGGGCGCCCTGCCGGGCGCGCGCGCCGTGCAGGAGGGGGCCGATGCCCAGGCGCCGATCGCCATCATCCTGCCCAAGGTGCCGGCGGCGCTGGACAACGGGCGGCTGGGGACACACCAGGTCACGCCCGACAAGGACGGCGTCATCCGCCGCTACCCGACCTGGATCGAACACGCCGGCTGGCGCATCCCCTCGCTGCCGCAGCGCATCGCCCAGGAGTTCCAGTTTCCCGACTCCGACCAGGCCGAGGTGCTGCTGAACTGGCGCGGCCCGCCTTTCACCTACCGTTATGTTTCCTTTGTCGACGTCTACCGCGATCTGCAGGCCGGCAAGAAGCAGCGCCCGAGCGACGAGTTCAAGGACAAGATCATCCTGATCGGCTCCACCGCGCCCAGCCTGTTCGACGTCAAGGGCACCCCCATGGCGCGCATCCATCCGGGCGTGGAGATCCTGGCCACCGCGATCGACAACTTTCAGCACGGCGACTACCTGCGCGAGCGACCCAAGTGGGTGATGAAGCTGGCCGCGCTGCTGCTGATCTGGAGCATGGCGATTGCGCTGTATCGGCAGACCCGCATCGAGGTCTTCGACACCGTGTTCGGCGCCCTGCAGGGCGGCCTGGTGGTGTTGGCCTTTGCCGTGGTCAACCTCTCCAGCTGGTACCTCGACGCCTCGGCCCCGCTGTCGCTGGGCCTGGCCTACTTCACGCTCGCGCGCGTCTATTACGGTCTGTCGCGCAAATGGCTGGCCAACAGCCGGGTGCAGGACATGGCCGGGCTGGCGCGCGGCCAGCGCCTGCTGGCGGTGCTGGCCGTACGGCTGGAGGGCAGCAGCGCAGCGCAGCGCCGCCGCCTGAAGGCCGACGTGGACCAGCTGGTCGCGCGCTCGCGCCATGACGCCGGCCGCATCGTCGACCTGATCGAAGACCCGGGGTTCGTACAGAAGGTGTTTGCCGACGTGATGTTGGTGTACTGGCTGCTGGAGGACGTGCAGACCGACTGGCAGCAGGACGCCGACCTGATCGAGACGGGCCTGGGCGCTCGGCGCGGGGCCGACCTGGCCAGCGGCCGACTGCACTTTGCGCGCCGCCAGGCCGTGCTGGCCTGGCAGACGCCCCATGGATGGACAGCCCCGGCTTTTGCCACTATTCTGGCCGCGCTGAACGACACCGTTCGCGCGGCGGTTCCATCGCCAACTGATCAGGGAAGAAACCCATGAAAGCTACGAAGCGACTCGCCAGCGGTCTGGCCGTCTGTGCCCTTGCCGCCGCCGCGGGCCTGGCCCAGGCCGCGGACCCCGCCCAGGACAGGAAACCCGCCGCCAAGCCTCTCAGCGGTGCGGCCCTGCTGCAGCTCGACGACGGACGCAGCGGGCGCGGCAATCTGATCGCCACCACCGGCATCCGCGGCTTCAGCAAGCCGCCGACCCCGGCGGCCCATGCGCTGATCATGACCATCGGCGACTACCAGGGCAATATCCCAAAACTCAAGGGTGTCGCGCACGACAGCGCCACCGCGAGCGACATCGCTCGCCGCATGGGGGTGCCGGCGGCAAACATCCGCACCCTCAAGGACGGCGAGCTGACACTCGAGGGCATGCGCCGCGCCTTCGACGAACTCGAAGCCAAGCTCGGCGGCGACGAACAGATCTTCATCTACTACTCGGGGCACGGGGGTCGGCAGTTGGTGCAGGAAGACGCCGGCGAACGCTGTGCCGAGTCGCTGATCACGGTGGACGGCAAGGGTTTCACCGACGCCGAGATGGAGACCCGCCTCAAGCGCATGTCGGGCAAGACGCAGAAGACCATCGTGTTCCTGGACGCCTGCCACTCGGGCGGCGTCACCACCCGCTCGGTGGGCACGGCCAGCGCGCTGTTTACACCGAAGTCCTACACACCGGCCGGGCAGAACTGCCTCAAGCCCAGCAACGTGCTGACGCGGGGCATCAACACACCCAAGCCGCCGGGCAGCGGCGGTGCCAACTTCGTGCACATCGCGGCGGCGCGCGACAGCGAGGTCTCGCTGGACCAGCCCGGGCGCGGGGGCGTGGCCACGCAGGCCTGGCTGGCCTGCATGTCCGGCGCTGCGGTCGATGGCGACGGCAGCGGCGGCCTGTCGGCCGCCGAGATCCAGTCCTGTGCGCAGCAGCGCATCAACGAGAAACTGAAGAACGTGCAGGGTTTCCTGCCGCACCACGTGTCGGTCACCGGCAACCCGGCGACGGTGTTGAGCTACGCCGTGGCGCCCCCCGCCGCCAGCGCCGAGCCGCCCGCCGCCCCTGTGCCGCTGGTTGTGCCGGTGCCGATACCGGTGCCGGTGGCACTCCCCGGCGCGCTGCCCACGCCCGCCATTGATGCAGCGCCCCCCGCGCCTGTCGCGACCCCGGCGGCTCCTGCAGCCGCTGTGGTGGCGCCCGTTGTCGGCGCGGCGCCGGCCCCGCTGTCGGCGCTGGCGGCCCTGCAGGACATCTACCACAGCCGCGATGACCGGCGCCTGGTGACCCTGAGCGCGGCCAGGCCGACGCTCAGGATCGGGGTCGACACGATCGACTTCACCCTGAGCTCGCGCGAGGGCGGCTACGTCTACCTGCTGATGGTGGGCTCCGACGGCCAGACCTTCGACCTGCTGTTCCCCAACCAGATCGACCGCAACAACCTGATCGAACCCGGCGGCACCATGCGGCTGCCGCGGCCGTCCTGGCAACTCTCCGCCGAAGGCCCGCCGGGCAAGAACACGCTGCTGGCCATCGTGACCGACAACCCGCGCGACTTCAGCGAAGCCGGCCTCAAGCCCTCGGGTCCGTTCTCGCAGGTGAACGCCGTGGCCGCCAAGGACATCCAGCTGGTGACGGTCAGCACGGCTCGTTCGGGTGACGCCGAGTGCAGCGGCGCTGCCAGCACACGCACGCTGGCAGTCCAGAAGCGCTGCTCGACCGGTTACGCCGCCGCCCTGCTGACGATCGAAGAGGTGCGTTAGCAGCGGCCTCAAGGCCACGTGTCCGGGTCCCCCCGCGGCCCGGACCTCGGGCCCCAGGCCCGGCTTGCCCCCGAATCCATGAAGGAGACCCTGCGATGAAGACCCCTGCCAGCCGCCTGTTGATCGGCCTGCTCCTGTGTGCCCTGCTGTTGCCGGCCCGGGCGCAGCCCGTATCGGCCCAGTCCGGGCCGCCCGCGGCCGATACCGCCCAGTCGGAGGAGGTGCAACCCAAGTTCATCTGGGGCCTGGTGCTCAACATCGCGGTCAAGTTCGCCATGAACGCCTTCACGGAATGGCGCACCCGCAAACAGAGCAACAACCTGACCGACTCCATCGACTACATGAAACTGCTGAAGAACTCCGCTACGGCGGGGCTGGTGTCGACGGCGGGTGGCGCGGTGGTGGGGGCGCTGGGCTTCAAGTCGGTCGGCGCCAGCGAGAACACCGTGGCCGATCTGCCGACCAAACCCATCGAGGTCAAGGACGGCGAACCCAACTACCAGGGCCTGCATGTGGCCGTCGTCGGTTTCGACCGCGCCGCTCAGGTTGTCGGGCTGCGGCCCGTCACCGCGGGTTTTCGCACCGGCGACCGCATGAAGCTCAAGGTGTTGCCGACCTTCGATGCCCTGCTGGTCATCGAGAACATCAACCCGCAGGGCGCGCGCCAGCAGATCTATCCGCCCAGCGCCAGCCAGGCGGTGGCCCTGAAGGCGGGGGTCGAGGTGCTGTTGCCCCTGGGCGCGGACCAGTTCTTCGAGTTCGCCGGCGCCACAGGGGACGATCAACTGGTGATCACAGTGCGCGATCCGCGCGCCTTCGGCGACGCCGAGTCCAAGGCGGAGGTCAGCCGTCAGGACGACGCCCAGGGCTCCAGCTTCGTGCAGGAGATCCGGCCCGGCACCTACCCGGTGATCGCGCAGTCACTCAAGCTGCGCCACGAGCGCTAACCCGACGCCAGGGCTGTTCAATCCAAGGACGCCCCGCAGCGGCTCAGGGGTGCACTTACCTCCCCGGATCGCCGTAAAGCGCGTACGGGGCCCAGAAGGCCGGGTGCGCATAGGCCAGCAGCGCCTGGCCGTCGGGGCCGTTGGCCACGCCGCGGTCGATCAGCTCCAGCATGGCGCGGTTGAGCGCCTGCGCGCGCGTGAGCTGCCCGTCGCGGGCGTAACGCTCGAACAGCTGGGTGACCAGCTCGCGTGCCGATACCGTTTCCACCGGCCAGTGGGTGGCCAGCACCGAGCGCGCGCCGGCGTAGAAAAAACCGCGCCCCAGGCCCGAGACGGCCTCGGCACCGGTGCCGTCGGCGGCCGCGGTGTTGCAGGCCGAGAGCACCACCAAGTCGGCATCGAGCGACAGCTTGAGGATGTCGTCGAGCTTGAGCAGGCCTTGCGCGATGGTCTGGCCCGGGGCCGGCGATAGCGCCAGCGCGGGCTGGTCCAGGCCCGGCAGGTCGCCCGCGACCAGGCCGTGGGTGGCAAAGGCCACGACGCGCCGGCGCTGCAGCTCCTGGCCCAGCACGTTCTGTCGGTTGGCCTGGAGGCCGAAGAAGACGTCGCGCTGCGGGTCGGCCGCCAGCGCGTTGGCGATGGCGGAAATCTCGGTGCGTGTATCCGGCAGGGCGCTCAGTGTCGGCGTCTGCGGCGCGGCCGGGGGCGGGGCCACCGGCGCGTCGGCGCTGCTCTGGGTCTCGTCCCAGTTGGGCGGGCGCTTGAT
The DNA here is from genome assembly GCA_020621965.1 of Curvibacter sp. Lineage (GTDB taxonomy): Bacteria > Pseudomonadota > Gammaproteobacteria > Burkholderiales > Burkholderiaceae_C > Hylemonella. The sequence continues at coordinate 41,361 of JAHRYV010000024.1, read as the reverse complement.
CTTCAGGTTGCGGGTGCTGGCCAGCAGGCCGGAGCCGCGTGTGCTCGCGGGTTCGGTCTGGCTGCCGAAGTCCGGGTCGCCGAAGCCGATGAAGGGCGCGCGCCGGCCCTGCGCGGGCGGCAGCGCCCGCAGTGTGACCAGGGCGCTGACCGAGGGCAGGTAGGCCACGGCGACCTGGCGCGCCAGCCAGGGCGTCTGCCGGTACTGCGCCAGCGGCAGGCCGGCTACGGCCGGACCGGTCGTGGCCGCGGTGGGCAGGAACGAAAAGGGAATCTGGCCCAGCGTCTCGTTGGCCACCACCAGCAGGGTGTCGGCCTGCTGCCAGGCGGCCTCCACCGGGGCCAGCAACTCCTGGTAGAGCGCGTGACCGGCCTCCAGGTCGAAGCGCAGGCGCTGCGGGTCGACGCCGGCGGTCAGATCGACGGAGGCGCGCAGGCGCTGGACCTGGGTTGCCACCCAGTCGGCCTTCTGCGGGCTGAAGTGAAAGCGCAGCTGCCCGTCCGGGCCGCTGGCCCAGACATAGCTGCCCAGGGGCGTGACGTAGACCGAGAGCAGGGCCTCCTTGGGCCGCAGGGCGCGGTGCGCAGTGGCGAAGTCGACCGGGCGCGGATGGACCAGGGCGTCGTACTGCGGAAACTGGCGGCGGATGTCGGCCAGCTCGCGTTGCTGTTCCTTCTGCAGCACGGTGATGCGCTGCTCCATGGCCTTGATCACGGAGGGCAACTGCTGCTCGGGCGGGGCCGAGCGCTGGGTGATGAGGTTCTGGTAGACGGCCTGCAGCTCGTCGTCGGCATCCTGCACTTTCTTGATCTTCGCGCCCAGCTCGGGCGAGCCGGCGGCCGCGCGCAGGGCCGAGCCCGCCACGGCCTTCTGCACGCTCTGCCAGCGCGCCACGTCGGCGACGCGGAAGGCCTCGGCCGTGTCCTGCGCGCTGCGCTGGCCCTTGCTGCCGACCAGCAGCGTGAGGTATTCGTTGAGGATCAGGCGCAGGCGGGCGGTGCGCGCCAGGCTGGCGTTCTGCTTGCCGACCACCTTGTCCGGATCGGTCAGCACGGCCACGGCCTGGGCAAACTCCAGTCGGGCTTCGGCGCCGCGGCCGCTGCGGTGCAAGGCCATGGCGCGGTAGGCGCGCGCCTCCGCCGTGGCGTAGTGATCGGCGCCGAAATGCAGGCGGTTGCGGCGCAGCAGATGGTCGCCGTCGCGCAGCGCGTCGCCGACGCGGTTGGCCAGGATGTAGGCCCGGATGGACAGCAGCGAGCCGTGACCAAAGCCTTCTTCCAGCCGGGTGTCGTCGCCGACCTTGGCGCGGATGGCGTCGTACAGGGCCACCGCTTCCATGGCGCGGCCGCTGGCCGTCAGCGCATTGGCCAGGATGGTGCGCCCGTTCAGGCGTGCCGGGCTGGTCTCGGAGAAGCCGGCCTCCTGCAGGGCGCGGTCGGCCCACTCGGCCAGCACGGTCGCCTCGGCATGGCGGCCGCGATGGGTCTGGACCAGCGAGAGCGACCACAGCGCGCGGCCGGTGATGAAGGAGTTACGGCCGTTCAGCGTGAGTGAATTCTTGAGCACCTCGCGCAGCAGCAGCTCGGCCTCGTTCAGGCGCTGCTGCTGGATCAGCGTCTGCGCCAGGAACAGGCGCGTCGAGTTGTTGCGCATCAACACGCGGTCCATGGGGATGTCGAACGGCGTCTGCGTGCTGTTGCCCGCCCGGTAGTCGGCGTTCTGCTCGCCCTGGCGGATGGCCGCGAGGTAGGCACGCTCGGCCTCGTCGAGCCGGCCTTCGTGGGCCAGCAGGAAACCGCGGGCGGTTTCGATCAGCTGCTGGAAGTGCGGCAGCCGCAGGGCCAGCTGCGGCCGTGTGGCCAGGTTGCGGTACAGCTGGTCGGCCTGGGCCAGGGTGCTGCGGGCACGCTCGAGGTTGCCCAGGTGCACGTCGTTGGTGATGAGGTGGAAGTAGGACGTGAGCAGCAGCGGGCCGGCGCGGGGCTGCTGTTGCAGCTCGGCCGTGAAGGCGAGCAGGCTCTCCTGCGATGCGGCCACGCTCCTGGAAAACCACAGACTGTTGGCGTATTCGAGGCGCACCCGCAGGGCGCCGCCCAGCGCCATGGGCTCCAGCCGGCTCTGTTGCGCGTAGGCCAAGGCTTGTTGCAGATACTCCGTGCGCTTGTCGACCTCCTGCAGCTCTTCGGCAGCCAGGGCCTTCTGGTGCCAGGCGCGGGCCAGTTCGGCCGGATCCTGGCTGGTCGGGATGGGGGCGGCCAGGGCGGCACGCAGCGCGCGTGTGCGCTCCAGGTCGGGTTGGTAGCTGCGCAGCAGCAGCACCAGATCGGCGATGGTGGGCGGCGGCGGCCGGGTGGTGTCTATCACCGGCGGCGCGGGCTGCTGGTTCGCCGCAGTCTGGGCCCAGGCTGCCGGCAGGAGGGAGGTCAGCAGCAGGGTCGCGAGGACGTAAGGTCGGATCGGCATGGCGAGGGGCCTGACAGGGGTGGTGCTCGCGGCATGATAGCCTGCACTGTCCCCGGCTACACTCGGGCCGCTGCCCTCTGTCCGCGCATTCCTGCACACATCCAACCTCAACGTGTCCCGACGGTTATCTTCCTGGCTGAATCATTCCGCTGCCCGGCGCTGGCTGCTGGGCCTGGCTTTGTGCGTGTCGCTGACGGCCGTGGAGGGGTGGCGCCGGATGCCCGAGCCCGTAGCGCCGCAAGCGGCCTGGCCGGGCGAGGTCGCCACGGCTGGCGGTCCGCTCGTGCTGCAGGCCGCCGGCCGCATTCCCATGCCGCCGGACGCGGCGGCGGCGCATGCCAGCAGCTTGCTGGCCTTGCCGGCCGATCAACCGGCGGCCCTGCAGGCCTACTGGTTTGCCGGCTCGCGCGAGAGCGGGCCCGACGTGCAGATCGCCACCTCCCACTTCGACCGGACCACGCAGCAGTGGAGCCCGGCGGCGTACGTGGTGAACCGCCACCGCGCTGCGGCCCAGTTGGGCTTCGGCCTGCGCCGCCTGGGCAATCCGGTGGCCTGGCGCGATGGCCAGGGCCGCATCCATCTTTTTGTTGTCGCCACCGGCCTGGGCGGCTGGGCGGCCGGGCGCATCCTGCACCTGCGCCAGGACGAGCCGCAGGCGCCGTTCCAGCCGCTGCGCGTGTTGCCGCTGTCCTGGCTGTGGAACACCAGCCACCTGGTGCGTGCCATGCCGCTGCCGTTGGCCGACGGCGGCATGGTGCTGCCGGTCTATTTCGAGTTGGGCCTCAAGTATCCGGTGGCCTTGCGTTTCGATGCAGCCGGCGAGTTCCGCGGCATGGTGCGCATGTCGCGCCGCGGCCATCTGCTGCAACCCACCTTGCTGCCGCGCAGCGCCACCGAGTGGCTGGCCCTGCTGCGCGACAACAGCGCCGACCGTCAGCTGCACGCAGTGCTCAGCCGCGACGGCGGCCGGCATTGGCAGGACCTGCCCGATCCCGGTCTGCCCAACCCCGACGCGTCCGTGGCGGGCCTGAGCCTGCGCCCGGACCTGATGGTCCTGGCGCACAACCCGCGCGCCGAGTCGCGCGCGCAGCTGGCGCTCAGCGGCTCGCGTGATGGACTGCGCTGGGCGCAGCTGGAGCTGCTGGCCCAGGGCGGCGAGCGCAGCGAATACTCCTATCCTTCCATGGCCTGGGCTGATGGCGCACTGTGGGTGAGTTACACCGAGCAGCGCCAGACCATCGCCTGGCAGCGTTTCGTGTTCCTGCCGCCGCTGCGCTGACCCCTTCTGAACATGGACGCCACGACTCTTTTTTCCGCTGTGCTCTCGACGCAGTCCCCGCTGCTGCCCCTGCCCGGGGTGGAGCGCCACTACCTGGCCCTGGGCTGGGGGCTGGTGCTGGCTGCGGGGGCGAGCTGGCTGCTGCAGCGCCGGGGTGGCCCCGGCCCCAGGCTCAAGGCGTGGCTGCCGCTGTTGCTGCTGCTGTGGTGCCTGTGGCCTGGGCCGGCCTCACCCGCCTACTGGCTGGGCCTGGCGTTTCGCGCACCCAGCCTCGTGCTCACGCTGCTGTGCGGCTGGGCCCTCGCGTGCCACTACAGGCCGCAGGCGCTGCCGGCCGTGCCGTTGGCCGAGCTGCGGCGCTGGGCCTGGGTGCCGGTGCTGTTGGGCTGGGTGTTGCTGCTCGACACCCTGGCGCTGTCGCCGTTCAGTTTCTACAGCCTGGGTTTTGCGCCGCTGACGCTGGGACTGCTGGTGCTGGCCGGCCTGCTGCCCTGGTTGTTGCGTGGCGCGGGGGCGCTGTCGGGGCTGCTCGTCGCGGCGCTGGGGCTGTACGTGTTGCTGCGCTTGCCCAGCGGCAACGTCTGGGACGTGCTGCTCGATCCCTGGCTGTGGCTGGCGCTGCAGGCCGACGGGCTGCGCCGCACACTGCGGCGCGCTTAAGAACGCACCAGCAGCCACTCGCGCCGGTACAGCCAGTACTGCGGGTACCAGAGGTTGTCCAGCCGCACTTCGCCGGGCAGGTGCCGGCTGGTCAGCAGCCAGCGCTCGCCCAGCACCCGGCAGCCGGGCAGGCAGGGCGGCGTGGCCGGTGCGCTGGCAGACGGGATCCAGACCACGGCCTCGTGTGTGGCCAGCAGTTGCGCCAGTTCCTCGGCCGGCGTCGGGGGCGGCACCCCCGGGGTCCGGCGCGCCAGCGCGCGCGCGCCGGTCTCGTAAGGCAGGAACTGGTGTGATCCCGGCAGCAGGAACTGGAAGCGTTCGAACTGGCTGTTGAAGCCGTTGGGCACGGCGATGCGGCCCGCCGGCGTGGCCGCGATGGCCTGGGCGTCGTAGCGACCCACGGCCCCGTCCATGGGCGCCACGGCCAGGTTGAAGGCGGCGTAGACCAGCAGGCTGGTCAGCACGGCCGCGCCGCGGCTCCAGGCGCTGCGCCACAGGCCGGCGACGACAGCAACCATGCCGAGGCCGATGACCAGCAGCGCCAGGCCTAACTCCAGGGCCGAATGCAGGCCCAGCGTGTGGCCGATCCAGGCGATGCGCCCGATGATCGCCAGCGCGCCGGCCGCCAGCAGCAGCGTGGGCAGGAACCAGGCGCGCGCGATGTCACGCCAGTGCAGGGCCAGCAGCATGGCCAAGGCCGGCATGGCCGGGATCACGTAACGCGCCGAGCGCTGGCTGGGGAAGAGGAAGACCAGCAGCCAGACCCCGGCCCAGGCCAGCAGGATGGCCTGGTGCGGCGGCAGCGGCCAGTGCCGGCGCAGCCGCGGCAGGCGCTTGAGGCCCAGCCAGCCCAGACCCAGGATGACGAAGAACAGCAGGCCGGCGTTCACCGCATAGGCCAGCAGCTGCGACCAGATGCTGGAGCCGCTGAGCGAGAAGGCCTCCTGCCACCAGCCGCGCTGGTCCTGGAACTTGGCGGCGTTCTCGGCCACGATGAACTCCTGCCAGATGGCCCGGGGATCGGGATCGAGCACGAACCACAGGCCGAACACGCCCAGGGCCAGCGCCGCGCTCAGGCCCACGCGCGGCGTGTGACGCCAGACGCTGCGCCAGCTCGGCTGCGCCTCACTGGCCACCAGGGCCAGCCACCAGGCGGCGGCGGCCGGTGCGATGAGGGCGAAGGACTTGTAGGCCAGGCCGACGCCCAGGGCCAGGCCGAAGAGCGCATGGGTCAGCCAGCCCGGTCCGCGGGTGGGCTGGCGTGTCCGCTGCCACAACAGGGCGAACAGCGGCAGGCTGAACCAGAAGGTCTCGGGTGCGCTGGTCAGGTAGGGGCGGCCGTAGCGGAAGGTGCTGAGGAAGGCCAGGAAGACGCAGGCGGCGATCAGGCCTTCGCGCCAGCGCTGGGTGACGGCGCGCAGGCACAGCACGATGGCGCCGCTGACCAGCAGCAGGTAGAGCAGGCTGGGCGTGCGCAGCGCGGCCAGCGTCCAGTGCTCGCCCCAGCCGCCGGCCACCATGGCCTGCCAGAACAGCATGGGCGGTTTGGTGTTGCGGGTGTCGACCAGTTCCGAGGCCAGCGGCAGCCACTGGCCGGTGGCTGCCGTTTCGCGCGCGATGTGGGCGTAGACCATCTCGTCCCCATTGCTGGGGATGTACTGGCCGCCCAGGCCGAAGACGTAGACGAAGCCTGCCAACAGCAGCAGGGCGAGCCAGCAGGCGGTGCGGGCGCGATCGGAAGAGAGGAGGTGGGGACGCATGGCTGGCTTTCAGGCGGTACGTGGCCGGCGCCGCCCGGGTCCCGGATTATGGCTCGGGTTCCTCTGCATGACTTCCGCCGCGCGCGGCGTGGATTTTGCGGGATGAGCCGCAAGGCGCAAAATCCAAGGCAAGCCTGGACGGCTTGCCTGGTTTTGCAACGCGGCGGATCGCCCGCAAAACCGCGCCCCCGAAGGGGTTCGGCCAAAAACGGGCCCTTTGCCCACCAAATCGCTTGCGTGTGCCTACGGGCACACGACGCGCGATGTTGGCGGTCAAATCATCCCGTTTTTGACTCGAACGCGCATGGCGGAAGTCATGCAGAGGAACCCTAACGCTTGTGACGGAAGGTCCAGCGGTCGTTGGCGATGAAATTGCTGACGCTGGCGACCAGGATGGCGAGCACATTGGCCAGCAGGTAGTGCATGAAATGCGCCAGCCACAGGGTGAGCGCGTACTGCAGCAGGATGCCCAGCCAGGAGGCGGTGGCGTACTGGCCCAGCTGGGCCAGCAGGCTGCGCTTGCGCAGGCGTTGGCCCTCTTCGACCGAGGTCGCGTGGACGCGGTCGGACCAGGTCCACAGGCGGTTCCAGGTGAAGTTGTTCACCGTGGCGACGGCGATCGCCAGCGCCAGCGAGAAATAAGGCTTGCTGCCCACCGGTTCGATGGCGCGGAAGAGGAATTCGTGGGCCACGTAGAGCACGGCCAGATTGACCACCGTGCCGCTGGCGCCGACCAGGCCGAAGCGGACATAACGAAAGCCATGCAACCAGTCGATCAGTTGCCAGAGACGGTCACGCAAGGAAGACTGGTTCATGCGGCGAGGGGCGTTTCACGCAGGGCCTGCAGGGCGTCGGCCAGCACCGGGTCGGGGGCGATGCGCTTGAGGCATTGGTTGTCGCCGTCGCAGAAGGTCAGGCGGTGGTTGTAGGCCGACAGGCAGGGCGAGCAGGCGATGCCGGACTCGTAGACCGTGGCCTTGGGGCCGAAGGTGCCGGGCAGCGGGCCGTAGAGCTTGCCGGTCTCGGGGCCGAAGAACATCAGGGTGCGGATCGGCGTCAGGCTGGCGAAGTGGCCGGGGCCGCCGTCGTTGGCCAGCAGCAGATGGCTGGCGTGGAACAGCATCAGCAGCTCGCGCAGGCTGCGCGTGTAACCGGTCAGCGCGATGCACAGCTCGCTGCCCACGCGCTGCTTCAGGTCGGCGGCCAGTTCGGCGTCGTCCTTGAGGCCGATCAGGCCGACACCATGGCCGGCTTCGATCAGGCCGCGCGCCACGCGGGCGTAGTGTTCGATGGGCCAGGCCCGCTCGGGCAGGATGCCGCCGCCGGGGTACATGAGCACGAGCTTGCGCCCGGCCAGCACCGGGTGGTCGCGCAGCACCTGGGCGCGGTAGCTCGCCAGCTCCTCGGCCGTGAAGGGCACGGACAGACCGGTCTCGGCCGGCAGTTCACGGATGGGTGCGGCCTTGTGGCGCGGCGTGCTGTCGCCTTCCAGCGCGTCGACCAGCGAGAGGAACTGCTTGCTGATGTGCTGGTAGGGGTTGTAGGGGATGGCGCAGTTGACGTAGCTGCCGCGGTACAGGCCTTCCTGCGTGTGCGGCGTGAAGCCGGCGCGGCGCGGCGCACCCGTCATGTAGCACAGCAGGCTGCTGATGCGCGAGAACAGCTCGCAGTCGATCACGGCGTCCAGCGGCAGGCGCCGCATGGCCAGGGTCACGCGCAGGATGTCGCGCAGCAGGCTGACGCCGGAGCTGTCGTCGATGCCGTGGAAGTTGGCCTCCTGCGTCAGCTGCAGCATGCGCGAGACCTGCTGGTTCTTCTTGAGCTGCAGCACGTGCACGGTGGCGCCGGGATAACGCTCGCGCAAGGCCTTGAACATGGGGCCGGCCAGCACGATGCTGCCCATCTCGGACAGCAGGATGACCAGGATGTGGCGCGGGGGCTGGCTGCGATCGACTTTGGGCGCGCGCGTGCCCAGTAGCCGCGCCCACAGCGAAACCGCAGCGCACAGCAGTTGCCCGACCCAGCGGTCGATCCAGCGTTGTGTCTGCAGTTTCATGCGGGCGCTCCTCGTTTACTTCAGGCCGGCCGCTGCACGCAGCGCCTGAGCCTTGTCGGTGCGTTCCCAGGTGAACTCGGGCTCTTCGCGACCGAAGTGGCCGTAGGCCGCGGTCTTCTCGTAGATCGGGCGCAGCAGGTCCAGCATCTGGATGATGCCCTTGGGACGCAGGTCGAAGTGCTCGGCCACCAGGGCGGCGATCTTGTCGTCGGGAATGACGCCGGTGCCGTGGGTGTTGACCGTGATGTTCATCGGGCGTGCCACGCCGATGGCGTAGGCCACCTGCACCTGGCATTTCTTCGCCAGGCCGGCGGCGACCACGTTCTTGGCCACGTAGCGGGTGGCGTAGGCGGCCGAGCGGTCCACCTTGGACGGGTCCTTGCCGGAGAAGGCGCCGCCACCGTGCGGGCAGGCGCCGCCATAGGTGTCGACGATGATCTTGCGGCCGGTCAGGCCGCAGTCGCCCTGCGGGCCGCCGATGACAAAACGGCCAGTCGGGTTGACCAGATACTTGGTGTCTTTCAGCCACTCTTTGGGCAGCACGGGTTTGATGATCTCCTCGATCACCGCTTCGTAGAAGCTGGCCTTGAGCTTGGTGGCGGTCTCGCTCTGGTCCGGGCTGTGCTGGGTGGACAGGACCACGGTGTCGATGCTGTGCGGCTTGCCGTCCACGTAGCGCATGGTGACCTGGCTCTTGGCGTCCGGACGCAGGAAGGGCAGGCGGCCATCCTTGCGCAGCTGGGCCTGGCGCTCGACCAGACGGTGCGCGTAGTGGATGGGCGCGGGCATCAGCTCGGGGGTCTCGTCGCAGGCGTAACCGAACATCAGGCCCTGGTCGCCGGCGCCGATGTTGAGGTGGTCGTCGCTGGCGTGGTCCACGCCCTGGGCGATGTCGTTGGATTGCTTGTCGTAGGCCACCAGCACGGCGCAGCCCTTGTAGTCGATGCCGTACTCGGTGTTGTCGTAGCCGATGCGCTTGATGGTGTCGCGCGCGACCTGGATGTAATCCACGTGCGCGTTGGTGGTGATCTCACCGGCCAGCACGACCAGACCGGTGTTGGCCAGGGTCTCGGCGGCCACGCGGCTGCGCGGGTCCTGCTTGAAGATCGCGTCGAGGATCGCATCGGAGACCTGGTCGGCCAGCTTGTCGGGGTGGCCTTCGGAAACCGATTCGGACGTGAAGAGAAAGTCGTTCGCCATTGAATAAACTCCATTAACTAGTTTCAGGCGCGTTGCCTGGGCTGGGAGCTTCGGCGAACGCTTTAGCAGATGTGTCATGAATGACGGCACAATCCTTACCCTTGGGGGTGTGGGCTCGTGCTTGTCGCCCTGCAAGTAGTTCCGTAACTCGGCGACCCCGATATTTTATCCGATGACGATCCTGTTTCGTGTCCTGTCCTGGCTGCCGCTGTGGCTGTTGCACAGCATCGGCTGGGCGCTGGGCTGGCTGGTGTATGCGCTGTCGCCGACCTACCGCCGGCGTTTTGTCGCCAATTTCCGGCAGGCCGGTCTGGATGGGCGGCGCTGTCGGGCCGCCATCGGGCAGGCGGGACAGCTGGTGGCCGAGCTGCCGCGCCTGTGGTTCGGGCGGCCGGTCGCCGTCGAGTGGGATGGTGAACACCACATCGAGCAGGCCCTGGCGCAGGCGCGCGGCATCGTGTTTCTGACCCCGCACCTGGGCAGTTTCGAGGTGACGGCCCAGGCCTATGCGGCCCGCTACGGGTCGACCCAGCCCATGACCGTGCTGTTCCGGCCCTCGCGCCAGCCGAGCCTGCGCGCGCTGGTGGCTTCGGCCCGCAACCGGCCGGGTCTGCAGGCCGCGCCCACGACGATGGCCGGCGTCAAGCAGATGATCAAGGCGCTGCGACAGGGCCAGTCGGTGGGCTTGCTGCCGGACCAGGTGCCACCGCAGGGCCTGGGTGTCTGGGCTCCGTTTTTTGGCCGCGAGGCCTACACCATGACCTTGTCGGCCCGGCTGGCGCAGCAGACCGGTGCGGCCGTGCTGGTGGCCTGGGGCGAGCGCCTGCCTTGGGCGCGCGGCTTCCGCGTCCATGTGCGGCCGCTGGGCGTGGCGCTGCCGCCGGACGCGCTGGCTGCGGCCACGGTGATCAACCAGGCCATGGAGCAGGTGATCGCGGCCTGTCCGGCCCAATACCTGTGGGGTTACGCCCGCTACAAACAACCACGTGTGGAGCAACTCTGATGCGGCATCCGGGAGTCCTGTTCATGCGCCTGCTGGCGCCGCTGCCCTTGCGCTGGGTGCGGGCGCTGGGGCGGCTGGTGGGGCTGGTGCTCTACGTGCTGGCCGTGCCCCGGCGGCGCGTGGTCATGCGCAACCTCGCGCTGTGTTTTCCGCAGCGCAGCCTGGCCGAGCGGCGACGCTGGGCGCGTGAGTGCTTCGTCTTTTTCGCCCAGGCCTGGTTCGACCGTTCCTGGCTCTGGAATGGCAAGCCGGCGCTGTTGCGCGAACGGCTGCGCATCGTCGGCGCCGTGGACGAACTGCAGGGCGACACCCCCACCGTGATTTTCGCGCCGCACTTCTTCGGCCTGGATGCCGCGGGCACGGCGATCAACGACCAGATCCGCCGGCCCATGGTCAGCATCTACACGCCGCAGCGCAGCGAGGCCGTGGACCGGTGGCTGCACGACGGGCGCAGGCGCTTCGGCAACCTGCAGCTGTTCTACCGCGACCAGGGGGTCAAGGGCATCGTCGCCGCACTGCGCGAGGGCGCGTTGCTGTATCTGCTGTCGGACATGAACTTCGGGCCGGATGAGTCGATCTTCGTGCCCTTCTACGGTGTGCCGGCGGCCACCGTGCCGTCGCTGCCGCGTTTTGCCCGCCTGGGCCGCGCCAAGGTGGTGCCGGTGACGGCGCGCATCACGCCGACGGGCTACGACGTCGAGGTGCATCCGGCCTGGCCCGACTACCCCACGGCCGACGTGCAGGCCGACACGGCCCAGATGAATCGCTGGCTGGAGGGGGTCATCAACACCATGCCCTCGCAGTACTACTGGGTGCACAAGCGGTTCAAGACGCGGCCGCCGGGTGAACCCTCAGTCTATTGAGCCTGCAAAAAGGCCTGCAGCGCGGCGATCACGCGCTGTGGCTGCTCGTGCACGATCCAGTGCGTGGCATCGTTCACGGTCCGCAGCGTGAGTTGGGGTATGTAGGCGTCCAGGCCCTCGACCAGCTCCGGCGGCAGGGCGGTGTCGCCCAGGCCCCAGAGCACCAGGGTTGGCACGTTGATGGTCAGCAGCTCGCTGGGCAAGGTGATGGCGGCCGCGGCGGGGTCCTCGGGTCGGGGCGGGCGCAGCGGCGAGGCGCGGTAGTAGTTCAGGCCGCCGGTCAGTCCCTGGTCCCAGACCGCGCGGTAGCGCGCCTTGAGCTCGTCGGTCAGCCAGCCATGGCCGTCTTGGCCGGCGCCCATGCCCAGGAAAAACTCCCACAGGCGCCGGTAGTCGTGCTCGGCCAGCAACTGCTCCGCATCGGGGCGGATCAGGAAGTTCATGTAGGCACTGGCGGCCTGCTGCTTCGGATTGGTCTTCAGCTCGCGCAGGAAGGTGCCGGGGTGGGGCGAATTGATGATGGCCAGTCGGGTCATCAGCTGCGGTTGCTGGTTGGCCAGGTTCCAGGCCACGGCGCCGCCCCAGTCGTGCGCGACCAGGCAGGCCAGGGGCTGGCCTGCCGCCTCGATGGCGATCAGCGCCGCAACGTCCTGTACCAGGTGCTTGGCGCGGTAGGCACTCACCTCGGCCGGGGCGCTCGATTGCTCGTAGCCGCGCAGATTGGGCGCCACGCAGCGATAACCACCGTGCTCGGGCCGGGCGAAATGTTCCAGCAGCTCGTCCCAGACGAAGGCCGCTTCCGGGAAGCCGTGCAGGAAGAGCAGGACGGGGCGGCCGCGGGCGCCGGCGGCGCGACAGCTCAGGGTGATGCCGTGGGGGAGTGCTTGCTGCCAGGTTTCGATCATGGGGTCTGCACAGGGTGGTCCTGCGCAGATGCTAGATCGGACCCCTCGTGCGCCCAGTCCCACAGAAGACAGGCCACGTCCTCGATGCCGGTGCGTTTGGTGGCCGAGAACAGGCGCACCTCACCGCCGCCGGCCTGCAGCTTCATGATGGACAGGGCCTTGGCCCCCTCGCTGCGGGTGAGCTTGTCGGCCTTGGTCAGGATGACCAGGAACTTCAGTCCCTCCTCGACACGTGGGCGGATCACTTCGAGCAGGACCTGGTCCAGCTCGGTCAGGCCGTGGCGCGGATCGCACAGCAGCACGATGGCCTTGAGGTTCTCGCGCGTAACCAGGTAATTGGCCATGACCTGCTGCCAGCGGATCTTGTCCTGCTTGGGCACGGCGGCATAACCGTAGCCCGGCAGGTCGGCCAGCACCGCGTCCGTCACGCCTTGTTTGCCCAGGGCGAACAGGTTGATGTGCTGGGTCCGACCGGGTTTCTTGGAGGCGAAGGCCAGCTGGTTCTGCTGGGTCAGGGTATTGATGCAGGTCGACTTGCCGGCATTGGAGCGGCCGACGAAGGCGATTTCCGGCACGTCGAGGGCGGGCAGGAAGTGCAGCTCGGGCGCGGTCGTCAGGAAACGGGCGGTATGCAACCAGCCCAGGGCCTGGACGGCCTGGGGACTGGCGGGCGTGGACGTTGGGGCCCCACGGTGTGGCTTGGTGGCTGTTTTGGTGGGGGGGGTCATGATGAATGGAGGAGTGCCTAGTCCCGCATTGTAGAATCGAGCCGTTTTGCTCCAACTACACACGAACTACCATGAAGTTGCTTGCTCACCTGATGATGGCTGCCGTGCTGGCAGCGCCTGTTTATGCTGCCGCCCAGGACACCAAGGCACCGGCCAAGGCCGATCTGGCCAAGGGTGAGGCCAAGTACACGGCGATCTGCGCCGCCTGTCACGGCGCCGACGGCAATTCGGCCATCCCGGCCAACCCCAAGCTGGCGGGCCAGCACCCGGCCTACCTGGTCAAGCAGTTGCAGGATTTCAAGGCCGGCAAGCGCAACAGCGCCGTGATGATGGGCTTTGCCGCCGTGCTCAGCGACGAGGACATGAAAAACGTCGGCGCCTGGCTGGCGGCCCAGAAGCCCAAGACCGGTTTCGCCAAGGACAAGGACCTGGTGGCCCTGGGTGAGCGCATCTATCGCGGTGGCATCCCGGATCGCCAGATCGCGGCCTGCGCCGGTTGCCACAGCCCCAACGGCGCCGGCATTCCGGCTCAGTACCCGCGTCTGAGCGGCCAGCATGCCGACTACGCGACGGTCCAGTTGGTGGCCTTCCGTGACGGCGCCCGTGGTAACAGCCTGCAGATGACCCAGGTGGCGGCCAAGATGAACGATCGCGAGATCAAGGCGGTGTCCGACTACGTGGCCGGGCTGCGCTGACGGAATACACCAGTGTCTTGCCCGGTTTATCCGGGCAGGAATAAGTGACGGTTGATGTTTGGTTCAGAATGCCGGCTGGACGCCCGCCCACGGAACCTTGCAGTCCCCAGGCACTCCTACCCAGGCGGGTCTTTGCATGAAGACCCGCCTTTTTCGTTGATAGCGCTTCATTACCCGCCACAGCCATGACCATCTCCACCCAGGGCCTGGAACTGCCTGCATCCTCCCGCACGCTGCGCGGAGCCGTGGAGTTGCTGTCGTCGATGCGTTTTGCCATCTCGCTGCTGACGGTGATCTGCATCGCCTCGGTCATCGGCACCGTGCTCAAGCAGCATGAACCGCTGAACAACTACATCAACCAGTTCGGCCCCTTCTGGGCCGAGGTGTTCGGCAAGCTGGACCTCTACGCGGTCTACAGCGCCTGGTGGTTCCTGCTGATCCTGGCTTTCCTGGTGACCAGCACCACCCTGTGCATCGCCCGCAACACGCCCAAGATCCTGGTCGACCTCAAGACCTACAAGGAAAACATCCGTGAGCAGGCCTTGCAGGCCTTTCATCACCGCGCGCAGGCGACACTGGCTGAAGCGCCCGAGAGCGCGGCGCAGCGCCTCGGCCGCCTGCTGGCCACCGGTGGCTGGAAGGTCCGGCTGCAGCAGCGCGAGACGGCGGCGGGGACGGGCTGGATGGTGGCCGCCAAGACCGGCGCAGCCAACAAGCTGGGCTACCTCGCGGCGCACAGCGCCATCGTGCTGGTCTGCCTGGGCGGTCTGCTCGACGGCGACCTGATCGTGCGGGCCCAGATGTGGTGGGGCGGCAAGACGCCTTACCAGGGCGGCGGCCTGATCGCCGACGTGAAGCCCGAGCACTGGCTGAGCGAGCGCAACCCGACCTTCCGCGGCAACCTGGTGGTGGCCGAAGGTACGCAATCGAGCACGGCCATCCTCAACCAGTCCGACGGCATCCTGTTGCAGCAGCTGCCCTTCGCCATCGAGTTGAAGAAGTTCATCGTCGAACACTATTCGACCGGCATGCCCAAGCTGTTTGCCAGCGAGATCGTGATCCACGACAAGGCCACCGGCGAGAAGACGGAAGCGCGTGTCGAGGTCAACCACCCGGCCAGCTACAAGGGCATCGAGATCTACCAGTCCAGCTTCGACGATGGCGGCTCGACGGTGCGCCTGAAGGCACTGCCCATGAACGCGGCCACCCAACCCTTCGAGGTCGAAGGCGTGATCGGCAGTTCCACCCGGCTGAGTCGCGGCAACGAGACGCTGACACTGGAATACACCGGCCTGCGTGTCATCAACGTCGAGAACTTCACGGGCAACGGCCCCACGGAAGTGGATGTGCGCAAGGTCGATCTGCGCGCCTCGCTGGACAAGCAGCTGGGCGCGGCCAACAAACACGACGCGAAAAAGACCCAGCGCAACGTCGGCCCCAGTGTGACCTACAAGCTGCGCGACGAAGCCGGCCAGGCGCGCGAGTTCCACAACTACATGTTGCCGATCGAGTTGGGCGACGGCGTGCCGGTGTTCCTGCTGGGCATGCGCGAGACGCCGGCCGAGCCCTTCCGCTACCTGCGCGTGCCGGCCGATGCCCAGGGCTCGACCGACGAGTTCTTCCGCCTGCGCGCCGCGCTGGCCGATCCGGCCCTGCGGGCGCTGGCCGTGCGCCGCTACGCGGCACGGGTGGTCGACCCGGCCCGCAAGGAGCTGCTGCCGCAGCTCAGCGCTTCGGCGCTGCGCGCGCTGCTGCTGTTCTCGGGCGCCGAGCCGGTGCCGGGCAGCAAGGCGCCGGGCGGTCTGCAGGCGGTGGCCGACTTCATGGAAAACAACGTGCCCGAGGCCGAGCGTGCCCGCGCCGGCGAGATGCTGGTGCGCATCCTCAACGGTGCCCTGTTCGAGCTGCTGCAGGTGGGGCGCGAGCGGGCCGGCCTCAAGCCGCTGGCGTCCGACGAACAGGCGCAGGCCTTCATGACGCAGGCGGTGCTGGCGCTCAGCGATGCCTATTTCTACCCGGCCCCCATGGCCCTGCAGCTGAGCGACTTCAAGCAGGTGCAGGCCAGCGTGTTCCAGGTGGCGCGCGCCCCGGGCAAGACCATCGTCTACCTGGGCTGTGCCTTGCTGATCCTGGGGGTGTTCGCCATGCTCTACGTGCGGGAACGCCGCCTGTGGATCTGGCTGGTGCCGCAAGGCGCCGGCGCGCAGGCCAGCATGGCCCTGTCGTCCAACCGCAAGACCCTGGATGCCGATCGCGAATTCGAGCAGCTGCGCGAGAAGCTGTTGGGGGCAGGGGCACACTGATTTCTCAAGATGCGTTGCGGATCAAAAAAGTCATGCGGTAGGCGCGTGGACGCCGCCGGGGTAGGCCCCCGGCAAGTCCGCGCAACACCCCGCATGGCTTTTTTGGCCGCAACCCGAAGGGAACCGGGTGAAAACGGCGCCACTCGTTGTTGCACTCCTCGCCCAGGCGGCCAGCCTGGGCTTCGTCGCGCGCCTAGATTGGCGCCGTTTTCACCCGGTTCGCACTTGAGAAATCAGTGTGCCCCTGCCCCTAGGAGTAATCCATGAATACCGCCACCACCACCTTGACCCTCAACGAGGGCTACTTTGCCAAGCGCAATGCCTTCGACTGGGTGTTTGCCGTGCTCATGGTCGTGGGCGGCCTGTACGCCTACGCCAACTACCATCAGGCCATGGATGTCTACGAGAAGGGCATCCTGCTGCTGGCCATGCCCTCGGTGGTGGCGCTGGGCTGGTTCTGGCGCCCGCTGCGCGCGCTGACACTGCTGGTGGCGCTCTTCGCGCTGTTGGGCATCGTGTCCTACCAGGGGCAGCTGGCGCGCGCCGAGAGCGTGTTCTGGCTCAAGTACCTGTTGTCGAGCCAGTCGGCCATCCTGTGGATGAGCGTGCTGTTCTTCATGAGCACGGTGTTCTACTGGATCGGCATGTTCGGCAAGCAGCAGAGCGCGACGATGGAGCTGATCGGTTCGCGCCTGGCCTGGGTGGCGGTGGCCATGGCGCTGATCGGCACCCTGGTGCGCTGGTACGAGAGCTACCTGCTGGGTCCGGACATCGGCCACATCCCGGTCAGCAACCTGTACGAGGTCTTCGTGCTGTTCTGCTGGATGACGGCGCTGTTCTACCTGTATTTCGAGCAGCAGTACGCTACCCGCAGCATGGGCGCCTTTGTCATGCTGGTGGTCAGCGCGGCGGTGGGTTTCCTGCTCTGGTACACCGTGGTGCGCGAGGCGCACGAGATCCAGCCGCTGGTGCCGGCGCTCAAGAGCTGGTGGATGAAGCTGCACGTGCCCGCCAACTTCGTCGGCTATGGCACTTTTGCGCTGGCGGCCATGGTGGCCTTTGCCTATCTGATCAAGAGCCAGGCCCAGGAGACACGCTGGCACAAGCTGGCGCCGCTGTGGATCTTCGGCATCATCCTGTGCTTCGTGCCGCTGGCCTTCCGCCAGAGTTCGGCCGTCGCCGGCGGCAGCTACTGGCTGGGTTACTTCATCATCGCCACGCTCATCGTCGGCGGCATCCTGCTGGGCCGCCGGCGCATCGCCGAGCGTCTGCCCGCCCTGGAGGTGCTGGACGACGTGATGTACAAATCCATCGCGGTCGGTTTTGCCTTCTTCACCATCGCCACCGTGCTGGGCGCGTTGTGGGCGGCCGAGGCTTGGGGGGGGTACTGGAGTTGGGACCCCAAGGAAACCTGGGCCCTGATCGTCTGGCTCAACTATGCGGCTTGGTTGCACATGCGCCTGATGAAGGGCCTGCGTGGCACGGTGGCGTCCTGGTGGGCGCTGGCCGGCCTGGGGGTGACCACCTTCGCCTTCATCGGCGTCAACATGTTCCTGAGCGGCCTGCACAGCTACGGCACCCTGTAGGGCTTTGCCGCCGGCCGGCACCGGGCCGGCCGGCGCTTTGTAAGAATGGTGCCGCTCCCGCGACTGAGTTCCTAGGAGGATCGCACCATGTTGATCAAGACCCGTGACGATGGCCTGGCCCATCCGTTTCCCAGCGAGATCACACCGCAAGGTGTCTATCAGGACCGCCGCCAACTGCTGCGGCTGATGGCCGGCGGGGCGGCCGGCGCGATGCTGGCCGGCTGGGCGGCGCGCGATGCCCGGGCGCAGATGCCCGCGCGCGGCACCCGGCTCGTCGGCCAGACGTCGGCGGTGAGCGGGGCCACGACCCCGGAGAAGCCGACCGACTTCAAGGACGCCAGCGGCTACAACAACTTCTACGAATTCGGTCTCGACAAGAGCGACCCGGCGCGCAATGCACATACGCTCAAGACCGCGCCCTGGACGGTGAGCATCGAGGGGCTGGTGAAGAAGCCGGGCAACTATGCGCTGGAAGACCTGCTCAAGCTGTCGGCGCTGGAGGAGCGCATCTACCGTCTACGCTGTGTCGAGGGCTGGTCCATGGTGATCCCCTGGGTCGGGTATTCGCTCGCTGAGCTGATCAGGAAGGTGGAGCCGCTGGGCACGGCGAAGTACGTCGAGTTCGTGACCCTGGCCGACCGCAAGACCATGCCATATGTCGGCTCCAGCGTGCTGGACTGGCCCTATGTGGAAGGCCTGCGCATGGACGAGGCCATGCATCCGCTGACACTGCTGGCCTTCGGAATGTACGGCGAGATGCTGCCCAAGCAGAACGGGGCGCCGCTGCGGCTGGTCGTGCCGTGGAAATACGGCTTCAAGAGCGGCAAGAGCCTGGTGAAGATCCGTTTTACCGACCAGCAGCCGGCCACCGCGTGGAACCTGGCGGCGCCGCGCGAATACGGCTTCTATTCCAACGTCAATCCGCAGGTCGACCACCCGCGCTGGAGCCAGGCCACCGAGCGGCGCATCGGCGAGGATGGTCTGTTCGCCAAGCGGCGCAAGACCTTGATGTTCAACGGCTACGAAGCCCAGGTCGGCCAGCTGTACGCCGGCATGGACCTGAAAAAATACTATTGAGCCCGGGTGACCGCGGCCTTGCGCATGAACCGCGCCCTGCTCAGCCCGGCCGCCAAGCCCGTGGCGTTTGTCGCCTGTCTGCTACCGGCTCTCTGGCTGGTTCTTGCGGCGGCGACGGATCAGCTCGGGGCCAACCCGGCCGAGGCGCTGACACGCTCCACCGGCGACTGGACCCTGCGCCTGCTGTGTGGCGTGCTGGCGGTCACGCCCTTGCGCGTCCAGTTCAAACTGTCGGCGCTGGCGCGGCTGCGCCGCCTGCTGGGCCTGTATGTCTACTTCTATGCCGTGCTGCACCTTCTGTGCTACGCCTGGTTCGACATGGGCTTCGAGCTCGATGAGCTGGCGCGGGACATCGCCAAGCGGCCGTTCATCCTGGTGGGTTTTACGGCCCTGCTGTTGCTGACGCCGCTGGCGCTCACGTCCTGGAACCGGGCCATACGCTGGCTGGGCGCGGCGCGCTGGCAGGCCCTGCACCGCCTGGTCTACGCCGTGGCGGTGCTGGCCGTGCTGCACTTCTTCTGGATGCGCTCCGGCAAGAACGACTTTGCCGAGGTGCTGGTCTACGCGAGCGTGCTCGCCAGCCTGCTGGGCTGGCGCTTGTGGCGTGCCCTGTCAGGCCAGCGTGCCGGGGCGGCTGTTGGTCGCCTGGGCGGAGATCATGCCCCGCGGTAGCTGGTACATGCGGTCGTCGAACAGGTCGATGCCGCACTGCAGGTTCTCGATCCAGTCGAAGAAGGCCGGGATGGCGGCCCCCGCCAGCGGCGCCCCGTGTTGCGGCACCAGCATGGAGATGTCGAGCTTGCGCGCCATGGCCACCCAAAGACGCAGGATCTTGTTGGAGACCATGTAGCGGCGGTGGAAACCTTCCATCAACGGCACGTGGGACTTGAAGTCCGTCACGGGCTTTTGCGCCTGCTGACCCGACATCATCGACACGCCCAGGTCGCCGGTGAACAGGATCTTGCTGATCGGGTCGTAGAAGTGGAAGTTGCCTTCGGAATGCATGAAGTGTGCGGGCAGCACATGCAGCTCGCTGCGGCCCAGCGGCAGGATGCCGCCGGCATCCGGCACGCCGATGATGCGCCCGCCGGTCTTGCCGGCCTTGGTGAAGTGGGGGACGAAACGTTCCCAGATGCGCGAAATCACCAGCTGGGCCGGGGTCGACGTCAGCCAGCGATCGAGCGAGGCGATGATGTCCGGGTCGGCGTGCGAGGCGATCAGATACGACAGGTGCTGGGGCGTGAAGAAGCGCGAGGTGGTCAGCAGCAGTTCGTTAAAGGCCAGATTGCCGCCCGGATCGATGATGGCACCGTGATCATGGTCAACGATCAGGAATTGGTTGGCCTGGACGGCATTGCCGTCCTCATCCACCAGATCGGTGAACATCAAGCAGACGTGATTTGAGTCACGGTAAAGTTCTATCGACACGAAGGGTGCCTTTCAATGACATGTGTACGTCATTTTACCGTGGCAGGGCCTTTTTCCGCTGATTTGACGCAAGTCAAATCAGCGGAAAGCGTGACATAAATCAGAGCAGCTTTTCCAGCTGGAAGGTGTCGGCCGGCGTCTCCCGGCGGCGGATCAGATGGGCTTGGTCGCCATCAACCAGAATCTCGGCGGCCCGGCCGCGCGTGTTGTAGTTGCTGGCCATGCTCATGCAGTAGGCGCCGGCCGACAGCACCGCCAGCCGGTCACCGGGCTGCACATGGAGGGCGCGGTCGCGGCCCAGCCAGTCGCCGCTCTCGCACACCGGGCCGACCACGTCCCACAGGCCGGCCTTGCCGGCGCGGGGCGCCAGCGGCACGATCTGGTGGTAGGCCTCGTACATGGCCGGGCGCGGCAGGTCGTTCATGGCCGCATCGACGATGCAGAAATTCTTCTGCTCGCCGGGCTTGAGATAGAGCACCTCGGTCAGGCAGACGCCGGCATTGCCCACCAGCGAGCGCCCCGGTTCGATCATGAGCTGGCGCTGGCCATAACCGCGCGCATCCAGCTTGGCCAGCAGCTTGGCCCACAGGGCATCGGCCGGCGGCGGCGTGTCGCCGTTGTAGTCGATGCCCAGGCCGCCGCCGAAGTCGATGTGGTGCAGGGGGATGCCGGCGGCCTCGATCGCCTGGACCAGATCCAGCACGCGGTCCATGGCGTCGAGGTAGGGCGCCTCCTGGGTGATCTGCGAGCCGATGTGGCAGTCGATGCCGACCACTTGCAGGCCGGGCAGGGCGGCGGCGCGCTGATAGGTGGCCAGCGTGCGCTCGTGGGCGATGCCGAACTTGTTGCCTTTCAGACCGGTCGAGATGTAGGGGTGGGTCTTGGCGTCGACGTTGGGATTGACGCGGATGCTGACCGGCGCGCGGCGGCCGGCGGCCAGCGCCACCTCGTTGAGCACCTCGAGTTCCGCTTCGCTCTCCACGTTGAAGCAGCCGATGCCGGCATCGAGCGCGCGGCGCATCTCGGCCCGGGTCTTGCCGACGCCGGAGAAGATCACCTTGGCCACGTCGCCGCCGGCGGCCAGCACGCGCTCCAGTTCACCGCCCGAGACGATGTCGAAGCCGCAACCGGCCCGCGCGAACACTTGCAGCACCGCCAGCGAGGAATTGGCCTTCATGGCGTAGCAGATCTGCGCCCGACGCCCGGCAAAGCCGCGCTGGTAGGCCGCCAGCGCCGCCAGCATGGCGGCCTTGGAGTAGACGAACAAGGGCGTGCCGTGCTGGCGCGCCAGATCGTCCAGTCGCAGGTCCTCGACGTACAGTTCTTCGCCCCGGTAGGCGAAATGGGGCTGACCCGGGAGTGGCTTGGCGGTCATTGGGCAGGAGGAGCGTTGGCGGGAATGGGGGCCGGCACAGGGGCCGGCGCCGGGCTGGCTGGCGTGTCAGTCTTCTTGTCGGGCATCACCGGCCACAGCGACTGCGGCAGGGTGGCGCGATTCGCCGCCGCCGGCTCGGCGGGCAGGTAGAGCGCGCCGGTCTGGCCGCAGCCGATCAGGCCCAGCAAGGCGCCGCCGGCTATGACAGCAAACGCGGCATGGCTTATGGTGCTGACTAGAATTCGCCTGAATTGCAACATCACGGAATTGTAATGACCGACACCGAATTCATGGATCGCGCCGAAGCTGTTTTGCGGGCCATCGAGGCCAGTTGCGACCGCATCAACGAGACGAGCGACGTCGACATCGACAATCAGCGCGTCGGCGGCATGGTGACCCTGGTGTTCCGGGATCGCAGCCAGATCGTGGTGAACCTGCAAAAGCCCCTGCACGAGATCTGGCTGGCGGCCCGCTCGGGCGGTTATCACTACAAGTTCGACGGCCGGCAATGGCAGGACACCAAAGGGCAGGGCGAGTTCTTTGCCAGCCTGTCGCGCGATGCCAGCGCACAGGCTGGCACGGCGCTGCGGTTCGCCGCCTGAGCGGCGCCGCGCTCACTAGTACTTGAACAGGTCGAGGATCTTCAGCCTCTCCTCGGCAGCCGGCGCGGAGGCCGGCGTGGCGGGAGCCGGGGCCGGCGACGGCGACGGCGACGGCGACGGGCCGGTGGTCGGGACATCCTTGGGCGGCGCCGGGGGCGGCGCCACGGTTGTGTCATCCAATCCCAGCGACAGCACGCCGCCGTCCTTGGCGTGTTCGCTGTACATCCAGTCGATGCCGGCTTGCACCACGCCCTCGGGTGGTGCGAGCTCCAGGATCGGGACATCCCGCAGGGCATGCTCCATGTAGCTGATCCAGACCGGCAGGCTCAGGCCGCCGCCGGTTTCCCTGTCGCCCAGCTTGCGTGGGGTGTCATAACCGATCCAGGTGATGGCCGTGAGGGTGGGGTGGAAACCGGCAAACCAGGCATCCATCGAGTCGTTGGTGGTGCCGGTCTTGCCGTAGATGTCGGCTCGCTTGAGCGTGGCCTGCGCGCGTGCCGCGGTGCCGGAGCGTGTCACCTCCTGCAGCAGGGTCGACATGACAAAGGCGTTGCGCGCGTCGATCGCGCGCATGGACTCGTCCAGCACCACGGGACTGGCCTGGGCCAGGACCTTGCCTTTTTGCTCGGTGATCTTGGTGATGAGCCAGGGGTTGATGCGATAGCCGCCATTGGCGAAGACCGAGTAACCAGTGGCCATTTGCATCGGGGTGACCGACCCGGCGCCCAGCGCCATGGTCAGGTAGGGCGGGTGCTTTTCGGCGTCGAAGCCGAACTGGCTGATCCACTCCTGGGCGTAACGCGCGCCGATGGCGTCGAGCACGCGGATCGAGATCATGTTCTTGGACTTCGCCAGGCCCCGGCGCAGCGGCATGGGCCCTTCGAAGGAGCCGTCGTAGTTCTTCGGTTCCCAGGGCTGGCCGCCCGTCAGCTCGGGTTCGAAGAACAGCGGCGCATCGTTGACCACGGTGGCCGGGGTGAATCCCTTCTCCAGCGCAGCCGAGTAGATGAAAGGCTTGAAGCTGGAGCCGGGTTGCCGCCAGGCCTGCGTCACATGGTTGAACTTGTTCTTGTCGAAATCGAAACCGCCCACCAGCGCCTTGATGGCGCCATTGCGCGGGTCCAGGGAGACAAAGGCGCCTTCCACTTCCGGCTGCTGGAGAATCTCCCAGTTGTTCTTGGGGGTCAGCATGACCCGGATGACGGCGCCGCGGCGTATCTTGATTTTTGGCGCCGCGCGCGGCTGCAGGCCTGCTTGCGCGATCCGCAGGCCGTCGCCCGCGATCTCTATCAACTCGCCGCCGCGTCGGGCCGCCACGACCTTGCGTGCACCGGCCTCCAGGACGACGACCGCCAGCAGATTGCCGTTGTCGGGATGTTCGTCCAGGGCTTCATCGATGGCGTCGTCCAGCTCGGGGCCCTGGTCGGGCAGGGTGATGAACTTCTCCGGCCCCCGGTAGGGCTGGCGGCGCTCGAAGTCCATGATGCCCTGGCGCAGGGCCTTGTAGGCGACGTCCTGGTCGCTGGCGCGCACCGTGGTGTAGACATTCAGGCCCCGTGTGTAGGCCTCTTCGCCATACTGGGCAAAGATCAGCTGGCGCGCCATCTCCGCCACGAAGCCGGCATGACCGCGCGAGGGCCCGTTGCCGCCGCCGCTGCCAGACTTGATTCTGAGTTCCTGCTGTTTGGCGGTGGCGGCTTCCGGCGCGGTGATGAAACCGTGCTCGAGCATGCGATCGATGATGTAGAGCTGGCGCGTGCGGGCGCGTTTCGGGTTGTTGATCGGGTTGTACGCCGATGGTGCCTTGGGCAGGCCTGCCAGCATGGCGGCTTCGGCGATGCTGATGTTCTTGAGAGGCTTGCCGAAATAGGTTTCCGCAGCCGCGGCGAAGCCGTAGGCCCGCTGGCCCAGATAGATCTGGTTCAGGTAGATCTCGAGGATCTGGTCCTTGCTGAGCAGATGCTCCAGCTTGAAGGTCAGCAGGATTTCGTAGATCTTGCGGGTGAAGGTTTTCTCCGAGGACAGATAGACATTGCGCGCCACCTGCATCGTGATGGTGGAAGCGCCCTGGCTCTTGGCCTTGCCGACGTTGGCCAGGCCCGCCCGGATGACGCCCAGGTAGTCCACGCCGCTATGTTGAAAGAAGCGTGAGTCTTCGATGGCCAGCACCGCGTCGGTCAGGACCTGGGGAATTTCCTTGATGGGCGTGAAGTTGCGGCGCTCTTCACCGAACTCGCCGAGCAGTTCGCCCTCGGCAGAAAAGACCCGCAGCGGCAGCTTGGGCCGGTATACGGAGAGGTCGGAAATGTCGGGCAGATTGGGATAGGCGACGGCCATCGCAATCGCCACCGTGATGAACAAGGCGGCCAGGGCGGCAAGCATTGTGCCGCCTGTCCATAGCCCAATGCGCAACAGCTTGCGTGTCGTCGGGGAGCGCAGAGATTTCACGCCGGAATGGTTGGAAGAAGTGTCAGGGTTGGAATCGGGCGGCATAAAATCTTTGTAACTGCGCGTCGTCATTATAAAAATCTGACTATGCCGCGGTTCGGCACGGTTCGTGTGTCAGTCTGTGCGGTACGCGGCGGTGGCTGCGGGCAGCGCGAGGACCTCGTTTCAATCGGATACAAAGCGTCTGCTTTTGACAACGCCGAATGACTCGATACCCGGGAAAAACCTTTGCGGGACAAGGACCTTACTGCTAGCATTGAAGTGAATTCTTAAGTTTTCCGGTCCTGTGCCGTTTCTTTCAGGGGATGCTCTTGATCTCTTTGGGGTCGTTGTTCAAACGCCAGTCTGAGCCTATGTTGGGTCTGGATGTCAGCTCTTCCAGTGTCAAGCTGGTCGAGTTGAGCAAAAACAAGGCCGGTCAGTACGTGCTCGATCGCTGTGCGATCGAGCCGCTGGAGCGTGGCTGGATCACCGACGGCAACATCGAGAAATTCGATGAGGTTGCGGAAGCGGTGCGTCGCCTGGTCAAGAAGAGCGGCACCCGGACCAAGAACGTGGCCATGGCGCTCCCACCGTCGGCCGTGATCACCAAGAAGATCGTGCTGCCGGGCGGCATGAGCGAGAACGAGCTGGAAATGCAGGTGGAGGCCGAGGCCAACCAGTACATCCCTTTCCCGCTGGAAGAAGTCAGTCTGGACTTCTGTGTCATCGGCCCGAGCGCGTCGTCCGCCGGGGACGTTGACGTGTTGATCGCCGCATCCCGGCGGGAGAAGGTCCAGGATATCCAGGGTCTGGCGGAGTCGGCGGGCCTGAAGCCCGTGATCGTGGATGTCGAGTCGTACGCGTCGCGGCTGGCGGCCAAGCGTCTGATCGAGGCGCTGCCCGAGCAGGGCAAAGGCGCCATCGTGGCGCTGTTCGAGGTTGGTGCCTTGACCACCAGCATGCAGGTCATCCGCGACGATGAAGTGCTGTACGAACGCGACCAGGCTTTCGGCGGCGCCCAGCTGACCCAGCTCATTGTGCGCCAGTACGGTTTTTCGCTGGAAGAGGCCGAGGCCAAGAAGCGCAGTGGCGACCTGCCGGAGGACTACGAGAGCAGCGTGTTGCGGCCCTTCATCGAGAGCATGGTGCAGGAGATCGGCCGCGCGCTGCAGTTCTTCTTCACCAGTACGCCGCATCACAAGGTCGACTACATCATGCTGGCGGGCGGCGCGGCCGCCTTGCCGGGCCTGACCGACGCCGTGACGCAGCAGATCACCTTCCCCTGCAGTCTGGTCAATCCATTTGAAGGCATGGAGATCGGAGATGGGGTGCGCCTGAAGAAGATGACGCGCGAGGCGCCGTCCTATCTGACATCCTGTGGCTTGGCCATGCGGAGGTTCCTGCAGTGATTCTGATCAACCTGCTGCCCCATAGAGAGGCGGCGCGCAAGAAGCGACAGGATATTTTTAATGTCTCGCTCGCGTCTTCGGCCCTGGCCGGGGGCCTGATTGCTGGAGTCATCTACCTCTGGATCCAGGGGCAACTCGCGTCCCAGGAGCACCTGAATACGGTCCTGACCCAGGAAATCAAGAAGCTGGACGAGCAGATCAAGGACATCGCGGCGCTAGAGGCGGAGATCGCTGCCCTGCGGGCGCGTCAGCAGGCCGTTGAGAACCTGCAGGCGGACCGCAACATGCCGGTACACCTGCTGACCGAGTTGACCCGCCAGTTCCCGGAAGGAACTTATCTCACCAGCATGAAGCAGGATGCGCAGCTGGTGACTTTGCTGGGAACAGCGCAGTCGCAGGAGCGTATCTCGGAGTTGTTGCGCAACCTGGCCTACCACTCGCCGTGGCTCACCAAGCCCGAACTGGTGGAAATCCGTGCCACGAGTGTGGCTCTGAGCAGCAAGGAGCAGCGTCGGGTCTTCAGTTTCACGATGCGGGTGCGCATGCTGCGCGCCAGCGAAGTCCAGAAGGCGCCGGTCGCGGCCGGAACGGCCGCCGCGCCGCAAGCAAGCGCCTCCATGCCTGCCAAGCAATAACGAGTCCGACATGGCAAGCACCTCCGCACTCTCCCTGAAATTCGAGCAGCTCAAGGTAGCGCTCCAGTCCCAGTTCAGCAATCTGGATCCGCGCAACCCGGTGGTCTGGCCGGCCTTGCCGCGGTACGGCCTGTTCCTCGCGGTCACTGTGGTGGTGGTCGTCGCGCTGTGGTTTCTGTGGCTCAGCGGCGAAGACGACATCCTGACCGAGGCGCGCAACAAGGAAGTCACCCTGCGCGAGGAATACAAGACCAAGCTGGCCAAGGCCATCAATCTGGACGCCCTGCTCAAGCAGCGCGAACAGGTGCTGCAGTATGTGACGCAGCTGGAGAAGCAGTTGCCCAGCAAGGCGGAAATGGATGCCCTGTTGTCGGACATCAACCAGGCGGGCCTGGGCCGCAGTCTACAGTTCGAGTTGTTCCGCCCGGGACAGGTGGTGGTCCGAGATTACTATGCCGAGTTGCCCATTGCGATCAAGGTGACGGGCCGCTACCACGACATGGGCTCATTTGCCGCCGATATTGCCCAGCTTTCCCGCATCGTGACGCTCAACAATGTTGCGGTGACGCCGGCTGGCAAGGACGGGAAGGACGGGGGAAATCTTGCGATGGACGCCACCGCCAAGACTTTCCGTTATCTGGACAAGGATGAAGTCGCCGCCCAGCGCAAGGCTCCCGGAGGCAAGAAATGAAACTCATGCCCTGGGCCATGCCTCTGTTGGCGACGCTTGTTCTGGCGGGCTGCGGCTCGTCGAGCGAGGATGAATTGCGTGGCTGGATGGCCGAGCAGCGCAGCCAGATGCGCCCGCGCGTGCCGCCCATTGCTGAGCCCAAGCCGTTCCGGCCCGAGAGTTATGCCGACGGGGCTGCGGTGGACCCGTTCAGTCTGGATAAGCTCGCGGCGGCGCTCAAGCGTGACAAGGCTCCGCAGGCCTCCACCACCAGTGCCCTGATTGCACCGGAACTCGCCCGTCGCAAGGAGGAACTGGAATCCTTCCCGCTGGACACGATGGCCATGGTGGGCAGCCTGATCCAGACGGGCCAGCCGGCGGCCCTGATCAGGGTCGACAAGCTGCTGTATCAGGTCCGGCTCGGAAACCATCTGGGAACGAACTATGGCCGCGTGACCAAGATCACTGAGACCGAGGTCACGTTGCGGGAAATTGTGCAAGACGCAGTGGGTGAGTGGATCGAGCGTCCAGCCACGTTGCAGCTGCAGGAGAGAAACAAATGAAAAGTCGGATTGAACGGGCATTCTGCGTGCTGTGGTCGCGTGCGGCGGCGGGCGTGTTGCTCGCTTTGCTGGGGGGGGCCGTACAGGCCCAGGGAGGTGCGGCTGCCGGTGGTGATGGCGGCCAGACCATCATCGAAAGCGTGAGCGGCTCCCTGCAAGGCGGGGCCGAGGTGGTCAAGATCGACCTTTCACGTGCCTTGACGGCCATGCCCAATGGCTTTTCCATCAAGGCACCCGCCAAGATCGCGCTGGACTTTGCCGGCGTGGGCAATGCGATGGGGCGCTCCACCGTCGAGATCAACCAGGGCAATCTGCGCTCCGTCAACCTGATCCCGGCCGGCGACCGCACGCGTGTCGTCATCAACCTCAAGCAGGCGACCAACTACAAGGCGCAGCTGCAGGGCAAGTCGCTGCTCGTGACCCTCGACCCCGTGGCCGCCACGACGGCGCCCGCCGCGCCGGCTACCTTTGCCGAGAATCGGAATCGTGACACCCTGCCGCTCAAGGACGTGGATTTCCGCCGTGGCGTGAATGGCTCCGGGCGTGTGGTCGTGACCTTGCCGAACAGTCAGGTCGGTGTGGATATACGCCAAAGCGGCCAGTCCCTGGTTGTCGAGTTCATGAAGTCCAATCTTCCGGAGGGCCTGCGGCGCAAGCTGGATGTCGCCGACTTCGGCACGCCGGTGCAGACGGTGACGACCTTCCAGACCGGGGACCGGGTGCGTATGGTGATCGAGCCCAAGGGTGCCTGGGAACACAGTGCCTACCAGAGCGACGAGCAACTGGTAGTCGAGATCAAGCCTCAGCGGGTCGATCCGACCAAGCTCACGCAAGGGCCCGGCTACAACGGCCAGAAGCTGTCGCTGAACTTCCAGAACATCGAAATCCGCGCTCTCTTGCAGGTGATCGCTGACTTCACGAATTTCAACGTCGTCACGTCGGACTCGGTCACCGGCAACGTGACCTTGCGTCTGCAGGATGTGCCCTGGGATCAGGCGCTGGACATCATCCTGCATTCCAAGGGGCTGGGCCTGCGCAAGAACGGCAATGTGCTGTGGATCGCCCCGAAGGATGAGATCCTGGCCAAGGAGAAGCTCGAACGGGAGGCCAACGCCGCCATTGAAAGCCTGGAGCCGGTACGCACCCAGTCGTTCCAGCTCAACTATGCCAAGGCCATTGACGTGGCCCGGCAGCTGATGGGCGTGGGCGCCGGAGCGGGGCCGGCACCGGCGCCCGCTGCTGGCGGCGCGGGAGCAGCAAGTGCGCGCATCCTGAGTCTGCGCGGCAGCGCCATCGCCGAACCCCGTACCAACCAGTTGTTCGTGACCGACATCGGCAGCAAGCTGGAGCAGGTTCAGGACCTGATTGCCAAACTTGACATCCCGGTACGGCAGGTGTTGATCGAAGCGCGGATCGTCGAGGCTTCGGATACCTTCGGCAAGTCCCTGGGCGTCAAGCTTGGTGGCGCTGACCTGCGCGCCCAGCGCGGCGGCACCGGCGGTTACCAGGTCAACGGCCAGGACAGTGTGGCGTGGGGTACCAATTACGGCAACGTGGTGGCGACCTCCGGCGCTGGCGGTACGGTCGATCTGACCAACAACTTCGTCAACCTGCCCGCGCAAGGCCAAGGCGGTTTCAATCCCGCGACTTTCGCGGTATCCATCTTCAGTGCTTCGGCCAACCGGTTCCTGAACCTGGAAATCTCGGCGCTGGAAGCTGACGGCAAGGGCAAGGTGGTGTCGAGCCCGCGGGTGGTGACCGCGGACAAGGTCAAGGCGGTCATCGAGCAGGGTACCGAGCTGCCCTACCAGGTGGCCAGCGCCAGCGGCGCCACCTCGATTGCCTTCCGCAAGGCCAACCTGATGCTGGAAGTCACGCCGCAGATCACGCCGGAAGGCAATGTGATCCTGGAACTCGACATCAACAAGGACACTGTGGGGCAGTCGACCCCCGCCGGCTATGCCATCGACACCAAACACGTGAAGACTCAGGTGCTGGTGGAAAACGGCGGCACGGTGGTCATCGGCGGTATCTTTACGCAGCTGGAGCGTGAAGACGTCACCAAGGTGCCGTTCTTTGGCGATTTGCCGGGCCTGGGTGTCCTGTTCAGGACCAAGTCCAAGGTGGCCAACAAGCAAGAGATGCTGGTGTTTATCACGCCCAAGATGCTGGCCGAGCGGGTCACCGGCAACTGATTGGTAGAAGTAGGACTCCCGTCAACGCGGAGGTAGAAAATGAAGACATTGATCCGTTTCTTGGCCATGCTGGCGCTCGCCGCCATGCTGGCGGCTTGCGGCGGCGGTGGTGGTTGTGCCGGCACCGTCAATGGTACGGATACCTGTACTGCCGCGACTCCGACGACTGCGCCAGGCACCACCCAGAGTGCGGCCGCGCTGACCCTGTTCATCACGGACGGCGCGTTCACGCCCTTGGCCCAGAACCTGATTTCCAGCGGGCCAACCTACTACGCCCTGGCTACGGTCCTGGGTGATACCGGCGCGGCGATGCCTAATCAGATCGTGTCCTTTTCCACCGACAACACGGTGGGCTCGCTCTCGTCGGCCATGGGGCTGACGGACGCGAGCGGGCGCGCCTGGGTGCGTATCCAGCCCGCCAGCCTGACGACCACTGGCACGGCCATTCTGACGGCCTCCTCGACCATGGGCGGGACGACCGTCAGTTCGAGCGTCGGCTACATGACCGGCGCCTCCAACGTGGCGCTGGGAACGATGACCATCACACCGGCAACGGTGACCGCCCTGCAGACCGCCGCGGTGAGCCTGCCCGTGACCGTGAATGGGGTGGCGGCGGCGCCCGGGCAGGTGTCGGTGACGCTGCAGCCCAGCTGCGGTTACTTCACCTCCCCGACCAGCCGCTCGATCACGGTGAGCACCACCTCCGGCGGCGTGGCCACGGCGAACTGGCAATCGGAAAGCAATTGTGGCGGCTTGAACGTGACCGTCACGGCCAGTGCTTCCGGCGCCACCTCGGTGAGCGGTAGCGTGGCCGTGACGGCCGTGCAGCCCTCCAACATCCTGTACACGGGGGCCACCGCCAATACCCTGGTGGTGTCCACCGCACCGGCCGGGACCAAGCAGTCGACCTTGAGCTACAAGGTGGTCGACGCCACGGGCGCCCCCATGGGATCCCAGGCGGTCACCTTCACCCTGGATGCCGCCTCCCAGAGCGCCGGGGTGCGTTTCACCGGCGGCCTCACCACCACCACTGCCTCCACCGGTGCCGCCGACGGCGTGGCGAAGGCCATCATCAACTCCGGCTCTCTGCCCACGCCGGTTAACGTGGTGGCCAGCCTGACGGCAGTCCCCACCATGACCACGTCCTCGTCCAATATTGTGGTGACATCGGGTATGCCCAGCCAGTTTCGCACCTCGTTGGCCGCCACTCAGTTGAACCTCGAAGGCCGCAACAAGGACGGTGTCACGACCACGATCACCGTGCGCACCGCCGACAGCATGGGCAACCCGCCGCCAGCCAATACGGCCGTGACCTTTACCACCGGCTACGGTAGCATCGGCGGCTCCTGCAGCACCGATGCCACGGGGGCCTGCTCGGTGACCTATACCACCCTGGGAACCCGGCCGGTCGACGGCGTCGTGACCGTCCTGGCCTACATGACCGGTGAAGAGAGTTACATCGACAACAACGGCAACAACGTCTACGACGCCGGCGAGCCTTTCACGGACATGGGCCAGCCTTACCGGGATGACAACCACAACGGGTCTTACGATGCAGCCACGGAGCAGAAGATCGGGACGGCCACCGGGGCGGTGGCCTGTCCGTCCAATCTGCTGTCGGTGACGAGCACCTGCGACGGGGCCTGGAGCCCGACCATCCTGGTGCGCGAGCAGTTGAGTATCGGTTTGTCGTCTGCGAGTGCCAGCATCACCCTGACGGGCGTGATCAACGGCACGGGGTTCAGCGTGGTGGTTGCCGATGGCGCAACTGGTAGCGTGGTGGGCATGGCGAGCGGCACCTCCGTGGCTGCGACAGTGACGCCGCCGCCGCCGCCGGCTGTTGCCAGCTGCGCGCTGGTCAACGTGAGTCCTGCGTCGGTGCTTAATCAGGTGGGGCCGTCTACGCACAAGATCAACTTGAACAGCAGCGCCTGCTCCGGCTCCTCGGTGACCGTGACGGTAACCTCGCCCTCGGGGATTCAGTCGACAAAGACTTTCAGCATCCCTTGATCGCGCTGATCGGCCTGCCCGGCTCAGGCAAATCCACCGTCGGGCGCCAACTCGCCCGGCGGCTGCAGCTGCCGTTCACCGACTCGGACCAGGTCATCGAGCAGCGGATCGGCGGCCCGATCCGCGAGTTCTTCGAGCGGGAAGGCGAGGAACGTTTTCGCGACATTGAAGAATCGGTTCTGGACGAGTTGACGCAGCAACCGGGTGTGCTTTCGACCGGCGGTGGTGCCGTGTTGCGCGCGGCCAACCGTGAGCACCTGCGCCAGCGCGGCAAGGTGGTCTATCTCAAGTCCTCCCCGGAAGAGCTGTTTCGCCGCTTGCGGCACGACACCCAGCGCCCCCTGCTGCAGGTCAGCGATCCGCTGCAGCGCTTGCGCGACCTCTACGCCGCACGGGATCCGCTGTACCGGGAGACAGCGCACTTCGTCATCGAGACCGGGCGGCCGTCCGTGGCCACGCTGGTCAACATGATCGTCATGCAGCTGGAGCTGGCCGGCGTCGTGCCGCCGAACTGAGCTCTCGGCGGGGCTGAAAACGCCTTGTGCCGCGCCGCCGTGGCCAGTGCCCTAAACTTGAGGGCTATGGCAGATATGAATCAAGCATCGGCTTGCGCCCCGATCCAGGTGCGCATCGAGCTGGGCGAACGCAGCTACCCCATCCTCATCGGCGGCGGCTTGCTGGATCAGGCGCAGACCTTCGCAGGTCTGCCGCGGGCGAGCCAGGCGCTGATCGTGACCAACACCACGGTGGCGCCGCTTTATGCGCAGCGGCTGCAAGCGGTGCTGCAGGCGCAATACGGGCGCGTCCACGTGGTGGCGCTGCCGGATGGCGAGGAATACAAGGACTGGCAGACCCTGAACCAGATCTTCGATGCCTTGCTCGCGCAGGCCTGCGATCGCAAGACCGTGCTGTTTGCGCTCGGGGGCGGCGTGGTGGGTGACATGACGGGTTTTGCCGCCGCCAGCTATATGCGCGGGGTGCCCTTTGTCCAGGTGCCGACGACCTTGCTGGCCCAGGTGGATTCCTCCGTCGGCGGCAAGACCGCCATCAACCACCCTCTGGGCAAGAACATGATCGGCGCCTTTTACCAGCCCCAGCGGGTGGTATGCGACCTCGATACGCTCAAGACCCTGCCCGAGCGGGAATTGAGCGCCGGTCTGGCCGAGGTCATCAAGTACGGCCCGATCGCGGACATGGCACTGCTGGACTGGCTGGAACAGAACATGCAGGCGCTGCGGGCGCGTGAGCCGGCCGCGTTGGCCCATGCGGTGCGCCGCAGCTGCGAGATCAAGGCCCTGGTCGTCGGGCAGGACGAACGGGAGTCCGGCCTGCGGGCGATCCTGAACTTCGGTCACACCTTCGGCCACGCCATCGAGGCTGGCCTGGGTTACGGCCACTGGCTGCATGGCGAGGGTGTGGGTTGCGGCATGGTGATGGCGGCCACGTTGTCGCAGCGCCTGGGCCTGGTCGACGCTGCTTTCGTGCAGCGGCTGCGCGTTCTGATCGAGCAGGCGGGCCTGCCTGTTGTCGGCCCCCAGCTGGATGCGCAAGACAACGCCGGTCGTTATCTGGCGCTCATGCGCGTGGACAAGAAGGCCGAGGCGGGTGAGATCCGCTTTGTCGTGATCGAGAAGCCGGGGCAGGCCGGCGTGCGCGGCGCGCCCGATGCGCTGGTGCGCGAGGTCATCGATGCTTGCTGTCTACGCCAGTGATCCGGCGCGCACGCGTGGGCGCCGGCATCCGGAGGTGGCGGCACCCACGCGCACCGAATACCAGCGCGACCGCGACCGCATCGTCCATTCGACCGCGTTTCGCCGGCTGGTCTACAAGACCCAGGTCTTCCTCAACCACGAAGGGGATCTGTTCCGCACGCGCCTGACCCATTCGCTGGAAGTCGCGCAACTCGGGCGTTCGATCGCCCGCTCGCTGCGTTTGAACGAGGATCTGGTCGAGGCCATTGCCCTGGCCCATGATCTGGGGCATACGCCCTTCGGCCATGTCGGACAGGACGCGCTCAACGAGTGCATGGCCGGACACGGCGGTTTCGAGCACAACCTGCAGAGCCTGCGGGTGGTGGACCAGCTGGAGGAGCGCTACCCGGAGTTCGACGGTCTGAACCTGACCTTCGAGACCCGCGAGGGCATCCTCAAGCACTGCTCGCGCGCCAACGCCGAGCAGCTCGAACGGGACGAACCTGGCGGGGTGGGGCAGCGTTTCCTGGCCCGCACCCAGCCCAGCCTGGAAGCCCAGCTGTGCAACCTGGCCGACGAGATCGCCTACAACGCCCACGACATCGACGACGGCGTGCGTTCCGGTCTGATCACGCTGGAGCAGTTGCAGGCCGTGCCGCTGTTCGAAGAGACGCGACGGCAGGCCCTGCGCGATCATCCGCAACTGGCCGAGGCGACTGCCGGCCGCCGGCTGCTCTACGAAAGCATCCGCCGCATGCTCAGTGACCAGGTCTATGACGTGATCGATGCGACACGTGCCGAGCTGGAACGCAGCCAGCCCGACAGCGCCGATGCGGCCCGCGTCCTGCCGTCCCTGCTGTGTTTCAGCGCCGACATGCGCGAGCGTTCCGTGGTGTTGAAGAAGTTCCTGTTCCAGAATCTGTATCGGCATCCGCAGGTCACGCAGACCACGGGGCTGGCCCGTCAGGTCATCCAGGAACTGTTCGCGTGCTACTGCCAGGCGCCGGCCGAGATGCAATCCGGTCATGCGGCGCGGGCCCGCGCTGCCCTGGATCGACCCGATGCCCCGAGCGCGGTATTGCGCGTGGTCGCGGACTACATCGCCGGCATGACGGACCGTTTTGCCGGCCGTGAACACGAGCGCTTGACCGGCAAGCGGTTGTGGGCATGAGGGCCCGGAGCAGCGGGCGAGGCCGATGGTGAGCGCCGTGCACAATGGCGGCCGGCTGGTCGTCCAGCCCGCGCTGGTCGTGATCGCCGCCGGTGTGGCGGCGGCCCTGCACGTCGGCAAGTTGTCACCGGCCTTGCCGGTGCTGAGCGCGCAGTTGGGCGTGACCCTGCTGCAGGCCGGCTTCCTGCTGTCGCTGGTGCAGCTGGCCGGCATGGCGCTGGGCCTGGTGGTGGGGCTGAGCGCCGACACGCTGGGCCTGCGGTGCAGCATGCTCAGCGGCCTGCTGCTGCTGTCCACCGCCTCGCTGCTGGGCGGCTGGGCGCAGGATGCCCAGACCCTGCTGCTGCTGCGGGCCGTGGAGGGCCTGGGATTCCTGCTGGTGTCCATGCCCGCCCCCAGCCTGATCCGGCATCTGGTCCGGCCCGAACGCATGAGCGCCATGCTCGGGCTGTGGGGTGCCTACATGCCTTTGGGCACGGCCACCGCCCTGCTCTGCGGGCCCCTGTTCATCACGCTGGTCGGCTGGCGCTACTGGTGGTGGTCCTTGGCCGTGCTGACCCTATTGATGTCGTGGTGGGTCTGGCAGTCGGTCCCGGCCGATCATTGGGGCGCGCACGCCCCAGCCACGTCGACGCCGCACGGATGGGTGCGGCGCCTCAGGCTCACACTCGGCGCCCGAGGGCCCTGGCTGGTGGCGCTGAGCTTTGCGATGTATTCGGGCCAGTGGCTGGCCGTCATCGGCTTTCTCCCCACCATCTATGCGCAAGCTGGCTTCGCCAGCGGCACCAGCGCGGTGCTGACGGCTCTGGTGGCGGCGGTGAACATGGTGGGCAACATCGCTTCAGGTCGTCTGCTCGGGCGGGGCGTGCCGCCCCAGGTGCTGCTGTACACCGGTTTCGGCGTCATGGGCCTGGGGACCCTGCTGGCCTTTGTCACCTTTCCGCTCGAGGCCGGTGCCAGTGGCCTGCCCGCCACCGTGCGGTTTGTCGCCGTGCTGCTGTTTTCCATGCTCGGCGGCATGATCCCGGGCACCCTGTTCTCGCTGGCGGTGCGCCTGGCGCCGGGCGAGGGCACCGTCTCCACCACGGTCGGCTGGATGCAGCAGTGGGCGTCCTTGGGCCAATTCGCCGGCCCGCCGCTAGTGGCCTGGGTGGCCAGTGTTGTCGGTGGCTGGCACTGGACCTGGGGCGTGACCGGGGCCTGCTCCCTGTTCGGCCTGCTGCTGGCCTGGCAACTCGGGCGCAGCAGGACGTGAGGGCGGCAACGGGCGTCGGTGTGCCGCGGCACGACGCGCAGGCCGCGGTGCGCTGGGTAGAATTTGAAAAAAACCGTGCCCAGGTGGAGGAATCGTGAGCTTTCTGAATCAGTTGAAGGCGCAGGCCAGCGCGCTGCAGACCCAGCAATCCGAGCAGCAGCAGTACCTGCAGGCGAATATCGCCGCGACCGAGCTGGCGTGTGAGACGGTCTGGAAGTACCTGGTGGAACTGACCCGCCAGCTCAACGTGATTCAACCCGCCGGCCCATCCCTGTCGCTGGACGGCAAGACACCGTGGCCGGCCATGAAACTGACGGAATTCCGGCCCGACAGCCGCAAGAAGAAGCTGCTGGACCAGAGCGTCTATGACTACATCGCCGTGGGCTGGGACATCGTTCCGCAGGTGGGTGAGGTGGGCGAGGGCGCGGTGAGCGTCAATTTCCCGCCGGACCTGGAGCGGGTGGAAAAGCGCTTGGCGTGCGGCAACGTCAGGCATGAGCGTAAGGACGTTCGCCATCCGGAGAAGAACACGCTGCAGGCCATCCGCTTTGAATATCAAACCCAGGCACGTGGCTACCTGACCGTGACGGCCGAGCACGGCCCGGCCCAGCTGGCTTTTCGGCTGGCCAATGTAGGCGGCTTCGAAGTCCTGAACACCAGCTGGCCGGCCGCGCGCATCCAGACCGATCTGCTGGACGAGCTGGCCAAACTCATCCTCGGCCAACCGAGCAAATTTCTGTGACCCAGACTGAACACCCTGACTCGGCCTCGGTGATCGAGCTGACGCGGCACTGGCTGGAGCGCGCCGTCATCGGGCTGAATCTCTGTCCCTTCGCCAAGAGTGTGCATGTGAAGGGGCAGATTCACTATGCCGTGAGCCCGGCCACCGACACGGTCGCCCTGCGGCAGGACCTACTGCGCGAACTGGCGGCGCTGCACGAAGCCGACCCCGAAGTGCGCGACACCACGCTGCTGATCGCCCCGGCTTGCCTGCAGGATTTCCTCGATTTCAACGACTTTCTCGACGAGGCCGACGCGGCCCTGGAGGAACTGGGCCTGCACGGTGTGCTGCAGATCGCCAGTCTGCACCCCCAATTCCAGTTCGCCGGCACCGAGCCGGACGACATCACCAACTACACCAACCGCTCGCCCTACCCCACACTGCATCTGCTGCGGGAGGCCAGCATCGACCGCGCCGTCGAGGCCTTTCCCGACGCAGAGACGATCTACGAGAGGAACATGCAAACCCTGCAACGACTGGGGCATGCGGGTTGGGCGGCCGTGAACGCCGGTACCGCCGGGCCGCCGGCCGCGGACGGGCAGGGTACCGGCAAGAAGCGCGATACTTCGGCATGACCGCAGGCAAGAAACCCAAGCAGAGCGCCACGGCGGCCACGCTCCCGGCTGACGCCGGCGGACTGGCGCCGGAGATCCGGCCCGGGCAGTCCGTCGAGTTGCTGAAGGAGCTCCACATCCTGACCCGCGAGGGCAAGCTCAACCAGGACAGCCGGCGCAAGCTCAAGCAGGTCTACCACCTGTACCAGTTCATCGAGAAGCTGCTGCTGGAGCTGGAAGGGCAGCAGCCGGAGCGCGGCCTCACGCTGGCCGACCACGGCGCCGGCAAGTCCTATCTGGGCTTCATCATCTACGACCTCTTTTTCAAGCAGCGGGCGCAAGGTCATATCTACGGCATCGAAACCCGGCCGGAGCTGGTGCAGAAGTCGCGCGAGCTGGCGGCGCGGCTCGGTTTTGCCCGCATGTCCTTCCTGAATCTGAGCGTGGCCGAGGCGACGCAGGCTGGCGAACTGCCCGCGCACATCGACCTCGTCACGGCGCTGCATGCCTGCGACACCGCGACCGATGACGCCATCGCCTTCGGCCTGCAGAAGCAGGCGCGCTACATGGTGCTGGTGCCTTGCTGCCAGGCCGAGGTGGCGCGCGTCCTCAACACGGGCAAGGCCTTGTCCCTGTCGCGCACCCCCTTGGCCGAACTCTGGCGCCACCCCCTGCACACCCGTGAACTGGGCAGCCAGATCACCAATGTGATGCGCTGCCTGTACCTGGAGGCCATGGGTTACCAGGTGACCGTCACGGAACTCGTGGGCTGGGAACACAGTCTGAAGAACGAATTGATCATTGCGCGCCATACCGGCCAGCGCAAGCGGGCGGCGGCACAGCGTTTGCACTCCATCCTGGAGGAGTTTGGCCTGACGTCCTTGCTGCAGACCCGCTTTCGACTGCCCGAGGGTCAACCGGAGATGTCGGACGGCGTTGCCTGAGCAAGCCGGTCGTCTAGCCGGTATCGATGAAAATGAAGCCTATTTAGCAAAGGATGGCAATCATGAAGAAGCTTTGGATGCTGGGCCTGGCCGTGGTGCTGGCGGGGTGCGCGAGCAGCAGCCCGGACGTGATCCAGCGCGGCGATGCCCAGCGTTTGTCCACCGTGGTGGATGCCGTGGTGCTGAATGTGCGCACCGTCACGGTGGAAGGCAGCCAGTCGGGGACCGGTGCCGCGGCCGGCGGTGTGGTGGGCGGCCTGGCGGGTTACGGCGCTGGGCGCAACCAGACCGAGGGCCAGATCGCCGGCATCCTGGGTGCTGCCGCCGGCGCCGTGGCCGGCAACGTGATCGAGCGCGCCGGCACGCGTGAGGAAGCCTACGAGATTCTGGTGCAGCTCAAGAACGGCGAGCGTCGTGCCATCGTGCAAGCCAAGGGCCAGGAGGTGTTCCAGCCCGGCGACCCCGTGCTCCTGATCACCAGCAGTGGCAAGGTGCGCGTGGCCAAGGCGCCCAAACAATAATCGGGGCCAGATTCAACTTATGATGATGCGGCTCGCACCGCATCATCATGGCCCGCCTTCCCCGCCTCAGCGTCCCCGCTTATCCGCACCACGTCATCCAGCGCGGCAATAACGGGCAGCCGATCTTTCAGACCGACGCCGATCGCCGGCGCATGCTCGAACTGATCGAGGAGTACGCGCGCCAGTTCGAAGTGGCCGTCCACGCCTATGTGCTCATGGACAACCATCTCCACCTGCTGCTCACGCCGCGCACGGGCGACGGCCTGCCGCGTTTGATGCAGGCGCTGGGGCGGCGTTACGTGCGCTACTTCAATGACAGCCACGGCCGTACCGGTACGCTCTGGGACGGGCGCTACAAATCCACCCTGATCGAGGCCGAGCGCCATCTGCTGGCCTGCATGGTGTACCTCGACCTCAATCCGGTGCGGGCCGGGCTGGCCGCGCAGGCACGGGACTACGTCT
This sequence comes from Curvibacter sp., assembly GCA_020621965.1. GTDB lineage: Bacteria > Pseudomonadota > Gammaproteobacteria > Burkholderiales > Burkholderiaceae_C > Hylemonella. The sequence continues at coordinate 2,087 of JAHRYV010000024.1, read as the reverse complement.
GGTCCAGTCATGGCCACTATGCAGGCCTGCGCGTGGAGCGCTTGCTCACGCCTCATCCCCTGTACTGGCAGCTGGGCAACACGCCGTTTGCCCGCGAAGCGGCCTACGCGCAACTGGTCCAGAGCGGGCTGTCCTCGCAGCAGCAGCAGGCGCTGACCGAGTCGGTGCTGCATGGCTGGGCCCTGGGCGGCGCAGACTTCGTGGCCGCGCTGCAGAAAAAGACCGATCGGCGTCTGAGCAAGTCGAGCCCGGGGCGCCCGGTGTCCAAGTCCCCTCGATCCGCCTGAACTTCGCCTCGGGCAAGGTGCCGGGCTCCAAATCATTAATATGTCCCCAATTATTTCTTGAATGAAATTGTAGGCAAATAATAAGAATCTGACCCCTATTATTTTTCTTGGAATTCTTGTTGCGGTGCACTATCCTAACGGCCCCTGTGAAATTTTTAGGAGTGCGCCATGACCACGGCTGCCGAGATCCAGCATCTGCAAGACAACGGTTTGTATTGCGGTACCAACGAACACGACGCCTGCGGTGTGGGTTTTGTGGCGCATATCAAGGGTCACAAGACCCACGAGATCGTTCAGGGCGCGCTCAAGATCCTCGAAAACCTGGATCACCGCGGCGCAGTGGGTGCTGACAAGCTCATGGGGGACGGCGCCGGTATCCTGATCCAGATTCCCGACGCGCTGTATCGCGAGGAAATGGCCAAGCAGGGCGTGATGCTGCCGCCGCCCGGCGAATACGGCGTGGGCATGGTCTTCCTGCCCAAGGAGCACGCCTCCCGCCTGGCCTGCGAGCAGGAGCTGGAGCGCGCCGTCAAGGCCGAAGGCCAGGTGCTGCTGGGCTGGCGCGATGTGCCGGTCAACCGCGAGATGCCGATGTCGCCCACCGTGCGCGAAAAGGAGCCGGTGCTGCGCCAGATCTTCGTCGGTCGTGGCAACAACGTCATCGTGCAGGACGCGCTGGAGCGCAAGCTGTACGTGATCCGCAAGACCGCCAGCGCCCATATCGGCGCTCGAAGCTCAAGCACAGCAAGAATACTACGTTCCCAGCATGTCCAGCCGCACCGTGGTCTACAGGCCTGCTGCTGGCCGACCTGGCACCTACTACCTGGACCTGCAGGATGCGCTGCGTCTCCGCACTGGGCCCGGTGCGCACCAGCTTCTCCCAACACCTTCCCGGATGGGCTGGCCCACCCCTACCGCTACGTAGGCACAACGGCGAGATCACACCGTCAAGGGCAACTACAACTGGATGAAGGCGCGCGAAGGCGTGATGTCCTCGCCGGTGCTGGGCGAAGACCTGCGCAAGCTGTACCCGATCAGCTTCGCCGGCCAGTCCGACACCGCCACCTTCGACAACTGCCTGGAACTGCTGACCATGGCCGGCTACCCGATCAGCCAGGCCGTGATGATGATGATCCCCGAGCCGTGGGAACAGCACACCACGATGGACGAGCGCCGCAAGGCCTTCTATGAATACCACGCCGCCATGCTGGAGCCTTGGGACGGCCCGGCCTCCATCGTGTTCACCGACGGCCGCCAGATCGGCGCCACGCTGGACCGCAATGGCCTGCGCCCCTCGCGCTACTGCATCACCGATGACGATCTGGTCATCATGGGCTCCGAGTCCGGCGTGCTGCCGGTGCCGGAAAACAAGATCGTGCGCAAGTGGCGCCTGCAGCCCGGCAAGATGTTCCTGATCGATCGGAGCAGGGCCGCATGATCGACGACGAGGAGATCAAGTCGAACCTGGCCAACAGCAAGCCCTACAAGCAGTGGATCGAGAACCTGCGCATCCGCCTGGATGACGTGGTGCATCCCGTCGCCGGTGAGGCCGAGGGCAAGCAGGTGCTGGTCGAGGAGTCGGCCGTGGCCGGCCTGGAGCACGTGGCGCCCGCGCTGCTGGACCGCCAGCAGGCCTTCGGCATGACGCAGGAAGACATCAAGTTCCTGATGGCGCCGATGGCCCAGAACGGCGAAGAGGGCATCGGCTCCATGGGCAACGACAGTCCGCTGGCCGTGCTGTCGGACAAGAACAAGCCGCTGTACAACTACTTCAAGCAGCTGTTCGCCCAGGTGACCAAC
>JAHRYV010000082.1 GCA_020621965.1 Curvibacter sp. | reverse complement strand
AGGTTCTTGCCGCCGGCCGTGATCATGATGTCCTTGAGGCGGTCCACGATCTTGAGCTGGCCCTGTTCCTCGCGCACCACGTCCCCCGTATGCAGCCAGCCGTCCCGGATGCTGCCGGCCGTGGCCTCGGGGTTCTTGTAGTAACCGGCGAAGACCATGTCGCCGCGCACCAGCAGTTCGCCCTCGGGGCCGATGCGGTGCTCCACGCCCAGGATGGGTACGCCCACCGTACCGATGACCACCTCGTCGCGCCGGTGGCCGGTGATCATGCCGGTCGACTCCGTCAGACCGTAGACCTCCACCAGCGGCACGCCCAGCACGCGGAAGAAGCGCACCACATCAGGCGGGATCGGCGCGGCCCCGGTCAGGGCCACTTGGGCGCGGCGCAGGCCGATGAAGTTCTGCAGCGCGCGCAGCACCAGCCAGTAGCTGGCGAAGTAGCGTAGTCGTTCAAGCGGCGTCCAGGCACGGCGCGGCTTTTCGGCCAGGCCCTGGCAGGCGGCGAAGGCGCGGCGGAACAGGGTGCGGCGCAGCGCGCCGGTCTCCTGCAGCTTGATGCTGATGGAGGCGTGCAGCTTCTCCCAGATGCGCGGCACGCCCAGGAACATGGTGGGCGCCACCTCGCGCAGATCCTCCTGCACGGTGCGGATGGATTCGCCGAAGTTCACCTGCGAGCCGACATAGACGGGCACGAAGGTGGTCAGCATCTGTTCGGCCACGTGGCACAGCGGCAGGTAGGACAGGTGCGTGGTCGCAGCCGACAGGCCCAGGCGCTCCACGATGCCCGGCACCACGCCGCGGATGTTGCGATAGGAGATCATCGCGCCCTTGGGCTTGCCGGTGGAGCCCGAGGTGTAGATCATCAGGCCGATGTCGTCCAGTGTCTGGTCTGCCAGGGCTGTGTCGATCAAGGCCATGTCGCCGTCGGCGGCGCCGAGTTGCTCGACTTCGGCGAAGGTGGAGATCAGCGCGCGCGCCTCGGGGCTGAAGCCGCGCAGACCCTTGGTCTCCATGATGATGATGCGGCGCAGCCGCGGCAGCTCGGCCAGCGCCGCCAGCACCTTGTCGGTCTGCTCCTGGTCCTCGCAGACCATGATTTCGATATCGGCGTGGCCCACCACATAGGCCACCTCGGGCGTGGGGCTGGTCGGGTAGACGCCCACGGTCACGGCGCCCACCAGGCCCGCGCCCATCTGCGCCAGGATCCACTCGATGCGGTTCTCTGAAATGACACCCACGTGGCCGCCGGCCGGCAGGCCCAGGGCGCGCAGGCCCAGGCCGAAGTGGCAGGCGCGCCGATGGTAGGTGGCCCAGTCCACCGGTTTCCAGATGCCGTAATCCTTCTGGCGTATGGCGACGCGCGCGGGCATGGCTTGCGCCTGCCGGCGCAGCATCTGCGGCAGCGTGAGCTCGGGCAAAGATGTTGTCGGATGCATATCAGTTTCCGGCTGCCGATCCCGAGGCACGCAACGCGGTGAGGCGGGGAACGCCGCGGAGCCGGCTAGGCCGGGCCGCTGGCGTTGCCCCCTGAGGGGGGATGCGGCTACACGCAGTGAGCAAGCAACGGGGGGGAGTCATGAAAGCCAGCGCTTGCGGCGCTTGTAATGCTTGATGTCGCGAAAGCTGCGGGCCTCGCCGCTGCCGCCCACGCCCAGGTAGAACTCGCGCACGTCGGGATCGCTGGCCAGGCGTTCGGCACTGCCGTCGATCACGATCTTGCCGTTTTCCATGATGTAGCCCCGGTGCGCCACGGCCAGCGCCACGGTGGCGTTCTGCTCCACCAGCAGCATGGAGACGCCGCGCTCGACGTTGATGCGGGCGATGATGGTGAAGATGTCTTCCACCAGCTTGGGTGACAGACCCAGCGAGGGTTCGTCCAGCAGGATCAGCTCGGGCTGGGCGATCAGCGCGCGGCCGATGGCCAGCATCTGCTGCTCGCCGCCCGAGAGGTAACCGGCCAGCCCCTTGCGCCGCTCGTGCAGCCGCGGGAAATAGCTGTAGACCAGGTCGAAATCCGGCCGGGCGCCTGGGCGGCCGGTCAGGGCATAGGTGGCGGCCACCAGGTTTTCCTCGACCGTGAGGTCTTCGAAAACGCGCCGGCCCTCCATCACGTGGCTCAGGCCCTGGCGCACCAGCTGCTGCGGCGCCAGCGCGCGGGCGCTGCGGCCGTTGAAGAGGACCTCGCCGCTCTCAAGCTCGCCGTCTTCCAGCGCCAACAGGCCCGAGATGGCCTTGAGCGTGGTCGATTTGCCCGCCCCGTTGCTGCCCAGCAAGGCCACGATCTGTCCGCGCGGCACGGCCAGCGACAGGCCGCGCAGGGCCTGCACCACCTTGTTGTAG
>JAHRYV010000081.1:1655-2699 GCA_020621965.1 Curvibacter sp. | reverse complement strand
AATGCCGCCGCGGTTGCTGATGAACTCGGGCAGTTCGTGGTGCATCTTCACGTCCACCGGCTTCGGGTAGGCGGCGGTGTGGCAGAAGGACTGCATCACGAGGTCGGAGCTGAAGCCCAGGCAGGCCAGGTCCTTGAGCTCGTCGCGTGTCATCGGGCCGGTGGTGTCCTGCGAACCGACCGAGGTCATCTTGGGCTCGCAGTAGGTGCCGGGCAGCACGCCCTGACCTTCGGGCAGGCCGCAGGCGCGGCCGACCATCTTCTGCGCCAGGGTGAAACCCTTGCCATGGCTCTTCGGAACCTGGGGCAGACGGAACAGGGTGGACGGCTTGAGACCCAGCGCCTCGCGCGCCTTGGCGGTCAGGCCGCGGCCGATGATGAGCGGAATGCGGCCACCGGCACGCACTTCGTCGAACAGCACGTCGCTCTTGACCGTGAACTCGGCGATCACCTTGCCGTCCTTGAGGGCCTTGCCTTCGTAGGGACGCAACTCGATGGTGTCGCCCATGTTCATCTGGCTCACGTCCAGCTCGATCGGCAGGGCGCCGGCGTCTTCCATGGTGTTGTAGAAGATCGGGGCGATCTTGGAGCCCAGGCAGACGCCACCGTAGCGCTTGTTCGGCACGAAGGGGATGTCTTCGCCGGTGAACCACAGCACGGAGTTGGTGGCCGACTTGCGGGAAGAACCGGTACCGACCACGTCGCCGACGTAGGCCACCAGGTTGCCCTTGGCCCGCAGGTCTTCGATGAACTTGACCGGACCGCGCTTGCCGTCTTCCTCGGGAGTGATGCCGTCACGCTTGTTCTTCAGCATGGCCAGCGCGTGCAGCGGGATGTCCGGGCGGCTCCAGGCGTCGGGCGCGGGCGACAGGTCGTCGGTGTTGGTCTCGCCGGTCACCTTGAGCACGGTCAGCGTGATGCTCTTGGGCACTTCGGGGCGGCTGGTGAACCACTCGGCGTCGGCCCAGCTCTGCAGCACGGCCTTGGCATAGGCGTTGCCCTTGTCGGCCTTTTCCTTGACGTCGTGGAACTGGTCGAACATCAG
>JAHRYV010000081.1:0-1564 GCA_020621965.1 Curvibacter sp. | reverse complement strand
CTTCTCGGTGCCGTGGGCCACGGCGGCCAGGTAGCTGGCCTTGACCTTGGCGGCGTCGTCCACGCCGGCGGGCACGCGGTGCGTGATCAGGTCGACCAACGTGGCCTCTTCGCCCTTGGGCGGGTTCTTCAGCAGCTCGATCAGCTCGGCGGTCTGCTTGGCCGTCAGCGGCAGCGGGGGGATGCCGAGCGCTGCGCGTTCAGCGACATGGGCGCGGTAGGCTTGCAACATGGTGACTCCTTCTTGGGGCTAGTTCAAATGGTTCGTTCCCGACTCAGGCGGGCACGGTCTGGGTTTTTCCGGGGGCGCCGGTGGCGAAGTAGCGCCGCACGGCCGCGGGCAGCGTGCGCCCGGTCTGGTGGGCGCGCTCCAGGACCTGCCAGTAGTAGCGGTAGCTGGCACGGTCATGCAGCTGGCCCTCGTAACTGACGGGGGCCCACTGCGCCTGTTCGGCGGTCTGGACGATGGCGGCGGCGCGTTCGATGTCGGCCCCGCTGGGCGCCAGCGCCTCCAGGATGGGGCGGATCTGGCTCGGGTGGATGCTCCACATGCGCGTGTAGCCGAACTCGCGCGAGGCCTTGCGGGCGGCTGCCTTCATGGCTTCAGTGTCGCTGAATTCGGTGACCACACAGTGCGAAGGCACTTTGCCGTGGGCATGGCAGGCCGCGGCGATCTCCAGCTTGGCGCGCAGCACGAGCGGATGCGTGAACTGGCCCAGTTCGCCGCTCACGCTGTCGGGCCGCGAGCTCATGGCGCTGTCGGGGATGGCACCACCATGCGCAGAGACGAAGTCCATCAAGCCGAAGCTGATGGACTGCACCCGCGGATGCGCGGCGATGTCGAAGGCCCGGTGCACCGCCGCCGGCGACTCCAGCAGCACCTGCAGGGGCAGCGCATCGGCCCGTGCGCCGCCGCGTGCGGCCGCATCGACGGCGACCACTGCACGCTCGACATCGGCCACGCTCTCGACCTTGGGAATCATGAGGTGGCACAGCGACTGGCCGGCACCGCCGACGATGGTCGCCACGTCCTGCTCGAAAGCCGCGTGGTCGACCGGGTGCACGCGCACCGCGACGCGCGGCGCGGCAGGCAGGACCGCCTTGCGGGCGGTGGCCTGCGCCTCGTTGGCCAGCGCCACCACCATCTGGGCATGGTCGCGCTCGCCACCCACCGGCGCGCCGTCCTCGCAATCGAGCGAGACGTCGAACACGCAGGCGCCGAACTCCGCCGTCATCTCGGCCTGCAGCTGCAGGCTCTTGCGCATGCGCACCTCCACGCCGCTGTAATGGTCGCAGACCGGCAAGAAGCCGGCCACGGCCTGGGCGCCGAGGAGGATGTCACGCGGATGCGCCATGGCTCTGGCTTACAGGAGGTGCTTGACGCCGTCCTGCTCACCCAACAGCTCGGCCAGGGTCTTGTCGATGCACTTCTGGCTGAACTCGTCGATGGCCAGGCCTTCGACCAGCTTGTACTCGCCGTTGGCGCAGGTGACCGGGAAGCCGAACATGACGTCCTTCGGGATGCCGTACTGGCCGTCCGACGGAATGCCCATGGTGACCCACTT
>JAHRYV010000023.1 GCA_020621965.1 Curvibacter sp. | reverse complement strand
ACTTACCGTCTTGCGCTTGCTTTGCTGCGATCAGCGAAGCCTTGAATTCTAGCACTATTTTTTCCACCCCGTCAACACGTTGACGAAACTTTTTTTGAGTCGTTCGCCGCTTTCGCTGGCGAGGCCCGCCGTTGCCGGCCGGTCAGTGCTTCAACTCAAATTCGTTCTTTCTCAAGAGCGAAGCCCGCAACTATAGCACAACTTTTTGGCCGTGCGCAAGCCTCGTTTCGCGCCGATCTTCTGAAGCCGCGCCGGCCGACCCGGACGGGGATAATCGCCAGCACATATGGCCGTGCTCACCCTCCTCAATGCTCAACTGGCCTACGGCCACGTCGCCCTGCTCGATCACGCAGACTTTGCTCTTGAATCCGGCGAGCGTGTCGGGCTGATCGGCCGCAATGGCACCGGCAAGTCCACCCTGCTCAAGATCCTGGCCGGCATCGAGAAACCTGATGACGGCACCCTGCAGATGCAGCAGAACCTGCGTCTGGCCTACGTCCCGCAAGAGCCGATCCTGATGCCCGATCACACGGTCTTCGAGGCCGTGCGGGCCGGATTGAGCGGTGTCATCGAGCTGATCGAGCGCTACACGCAGGGCGAGGGCGAACTCGACCAGTTGCAGGATGCGATCGAGTCCCAGGATGGCTGGACCTGGGAGCAGCGGCTAAACGAAACCCTGCACCGCCTGCATCTGGATCCGGACGCCTCGATCAAGACCCTCTCGGGCGGCACCCGCAAGCGGGTGGCGCTGGCGCAGGCGCTGGTCACGCAACCGGATGTGCTGCTGCTGGACGAGCCGACCAACCACCTGGACCTGGACTCGATCCTGTGGCTGGAGACGCTGCTGCTGGAGTTCAAGGGCAGCATCGTCACCATCACCCACGACCGCGCCTTCCTGGACCGGGTCGCCACCCGGATCGTGGAGCTCGACCGCGGCCGGCTCAACTCCTATCCGGGCAACTTCACTACCTATCTGACACTGAAGGAAGACCAGCTCGCCCAGGAAGCCGTCATCAACGCCAAGGCCGACAAGTTGCTGGCACAGGAAGAGGTCTGGGTGCGCAAGGGCGTGGAAGCCCGGCGCACGCGCAGCCAGAGCCGCATCACCCGCCTGCAGCAGTTGCGCGCCCAGCGCACGGCCCGGCGCGACGCGGTGGGCAGCGTCAGGATGGAAGTTGCCGCCGGCGCGCCCAGCGGCAAGCTGGTGGCGGAACTGAGCAACGTCAGCAAGGCCTTCGGCGACCGCACGGTGGTGCGGGACTTCAGCGCCACCCTGCTGCGCGGCGACAAGATCGGCCTGGTCGGCCCCAACGGGGCCGGCAAGACCACGCTGCTCAAGCTGATCCTGGGTGAACTGCAGGCCGACAGCGGTCAGGTGCGCCAGGGCGCCAATCTGCAGGTCGCCTACTTCGACCAGATGCGCAATGCGCTCGATCTGGACGCCACGCTGGAGGACTTCATCAGCCCCGGCAGCGAGTGGATCGAGATCGGCAACAAACGCCAGCACGTCAAGAGCTATCTGGGCGACTTCCTGTTCTCTCCGGCGCGGGCCAATTCGCCCGTGCGCTCCCTCTCCGGCGGCGAGCGCAACCGGCTCCTGCTGGCCCGCCTGTTCGCCCGGCCGGCCAACGTGCTGGTGCTGGACGAACCCACCAACGACCTGGACATCGACACCCTGGACCTGCTGGAAGAACTGCTGCAGGACTACCCCGGCACGGTCTTCCTGGTCAGCCACGACCGGACGTTCCTGAACAACGTGGTCACGAGCATCATCGCCCATGAGGGTGATGGCCGCTGGCGCGAATACGAGGGCGGCATCGAGGACTGGCTGACGCAGTCCAGGCGCAGCCAGGCCATCAGGGCAGCCGCGGAGCCGGAGCCGGCCCGCGAGCCGGCTGGCACGCCGGCAGTGCCCACGGCGCCCAGCCCGGCGTCCGCGCCCGCCAGCGGCGCCAAGCTCAGCTACAAGGAGCGCCGGGAGCTGGAGGCGTTGCCGGATCTCATCGACGCCCTGGAACGGGAACAGGGACAGCTGCGCCACGAGCTGGCCGATGGCAGCCTGTACGCCAAGGATGCACAACGCGCTGCGACCCTGTACCAGCGCGATGCCGAGATAGACGAGGAACTGCTGGCCGCCATGAGCCGCTGGGAAGAACTCTCGGCACGCGGCTGAGCGCGCCAACCAAGCGTCGTCCCGCAGCGCCAGGCGTTCGGCCGGCGCTGCCTCCAGGGCAATGCCCCTAGAACAGCTCCACCGAGCCGCCGCCGGTGAACTTGACGATATTGAGCGCATTGCCCTTGCGCTCCTCCACGGCCAAGGCCTCGGGATGCGCATGCGCCAGGCGCTTGACCAGGGCCTTGCCCGTGACCGGGAAAAAGCACACCTTGCGCGGATGTATGCCCAGCAGGTCCTGCGCCACCACCGGGATGCGCTCGGCCGCAAGATAGTCCCGCACGAAGCCGGCGCTGCGCTCCCCCACCGGCACGGCGGCGCCCGCCTTGAGGGTTGCGCCACCGAAAACCCGGGCCTGCAGGGTCTCGCGGCGGGCGCCCAGCTTGATCATCTCGTTGAGCATGAGCTCCATGGCGTAAGCGCCGCAGCGGTCGGCACCCGCCTCGACTTCGGGCAGCATGAAGTGATTCATGCCGCCGATACGCGCCTTGCCGTCCCAGACGCAGGCCGCGACGCAGGAACCCAGCACCGCCTTGAGCAACAGATCCTCTGCGCAGACGAAGTATTCCCCGGGCAAGACCTTGACGGCGTCGTAGTGGAAATGCCGATCCGCATGGAAGCACGACGCCTCGCCCGGCCTGCGCGGCTGGGCGCGGAGCTCGTCCACGCGGGAGACACGTCCCCCCAGCCCCAGCCTGGTGGCCCCGCTGGCCGGCTGGGCCGTGGTCGTCAATACGCTGGAGTCGAACGAATGCATCACGCTGGCCCCCGGCACGATCAGATCGTTCATCGGCGCGGCCCCCTTTGGATATTCCTCGGTCATGCCTGTCTCCGCTTGCGTTCCCGCACCTGCGCCCGAGAACCGGACTACTGGATGACTTTCCTGATGGTCTCGATCAGGCGGACCGGATCGAAAGGCTTGACCAGCCAGCCGGTGGCACCCGCGGCGCGACCCGCCTGCTTCATCAGCTCGCTCGATTCGGTGCTCAACACCAGGATCGGCGTGTGGACGAAATCCGGGTGTACCCGCAGCTTGCGAGTCAGGCCCAGCCCGTCGAGCCGCGGCATGTTCTGGTCGGTCAGCACCAGGTCGAAGCGTTGTTGCTGGGCCTTTTCGTAGGCGTCCTGGCCGTCGACCGCTTCCACCACCTGGTAGCCCGCCCCCGCCAGGGCGAACACGACCATCTTGCGCATCGAGGGCGAGTCGTCAACAGCGAGTATCCGTGGCATGGCTGAATTCCGGGAGGTGGATCGGTGTCTGTGCAGGATCTATGACTCAAAACAGCTCGATCGAGCCGCCCTCCCGCTCGCCCTGCGTCACCGGATTCGGACGCTCCGGGACCGCCGCGACAAAGGGGACGGCCTCACCATCCTCCGGCCCCATGGCTTCAGAGGCCAGCCGGTAGGCACAGCCCTGCAGCAGCGCGGAAGTATGCCCTATCAGTTGCGCGGCCAGATCCTGGCACTGCAGCTCGGTCACCGCGGCCCGCAGGGCCGCGCGTATCGCGTCGAGCGCCGGCGCATCGGGCAAGACCGGGTCGGCCAGCTGGGCGCTGGCGGTGCTGAACCGATCCATCAGCTTGTCCATGGACTGGGCGAGGAGGCGGTCAAGCCGGGCCAGATCATGCGCTGCCACCAGCAGCGTGTCCTGCACCTCGGCCACCAGCGTCACCGGCAGTTGCAGGGCGGGCTGTTGCGTATGCAGCGTGTGGGGAGATTGCATGGTCACTCCGGTCCGGGAATGCGGAGGGCTTTGCGGCGCCCGCAAGCCCGGGGCTGTCGATTTTCTGCCGCCTAGGTTAGCAGGAATCCCCCGTAGAGGCGAGGAATCCACCGGTCTCCGAGGGTGCCCGCCGCAGGGGTGGGGCCGTCAACGCCCTTCGTTCGCGCTAGAGTGGGGGTCATGCGCGCCAAACCGGACTCCCGCACCACGCTCACGCGGCAATGCCGCGGTCTGGCAGAGCGGCACGGTGCGCGTGCGCCCGTTGTCCACACCGGCCGCACAATGCCTGTCCCTGCAGCCCTCCACCCGGAATCCGAAAGCGCCAGCACCTCATGAACGCCCGCCCCGCTGATCCCTCCCCCTGGCGACTGTCCTCCCGCGCCGAGCACATGAACCCCTCTGTGCTGCGCGAGCTGCTCAAGGTCACCGAACGACCCGGCATCATCAGCTTTGCCGGCGGCCTGCCCTCGCCCAAGACCTTTCCGGTCGAGGAATTCGCGCAGGCCTGCGCGCGCGTGCTGCGCGACGATGCCCAGGCCGCCCTGCAGTACGCCGCCAGCGAGGGTTACGGCCCGCTGCGCGAGATGGTGGCGGCCTCGCTGCCCTGGCCGGTCGACCCGTCCCAGGTCCTCATCACCACCGGCTCGCAACAGGGTCTGGACCTGGCCGCCAAGGTGCTGATCGACCAGGACAGCCGCATCCTGGTGGAGACGCCCACCTACCTCGGCGCACTGCAGGCCTTCGCGCCCATGCAACCCCAGGTGCACAGCGTGGCCAGCGACGACGAAGGCGTGGACATCACCGCGCTGCGCCAGGTGCAGGCCGCCGGCACGCCGGCACGTTTTCTCTACGTGTTGCCCAACTTCCAGAACCCGACCGGGCGCATGATGAGCGAGGCCCGCCGCGCGGCCCTCAGCACCGCGGCCGCCGAGCTGGCCCTGCCCCTGATCGAGGACAACCCCTATGGCGAACTCTGGTTCGACCAGCCGCCGCCGGCGCCGCTGACGGCGCGTCACCCACCGGGCTGCCTCTACCTCGGCTCCTTTTCCAAGGTGCTTGCGCCCAGCCTGCGCCTGGGTTATCTGGTCGCGCCGAAAGAGCTGTTCCCCAAGCTGCTACAGGCCAAGCAGGCCGCAGACTTGCACAGCCCGGGCTTCAACCAGCGCGTGGTGGCCGAGGTCATCAAGGACGGCTTCCTCGACCGGCACGTGCCGCGCATCCGCGCGCTCTACAAGGCGCAGCGCGACGTGATGCTGGCGGCACTCCGCCAGCACATGCCCCCCGGTGTCGAGTGGAACCGGCCTGACGGCGGCATGTTCCTTTGGGCCCGCCTGCCCGCGGGCCTGGACGCCGCGGCGCTGCTGCCGGCCGCCGTGGAGCGCGGCGTGGCCTATGTGCCCGGCGCTGCCTTCTACGCCAACGCGGCGGATGCGCGCACCATGCGCCTGTCCTTCGTGACCGCCAGCGAAGAGGAGATCCGGCGCGGTGTGGCCGCGCTGGCCACCGTCATCCAGGAGCACATGGCATGAGCCACCTTTCCCGCCCCTACCAGCAGGTCGACGTCTTCACCGCCACGCCCTACTACGGCAACCCGCTGGCCGTGGTGCTCGACGGCACGGGCCTGAGCGACGAGGCCATGCAGCGCTACGCGCGCTGGACCAATCTGTCAGAAACCACCTTCCTGCTGCCGCCCACCCAGCCCGGCGCCGACTACCGCGTGCGCATCTTCACGCCCGGCGCCGAGCTGCCCTTTGCCGGCCATCCCACGCTGGGCAGCTGCCACGCCTGGCTGGCCGCGGGCGGGCAACCGCACAGCGCCGAGCGCATCGTGCAGGAATGTGCCGTCGGGCTGGTGCCCATCCGCCGCGCCGGCCAGCACCTGGCCTTTGCGGCGCCGCCGCTCAAACGCAGCGCGCCGACGCCCGCACTGCTGGCCCAGGTGGCGCAGGCACTGGGCATCGACAGCGCGCAGATCCGCGCCGCGCAGCAGCTGGACAACGGGCCGCAATGGCTGGGCCTGCTGCTCGACAGCGTGGACACTGTGCTGGCCTTGGCGCCCGACCACGCGCGCCTGCGCGAGTTGAAGCAGAAAGTGGGCGTGGCCGCGCTGACGACCGAAGCCGGGGCCGAGGCGGCGGGCGTGCAGTTGATCGCGCGCAGCAGCCGCGAGGCGCGCGCCTTTGCCGAGCACGCCAGCGACGCGCCGCAACTCGCCGCGCCCGACCTGGAGGTGCGCGCCTTCGCCGCGCCGGTAGGCATCACCGAAGACCCGGTGACCGGCAGCCTCAACGCCAGTCTGGCGCAGTGGCTGATGGCCGAGGGTCATCTGCCCGCGCGCTACCTGGCCGCGCAAGGCAGTTGCCTGGGGCGCGCCGGCCGGGTGCTGTTGGAGCGTGACGAGGACGGGCAGGTGTGGGTCGGCGGGCAGGTGCAGACCTGCATCAGCGGGCAGGTCCTGCTGTGACCAGGGCCCGGGCGCCCCATCGAACGCTACTATTTATATAGCAACCCGTCGCCGCGGCGACAAGCCGGAGCGCGCCATCCGGCGACAATCGAAACATGGGAACCCTCTACCTCGTGCGCCACGGCCAGGCCTCTTTTGGCGCCGACGACTACGACCAGCTCAGCGAGCTCGGCCGCCGGCAAAGCGAACGCCTGGGCCAGTACTGGGGCGCGCGCGGCCTGCGCTTCGACGCCGTGCTCACGGGCACGCTGCGCCGCCACGCGCAGACCTGGAGCGGCATTGCGCAGGGCGCCGGTTATGACCAGCAAGCGCAGGCCCTCGCCGGGCTGAACGAATACGACAGCGCCGCGGTGATCGCCGCCATCCACCCGCAGCCGCTGCCCAGGCCGGACAGCCCCGAGCTCTACCGCCAGCACTTTCGCCTGCTGCGCGACGGCCTGCGCCAGTGGATGAATGGCGTGATCAGCCCGCGCGGCATGCCCAGCTATGACGACTTCCTGGCCGGCGTCACCGCGGTGCTGGAGCAGGTGCGCCGGGACTACGAAGGGAATGTGCTGATCGTCTCCAGCGGCGGCCCGATCGCCACCGCCGTGGGCCACGTGCTGGGCACCACACCCGAGACCACCATCGAACTCAACATGCGCATCCGCAACAGCGCGGTGAGCGAGTTCAGCTTCAATCCGAAGCGCCATTCCCTGCTGAGCTACAACACCCTGCCCCACCTGGACGAGCCGGCGCTGGCGGACTGGATCACCTACGCCTGAAGGGCAGCAGGCCGGCGGCCAGATACGCACCCAGGCCGAGGAGCAGTTGCAGCAGCGCACGGCCGGCCAGCGCCGCCGCCCGCGCCAGATCGGCCAGGGGCCGGACCAGCGCCACGGTCCCGTGCGACAGCGGGAACGGCAGCGTGAGCGCCGGCAACCATTCGAAGTGGACCGGGGCCTGATCGAGCGACTCGATCACCAGATGACGCCCCGCACGCACCGGCAGCTGCTGCCCCGGCCCCAGGAAATGGTCACCCGACTCGACGCCATGGCCGCGGGTGCGCTCGTTGAGCGTGACCCAGGCCTGGCCCTGGGTGATCTGCAGGACACCCGCTGAGCGCAGGCGCAGACTGAGTGCCCGCCCGGCTGCCAGCCTCCAGCTGCCTGCCAAGCCGGCGGCGCTGATGGATTGATGCAGTTCCGGATCGTTCGGAGCAAGCATCGCAGACTCCTTTTGCATGGTTGGGCCATGCATCATCAGAAAATTCCGCTGGTCCGTCTAATGAAATCCGGCTAGGCTATTGATTCCGGAAGCGCATCAATCAACCCCCCACGGTATGGCCACGTCCACGCCCGCTTTTCCCCCCCGTACCCGGCCCATCGGCGTGGGGCAGTTGCGCGCCTTCGCGGCAGTGGCGCGGCATCTGAATTTCCGCGCGGCCGCGGAGGAGCTGGCGCTCACGCAAAGCGCGGTGACGCGCCAGATCCAGGCGCTGGAGGATGAGGTGGGCGTCGCCCTGTTTCTGCGCCACACCCGTGCGGTGGATCTCACGGCCGCCGGCGCGCAGCTGCTGCAGGCGGTACTGCCCTCGCTCGAACGCATGGACAGTGCCGTGCGGCAGATCCGGCGCAGCGCGGGGCGCAAGAGCGTGGCCATCAGCACCTGGGCCTCGTTTGCCTCCATGTGGCTGATCCCGCGGCTCGAAGCCTTCCAGAGCCAGCACCCCGACATCGACATCCGCATCGACGCCTCGGACACCATGGTCGATCTCGACACCACCGACGTCGACCTGGCCTTGCGCTGCACCTTGGGCGCCAACGTGCCGGCCCACGCCGTGCATCTGTTCGGCGAGCAGCTCACGCCCGTGGTCAGCCCCTGGTTGCTGAAAAACGGGCGCGCCCTGCAGCGCGGCGAAGACCTGGCCCACTACACCCTGATCGACGCCAACGAAGCCCAGCACAGCCAGCCCATGGCCTGGCTGACCTGGCGTCATTGGCTCGACGTCCATCACCTCCGAAGACTCGAACCCAAACGCTGGCTCTACTTCGGTTACGCCTACCAGATCGCGCAGGCGGCCCTGGCCGGGCAGGGCGTGGCGCTCACGCGCATGCCGCTGGTGGCCGACAGCCTGGCCTCGGGCGACCTGGTCGAGGTGCTGCCCGGCATGCGCCTGGACTCACCCATGGCCTACTGGCTGATCGTGGCGCCGCACAGCAGTGCGCGGCCCGAGGTGCAGGCCTTTTGCGACTGGCTCACCGGCCAGGCGGCGCAAACGCGCCAGGCGATCGGCGAAGGGGCCTGAGACGGCGGCTGCGGCTCAGGCCACAATCGGGGCATGGGAACCTCTGAAGACACGAGCCGTCGGCTCGACGAGCTGGAAATCAAGGCCAGTTATGCCGAAGACCTGCTGGAGCAGCTGAACCAGACCATCTACCGCCAACAGCAGCAGATCGACCTGCTGCTGCGCGAAGTGCGGGCGCTGCGCGCGCAACTGCCCGAGGGCAGCGCACCTGTGCTGCGCAATCTGCGCGACGAACTGCCGCCGCACTACTGAAGGTGGCCGGCTCAGGCCGGCGCGCGGTGCACCAGCGTCTCGGGCGGCAGGCGGTCGATCTCGGCCAGCAGCTGTGCCAATGCGCGGCCGGCGGCCTGCAGCACGGCGCGGCCCTGTTCCGCGGTGGCCGCCGCCGCGTTGCCCACGGCCCCGTGCGGGTTGTAGTCCTGCATCTGCCAGCCCAGCTTGGCACTTTTGCCATTGCCCAGGATGGGGAAGGTCTGGGCTCGCTGCTGGGAGGCCGAGGCGAAGTTCTGCGCCTGCGCCATCACCACCCGCTCGGGCTTGAGCGCCAGCATCATGGCCGTTTCGATCTGGCCGGCATGGATGCCAAAACGATGCTCCTCGGCGCTGAACTGGCCTTCAACTTCCGCGCCCAGCGGCAGATTGAACCAGTTCACGCCGTAGACCAGCATGCCCAGCCGCGCGCGCAGGTCGCGCGCCACGATGTCCAGCACGCCGACCTGGCCGCCGTGCGCGTTCAGCAGCACCAGCTTCTTCACGCCAGCCCGCGCCACCGACTCGCCGATCTCGGTCCACAAGCTGATGACGGTGTGTGCGGACAGCGTGAGCGTGCCGGGGAAAGCCTGGTGTTCCGGGCTCAGGCCCACGGCCTGCGTGGGCAGGAACAGCACCGGCAAATCCGCCGGCAGGTGCGGCAGGCAGGCCGCGACCACGCCCTCGGCCAGATCGCTGTCCACGCTCAACGGCAGGTGCGGGCCATGCTGCTCGGTGGCAGCCACCGGCAGCACGGCGATGGCGCGTGTCGCATCGAGCTGCGCGAAATCACGTGTGCCGAGGTCGGACCAGAAACGGGAAGGTGGGGCCATGGCGCTATCTTAGAGCCTCGTCGGTGGCCGCCGGTGCATGGCGGGCCTGGCGCTCGGCGCGCTGGCGCGCTGAACGCGGCAGCGGCGCGCCCTGGGCCGGCAACACCTCCCGCAGCGAGACCGGCCGCGCCCGCGCACCGCTGGCCAGGTAATCGGCCAGCAGGGTCTGGCGGACTTGCGTGACCTCGAGTTGCCGCTCGCCGATAAGGTAGTCGTGCAGGGCGTCGACCAGCTGCTCCGGTGTCAGGTGCGCAGTCTCGCCCTGGCGCTGCCAGAGCCAGTCGCTGAAGGCCAGGAAGGCGGCAAAGGCCGACGCCCCCTGCAACAGCAGGGGCAGCGTGCGCGCAAAGCGGCCTGAGTTGGCGACCAGCTCCCAGTAGCGCGCCAGCCGCACGTAGCGCTGTACGGTGGCCGCGTCCACCACGCCGGTCTGCTGCACCGTGTAGGGCGGCGCCGGGTCGTAGACCATGCCGTGCGCCGCCGTGTGGCGCGCGATCGGCGTGCCGCGCAGGCGCTTGAGCAGGCCGAGCTGGATTTCCTGCGGACCCAGCGCGTAGAGACGATCGAAGCCGGCGGCAAAACTCTCCAGCGTCTCGCCGGGCAGGCCGAAGATCAGGTCGGCGTGCAGATGCGCCGGGCTCTCGGCCACCAGCCAGCGCAGATTTGCCTCGGTCTTGTCGTTGTCCTGCCGACGCGCGATGCGCTGCTGCACCTCGACGTTGAAACTCTGGATGCCGACCTCGAACTGCAGCACGCCGGGCGGGAAACGCGCGATCATCTCCTTCAGGCGATCGGGCAGATGGTCCGGGATGACCTCGAAGTGCACGAAGAGGTCCTCGCTCAATCGATCGAGGAAGAACTGCAGGATGCGCACCGAGGCCTCGACCTTGAGGTTGAAGGTACGGTCGACGAACTTGAAGTGGCGCGCGCCGCGTCGGTACAGCGCGTCCATCTCGGACAGGAAAGCGTCGAGATCGAAGGCCCAGGCCGTCTTGTCCAGTGAGCTGAGGCAGAACTCGCATTTGAAGGGGCAGCCGCGCGAGGCCTCCACGTAGAGCAGGCGGTGCGCCAGGTCCTCGTCGCTGTACCCGGCATAAGGCAGCGCAATCTGCTCCAGCGGCGGCTGCCCGCCGGCCATCACCTTCATCAGCGGCGCCGGGCCATGCAGCAGGGCGTGGCAGAGTTTGGGGAAACTGACGTCGCCCCAGCCGGTGATGACGTGGTCGGCCAGCCGCACGATTGCCTGCTGCTCGACTTCGTGGCTGACCTCGGGGCCGCCCAGGACCACCTTGATCTGCGGCCGCGCGTCTTTCAACAGCCGCAGCACCTCGGTGGTCTGCGCGACGTTCCAGATGTAGACGCCAAAACCGACGATGGCCGGCTGCAGCGCCAGCAGTTCGTCGACGATGGCCTGCGGCGCGCGCGCAATGGTGTACTCGCGCAGCACCGTGCGCGCCCGCAGGTCCGCGCCGCCATGACGCTCCATATTGGCCAGCAGATAACGCAGGCCCAGCGAAGCGTGGATGTACTTCGCATTCAGCGTGCACAGAACAATGGCGGCGGGTTCACCCATGCCGCCATTATCCCGGGGCTCGCTTCAGCGCTGGTACATCCAGCGGCGCGACCAGGGCAGGCCGCGCGCCTGGCGACCGGACTTGGTGCACAACACCTGGTAGAGCGAAATCTCGTCGTGTTCGAAGGCCCACTGGCAGCCGGCAAGATAGACGCGCCAGATGCGCCAGTGCTTCTGGTCCACCATGCCGCGCAGCTGCTCGCCATGGGCCTCGAAGGCCTGGCTCCACAGGCCGGTGGTGCGGGCATAGTGGCGGCGCAGGCTCTCCACGTCCGTGGCCTCCAGGCCGCCGTCCTGCAGGGTCTTGAGCACGGTGCTGATGTGCGGCAGCTCGCCCTGCGGGAAAACGTAGCGGTCGATGAAACGGCCCCCGCCATAGCCGGTCTCACCGTCATTGGGATCGGTGGAGGTGATGCCATGGTTGAGCACCCAGCCCTCGTCGGCCAGCAGCTTGCGGATACGGCCGAAGTACTCGGTCAGGTAGTCCAGCCCCACGTGCTCGAACATGCCACGCTGGTGATGCGGTCGAACTGGCCCTGCACGTCGCGGTAGTCCTGCAGCCGGATCTCCACCTTGTCCTGCAGGCCGGCGGCACGCACGCGCTCGGTCGCCAGCTCGAACTGGCGCTGCGACAGCGTGACGCCCAGGCAGCGGGCGCCGAAGTGGCTGGCCGCACGCATGACCAGCGCGCCCCAGCCGCAACCGATGTCGAGCAGGCGCTGGCCCGGCTGCAGCCGTACCTTGGTCAGGATGTGGTCGATCTTCTTGGTCTGCGCCTCGGCCAGGGTCTCGTCGCCGTTTTCGAAATAGGCGCAGGAATAGACCATGGCCGGATCGAGCCAGGTCTGGTAGAACTCGTTGGAGACGTCGTAGTGGTACTGGACGGCCTCGCGGTCGCTCTTCTTGTTGTGGCTGAAGTGGCGGGCGATGCGGGCGAGCCGGCCCTCGGTCCAGCTGCCGGCTTCGGCCAGACCATGCGCCATGGCCAGGATGTCGTCCACACTGCCCTCGACGTCGATCAAGCCCTCCACATAAGCTTCGCCCAGGCTGTCCAGCGAGGGCGAGAGCAGCAGCGGCACCGCACCGGGCTTGCGCACCCGGATCACCACCTTGGGCGTGTTGAAGTCGCCCAGGCGCAGACCGGAACCGGGTGCCGGGTTTTCGCCCCATTGCACCAGGATGGGCAAGTTGGTCTTGGACTTGAGCTGAGCCACCCAGGGGCTCAACACCGCTTCCAGGCTAGGCACCATCATGAACCTCCTCACGGGATGAGTCGTCATGCGCAGGTCTGGCGGCAACCTGCTTGGGAACAGCGCATTATTCGGCCGGCTGCAGGCCATGGCATTAGATAGTGTCTATGACAGCCATAGTGAATTCAAGACTTTCAGCCATGGCTTATATTCATGCACGGTCGGCCTGCCCGCACGGAACTCCGCGCACACCGGCGCACTCCCACCGCTGTACCCCTGCTCCCAAACCGGATATTCCATGTCCCTGACTTGTTTGCGTTTCCTGCGTCCCGTCCTGACCGTGTTGCTGGTTGGCCTGCTCGGCGCCGCAGGGGCCGGCGCCCAGTTGGTGCCTACCGGCAACAACGCCGTGGTCACCACCGAACAGGCCCGCGCCGAACTGCTGGCCCATGCACCACAGGGCGTGGGACCCGGGCAGGAGGTCTGGGTCGGCCTGCAGATCGAGCACAAACCCCACTGGCACACCTACTGGAAGAATGCCGGCGACTCCGGCCTGCCCACCCAGCTCGACTGGACACTGCCGCCGGGCGTGTCGGCCGGCGAGATCGCCTGGCCCATCCCGAAGAAGCTCACGGTCGGCCCCCTGGTCAACTACGGGTATGAAGGCCGGCTGCTGCTGCCGGTGCCGCTGACCATCACACCCGACTTCAAGCCGCCGCTGCTGAGCAACGAGCTCACGGTCAAGCTGCGCGCCAGCTGGCTGATCTGCCGCACCGAGTGCATCCCGGAAGAGGGCGAGTTCACCTTGCGCATCCCGCTCAAGGGCTCGACCGCCCTGCACGGCCCCGCCTTCGACGCCGCCCTCAAAGCCCAACCCAAGGCGCTGGCCGCCCAGGCGGAGAGCCAGATCCGCATCGAGGGCCAGACCCTCAAGCTGCGTGTCGCCGGCCTGCCGGCCCATCTGCGCGGCAAGCCGCTCGACGCCTTTCCTGAAACCCCCGAGGTCATCAACCCCTCCGTGCCCTGGCAGCAAGCTTGGCAGGGCGCGCTGTGGACGGCCGAGCTGCCGCTGCTGGCGCAGCGCAGCAGCAGCCCCAAGGCCCTGCCCGTGGTGCTGACGCAGCAGGGCCAGGGCTGGCGGGTCGAGCTGCCCGTCAGCGGCACCTGGCCGGCCACGGCCGCACCGGTGGGCCTCTCGCCCGCGCTGCAGGCCGCGCTTGATGCCAACGCCGCGGCGGGTGCGAGCAGCAGCGCGCCGTCGCTCACCTTCGTCGCGGCACTGCTCGGGGCGCTGCTGGGTGGTGTCATCCTCAACCTCATGCCCTGCGTGTTCCCGGTGCTGGCCATCAAGGTGCTGAGCTTCACGCGCCACGCCGACGATCACCGCGGCCATCGCCTCAGCGGCCTGGCCTATACGGCCGGTGTCATCGTCAGCTTCGTGCTCCTGGGCCTGCTGCTGCTGGGCCTGCGCGCGGCCGGCGAGAACCTGGGCTGGGGTTTCCAGCTGCAGGACCCGGGGGTGGTGGCCGCGCTGGCCGCGCTGTTCACCATCATCGCGCTCAACCTCGCGGGGGTGTTCGAGTTCGGCCAGTTCGCACCGTCCTCGCTGGCCGCCTTCCAGGCGCGCCATCCCGTCATCGACGCCTTCCTCACCGGCGTGCTGGCCGTGGCCGTGGCCTCGCCCTGCACCGCGCCCTTCATGGGCGCCTCGCTGGGCCTGGCCGTCACGCTGCCGGCCACGCAGGCGCTGTTGATCTTCGCCGCCATCGGCCTGGGGCTGGCCCTGCCCTATCTGGCCATCAGCTTCGTGCCGGCCTTTGCGCGCTGGCTGCCCCGGCCCGGGGCCTGGATGGACGCCTTGCGCAAGCTGCTGGCCTTCCCCATGCTGGTCACGGTGGTCTGGCTGGTCTGGGTCATGGGCCACCAGAGCGGCGTGGACGGCGCGGCCGTGCTGCTGACCCTGCTCGTCGCCCTCAGCGCAGTGATCTGGGCGCTGACACTGCAAGGCCGGCTGCGCGTGGTACTGGCCGCGGTGCTGATCGCCCTGAGCGCCTGGACGGCCTGGGCGCTGGGGCCGTACATGTTCAAGATCGAGACGGCCACCGCCAGCCAGACCAGCAGCGAACGCTGGCAGCCCTGGAGCCCGGAGCGTCTGCAGACGCTGCTGGCCAGCGGGCAGACCGTGTTCGTCGACTACACCGCCGCCTGGTGCGTGACCTGCCAGTACAACAAGCAGACCGCCCTGGCCGACGCCGACTTGCTGGCGGACTTCGATACGAAAAAAGTCGTGATGCTGCGCGCCGACTGGACGCGGCGCGACCCCGCCATCACCGCCGCGCTGGCCGAACTGGGCCGCAACGGCGTGCCGGTCTACGTTTTCTACCGCCAGGGCCGTGCGCCGGTGGTGCTGTCGGAAGTGCTGAGCGTGGGCGAAGTGCGCAAGGCGCTGAACGCGCTTTGACCCGCCCCCCGCAGCCGCGCGCCGCCGGTCTGCGTGTGGTGCAGAATCGCTGCCTGATGATCGACCACGCGAATATCCATGAGTGACACCCCCAGCGACGACGGCGCCGAGGCGCTTTATGTGCCCTTCGACGAATTCCGCGCCGGCCTGCCGGCCGGGCGCTTTCGCGTCATCGTCAACCCGGAGCGGGCACGCAAGTACGTCAAGCACCGCATGATGCTGACCGCGCTGATCCTGCCCATCATCGGCACGGGCATCGGCGTGGCCTATTTCGGCCACCCCTGGCTCGGTCTGGGCCTGGTGCTGCTGGGCATCGCCGCCCACCGCATCGTCGCCCACCAGGCGCCCAAGATCCTGCTGCACATGGCCAGCCAGGACACCCACGTCTACCACGAGGCCCTTGAGTTCGAGATCCTGGAAGTGCGCCTGGCCCGCTGAGCCGGCCGCTCCGGCCGCGGGCCGGCCGGCCTGCGACAATCGGGGTTATGAGTTCCAGCTTCGCCCCCCTCCAAAACGACACCTTCCTGCGCGCCTGCCTGCGCCAGGCCACCGACTACACCCCCGTCTGGCTGATGCGCCAGGCCGGCCGTTATCTGCCCGAGTACTGCGCCACCCGCGCCCAGGCCGGCAGCTTCATGGGCTTGGCCACCAACGTGGACTACGCCACCGAAGTCACGCTGCAGCCGCTGGAGCGTTACCCGCTCGATGCCGCCATCCTGTTTTCCGACATCCTGACCGTGCCCGACGCCATGGGCCTGGGCCTGAGCTTTGCGCAGGGCGAAGGCCCGCGTTTTGCCACCGCCGTGCGCGACGAGGCCACCGTGGCCAAACTCGAAGTGCCGGACATGGACAAACTGCGTTACGTGTTCGACGCCGTCACCTCGATCCGCAAGGCCCTCAACGGCCGCGTGCCGCTGATCGGCTTCTCCGGCAGCCCCTGGACGCTGGCCTGCTACATGGTCGAGGGCGGCGGCTCGGACGACTACCGCCTGGTCAAGAGCATGCTCTACAGCCGCCCGGACCTGATGCACCGCATCCTGCAGGTCAACGCCGACGCCGTCGCCACCTACCTCAACACCCAGATCGACGCCGGCGCCCAAGCCGTGATGATCTTCGACAGCTGGGGCGGTGTACTGGCCGACGGCGCCTTCCAGGAGTTCAGCCTGGCCTACACCGCGCGTGTGCTCGCCGGCCTCAAACGCAAGGGCGTGGACGGCAAGGTGGTGCCGCGCATCGTCTTCACCAAGGGCGGCGGCCTGTGGCTGGAGGAAATGGGCCGGCTCGACTGCGAGGTGCTGGGCCTGGACTGGACCATGAACCTGGGCAAGGCGCGCGCCATCGTCGGCGGCAGCAAGGCGCTGCAAGGCAATATCGACCCCAACGTGCTGTTCGCCCCGCCGGCGGCCATCGAAGCCGAGGTGAAGAAGGTGCTGGAGAGCTTCGGCCGCCCGCACACCGACAAGTCGGCCAGCGGCCCGACCCACATCTTCAATCTGGGCCACGGCATCAGCCAATACACCCCCCCGGATCACGTCGCGGCGCTGGTGCAGGCAGTGCATGGACACTCCCGCAAGCTGCGGGAATAGTGGATTTCCCGGATTTCAGTACACCCGTCGCCGGTTCGTGAAATATGCCAGCGCGGACTCACTTATGCACAAAATTCGTGCTGCGGTGCGCCATTAGATGCCTCCCGGGGTAGGCTTTGCTACAAATCCAGTAGCTAAGCTAAGTTGTTGATTTATAAAGAATTAAATCTTTGCTTTTTTGACAGGCATTTTGAGCAAAGCCTTGATTTACAAGGCTTCGGGATGACTCGGAGCCAACTATCAACAAAGTTATCCACAGAATACTTGGACCACGGACAAAGGCATTCCAGATCAAGCACTTAGCGCGACTTTCGCTAGTCAGCTTGAAGAAAGGGCAGTTGGGCGGTCTCGACGTATGACACAGCAGCTCTCCATCTTGGTGCACACGCCGGCACACAGCCAGGTGGCGGGCACGCTGAGCTACCTGAGCGAGCGGGCACTTGCCCCCGGCACGCTGGTGCGCGTGCCGCTGGGCCGGCGCGAGACGCTGGGCATCGTGTGGGATGCGGCAACACAAAACCAGGCGGAGGTGGAAACCAGCCGCCTGCGCCCCGTCGCGGCCGCACTCGATGCCCTGGCGCCACTGAGCCCGGCCTGGCGCCAGCTGGTGGACTTTGCCGCCAGCTACTACCAGCGCGCCGCCGGCGAGATCGCCCTGGCCGCGCTGCCACCGCAGTTGCGTGAACTCAGCAGCGAGCAGCTGGCCCGCAGGCTCAAGCGCCCCAGCGCCACCGGCGCCGCGCGCGCTGTCGGCGCCCCGACCTTGACACCCGAGCAGGCCGCCGTGCTGGACCAGATCGAGGCCCAGGCCGGCCCCTTCCTGCTCTTCGGCGCCACCGGCAGCGGCAAGACCGAGGTTTACCTGCGCTGCGTGCAGACACTGCTGGAGCGCGACCCGCAGGCCCAGGCCCTGGTGATGGTGCCCGAGATCAACCTCACGCCGCAGCTGGAAGAACGTTTTGCCGCCCGCTTTGGCGCCGAGGTGGTGGTCTCGCTGCACAGCGGCATGACCAACCCGCAGCGCCTGAAAAGCTGGCTGGCCGCGCACAGCGGCGCGGCGCGCATCGTGCTGGGCACGCGCATGGCCGTGTTCGCCTCCCTGCCCAGACTGCGGCTGGTGGTGGTCGACGAAGAACACGACCCCAGCTACAAACAGCAGGAAGGCGCGCGTTACTCGGCGCGCGACCTGGCCGTCTACCGCGGCAAACAGGAAGGCGCCAAGGTCATCCTCGGTTCGGCCACGCCCTCGCTGGAGAGCTGGTACCACAGCCGCCCGGCCGCTGAGGGCGGGCGCTACGTGCGCCTGCTCATGCCCAGCCGCGTCGGTGACGGTGGCGCTTTACCTTTGGTGCGGCGCGTGGACATGAACCACCAGCCCAAGCACGCCGTGTTCTCGCCGCCGCTGCTCGAAGCCATCAAGGCCCGCGTGACCAAGGGCGAACAGAGCATGGTCTTCCTGAACCGGCGCGGTTACGCCCCGGTGCTGCATTGCAGCGACTGCGACTGGAAAAGCGAGTGCCCGCACTGCAGCGCCTACCGTGTCTTCCACAAGATCGACCGCACCCTGCGCTGCCACCACTGCGGTTTTACCGAACGCGTACCGCGCGCCTGCCCCGGCTGCGGCAGCCCCGACATCCGCCCCATGGGCCGCGGCACCGAGCAGCTGGAAGAACAGCTGGGCGCGTTGCTGGCCGACGTGCAGCGCCCCGACGGCACCCCCGTGCGCATCGTGCGCATCGACGCCGACACCACCAAACTCAAGGGCGAACTGGAAGCGCAACTCGCCCAGGTACATGCCGGCGAAGTGGATGTGCTGGTCGGCACCCAGATGATCGCCAAGGGCCACGACTTCCGCCGTATCACCCTGGTGGCCGCCGCCAACCCCGACAGCGCGCTCTTCTCCAGCGACTTCCGCGCGCCCGAGCGCCTGTTCAGCCTGCTGATGCAGGCGGCCGGCCGCGCCGGGCGCGATGCCGGCATCAGCGCCCAGAGCGAGATGTGGGTGCAGACCCACCACCCCACGCACCCGCTGTACGAGAACCTGAAAAAACACGACTACCCGGCCTTCGCCGCCCAGCAACTGAAAGAGCGCGAACAGGCCGGCCTGCCGCCCTACAGCTTCCAGGCCCTGGTAAGAGCCGAAGCGCGCACGCAGGAGACCGCGCAAGCTTTCCTCAACGCGGCCAGCGCCCTGGGCACCGAGGCCGCCGCCGCGTTGAACGTCACGCTCTACCCGGCGGTGCCCATGAGCGTGCAGCGGGTCGCCAATGTGGAACGCGCGCAGATGCTGATCGAATCGCCCTCACGCGCGGCGCTGCAGCGTTTCCTGGCGGGCTGGCACGAGGTGCTGCACGAGGTGCGGCAGGGGCCTGAAGGCAAGGGGCTGATCCGCTGGGCGGTGGATGTGGATCCGTTGACGATTTGACGACAGGCGTAAACTTTCGTCCGCTTAGCGAATTCGACTGTGTCGCAATCCTAGAGAGGTCGCGATTTCGCTGAAGCACTCGCCGTCTAAGCGTTTGATGCGATTGAAATCATTGAGGTATTTGGCATCGTCATATAGCCGAATCGACACCATGAGGGGATTTGCCTGATCCACGACCGGCTTCAAGCCTAGTGCATCAATCATTTCTTGTTCACCCTTCCCTCCGCGACCGGGCCGATAGAGAAGAAAGTCTCTGCCGATTGATACGTGACTGTGAGCAATTGCGTTACGCAAGTAGTAAACATAGTCAAGATCTGCAATGTGAACCGCGCTCATTTGATCTCGAAAGTACTTCGAAAACTCTTTCTTCAGTGGGCCAAACTCTCCCTCCCAATATTCGGCACGCAAAGTTGCCACCGCCATAGGAACCTTTTCTGGATTGGCCAAAAATGGCTGGATTAGTTCTGGTTGTTTCTTAAAGATGAGTAGATCTGCCATCTGGCCCTGAAGCCACAAGCAGTGCATGAAGAACTCTCCTGCCCGTGCAATATTTACCTCAGCTCTTGAACTCATTGCGCGTCCTTTCGCAGATTTTCAGTTCGGATCTATCCACATCTTCAGACAAACATGTAGAACTCGCAATGACAAAGGCCACCCGAAGGTGGCCTTTGTCATTCAGGCAAGCGAACTTGCCTACTTGCAGCCCGGGACCTTGTGCATCAGATCACTTCAGATCGAAACGATCCAGGTTCATCACCTTGGTCCAGGCGGCGACGAAGTCCTGCACGAACCGATCTTTGCCGTCGGACCCGGCGTAGACCTCGGCCAAGGCGCGCAGCACGGCGTTGGAGCCGAACACCAGGTCCACACGGGTGCCGGTCCACTTGACAGCGCCGGTCTTGCGGTCCCGGCCCTCGTAGCTGTCGCCCACGGGTTTCCACTCCGTCGCCATGTCGAGCAGATAAACGAAGAAGTCGTTCGTCAAGGTGCCGGGCTTGGTGGTGAGTACGCCGTGCTGGCTGCCGTCGTAGTTGGCACCCAGCACACGCAGGCCGCCGACCAACGCCGTCATCTCGGGTGCGGTGAGCGTCAGCAGCTGGGCCTTGTCGACCAGCAGGTGCTCGGCCGGGATGCCGGACTTGGCCATCTTGGCGTTCACGTAGTTGCGGAAGCCGTCGGCCAGGGGCTCCAGGTGCTGGAAGGATTCCACATCGGTCTGCTCGGCCGTGGCGTCAACGCGGCCCGGGGCGAAGGGCACCTCCACGACCGTGCCGGCGGCTTTGGCAGCCAGCTCAATGCCTACGCCACCGGCCAGCACGATCACGTCGGCCAGCGACAGCTTGCCGCTCGCCTTCTGGATGGCCTCCAGCTTCGGCAGGACCTTGGCAGCGATCTGGTTGACGGCCCAGTCCTTCTGCGGGCTAAGGCGGATGCGCGCGCCGTTGGCGCCGCCGCGCTTGTCGCCACCACGGAAGGTGGAGGCCGAGGCCCAGGCCGTGCTCACCAGCTCGGACACCGGGATACCGGAGGCGGCGATCCTGGCCTTCACGTCGGCGAGGTCGGCGGCCGTGGGCTTGTGCGTGGCGGCGGGCAGCGGGTCTTGCCAGAGCAGGTCTTCCTTGGGCACTTCGGGGCCGAGGTAACGGGCCTTGGGGCCCAGGTCGCGGTGGGTCAGCTTGAACCAGGCGCGGGCATAGGCTTCGGCAAAGGCCTGCGGGTCGTTCAGGAACTTGCGCGAGATCTTCTCGTAGGCCGGGTCGAAACGCAGCGACAGGTCGGTCGTGAGCATCGTGGGCTTGCGCTTGGGCGAATCGGGCGTGGGGCCGGGGATGATGGCCTCGGCATCCTTAGCTTCCCACTGGATGGCGCCGGCGGGGCTCTTGGTCTTGACCCACTCGTACTTGAACAGGAACTGGAAGAAGTCGTTGCTCCAGCGCGCCGGCGTGCTGGTCCAAGTCACTTCGATGCCGGAACTGATGGTGTCCTTGCCCTTGCCGCTGCCGAACTTGCTGGCCCAGCCGAAACCCTGCTGTTCGAGCGCAGCCGCTTCCGGGGCCGCGCCCACGTGGTCGGCCGGGCCGGCGCCGTGGGTCTTGCCCAGGGTGTGGCCGCCGGCGATCAGCGCCACCGTCTCCTCGTCGTCCATGGCCATGCGGGCGAAGGTCTCGCGGATGTCCTTGGCGGCCGACAGCGGGTCGCCATTGCCGTTGGGGCCTTCGGGGTTCACGTAGATCAGGCCCATCTGCACGGCGGCCAGGGGGTTCTCCAGGTCACGCTGGCCGCTGTAGCGGGTCTCGTCCGACAGCCAGGTGGTTTCCTTGCCCCAGTACACGTCCTGGTCCGGTTCCCACACGTCTACACGGCCGCCGGCGAAGCCGAAGGTGCGGAAGCCCGCGTTCTCCAGCGCCACGTTACCGGCCAGGACCATCAGGTCGGCCCAGGAAATCTTCTGGCCGTATTTCTGCTTGATGGGCCACAGCAGGCGGCGGGCCTTGTCGAGGTTGACGTTGTCGGGCCAGGCATTGAGCGGCGCAAAACGCTGCTGGCCGCGGCCGGCGCCGCCGCGGCCATCACCCACGCGGTAGGTGCCGGCGCTGTGCCAGGCCATGCGGATCATCAGACCGGCGTAGCTGCCGGAGTCAGCGGGCCACCAGTCCTGCGAGTCGGTCATCAGCTTGTTCAGGTCGGCCTTGAGCGCCGGGTAGTCCAGCTTCTTGAACTCCTCGCGGTAATTGAAACGCTGGCCCAGCGGGTTGGATTTCTCTGAATGCTGGTTCAGCAGCTCCAGACGCAGTTGGTTGGGCCACCAGTCCTTGTTTTGTGTACCGCCACCGGCGGCACCGTGGAAGGGGCATTTGGCTTCGTTGCTCATGGTTCTCTCCTGGGTTTGTGGGCACATGGGGTGGGGAATCGGCGAGGGCGGGCGCAGTCGCTCAACTGGCTTGCGCGAGCGCGGCCAGGCATTCAAGCCAGGACGGCTGCTGCCGGGCGGGGATCTGGATGGACAAAACGGCTCCTGAAAACTGAGAGTGGACTCAGTTTAGGCACCGTCTATTAAATATTCCAGTTAATTTGGAATATCTATTGAATAGGCCGCGGCTATACAGGAAGGGAAAAGCGCCGGGATGGGCCGGGCCTCAGGTCATCAGGCCGACCGCGCCCGAGAAACTCAGGAAGGCCACGGCGGTGGAGACCAGGATGATGCGGGCGATGCGCCCGTTGTCGGCGCCGAAACGCTCGGCCAGCAGCGAGACGTTGCTGGCGCTGGGCAGGGCCGCGGCCAGCACCATCACGGTGAGGGCAAAACGCGAGAGCGGCACGCCCAGCTGCACGGCGCCCACGCCCACCAGCAGCACCAGCAGCGGGTGCAGCAGCAGCTTGAACACCGCCACCGGCACGTAGTCGCGCAGCGGGATGGACGGGTGCTGGCTCCGCACCGTGAGGATCTGCGAACGCGCCAGCACGGCGCCGATGGTGAACAGTGCCACGGGAGAAGCCGCATCGGCCAGCAGGCCCACGGTCTTGTTGACCGGCCCCGGCAACTCCAGTTGGACGTAGGAGGCCAGCCCCCCCAGCAGGATGGCCCAGGGCATGGGGTTGGTCAGCATGCCGCGCAGGGCGTTTTTCAGCGCCACCGCCGTGCCATGTTTGTCGGCGCCGTCCAGACGTGACAGCGCGATGCACAGCGAGGTGGTGATGACCATGTCCACCAGCATGCTGACGATGATGGGCGCAGCGGCCTGTGCGCCCAGCAGCGCCACCAGCAGCGGCACCCCCATGAAACCGGTGTTCGGAAAGGCAGCCACCAGGGCGCCAAACGAGGCGTCGTTCCAGCGGATGCGCTCATTGAGCGTGACCGCGATGGTGAAACCCACCATGACCAGGCCGCACAGCAGCCAGACGAAGAACACCGAGTAGTCCAGCAGCTGCGCGATGGGCGTGGTGGCGCCGAAGCGATACAGCATGCAGGGCAGGGCAAAAAACAGCACGAAGCCGTTCAGGCCGGGGATGGCCTCCAGCGGCAGCATGCGGCGGCGGGCGGCGAGGTAGCCGCACAGGACCAAGGCGAAAAAGGGAAAGGTGACCGAGAAGATTTGCAACACGGTGTGTATTGTCGCCGCAGTGTGAAATGCCCCATCGGTATCATCGGGGCGATAGGTCACCCACCCAGCATGTCGTCTTCTCCCTCCCACGGTCTCAATCTCGCGCAGCAGGACGCCGTCAACTTCCTGCACGGTCCCTGCCTGGTGCTGGCGGGTGCCGGCTCCGGCAAGACCCGCGTCATCACGCACAAGATCGGCCGCCTGATCCAGGCCGGGCTGGAGCCCAAACGCATCGCCGCCATCACCTTCACCAACAAGGCCGCGGCCGAGATGCGTGAACGCGCCAAGGGCCTGATCGGCCGCGCGGCCAAGGAGGTGCGCATCTGCACCTTCCACGCCCTGGGCGTGCATCTGCTGCGTGAGGACGGCGAGGCCGTGGGCCTGAAACCGAAGTTCTCCATCCTGGACAGTGACGACGTCACCAGCATCCTCAAGGACGCCGGCGGCAGCACCGACGCGGCCACCGCGCGCCAGTGGCAGTGGACCATCAGCCTGTGGAAGAACATGGGGCTGAACGCCGAGCAAGCCGAGGCCCAGGCCAAGGACGACAACGAGCGCATCACCGCGCGCATCATGGCGCGTTACGAGGAGCGCCTCTCCGCTTACCAGAGTGTGGACTTCGACGATCTGATCGGCCTGCCGCTCAAGCTGCTGCGCGACCACGCCGAGGTGCGGGCCAAGTGGCAGAAGATCATGGGCCACATCCTGGTCGACGAGTACCAGGACACCAATGCCACCCAGTACGAGCTGCTCAAGCTGCTGGTGCCGCCCAACCCGAACGATGCGCGTTTCACTGCCGTGGGCGACGACGACCAGTCCATCTACGGTTGGCGCGGCGCCACGCTGGACAACCTGAAGAAACTGCCGCTCGACTTCCCCAACCTGAAGGTCATCAAGCTGGAGCAGAACTACCGCTCCACCGGCGCCATCCTGCAGGCGGCCAACAACGTGATCGGACCCAACCCCAAGCTCTTCCCCAAGACGCTGTGGAGCGAACTGGGCCCGGGCGAGCCGGTGCGGGTGGTGGATGCCGACAACGAGGAACACGAGGCCGAGCGCATGGTGGCGCGCATCCAGAGCCTGCGCGCGGAATCGCAGTACAAGGAGCTCAAGGACTTCGCCGTGCTCTACCGCGCCAACCACCAGGCCAAGGTGTTCGAGCAGGCGCTGCGCAAGGCGCAGATTCCCTACAAGGTCTCGGGCGGCACCAGCTTCTTCGACCGCGCCGAGATCCGCGACCTGTGCTCCTGGTTCCGCCTGTGGGTCAACAACGACGACGACCCGGCTTTCCTGCGCGCCGTCACCACCCCGAAGCGCGGCATCGGCCACCAGACCCTGCAAGCGCTGGGCACCTTCGCCAGCAAGTACCGGGTGAGCCTGTTCGAGGGGTTGTTCTCGTCCTCCCTGGGTTCGGTGCTCAACGCGCGCGCCGTGGGCAGCCTGCATGAGTTCGGCCGTTACGTGAACGAGCTCGAATACCGCGCCCGCCACACCACGGGCGCCGAAGACGCACGCGCCTTCATGGCCGACTGGCTCAAGGACATCGGCTACGAAAAGCACCTCTACGACAGCGAGGACAACGAGCGGCTGGCCGCCTCGCGCTGGATCAACGTCATGGAGTTCTGTGACTGGATGGCCAAACGCTGCGGCGGCGAGATCGACGACACCGCCGGCGTGACCCTGGCCAGTGAAAAGAAATCCCTGCTCGAAGTGGCGCAGACCGTCTCCCTGCTCTCCACCATCAGCGAGCGGGAGAAGGACCAGAACGTGGTGACGCTGTCCACCCTGCACGCGGCCAAGGGCCTGGAGTGGCCGCACGTGATGCTGGTGGGCGTGACCGAGGGCATGCTGCCCTTCAAGCTGGACGAAGGCGGTGACTCCTTGGGCGGCTCCACGCGCGAGCACGAAGCCGTCAACGAGAACATCGCGCAGCGCCTGCAGGAAGAGCGCCGCCTGATGTACGTGGGCATCACCCGCGCCCAGCGCTCGCTGGCCGTGAGCTGGCCCAGGAAGAAAAAGAAGGGGCGCGAGATGGTGAGTGCACAGCCCAGCCGCTTCATCGCCGAAATGGCGCTGGACCAGGCCACGGTGAAAGAAGACCCGCGCGAGAAGCTGCGCGCGTTGCGCGCCGAATTTGCCAAAAAAGCCCAGGACACCGCCGCCGCCCAGGCGCTGGCCGGAGGAGCCGCATGAAGACTCGCCTGACCCTGCTGTTGCTCACCGCGCTTTGCACCCCGCTGCCCGGCTGGGCCCAGACGGAGGCTGCACCTGCACCTGCACCTGCACCCGCTCCCGCTGCAGCGCCAGCCCCCGTCAGCAGCTGGCAGCAATGCGCCCAACAGCATCAGGACCCGGTCGCGCGCCTGGCTTGTTACGACCGCTGGGTGCAGGAACAGGGGCCGGCCGCCGCCAACAGCATGCCGGCGCCCGCAGCCCCCGAGTCGACAACGGCGGTCGCCCCGCCGGCGACACCGCAGGCGCGCCCGCCCGACTGCCGCAGCGGCCCCCACACACCCCTCTCGCGCTACTGGGAGCTGGAAGAAGGCAGCGACTGTGGGCGCTTCATGATCCGCGGCTACCGCCCGATCAGCCTGTCCTGGATCCAGTCCAGCACGATCAACCGCGCGCCGAGTTCGCCCACCCCCGGCCATAGCGCCACCAGCGAATCACCCTACCTGACGCAGGAAGGCCGCATCCAGCTCTCCATCCGCACCAAGATCGGCCAGGGTTTTCTGCCCGTCGAGAACTTCGGCGGCAGTGATTCGCTGTGGTTCGGCTACACGCAGCAGTCGTACTGGCAGATCTTCACGCCCTCGATGTCGCGGCCCTTCCGCAACACCGACCATGAGCCCGAGTTCATGTACATCGTGCCCACGCCGCTGGGCCAGCCCAGCGGCTGGCGGCTGCGGTACACGGGCCTGAGCATCAACCATCAGTCCAACGGCCAGACACTGCCCCTGTCGCGCAGCTGGAATCGGATGATCCTGATGGCCGGCGTGGAAAAGGGCGAGCGCTTCACGCTGACGGGCCGGCTGTGGAACCGCATCACCGACGGCGACGAGATCGACGACAACCCGGAGATCGACAAGCTGGTCGGGCGCGGCGAGCTGACCGCCAGCTGGCAGGTCAACAAGTACAACACCCTGATGCTGACGTTTCGCCACTCGATGTCCAGCGACGCCAATGGCTCCACCCGGCTGGAGTGGCTGCAGAGCCTGGGCGACAACGAGCGCAGCGTCAATGCCAGCGGCCTGCGCCTGCATGTGCAGCTGTTCAACGGCTACGGCGACTCGCTGGTGGACTACAACCGCGGCCGCACCGTGCTCAGCATCGGCCTGAGCCTGGTGGACTTCTAGGGTCCGTCCGCATAAGCCGCGGCGCCCACGCGCCGCGGTGCCGGGTTCATTTCTTGACGGTCATGGCGTTGTCGATCTTCTGCACGCCGTTGACCCCGCGCACGACGCCGATCACGCGATCGATCTGCGCGCGGTTGTCGACATAGCCGCTGAGCTGCACCGCGCCCTTGCGGCTGACGACGGCGATGTCGAAGCTCTTGACGTCCGGGTCGGCCAACAAGGCGGACTTGATGCGCGTGGTCAGGATGCTGTCGTCCACCGCTTCGCCCACGGTCGCTTTGCCGTCTTTAAGCGACATGGCGTTCTCGACGCCTTTGACGCCCTCGACCTTGCGCACCAGTTCGATGGCCTTGTCGATGCGCTCCTGCGACTCGACAAAACCGCCGAGCTGGACGATGCCCTTGCGGGTCTCCACCTTGATGTCCAGACTCTGGGTGTCGTGGTCGGCAAGCAGGGCCGACTTCACCCGGGTCGTGACGACGGCGTCGTCGATCTCCGTCCCCACCGACGTGGTGGCCACCGGCGCGCCCACCGGCTCATCGCGCTTCTCGCACGCGACCAGGGCCAGAAAGGCGGCGCCCGTCACCGCGAGGATGGGCACCAGATTTTCAGAGATCATCTTCATGAAGGCTTTCGTAATGGCCCGCAGGAGCCCGGGCCGCTTCGTCGTTCACGCACGGGACCAGATTCCCGGTGACCGACACTCACTTTGTTCCGCGCACTTCAACGTCGACGCGGCGATCCGGCGCCAGGCACTTGATCAGCGTCCGGGTGGCGACTTCACCCACACATTCGCCCGGTCGGGTATCCGGCGCCAGTTCGCCGGCACCGACGATGATGACCTTTTCGTAAGGCATGCCCCAGCGGATCACCAGGTAGTTGCGGACCGCCTCGGCGCGACGCACGGAGAGCTTCTGGTTGTAGGCCTCGGTGCCCAGGCGGTCGGTATTGCCGGTGATCAGGACGTTGTCGTAATTGACGCCGCGCAGGTCGGTGGCCAGCTTGTCCAGCCCCTGTCGGGCGGGGTCCTTCAGGCTGACTTTGTCGAAGTCGAAATCGGAGTCCACGGAGAACGACACCCGGGTCAGCACCCGCGCCAGCGGCACCGGCACCAGCACGATGGGCGGCGGCGGTGCCGGCGCAGCGGCGGTGGCCACAGGCGGGGCCACGTAGGCGGCGGGCTCCGCAGTCTTGCCGCCAAAGCGGTAGATCAGACCGACCGTGACCGCATCCACGTCACCATGATTGCCGACGGCATCGTTGACACGGTAGCGTTCCGCCTCGAGGCGCATGGCCAGGGCTTTTGTGATGGCGTATTGAAGCCCGAGGCCGAACTTGTAGTTCGTGTCCCACTTGGACGGGTTCGGATTGACGACCTGAATGGCGCCCGTGCCGCTGAAGGTGTCTTTGGTCTCGGCATAGGTCACGCCGATCCGTCCCAGCGCGGAGAGGTTCTCCCACAGGGGCAAGGTGCCGACCGCGTCCAGATTGAGGCCCTGGATCCTGATGGTGCCGTCCAGCGTGCCGGGCGGCGTGGTGGTCGCCCTGAAGCCGAACTTCCCGAGGTCGAAATAGCCGCCTTCGAGGGCGAGGTAGCGGTTGAACTGGTAGCCGCCGAAAACCTTGTAGCTGTTGTCCCGGTTGTCGTCGTCGATGGTGGCGCCGGTCAGGCCGCTGCCCAACAGGCCTCGGATGATCCGCGTATCGTCGATGCTCGACCTCGACTCCCCCGCACTCAGTCCACCGTACCACTTCGGATCATCTGCCAGGGCCAGGGGGCAGGCCACGGCGGCAAGTGCCGCCAGGCCGAGCTTGCTCGATATTTTTGCCAGTTTCATGTTGTTCTCCAGAATGTTGGACGCCTCAAACCAGACCGATCAGTGCCTTGCCTGACTGCTTACGGGGCGGGCACGTTGATCACGGTGTTGGTCATGGTCACCCCCGCGGTCAGGGCGATGGCCCGGCCGTTCAAGGTGGTGGTCACGGCGGTGGGCGGCGAGCCACCGGTGGTGGAGAAGGTGATCGATGCGTCGGACAACATCGTGCCCACCATCGTGGCGCCCGTGCCGATGGTGGCGCCCGCCGGGACATACCAGAAGACATTCTTGGCCTGTGCGCCGTTGATCAGCAGCACCTGGATCGGCGTGGCCGGGGTCGCCGGGCCCGTCAGGCCCACGGTGAGCGTACCGGTCCCGGCCGCGGTCTGGAACACCCAGACCGCATTGGCGTCGCCCTGGGCGTCCAGCGTGAGATTGCCCGCCGTCGGCGCCGTGATGCCAATGCCATAGGTGCCCGTGGTGGACAGATACACGCCGGGCGGCAGCGTGCGCCCCGCCAGCTGACCCGGGCCTTGACCGGCGCCGCCGCAAGACGGGCACTGCGCCAGGCTCGACACATCGATGCCGCCGGGCATGCCGGCCGGCGAGATGGCGTTGAATGCCACCAGGGCATCGGCACGTGCCTGGATCACGGCGTTGCCCGGGCCCGGCAGGGTGTTCGCCGTGTAGATCAGGCCGTTGACCATACCGTCGTTGTTGGGCGTGACGGTGTAGACGTTGCCGCCCGAGTCGCGCAGGCCGGTGA
Source organism: Curvibacter sp. (assembly GCA_020621965.1). Classification (GTDB taxonomy): domain Bacteria; phylum Pseudomonadota; class Gammaproteobacteria; order Burkholderiales; family Burkholderiaceae_C; genus Hylemonella. Next base: position 24,935 of record JAHRYV010000023.1, on the reverse strand, counting down.
TGGTGGTGGCTGCCGCGTTGACCCCGATGTCGCCGTTGATCACCGTGTTCAGGCCGTCGTTCGTCAGCGTGGCGTTGCCGCCGAAGCCGCCGAACGGCGCCGCGGCACCCAGCGGCGGGGCCGTCACGCAGATCGAGGCACTGGTCGTGAAGGTCGTGACCTTGTCCAGTGCCAGCGGGTTGCCCGCCAGATCCTTGACGCCGGCCGTGCCGCCTTTGACGGTGGCCGTGTAGCCGGTCGTCGCCGCGAGATTGGCCGCCGGGTTGAAGGTCGCGATCCGGGTCACCGCGTCGTAGGCCACAACCCCCGTCACGGGCACGGCGCCCACCGTCGTGGCCAGGGTGAAGGTGCCCGTGTTGATGGTCAGCGGGTCCATCGGCTCACTGAAGGTGGCGTTGATGGTCTTGTTGGTGCAGACACCGGTGGCCACATCCACCGGGTTGGTGGCGCTCACGGTGGGGGCCGTGGTGTCACCCGCGGCGACCGTGGTGAAGGTCCAGACCTTGTTGGCGGCCATCGCGTTGCCCGCCAGATCCTTCGCGCCCGTGGTGACCGTGGCCGCGCAGACGGTGGCCCCCGGCAGGGCGGCCGCCGGTGCAAACGTCGCCACACGGCCGCTGACCGCGTAGGTGACCGTGCCCATCAGCGGCGTACCCGCGGGGCAGGCCAGCGTAAAGTTGCTGTCATTGATGGTGAGCGGATCCATGGGCTCACTGAAGGTGGCCGTGACCTGCGTATTCGATGCGACGTTCGTCGCCGAGTCCACTGGAATGGTCGAACTGACGGTGGGCCGTGTCGTGTCCGGCGCCGCGCCGGTGGTGAAGGTCCAGACGAAGTTGCTCGCCAGCCCCAGTCCCGCTGTGTCTTTGGCTGCGGTGGTCACGGTGGCGGTGCAGACGGTGCTGAAGGGCAGGCTGGCGGTCGGCGTCAAGGTCGCTACCCGACTGCCCACCGCATAGGTGACGGTACCGGTCTGTGGCGTACCCACCGGGCAGGCCAGCGTGAAGGCGGCACCATCGATGGTGAGCGGATCCATGGGCTCGCTGAAGGTGGCCGAGACCTGCGTATTCGGCGCCACGCCCGTCGCCCCGGTCAAGGGATTGACCGAACTGACGGTCGGCGGTGTGGTGTCCGGGGCCACGCCGGTGGTGAAGGTCCAGACGAAGTTGCTTGCCAGCGCCAGTCCCGCCGTGTCCTTGGCTGCCGTCGTGATCGTGGCCGTGCACAAGGTGCTGGCAGGCAGCGCGGCCGGTGACGTCAGGGTCAGCGTGGCCACATTGCCCGTCGGCGCGTAGGTCACCGTCCCCGTGGGCGTGACGCCCGGGCAGGCCAGCGTGAACGCGCTGGCCAGGCTGGTCGGGTTCATGGCCTTGCTGAAGGCGGCGGTGAACACCCTGGTATTGATGGGTACCGCGGTGGCATTGGCCAGCGGCGTCACGCCCGTCACCCGGGGTGCGATTTCGACATTGCCTCCCCCACCCAGGATCGGATCACGCCCGCCGCCACATGCTGTCACCAAGACACCCAGCAGGATGGACATCAACCATGGCAGAGCCCGGGTCAAGCTGTCTGATTTTTTCATTTGATCACCTCTTCGTCGTATCTAAGGACCGTCGCGGCAAGCGGTCGACACCCGTCGGCACTCGCGGGGGCATTCGCCGCTTCGCTGCGTAGCGTTGCATCGCGACTGCAGTGTTGATCGGCCCTCGATCCGGGTCTGTACGCTGTCGTACACACGCAGAAATGTTTGTGCGGTTGGATACCAAACGCGGACGACGACCCTCTGCGTGCGCCAGCACACAGACGCCGGGCGGCGCAGGCGATAACCCGCAGACCAGGCACGCCGTTGGGTGGAACAAGGACACACAGGCGCCGCTGCGCTCTATAGAGATTCGCAGAGAGTGCGGGGATCGATGCGGTAGCGCGGGCCGGGTGTGAAGGCACCTGGCGCGGAGTGAATGGTCGCGGGCTCACCGAAGCTGTCTGTCATAGACCAGCTCGTCCTCGGCATAGCAGCTGCACGCGGCAGCTTCCAGCCCCTGGCGGTCGAGGATGGTGAGCAGTCCGTGCCGATACTCGATCAGGCCGGCACGTTGCAGCGCGCCCGCGGCGGTGGTGATGCCCACACGGCGCACACCCAGCATGTAGGCCAGGAATTCGTGTGTCATGCGAAAGCTGCTGGCGTGCGCACGGTCCTGGCTCATGAGCAGCCAACGGGCCAGGCGTTGGCTGATCAGGTGAAAGCGCAGGCACGAGGCCGAATTGGACAGCTGACTCATCCGCACATAGAGATAGCGGTTCAGGACACGCTGCAGCGCCACGCTGCGGGAGAGCTCCTCGCGGAAGGTTTGCGCCTCCATGCACCAGGCTACCCCCGGACCCTGCACCACGGCATGCAGGGGCGTGACCAGCACGCCCAATATGAGCTGCTCGCCCAGCATGCCCTCGCGCCCGACCATGCCGACTTCCAGGCCGGGCATGCCCTCGCGCTTGGCGACGAGCGAGATGAACCCTTCGGTCGGGAAATAGACGTCGCGGGTGGGCATGCCGGTCTCGCACAGCACCTGCGCCAGCCGGAGTTCCACCGCCTTGCAGCCGGACAGGAAGTTCCGCCGGTCTTGACGCGGAATCTGTTCGAGCAGGTAGTTTTCGACCGTTGCCATCCTGGCCCTCCGCCGGTTGCTGACCCATTCAGGATCATCGACATGCGGAAGACCTTGCGACCGTCACCCGACCCTGATTAGTCGGAGCGAGTCTGCGGCATGGTGGCCGATGCGACCGTCATGCAGCGCACATATGGCGCGGTTTTCGGTGGATGGCCGAGGAGCCGGTTTGAGGCCCTATTCCGCCAGCTCGTCGGGCAGCAGGCGGTCGTACTCCTTGCGGACGACGGCGTAGCACTCGCAGGCGCGCTTCTCCAGCCCTTTGCGGTCCAACACCTCGATGTGGCCGCGCGAGTAGCGGATCAACCCGGCTTGCTGCAGCTTGTGTGCATTCTCTGTCACGCCCTCGCGGCGAACGCCGAGCATGTTGGAGATCAGCTCCTGTGTCATGCGCAGATGATTGCCCGGCAGGCGATCCAGGCTCATCAGCAGCCAGCGGCAGAGTTGCTTCTCCACGGCGTGGTGGCGATTGCAGACGGCCGTCTGTGACACCTGCGTGATCAAGGCCTGCGCATACCGCAGCAGCAGATGCCGCACAGGCGCGGAGTTGTTGAACACGTCCTTGAGCACGCGCGCGCTCAGGCGAAAGGCGTGCCCGGCGCTTTGCACCACGGCCCGGCTGGGCGAGGTTTCCCCGCCCATGAAAAGCGAAACCCCGACGATGCCTTCGAAGCCAACGACCGCGATTTCCGCGGACGACCCGTTTTCGGTCACATAGAGCAGCGAGACGATGGCCGTGGTGGGAAAGTACACATAGGGTTGCACCTTGCCCGACTCGTAGAGCACCTGCCCCAGAGGCAGGTCGACCAGCTCGAGCTGGGAGAGCCAGGGCTGGGTCTCGCTGAGGGGTAGCGCCGCCAGCAGGCGGTTGCTGTAGGGATTGTCGAGATCCATGGACGGCCCTGGGTAGCCGCCTCTGAACCAGCCCGTGCTGACCTTGCCACCTAGTGCTTGCATCGTGCTCTCCGCCGTTTCTGGACCGCATGCCAGCTTTCCCCGAAGCGCTTCGGGCTGACCTCACCTGGCATCGAGTTCGCAGTCACCTTGCGCCGTCTTGCTCATGCCTTGAGATCCAGCCTGCGCACTGGACACAAACTTCGGGCCGGTCGGCGCCGCGCTGGCAACTCGGTTGCCGAGTGCTGATTGTATGTATCGTTTTGTAACTATAGTAACAAATATTAACTTTTGGCCGGGTATTCGGCGTGCAGGTAGCGCCGCTCAATTGGGGGCGCGGACTGCGGGACTGCGCAAACCCGGGCCCCCGCAGTGCCGGGGGCAGCGCCCCAGGAAGCGCCTGATGCGGCTGACGGCATCACGACAGGGCGGCCGGACAGCCCCCCCCGGAAGGGCTGCGGGCGCCGACCGGGGGAGCGCTGCCAGCACGTCCCCACCCCATGTCTGCACCCGCGCCATTGTCATCACTTCTTGACGATGTCAAACCACGCGTCACTCGCCTTTTGCTCCCATTCGGCCAGCTGCCGTTCCGCTTCGTCCACGGCCACGCCGTAGCGTTCCTGAATCTTCCCGGCCAGCTGCTCCCGCTGCCCGGCGACGCGCTCCAGGTCATCGTCGGTCAACTTGCCCCATTGCTCCTTGGCCTTGCCGGTGACTTGTTTCCAATTTCCTTCTATGCGATCCCAGTTCATATCGATCTTCCTTTGCTGTGTGACGAATATTTGACGTGATGGCCTGACAACTCACGGACGGATGGCGATTTCATTGCGGACCGCCTTCACGCCCTTGACCTGACGGGCAATGCTTTCCGCGGTGTCCCTCTCGGTCGCGCTTTTGGCAAAACCCGACAACATGACGGTGCCGTTGAGGGTCTCGACACTGATGGCGGAAGCCGCAACCTCCTTGTTGCTCACGAATCGCGCCTTGATGGAGGTGGTGATGGCGGTGTCGTCGACGTAGGCGCCGACCGTTTCCTGGTCCCGGGTGACGGCGCAACCCGACATGAGCAAGAGGCTCACGGCAGTCACGACCGCAGCGGCGGTGGTTCTGGTTTTCATTTCGTTTTCCTTTGATGAACGTGGTGGTATCGGGTCGCCCCGGGCGACGGCATGGCCTGGCCGCGAATGCGAAAAGACCGGGCACGGCTGCACAAGCGCATCACCCGCCGGCCTCCAATGCATCACGCAGGGGTTTGCGGTTTGCTGGCGTGAGTGGCGCCTGGCCTGAAGTGATGCACAGCTGCGCATCGATCAGTGGTCAGAGTAGGCCGACTCCCGCGGCGGGTCGGTGCGCTGACGAACATTACGGCGCACCACAGCGGTCGATTGCCGCCACGCATCTCCGTGGGTGGTTTCTCTGCGATCTGTTCGCTCCCGCACGGACCGTGACGGCGTTCGCGTTCATTCTTGGCCGATGTCCTGGATGCGCGGCACACGCACCGGGCTCTCTATCAACCAAGAAATGGAAACCATGATGGACAAGTTATCGATCCCCCGATCCATGGGCCGGGCAACACGGGCCGGCTTGGCGCCGGTCTTCGCCGGCGCCCTACTTCTGCTGGCAGCCTGCACCTCCGTCCCGCCGGCCCCGGCCCAGCAACTGGCCGTCTCCACGGCGGCCGTCGAACAGGCGGTGAGTGCGGGCGCGCCGGAACTGGCGCCCACCGAATATCGGGCCGCACGCGAAAAACTGGATCGCGCCCAGGCGGCAATGACGACCCGGGATTACGCGCAGGCGCAGATGCTGGCCGAGCAGGCGCAGGCGGACGCCCAGTTGGCCATCACCAAGACACGCGCGGCCAAGGCGCAGAAGGCGGCGGCTTCCCTGGAAGAAGACAGCCGTGTCCTGCGCGAAGAGATCAACCGCAAGGCCAGGTAATCCATCGAACCGAGGTTTCAACATGACATATCACCCGACCTACACACTGGCAGGCATCGTCCTGGCCACTCTCGCAGGCTGCAGTTCGCTGCCGCCCGAGAAATCAGCCCTGGAACTGGCCCGCATCGACTATCAGGCCGCCCGCGACAACCCGCAGACCGTGCGGCTGGCGGCCAGCGAACTCCAGGATGCCGATGCCGCCATGCAGCGCGCCAACCAGTCCTACGCGAAGAATGAAGACGCGGCCACCGTCGACCATCTGGCGTATCTGACCCGGCAGCGGGTGGCCATTGCCGAAGAGGCGGCCAAACAGAAGGCCGCCGAGCAGCGTGTCGCCGATGCCAATGCCGTGCGCGACCGCATGCAGCTGGAGGCCCGGACCCGGGAGGCCGATGCGGCGCGGCAGCGCGCGCTGGTCGCACAAGACCAGACCCGCGAGTCCGAACTGCGCAACCGCCAGCTGGAAGAGCAGATCAAGGAGCTCAATGCCAAGGCCACACCGCGCGGCATCGTGGTCACCTTTGGCGACGTACTGTTCGACACCGGGCGATCCACGCTCAAGACCGGCAGTTCGCGCAATATCGAAAAGCTGGTGAACTTCCTCACGCTCTATCCGCAGCGCAACGTCCTGATCGAGGGTTTCACCGACAGCACCGGCAGCGAAGCCACCAACCAGGCACTTTCCGAGCGGCGCAGCGAAGCCGTGCGCATGGCCTTGATCAACCTGGGCGTGAGCCCCGGTCGCATCAGCACGCGCGGTTATGGCGAGGCCTATCCCGTGGCCGGCAACGACTCGGCCAGCGGCCGGCAGTTGAACCGCCGCGTCGAGATCGTCCTCTCGGACGACTCGGGTCAGATCCCGCCGCGCTGAATGTCCGGCTGAGCCTGGCGCACGCCGGGCTCAGCCCGCCCATCGGGCTGGCGGCGTTCAGCCCTTGGCCGCTTCTTCCTTGAACACCTGCTGCGCGAGCTTGAAGGAGTCGAGCCCGGCCGGTGCGCCGCAATAGACGGCCGCCTGCAGGAAAATCTCGCGCATCTCGTCTTTGGTCACGCCGTTGTTGAGGGCGCCCTTGATGTGCAGCTTGAGTTCGTTGGGGCGATTGAGCGCCGTGAGCATGGCCAGGTTGAGCATGCTGCGCGTCTTGCGGTCCAGGCCCGGGCGCGTCCAGACCGCGCCCCAGGCGTTCTCGGTCAGGTATTGCTGCAGCGGCGCCATGAATTCGTCGGCGTTGGCCAGCGAGTTGTTGACGTACTCCTCGCCCAGCACGGCCTTGCGCACGGCCAGGCCGGCCTTGTATTTCGGGTTCTCGTCCATGGGGTCTCCTGCGCTTGAGTTGGTTCAGACAGGCCCAGACTGTATACGGATCGCGTCCCCCAAAAGAAACCGCCCCTGGCGGGGCGGACAGATCAGTTGGCGCTGGCGGTGGGCATCGACGCCGGCGTGGCCCACGCGGCGCACAGATAGTCCGCCAGACTCTCCGGCACCTCGTTGTCGAAGCTCATCAGCAGCTCGGCGGGCTGGGCGGCGGCGGCGGATTTGAGGATGTCCGCAATGCCGGCCTTCTGCGCGTCAGTGACGGCGCACTGATGCTTCGCTTGCAGCGCCGCGACGGTACGCTCGCGCATGCGGTCGGAGGCCAGGACGTGCCAGGCGTAGTCGATCTCGTAGCGCTCGAAGGCGTCTTTCAGGCTCTCGCCGTTGGTCTTGGCTTCTTCGGCGAAGTGGTTCAGCGTGCGGGTGCAGATCGTGCTCACGACGTGGGCGACCTGCTCGGCGTGCGCAGGGACGGAATTTTCGGTGGCCATGGTGGGCTCCTGGTAGGGTGATGAGCGTGAGCCCGAAGTGCGTCTGACTCAAACCGCCTTGTGGACGGTCGCGCAAACGCTGGAGGTAGCGCCAGCCGTGGCTGGCCGGCATCGACGCCGCCACACTATGTGACCCGCGTCAGAACGGTCGTGAACGACTTGGCGCCGAAGCGGACGTCGTCGGTCTGGTCGGAGCACCAAACAAAAAGCCACCCCTGAGGATGGCTTTCTGAGAGATTTGGTGGCCTGGGGCGGAATCGAACCACCGACACGCGGATTTTCAATCCGCTGCTCTACCAACTGAGCTACCGGGCCAAGAGATGGAATTATAGCAGGAGATTTGCCCCGGACCGGGCAACTCAGGAACCGTTGCGCTTGCCGCGGCTCAGGTCCACGCCGAGCTGCTTGAGCTTGCGGTAGAGGTGGGTGCGCTCCAGGCCGGTCTTCTCGGCCACGCGGGTCATGGAGCCGCTTTCGCGCACGAGGTGGTATTCGAAGTAGGCCTTCTCGAATTCATCGCGCGCCTCGCGCAAGGGTTTGTCGAGCTGGAAGTTCTGCTGCGATTGCGGGCCGGTCTCGCCCACGGCCACGGCCGCCTGGGCCACGCCACCGGCGGCGTCGGCCAGCGGGGCCAGCGGCTGGCCGGGCTGCACCGCTGTCGGCGCCTGGGGCGGGTTGCGGGCCAGGCCCTGCTCCACCGCCTTGAGCAGCTTCTGCAGGGTGATGGGCTTTTCCAGGAAGGCGTGGGCGCCGATCTTGGTGGCGGCCACGGCGGTGTCGATGGTGGCGTGCCCGCTCATCATGATGACTGGCATGGTCAGCAGGCCGGCGGTGGACCATTCCTTGAGCAGGGTGACGCCGTCGGTGTCAGGCATCCAGATGTCCAGCAGAACCAGGTCGGGGCGCTCGCGTCCGCGGGCCGCGCGGGCCTGCGCCGCGTTCTCGGCCACCTCGACGCTGTGCCCTTCATCGTTCAGGATTTCCCACAGCAGGTCACGAATGCCGAGCTCGTCATCGACTACCAGTATGTTTGCCATGATTTGAACGCTGTATCTCTTGTAATGCGTGCCGGGTCAGGCCGGTACCGGTTTCTCCACAGCGAATGATAACGATACTTGGGCCCCCACCACCTGCTCCTCGGCCAGGCGGTTGGCCAGGTCGATCCGGGCGCCGTGCTCGTCGGCAATTTTCTTCACCACCGCCAGGCCCAGGCCGGTGCCCTTGGCCTTGGTGGTGACGTAGGGCTCGAACGCGCGCTTGAGGATGGGCTCGGGAAAGCCGACGCCCCAGTCCAGCACGCCCAGGCGCACCCGGCCGCTGGCTTCGACCCACTGGGTGCGCACGGTGACGGGAAATTCCGGCCCGCTGCGCCCAGCCGTCTCGGTGGCGTCCTGGGCGTTTTGCAGCAGGTTGTGCAGCACCTGGCGCAGCTGCTGGGCGTCGCCCATGATGCGCGGGCAGCGCGCGTCCAGGTCGGCGCGCAGGGGCACACGGGCGCTCTCGCCGCCGTACAGATGCAAGACCTCCCCCACCAGCGCGTTGAGGTCCACCGGCTTGAGTTCGGCCGCGGGCAGGCGGGCGTAGTCGCGGAATTCGTTGACCAGCCGCTTCATGGCATCGACCTGGTCGACGATGGTCTTGACCGACTTGGAGACCACGGCCTGCTCGGCCGGCTCGACCTTGCCCGTGAGCTTTTTCTCCAGCCGCTCGGCCGAGAGCTGGATGGGCGTGAGCGGGTTCTTGATCTCGTGCGCCAGGCGGCGCGCGACCTCGCCCCAGGCCTGCGCGCGCTGGGCCGAGACGATTTCGGAGATGTCGTCGAACACCAGCAGCCAGGCCTTGCCCGGCAGCTCGGCGCCGCGCGCCACCAGGGTGATGGTGCTCTCGCCGGCGGTGCTGGCCGCGGGCGAGCCGGCGGGCGGACCGAGCTCGAAGGACTCCTGCCAGTGGTCCAGCGCATGTTCGGCCCGCTCCTCGACGAAGCGGTCGAACTGCCGCTGCACATGGCCGGCGAACTCCTCCAGCCCTTCGATGTCGGCCAGGCGCTTGCCCTCGGCGGCGGCCAGCGGCAGGCGCAGGATGCGCGTGGCGCCGGGGTTGACCGACTGGATGACCCCCTGGGCGTCCAGCACCATGACGCCGGCGGTCAGGTTGTCCAGGATGGTCTGCAGGTTCTCGCGCGCGGCGTTGACCTGCTCCATGCTGACCTCGACGGCGCGCCGCGCATCGGCGAGCTGCTGCGTCATGTCGGCAAAGGAGCGCGTGAGGCCGCCCAGTTCGTCGCGGCCCTGCAGCGCGGCCTTGGGCGTCAGGTCGCCGGCGGCCACCTGGCGCACGCCGTCGGCCAGCAGCAGCAACGGGCGGGTGATCTGGTTGCCCAGCACCACGGCCAGCAGCACGGCGCCGAACAGGGCCAGGAACAGGCTGAGCGTGAGGGTGCCGATGTACATGCGGCGCAGACCCTGGCGCGCCAGGGCGCGCTCCTGGTATTCGCGGTGGGCCTCGGTCACGGCCAGGGCATTGGCCACCAGGGTGTCGGGCAGGGTCTGGACGACCATCAGGAAACGCGGATCGTCCAGGATCTCCAGGCCGGTGCGCGGCACCAGCACCAGGGCCTTGATGCGCGCGGGCGCCCCGGTATCGATGCCGCCGTCGTCCAGGCCCTCGATCCAGGTCATGGCCCGCTGGGTGCGCGCCTTGCGCAGCTGCGCTGCCGACGGTTTCTCCGGGTTGAGCTGGTAGCGTGAGTCGCCCACGCTGGCCAGCACCTGGCCGCTGGCGCTCCAAAGGATGACGTCGCGCACCTCCAGCTGGTCACGCAGGCGCTCCAGCATCAGGCCGGCCACCACGTCGGGGGTGTCCTGCAGTTGCAGGGCGCCGGCGCGCGTCTTGCCCGCCAGGTCCTTGGAGAGGGTGTCCAGTGTGGAGCGCCCCAGGCCCAGGCCGGCCTCCAGCGCCCCTTCGACCTGGACGTCGAACCAGCTCTCGATCGAGCGCGAGACGAACTGGTAGGACACCACGTAGATCAGCATGCCGGGCACGAACCCCGCGAGCGCGAACACGGCGGCCAGCTTGACCAGCAGGCGGCTGCCGAAGCGGCCCTGGCGCAGGCGCTTGAACAGGCGCAGCGCGACCCAGAGGATGACCCCCAGCAGGGCGATGGCCACCACCACGTTGATGATGAACAGGCGCGTGTAGTTGCGCTCGTACAGCTCGCGGTTGTCGGTGGCCTGGGTCAGCAGGAACAGCAGCACCAGGCCAATGGCCACGATGATGGCCATGCCCACGCCGATGGTCCAGCGCAGGGCTTTCGAACGGTGCCGGTCCAGGCGCGCCTGCGCGCCCCCAGCGGCGGTTTTCACCTCAGATGCTCCGGCTTCACGCGCCGGCTGGCGCTGGCGTTGAGCAACCAGTCGCTTCCGCCCAGGGCGCCGATCTGCAGGGGACGCGGCAGCTGCGTCAGGTCGAGCCGGAAACGAAACTCCACGCGGTGCTCGGCCCCGGTTTCGAGGCTGGTGTAGTCGGCGATGCGCCAGCCCGAGACACGCCGGATCACGCCCAGCGCCTCCTCCAGGGTGTCGAAGGTCTGCGACAGGGCTCCCAGTTCGGCGGCGCTGCCCGGGCCGGCGCCCACGGACAGACGCCAGCGGCGGATCAGGGGCTGGAACACCAGGCGCATGTGGCGCTGCGCCGTGCCCACCCGCTTGTCCAGCCAGTACCAGCGCTCGCGGTAGACCTCGACCTCCTCGACGAAGATCACCGGCAGGCCCTTGAACAGGGCGTCCTGCACGGCGGCCGGCAGATCGAACCTGAGGCTGGCGGCGAGCACGACACCGTCGCCGCTGCGCGCGAGCTCCAGCTGCGTGACTTCGGCGATGGTCTCGGCCTGCACCGCGGCCGGCTGCAGGGCCCCCAGCAGGGCGCAGACCAGCAGCACGGACAGTTCAGCCCGCGCCCTTTTCCAGCAGTGCGTAATAAAAGCCGTCATGGTCACTGAGCTGATTGTCCGTGACGGCATCCCCTTCCGGCGCCAAAGTGGGGCATAAATGCCCGGGGGAGGGCAGCAAACGGGCTTCTTTGTTGTGTGCAAGAAACGCTTGGATCTGTTCCGCCCCCTCGGAGCGGAACACGGAGCAGGTGCAGTACAGCAGCCGCCCGCCGGGTTTGAGCAGGGGCCAGAGCGTCCTGAGCAGGCGCTCCTGCTGGGCTGCCAGCTGGGCCACGTCGCTTTCGCGGCGCAGCCAGCGCACGTCCGGATGCCGGCGCACGATGCCCGAGGCGGTGCAGGGAGCGTCGAGCAGGATGGCGTCGAAAGGCTGGCCGTCCCACCAGGCGGCGGGCTGGCCGGCATCGGCCGCCAGCACCCGGGCCTGCAGGCCCAGGCGCTGCAGGGTTTCCTCGATGCGCCGGCAGCGCGCCGGATCGACGTCCAGCGCCGTCACCTGCGCATCGGCCAGCTCCAGCAGGTGGGCCGTCTTGCCGCCGGGCGCGGCGCAGGCGTCGAGCACGCGCAGGCCGGCCCGGTCTTCCTGGCCCTGCAACAGCAGCGGCGCCGCCAGCTGGGCGGCGGCGTCCTGCACCGAGACCCGCCCTTCGGCGAAGCCGGGGATCTGCGACACCGGCAAGGGCGCGGCCAGGGTCAGGCCGTAGGCGCCGTTGCGCCGCGCCGTGATGCCCGCCGCCTGCAGCTGTGCCAGGTAGTCGGCCACGCTGTTGCGGCGCACGTTGACGCGCAACGTCATGGGCGCCTGGCGGTTGTTGGCCTGCAGGATCTGCTGCCATTGCTGCGGCGCCTCGCGCTGCAGGCGCGCGATCCACCAGCGCGGGTGGTTCCACTGCGCCACCGGATCGGCATCGGTCTGCGCCACCAGGGCGGCGCGTTCGCGCAGGAACCGGCGCAGGCAGGCGTTGATGAAGCTGGCCTGGGCATGGGTGGCCTCGGTCCGCTTGGCCGCTTCCACCGCCTGGTTGACCAGGGTGTGCGCCTCGTAAGGCCCGTCCTCGCGCCAGCCCAGCGCCAGCGCCAGGCACAGCAGGGCATCGGCGGCCGGCGGCGGCTTGCGCGGCGCCAGGCGCTGGCGCAGCGCCTCGGCGCGGCCGAGTTCGCGCAGCGCGGCATAGACCAGCGCCTGTACGCCCGGGCGCAGCAAAATGGGCACGGCCTCGATGGCTGCCGTGCCGGAGGTGCCGGCGCGGATGGCCGCCAGCGCTGTGGCGCCGGCCTGCAGCTGGCGCCACAGCGCGGGGGCCTGCCCGGTATCACTCATGGATCGATCCTCGTCATGGGGGTATTCTGTCCTGTACCAGACAAAAAAATGCCCCAAGCGCAGTTAGCACCTGGGGCATACGCGTGGGGCGCGACCGGAGTTACTCGGTGGCGGTGTCCTCGCTGCTTTGCGCTGCCAACTCGGCGGCTTCCGCGTCGGCGATGGCGCGGCGCTCGGCCTCGTCCATGTTCTCGCGGGCCTTGCGGGCGTCGTGGTAGGCCATACCGGTACCGGCCGGGATCAGGCGGCCGACGATGACGTTTTCCTTCAGGCCGCGCAGCTCGTCGCGCTTGCCCATGATGGCGGCTTCGGTCAGCACGCGCGTGGTTTCCTGGAAGGAAGCCGCGGAGATGAACGAATCCGTGGACAGCGAGGCCTTGGTGATGCCCAGCAGCAGGTTGGTGTAGGTCGACGGGATCTTGCCTTCGGCGCGCAGCGCGTCGTTGGTGTTGAGCATCTCGGAACGCTCGACCTGCTCGCCGCCGATGTAACCGGATTCACCCGGATTCTCGACCACGACACGACGCAGCATCTGGCGCACGATCACCTCGATGTGCTTGTCGTTGATCTTCACACCCTGCAGACGGTAGACGTCCTGCACCTCGTCGACGATGTAGCGCGACAGTTCCTCGATGCCCAGCAGGCGCAGGATGTCCTGCGGATCGGCCGGACCGTCGACGATGCTCTCGCCCTTGTTGACCACCTGGCCTTCGTGCACCAGGATGTTCTTCTCCTTGGGCACCAGTTCCTCCCAGACCTTGCCATCCGGATCGGTGATCTGCAGGCGCACCTTGCCCTTGGTCTCCTTGCCGAAGGACACGGTACCCGTGACCTCGGCCAGGATGCCCTTGTCCTTCGGACTACGGGCTTCGAACAGCTCGGCCACGCGCGGCAGACCGCCCGTGATGTCGCGGGTCTTCTGGCCTTCGATCGGGATACGGGCCAGCACTTCGCCGGGGCCAACGTCCTGGCCGTCACGCACTTGGATCAGGGCGCCGACCTGGAAGCCGATGGTCACCGAGTGATCGGTGCCCGGGATCTTGACCTCGTTGCCGGAAGCGTCGATCAGCTTGACCTGCGGGCGCACGACCTTGACGGAGCCGCGGCGCTTCGGATCGATCACGACCAGGGTGGACAGGCCGGTGACCTCGTCCACCTGCTTGGCCACGGTCAGACCTTCTTCGACGTTCTCGAACTGGGTCTTGCCGGCGAACTCGGTGATGATCGGGCGCGTCAGCGGATCCCAGTTGGCCAGGATGGCACCGGCCTTGATCTGCTGGTCGGCCTTGACCGTCAGCGTGGCGCCGTACGGCACCTTGTGGCGCTCGCGCTCGCGGCCATGCTCGTCCTGGATGATGATCTCGCCGGAACGGGCAATCACCACCAGCTCGCCCTTGCTGTTGGTCACGTAGCGCATCGTGGCGTTGAAGCCGATGATGCCGTTGGACTTGGCTTCCACGCTGGAGGCAATCGCCGCGCGGGACGCGGCACCACCGATGTGGAAGGTCCGCATGGTCAGCTGCGTGCCCGGCTCGCCGATCGACTGGGCCGCGATCACGCCGACCGCCTCGCCCATGTTCACCAGACCGCCGCGGCCCAGGTCACGGCCGTAGCACTTGGCGCACAGGCCGAAGCGCGTGGCGCAGGTCAGCGCGGTGCGCACCTTGACCTCGTCGACACCGGCGGCTTCCAGTTCCTCGATCAGGTCCTCGTCCAGCATGCTGCCGGCGTTCACCAGCACGGCGCGGGTTTCGGGGTGCAGCACGTCCTCGGCCGCGGTACGGCCCAGGACACGGTCGCGCAGCGACTCGATCACCTCGCCGCCCTCGACGATGGCGCGCATCAGCGAACCTTCGCTGGTGCCGCAGTCGTCTTCGGTCACCACCAGGTCCTGCGTCACGTCGACCAGACGACGCGTCAGATAGCCGGAGTTGGCCGTCTTCAACGCCGTGTCGGCCAGACCCTTACGGGCGCCGTGCGTGGAGATGAAGTACTGCAACACGTTCAGACCTTCACGGAAGTTGGCCGTGATGGGGGTCTCGATGATGGAGCCGTCGGGCTTGGCCATCAGGCCGCGCATGCCGGCCAGCTGGCGGATCTGCGCGGCGGAACCGCGGGCACCCGAGTCGGCCATCATGTAGATGGAGTTGAAGGACTCCTGGTCCACGGTCTTGCCATGGCGGTCGACGGTCTTCTCGGTGCGCAGCTGGTCCATCATGACCTTGGAGACCTTGTCGCCGGCCTTGCCCCAGATGTCCACCACCTTGTTGTAGCGCTCACCGGAGGTCACCAGACCCGAGGTGTACTGCTGCTCGATGTCCTTGACCTCTTTTTCGGCCGACTCGATGATCTCGTGCTTTTCCTTCGGCACCAGCATGTCGTCGATGCAGATCGAGATGCCGGCCTTGGTCGCCAGACGGAAGCCGTTTTGCAGCAGCTTGTCTGCGAACACCACGGTTTCCTTCAGGCCGCACTTGCGGAAGGACACGTTGATCAGCTTGGAGATTTCCTTCTTCTTCAGCGCCTTGTTGATGTTGCTGAAGGGCAGGCCCTTGGGCAGGATCTCCGACAGCAGCGCACGGCCGGCCGTGGTCTCGACCACCTTGGTCTCGGGCACGAACTCACCGCTGTCCTTGTCCTTGCTCCACTCGGTCAGGCGCACGCTGATCTTGGCGGTCAGCTCGACCATGCCGGCGTCCAGCGCACGCAGCACCTCGGAGGTATCGGCGAACACCATGCCTTCGCCCTTGCCGTTGATGCGCTCGCGGGTCGTGTAGTACAGACCCAGCACCACGTCCTGCGAAGGAACGATGGAGGGCTCGCCGTTGGCGGGGAACAGCACGTTGTTGGAGGCCAGCATCAGGGTGCGGGCTTCCATCTGCGCTTCCACCGACAGCGGGATGTGCACGGCCATCTGGTCGCCGTCGAAGTCGGCGTTGAAGGCGGCGCAGACCAGCGGGTGCAGCTGGATGGCCTTGCCTTCGATCAGGATGGGCTCGAAGGCCTGGATGCCCAGGCGGTGCAGCGTCGGCGCGCGGTTCAGCAGCACCGGGTGCTCCTTGATCACCTCTTCCAGGATGTCCCACACCACCGGCGTGCCGGATTCGACTTCCTTCTTGGCAGCCTTGATCGTGGTCGCGATGCCCATGGCTTCCAGGCGCGCGAAGATGAAGGGCTTGAACAGCTCCAGCGCCATCAGCTTGGGCAGACCGCACTGGTGCAGCTTGAGGGTCGGGCCCACGGTGATCACGGAACGACCGGAATAGTCGACGCGCTTACCCAGCAAGTTCTGACGGAAGCGACCGCTCTTACCCTTGATCATGTCCGCCAGCGACTTCAGGGCACGCTTGTTCGCACCGGTCATGGCCTTGCCACGACGGCCGTTGTCCAGCAGCGAATCGACGGACTCTTGCAGCATGCGCTTTTCGTTGCGCACGATGATTTCAGGAGCCTTCAATTCCAGCAGACGCGCCAGACGGTTGTTGCGGTTGATGACGCGACGATACAGATCGTTCAGGTCAGAGGTCGCGAAACGACCGCCGTCCAGCGGCACCAGCGGACGCAGGTCCGGCGGCAACACGGGCAGCACTTCCAGCACCATCCAGTTGGGCTTGATGCCCGACTTCTTGAAGGCTTCCATGACCTTCAGGCGCTTGGAGTTCTTCTTGACCTTCAGCTCGGAGCCGGTCATGTCGTTGCGCAGACGGTCGATCTCGACGTCGAGATCCATCTCGGCCAGCAACTTCTGGATGCCTTCGGCGCCCATCAGGGCTTCGAACTCATCACCGTACTCGGCGCGCTTGGCGTCGTAGTCGTCTTCGGACATGATGCTGAATTTCTTCAGCGGGGTCATGCCCGAGTCCACCACCACGTACGCTTCAAAGTACAGCACGCGCTCGATGTCGCGCAGCGTCATGTCCAGCACCAGGCCCAGACGCGACGGCAGCGACTTCAGGAACCAGATGTGGGCGCACGGTGCGGCCAGTTCGATGTGACCCATGCGGTCACGGCGAACCTTGGTCTGCGTGACTTCAACGCCGCACTTCTCGCAGATGACACCGCGGTGCTTCAGGCGCTTGTACTTGCCGCACAGGCACTCGTAGTCCTTGATCGGACCAAAGATCTTGGCGCAGAACAAACCGTCACGCTCAGGCTTGAACGTGCGGTAGTTGATGGTTTCAGGCTTCTTCACTTCGCCGAAAGACCACGACCGAATCTTCTCGGGCGAGGCCAGGCCGATCTTGATGGCATCGAAATGCTCATCAGGGGTGAATTGCTTAAAGAGGTCCAGCAAGCCTTTCATGGCTTTCTCCTAAATTCAGTGCTCAAAGTTGGAATCGGGTACGAAGCTCCAATCCGAGGGGATCCATGTCAGGCCAGGCAAGGCGAGAGGGAGGGCCGCATAGCAGCGCTATGCAACCGACCGATCAACGCAGCATGGCGTGGCATGGGACCCTCGGATCAGTTCCGTTCCAACTCGATGTCAATACCCAGGGACCGGATTTCCTTGACCAACACATTGAACGACTCCGGCATGCCGGCTTCGATCGAGTGCTCGCCCTTGACGATGCTCTCGTAAACCTTGGTCCGGCCGTTGACGTCATCGGACTTGACCGTGAGCATTTCCTGCAGCACGTAGGAGGCGCCGTACGCTTCCAGGGCCCACACTTCCATTTCACCGAAGCGCTGACCACCGAACTGCGCCTTACCACCCAGCGGCTGCTGCGTGACCAGGGAGTACGGACCGGTGGAGCGGGCGTGCATCTTGTCGTCGACCAAGTGGTGCAGTTTCAGGAAGTGCATGTAACCCACGGTCACCGGACGCTCGAAGGCGTCGCCGGTGCGGCCGTCGTACAAGGTCGCTTGCGTGCGCGTCGGCGTCAGGCCCTTGGCCTTGGCGATGTCGGCGGGGTACGCCAGCTGCAACATGGCACGGATTTCCGAGTCCTTGGCACCGTCGAACACCGGGGTGGCGAAGGTGACACCCTTGGACAGATTGCCGGCCATCTCGATGACTTCGTCGTCGCTCAGGCTGTCCAGATCGACCGGCTTGCCGCCCGACTGGTTGTACAACTCGTCCATGAACTTGCGCATCTCGGCCACGGCAGCTTCGCGCTGCAGCATGTCGCCAATGCGCTGACCGATGCCCTTGGCAGCCCAACCCAGGTGGACTTCCAGAATCTGACCCACGTTCATCCGCGAGGGCACGCCCAGCGGGTTCAGCACGATGTCAGCGGGGGTGCCGTCGGCCAGGTGAGGCATGTCTTCGATCGGAACGATCTTGGAGACCACACCCTTGTTACCGTGACGGCCGGCCATCTTGTCGCCAGGCTGCAGGCGACGCTTGACGGCCAAGTGCACCTTGACCATCTTGAGCACGCCAGCGGGCAGCTCGTCGCCTTGGGTCAGCTTCTTGCGCTTTTCTTCAAAAGCCAGGTCGAAGCTGTGGCGGGTTTGCTCCAGCGAGTTCTTGATGGACTCCAGCTGATTGGCCAGCTCGTCCTCGGCGGGACGGATGTCGAACCAGTGGAACTTCTCGACGGAAGCCAGGTAGGCCTCGTCGATGGTCGAGCCCTTGGACAGCTTGTTCGGGCCGCCATTGGCGACCTTGCCGATCAGCAGCTTCTTGATCCGGTCGAACGCGTCAGCTTCGACGATGCGCAGCTGGTCGTTCAGGTCCAGGCGGAAGCGCTTGAGCTCGTCGTCGATGATCTGCTGGGCGCGCTTGTCACGCTGGATGCCTTCACGGGTGAAGACCTGCACGTCGATCACGGTACCCATGGTGCCCTGGTCCACACGCAGCGAGGTGTCCTTCACGTCGGACGCCTTTTCGCCGAAGATGGCGCGCAGCAGCTTCTCTTCCGGCGTGAGGGTCGTTTCACCCTTGGGGGTCACCTTGCCGACCAGCACGTCGCCGGGGCCCACTTCGGCACCGACGTAGACGATGCCGGACTCATCCAGGCGAGCCAGCTGGTTCTCAGACAGGTTCGGGATGTCGCGGGTGATTTCTTCGGAGCCCAGCTTGGTGTCGCGCGCCATGACCACCAGTTCCTCGATGTGGATCGAGGTGTAGCGGTCGTCGGCGACCACGCGCTCCGAGATCAGGATCGAGTCCTCGAAGTTGTAGCCGTTCCAGGGCATGAAGGCGATCAGCATGTTCTGGCCGATGGCGATCTCGCCCAGGTCGGTCGAGGCGCCGTCGGCGATCACGTCACCCTTGGCCAGCTTGTCGCCCTTCTTGACGATGGGACGCTGGTGGATGTTGGTGTTCTGGTTGGAACGCTGATACTTGATCAGGTTGTAGATGTCCACACCCACTTCACCGGCCACGGCCTCGGCGTCGTTGACGCGCACCACGATGCGGGTGGCGTCGACATAGTCGACCACGCCACCGCGGTTGGCGGTCACCACGGTGCCGGAGTCCACAGCCGCCACGCGCTCGATACCGGTGCCGACCAGCGGCTTTTCCGGACGCAGCACGGGCACGGCCTGACGCGACATGTTGGCGCCCATCAGCGCGCGGTTGGCGTCGTCGTGCTCCAGGAAGGGCACCAGCGAGGCGGCCACCGACACGATCTGCGCCGGCGACACGTCCATGTACTGGATGCGCTCGGCACCGCACAGGATGGACTCGCCCTTCTCACGGGCGGACACCAGCTCGTCGGTCAGGCGGCCTTCCTTGTCCAGGGTGGCGTTGGCCTGGGCGATGACGTACTTGCCCTCTTCAATGGCCGACAGGTAGTCGATCTGGTTCGTGACCTTGCCGTCCACCACGCGACGGTACGGGGTCTCGATGAAACCGTACTCGTTCAGGCGGGCGTACAGGGCCAGCGAGTTGATCAGGCCGATGTTCGGGCCTTCCGGGGTCTCGATCGGGCAGACGCGGCCGTAGTGCGTGACGTGCACGTCGCGCACCTCGAAGCCGGCGCGCTCGCGCGTCAGACCGCCCGGGCCCAGGGCCGAGACGCGACGCTTGTGCGTGATTTCGGCCAGCGGGTTGGTCTGGTCCATGAACTGCGAGAGCTGCGAGGCACCGAAGAACTCCTTGAGCGCCGCGGAGATCGGCTTGGAGTTGATCAGGTCGTGCGGCATCAGCGGCTCTTGCTCCGCCTGGCCCAGACGTTCCTTCACGGCCTTCTCGATACGGGCCAGGCCGGCGCGGTACTGGTTCTCGGCCAGCTCGCCGACGCAACGCACACGGCGGTTGCCGAGGTGGTCGATGTCGTCCACTTCGCCGCGGCCGTTGCGCAGGTCCACCAGGATCTTGACGACGGCGAGGATGTCCTCGTTGGTCAGCACCATGGGACCCGTCGCTTCATTGCGGCCCATCTTGGCGTTGAACTTCATGCGGCCCACGCGCGACAGGTCGTAGGTGTCCGGGTTGTAGAACAGGCGCTGGAACAGGGCCTGCACGGCGTCTTCGGTCGGCGGCTCGCCGGGGCGCATCATGCGGTAGATGGCAACCCGGGCGGCGAACTCGTCGGTGGTCTCGTCGGTACGCAGGGTCTGCGAGATGTAGGCGCCCTGGTCGAGTTCATTGGTGTAGATGCACTGCAGTTCCTGCACACCGGCGCTGCGCAGCTTCTTCAGCAGCGCGTCGCTCAACTCCTCGTTGGCCTTGGCGATGATCTCGCCGGTGTCCGGATCGACGATGTTGCGGGCCACCACGCGGCCGACCAGGAAGTCTTCCGGCACGCTGATGTGGGTGGTGGCGGACTGCTCCAGGTCACGGGTGTGACGTGCGGTGATGCGCTTGTCCTTGGCGACGACGACCTTGCCGCTCTTGTCGGTGATGTCGAAACGGGCGACTTCACCACGCAGGCGCTCGGCCACGAATTCCATCTGCGCGCCGCTGTCCATCAGGCGGAAGTTGTCGTTGACGAAGAAGTTCGCCAGATGGACTCGGGTTCAGGCCGATGGCCTTGAGCAGGATGGTGACCGGCATCTTGCGGCGACGGTCGACGCGGAAGTACAGGATGTCCTTCGGATCGAATTCGAAGTCCAGCCAGGAACCGCGGTAGGGAATGATGCGAGCCGAGAACAGCAGCTGCCCGAGCTGTGGTCTTGCCCTTGTCGTGTTCGAAGAACACGCCCGGCAACGGTGCAGCTGCGACACGATGACACGCTCGGTGCCGTTGATGATGAACGAGCCCTTGGTCGTCATGAGCGGCACTTCGCCCATGTAGACCTCCTGCTCCTTCACTTCCTTGACCACCTTGTTCTGCGGTGTCGAGGACTCGCGGTCATAGATGATGAGCTGCACGCGCGCGCGCACGGCGGAGGCGAAGGTCAGGCCGCGGGTCTGGCACTCGCGCA
Organism: Curvibacter sp.; assembly: GCA_020621965.1. Taxonomy (GTDB): domain Bacteria; phylum Pseudomonadota; class Gammaproteobacteria; order Burkholderiales; family Burkholderiaceae_C; genus Hylemonella. The sequence goes on along the minus strand of JAHRYV010000023.1, from coordinate 4,051 downwards.
CGTCGAAGGCGGGCTTGGCCAGGTTGTATTCGAGAAACTTCATCTCGACAAAACCGTTGTGCGAGACGATGGGGAAAGCCGACTCAAAGGCGGCTTGCAGGCCCTCAGGGGTGCGTTTGGTGGGCGCAAGATCTGCTTGCAGGAAGGCCGTATAGGCGTCCTTTTGCATTTGCAGCAGGTAGGGGATTTCGAGCACGCTGTCGCGGCTGCCGAAACTCTTGCGAATCCGCTTGCGTTCGGTATAGGTATAGGCCATGAGATCTCCGGGCTATGAGGTCTTTGGCGACTGGCGCGCCGGGCATCACGCCCAGCAGGCTTGGTGGTTGGCCGCTACCAACCAATGGCGGACGGCCGCGCGTTGCACGCGGCCCGAACCAAGGCGTCTTCTGCAGTCGGGTCAGAAGTCACTCAAAAACCCCCTCGAGAGGGGATTTTTGAGTGCGCTCTGTAAGCGCCAAAGGCTGGAGGCCCTTTCAGACCTCCAGCCTTCGAGCAAGACCGAATTACTTGAGTTCGGCCTTGGCGCCGGCTTCTTCCAGCTTCTTCTTGCCAGCTTCGGCGTCGGCCTTGGGCATGGCTTCCTTGACAGCCTTGGGAGCGCCGTCCACCAGGTCCTTGGCTTCCTTGAGGCCCAGGCCGGTGATTTCGCGCACGGCCTTGATGACCGACACCTTGTTGGCGCCGGCTTCCAGCAGCATCAGGTTGAACTCGGTCTTCTCTTCGGCGGCAGCAGCGCCGGCGCCAGCGCCAGCAGCAGCGGGAGCGGCCATGGCGGCAGCGCTCACACCGAACTTCTCTTCGATGGCTTTCACCAGGTCGTTGAGTTCCATGACCGTCATGCTGTCCAGAGCGGTCAGAAATGCGTCTTTATCGAATGCCATTTTTGATTCCTTTAAATTCCAGTAGGTTGGTTAACAGGCCACGCCGTCTCAGGCGGCAGCCGTTTCGCCTTTTTTCGTCGCCAGAGCGCCCAGCACCACGGCGGTGCGGGACATCGGCGACATCAGCAAGCCACACAGCTGAGCCAGCAGCACTTCCTTGGAGGGAATGCTTGCCAGCTGCTTGACGCCGTTGACGTCCAGGGCCTTGCCGCCGTATGCACCGCCGCGAATCACCAGCTTGTCGTTGGTTTTCGCGAAATCGGCCACCACGCGAGCGGCGGCCACGGCATCGACGGAGAAGCCATAGATCAGCGGACCAGTCATCTTGTCGGCCGCGACTTCAAACGTGCTGCCAGCCACAGCCCGGCGAGCCAGCGTGTTTTTCAACACGCTGAGGCTCACGCCCTGGCTGCGGGCGTTGGCGCGCAGTTTGGTCATGTCAGCGACCGTGATGCCGCGGTATTCCGCCATCACGAGCGTTTGAGCTTTAGCGGCGAGGCTGGTCACTTCGGTGATGACCGCTTCTTTCTCACTGCGATTCAGACTCAAGGTCTAACTCCTTCAAAATGTGCCCCTCGGTTCAGAACCTCAGAACACGCCTCATTGCAGCGACCAACTGTTTTCGGAATTGCATCCATCTGCAGCGGGATCGCCATCTACGCTGGCTTTCACTGATTAAGCGCAGTCAGACTGCACACCAGCGGTCTTGGATGGCTCATCCGCACCGGAGTGCGAACGACCCACCACTCTAAGCAGCCGTTACCGACCGCTTAAATCTCTTCTTGCGATTACGCCGAGATGGACTGGGTGTCGACGCGCACACCCACACCCATCGTGGACGAAACCGCCACCTTGCGCAAAAACACACCCTTGCTCGAAGCCGGCTTGGCCTTGTTCAGCGCCTCGATCAGCGCCGCCAGGTTGCCCTGGAGCTTGGCGGCGTCGAAGGAGCGGCGGCCGATCGTGCTGTGCACGATACCGGCCTTGTCCACGCGGAACTGCACCTGACCGGCCTTGGCGTTCTTCACGGCCGTGGCCACGTCGGGGGTGACGGTACCGACCTTGGGGTTGGGCATCAGGCCGCGCGGACCCAGGATCTGACCCAGGGTACCGACGACGCGCATGGCGTCAGGAGCGGCGATCACCACGTCGAAGGGCATGTCGCCAGCCTTCACGCGAGCAGCCAGGTCGTCCATGCCGACCACGTCAGCACCGGCGGCCTTGGCTTCTTCAGCCTTGGCGCCCTGGGCGAACACGGCCACGCGCTTGGTCTTGCCGGTGCCGTTGGGCAGCACGACGGCGCCACGCACCACCTGGTCGGACTTCTTGGCATCGATGCCGAGCTGCACGGCCACGTCGATGGACTCATCGAATTTGGCGGTGGCGCACTCTTGCACGATCTTCAGCGCATCGGCCAGGGGGTACAGCTTGTTGCTGTCAACCTTGCCCTGCAGGCCTTTTTGTTTCTTGGTGAGCTTGGACATTTACACGCCCTCCACATTCACGCCCATGGAACGGGCAGAACCGGCGATGGTACGAACCGCGGCGTCCAGATCGGCAGCCGTCATGTCCTTCATCTTGGTCTTGGCGATTTCCTCGAGCTGGGCCCGGGTGATCTTGCCGACCTTGTCCTTCAGCGGGTTGGACGAACCCTTGTCCAGCTTGATGGCCTTCTTGATCAGCACCGTTGCGGGCGGCGTCTTGATCACGAAGGTGAAGCTCTTGTCCGCGAAGGCGGTGATCACCACCGGCAGCGGCAGACCGGGCTCGACGCCCTGGGTCTGGGCGTTGAACGCCTTGCAGAACTCCATGATGTTCAGACCGCGCTGGCCCAGAGCGGGACCAATCGGCGGCGAGGGATTGGCCTTACCAGCCGGCACTTGCAGCTTGATAAAACCGACGATTTTTTTCGCCATGCTTTTCTCCTTGCGGGTATTAACGCCTTGGCAATCTGCCGCGGCTCCCCGGGGTTAACGACTCACTTGCTACATTCGCGCCGAGTCGTAAGGCACGAAATCCAAAACTGTCTGGCGCAGCGCCTCAGGTTTTTTCGACCTGCGAGAACTCCAGCTCCACCGGCGTCGAACGACCGAAGATCGTGACCGCCACGCGCACCTTGTTCTTTTCGTAGTTGACTTCTTCGACCGTACCGTTGAAGTCGGTAAAGGGACCTTCCTTGACCCGCACGTACTCGCCCACCTCGAACTCAACCTTGTGCCGCGGCTTGTCGGAGCCTTCCTGCATCTGGTTGACGATCTTCATGACCTCCTCCTCGGAGATCGGGGCCGGACGGTTCTTGGCGCCGCCCACGAAGCCGGTCACCTTGTTGGTGTGCTTCACCAGGTGCCAGGTGTCGTCGTCCATCACCATTTCCACCAGCACGTAGCCGGGGAAGAATTTGCGTTCGGTGGTGCGCTTCTGGCCGTTCTTGATCTCGACCACTTCTTCCATCGGCACCAGGATGCGACCGAACTTGTCCTGCATGCCGGAGCGGTTGATGCGCTCGATGATGTTGCGCTCCACCGCCTTCTCCATGCCGGAGTAGGCGTGCACCACATACCAGCGCAGATCCGGGTTGGCCGGCTTGGCCGCCGGAGTAGACGAGGTCTCTACAACATCAGTCATCACTTCCTCCAGCCCAGAATCAAATCAAAGATCGTCCACTCGAGCGTCTTGTCGGTCAGCCACAGGAACAGCGCCATGATCACCACGAAGCCGAACACATAGGCCGTCATCTGGATCGATTCCTTGCGCTCCGGCCAGACCACCTTGCCGACTTCACGCCAGGCGTCGCGGCCAAAAGCCAGCAGGTCACGCCCCGTCTGGGCCGTGAAGAACACGACGACAGCCGCCGCCACGCCTGCCAGCAGTGCGCCCCATTGCGCCAGGGCGCCCTGCTTGCCCAGCCAATAGAAGGCCACCAAGCCAGCCAGCAGCAGCAGCACTGCCACAACCAGCTTGAGCTTTTCCGCCCCGCTACCGACCGTTTCCACTTGTGACGTTGCCATTTTCAAAATTCCACTCAGCGCCTGTATCAAAACCGTTGCGCCTCTTTAGACGCTGAAGCCCGCCATGGCGATGGCGGGCTTTTTGGTGCACCAACCCGGATCAGCGGGTCAGGTGGCAGGGGCAGTAGGAATCGAACCTACAACCTTCGGTTTTGGAGACCG
>JAHRYV010000022.1:49968-54076 GCA_020621965.1 Curvibacter sp. | reverse complement strand
CCAGCCCCACAGCAGCACGTAGTCGGGGCGGCTCTGGCGCACCTGCAGCCAGGTCGCCTTCTGCTCGACACCAGGCGCCGTGACCGGCAGCAACTGCAGGTCGAAGCCGTGCATCCGGGCGCGTTCCTGCAGCAGCGGGATCGGCTCCTTGCCGAAGGGACTGTCGTGGTAGACCAGTGCGATCTTCTTGCCCTTGAGCTTGTCCAGACCGCCCAGGTTCTTGCCGATGTGCTGGATCAGGATGTCGGCGCCCGTCCAGTAGCTGCCCATGAGCGGGAAGTTCCACTTGAAGGCCATGCCGTCCTGCGACACCGACAGGCCGTAGCCCAGCGTGATCAGGGGCATCTTGTCGGCCGGGGCCTTCTCGGTCAGGGCGAAGGTGATGCCGGTGGACTGCGGATCGAACAACGTCACGCCCGCGCGGCCCTTGAGGCGCTCGTAGCACTCCACGCCGCGGTCGGTGGCATAGCCGGTCTCGCACTCCTCGTAGGTGAGCTTGACGCCATTGACGCCGCCGTCGCGCGCATTGACCATCTTCAGGTAGTCCTGCTTACCGTTGGCCCACGGCACGCCGTTGGGCGCGTAGGGGCCGGTGCGGTAGGACAGCAGCGGGAAGAACTGCTCCTTGGCCTGCGCGTGGACGCTGGTGGCCAGCGTCGTCAGGCCGGCCGCCAGGGCGGCGGCGGCGATCACCAGTTTAGAAAGCTTCATGGAGGTCTCCTTTGGGTATGGGTGTTGAAGCACGGGAACTAGCGGGGGACAGAGAAAACTCAGTACGGGAAGGGCCACACGCGCAGCTTCTGCTTGGCGGTGGACCAGAGCTTGGCCAGGCCATGCGGCTCGACGATGAGGAACCACACGATCAGGCCGCCAAAGATCATCAGCTCGGCATGCGAGAGGCCGGCGGTGGAAATCTCGACCCCGAACAGGCCGAACAGCCAGGGCAGGAGCTGGTTGAGCACGATGGGCAGCACCACGATGAAGCCAGCGCCGAAGAAGGCCCCCATGATGGAGCCCAGCCCGCCGATGATGACCATGAAGAGCAGGCGGAAGGACATGTCCACCGAGAAGGCGGCCGGCTCCCAGGCGCTCAGGTGCACAAAGGCCCACAGTGCACCGGCCACGCCGATGATGAAGGAGCTCACCGCGAAGGCGCTGAGCTTGGCGTACATGGGGCGGATGCCGATCACGGCGGCCGCCACGTCCATGTCGCGGATGGCCATCCACTCGCGGCCGATGGCGCCGCGCACCAGGTTCTTGGCCAGCAGGGCCATCACCACCAGGACACAGAGGCAGAACCAGTACTTGCTCTGTGCGCTGTCGATGGGCAGACCGAAGACCTGCAACGCGGAGACCGACACCGAGCCCGAGGATGAATCGTTGGTGAGCCACTTGATGCGCAGGAACATCCAGTCGCTGAAGAACTGCGCTGCCAGCGTGGCCACCGCCAGGTACAGGCCCTTGACGCGCAGGCTGGGCAGGCCGAACAGGATGCCGAAGACCGTGGCGCACAGGCCGCCCAGGATCAGCGCCGGGATGAGCGGCAGGTCGGGGATGCGCACGAAGAAGTTGTAGGCCCCGTAGGCGCCCACCGCCATGAAGGCGCCCGAGCCCAGCGAAATCTGGCCGCAGTAGCCCACCAGCACGTTCACGCCCAGGGCCGCCAGCGCCATGATCAGGAAGGGCGTGAGGATGGCGCGGAAGATGTAGTCGCTGGCCAGCGACGGCACGACGAAGAAGGCCAGCGCCAGCACCAGCCCGATGACCACCCGGTCCTGCCGGATCGGAAAGATCTGCTGGTCCGCCGCGTAGGAGGTCTTGAACTGGCCGTTTTCTCTGTAGAACATTTCTGTTACCGATCAATGATCTTTTAGCTTCGACTCACTTCGTCTGACTTTTCTGGAAAATCGTCGGTCGCGTTACACGCGATCGATGATCTTTTCTCCGAAGAGGCCCTGCGGCCTGAACAGCAGGAACACCAGCGCCAGCACATAGGCAAACCAGATCTCGATGCCGCCGCCGACAAAGGGGCCCAGGTACACCTCGGACAGCTTCTCGCCCACGCCGATGATCAGGCCGCCGATGATGGCGCCGGGCACCGAGGTCAGGCCGCCCAGATGATCACCGGCAGCAGCGACACCGGTCATGAGAACGCACACCCAGCTTGGAGCCCCAGATCATCCCGGCCACCAGGGCCACCACGCCGGCCACGCACCAGACAATGACCCAGATGCGGTTGAGCGGGATGCCGATGCTCTGCGCTGCCTGGTGGTCGTCGGCCACGGCACGCAGCGCGCGCCCGGTCGAAGTCTTCTGGAAGAACAGCGAGAGCAGCGCCACCAGCGCGGCGGCGATGACGGCGGCGATCAGGTCTTCCTTGTTGATCAGGATGCCGCCCTCGAACACGGTGTCGAAAGCGAAGATCGGCTCCTTGGGCATGCCGATATCGATCTTGTAGATGTCGCTGCCGAACAGCGTCTGCCCCAGGCCTTCCATGAAATAGGTGATGCCCAGCGTGGCCATCAGCAGCGTGGCGCCCTCCTGGTTGACCAGGTGGCGCAGCACCAGGCGCTCGACCAGCCAGGCCACCACGAACATGACGGCGCCGGCCAGCACGAAGGCCACCGTATTGGCCAGCCAGGGGCTCGTGATGCCGGTACAGGCCGGAAACCACTCGGCAAAACGCGCCATGGCCAGGGCCGCGAACAGCACCATGGCGCCCTGCGCGAAATTGAACACGCCCGAGGCCTTGAAGATCAGCACGAAGCCCAGCGCCACCAGCGAATACAGCATGCCGGCCATCAGGCCGCCCAGCAGAGTCTCAAGAAAAAATGCCATCGCGTCTGCTCCGTTAGTGAGACGTGCCCAGATAGGCCCGGATCACTTCCTCGTTGTTGCGCACCTCGTCGGGGGTGCCGTCGCCGATCTTCTTGCCGTAGTCCAGCACCACCACGCGGTCGCTGATGTCCATCACCACGCCCATGTCGTGCTCGATCAGCACCACGGTGGTCCCGAACTCGTCGTTGATGTCGAGCACGAAGCGGCACATGTCCTGCTTCTCCTCGACGTTCATGCCCGCCATGGGCTCGTCCAGCAGCAGCACCTGCGGCTCCATGGCCAGCGCGCGCCCCAGGTCCACGCGTTTTTGCAGACCGTAGGGCAGCTGGCCCACGGGCGTCTTGCGGTAGGCCTGGATTTCGAGGAAGTCGATGATGCGCTCGACGAACTCGCGGTGGCGGATCTCCTCGCGCTCGGCCGGGCCGATGCGCAGCGCCTGCAGCAGCAGGTTGCTGCGGATCTTCAGATTGCGCCCGGACATGATGTTGTCGATCACGCTCATGCCCTTGAACAGCGCCAGGTTCTGGAAGGTGCGTGCCACGCCCATCTCCGCCACCTGGCGGCTGTTCATGTGGTGGAAGGTCTCGCCGCGGAAGGTGATGGTGCCGTGCTGCGGCGTGTACACGCCGTTGATGCAGTTGAGCATGGAGCTCTTGCCAGCGCCGTTGGGGCCGATGATGGCGCGGATCTCGTGCTCGCGCACGTTGAAGGAGATGTCCGTCAGCGCCTTGACCCCGCCGAAGGCCAGCGAGATGTTCTGGACGTCGAGGATGACGTCGCCTAGCTTGCGTTCTTTCATGTCGGTCCTGCTCTCAGGCTGCCGCGGCCACGGCCGGGTAGCACTTCACGTCACAGATCGGCAGCGTGGCGGAGACGACGCCGGTGCGGCCGTCCTCGAACTTCACCTGCGTCTCGATGTACTGCTCGCTGCGCCCGGCATACAGCGCCTCGATCAGCACGGCATATTTTTCGCCGATGAACCCGCGGCGCACCTTGCGCGTGCGCGTGAGCTCGTCGTCGTCGGGGTCCAGCTCCTTGTGCAGCACCAGGAAGCGGGCGATCTGGGTGTCGGCCATGCCCTCCTCGGCCGCCAGGTCCGCGTTGACCTGCTGCACGCACTCGGCCAGCATGTCCAGCACCAGCGCCTTGCTGGCCAGGTCCACGTAGCCGCTGTAGGGCAGGCTCTGGCGCTCGGCCCAGTTGCCCACGGCCTCGAAGTCGATGTTGATGAAGGCGCAGACCTGGTCTTTGCCATGGCCAAAGCACACGG
>JAHRYV010000022.1:0-49958 GCA_020621965.1 Curvibacter sp. | reverse complement strand
CTTGATCTGCGGGAAGAACTTGAGCTTGTTCTCGATGTAGTTGGGCGCGAACATCGCGCCGCCGGCCATCTTGCCCACGTCTTTGGCCCGATCGATGATGTGCAGGTGGCCGTCGTGGTCGATCACGCCGGCGTCGCCGGTGTGGAAATAACCCTGCGCGTCCATCACCTCGGCGGTGGCGTCCGGGCGCTTGTAGTACTCCTTGAGCACCGACACGCCGCGCACCAGCACCTCGCCGTTGTCGGCGATCTTGATCTCGATGCCCGGCGCCGCCTCGCCCACGCTGTTGAGCTTGACGCGACCGTTCTTCTGGATGCAGACATAGGCGCAGGTCTCGGTCTGGCCGTAGAGCTGCTTGAGGTTGATGCCGATCGAGCGGTAGAAGCGGAACAGATCCGGCCCGATGGCCGCGCCCGCCGTGTAGGCCACGCGGATGCGCGACAGGCCCAGCACGTTGCGCAGCGGCCCGTAGACCAGCACAGTGCCCAGGGCATACAGCAGGCGGTCCGTGAACGACACCGGGTGGCCGTCCAGGATCTCGGCGCCGCAGCGCCGCGCCACCTCCATGAACTTGCGGTACAGCCAGCGCTTCGGCGCTGCCGCGTCTTCCATGCGGATGGAGACCGAGGTCAGCATGCTCTCGAACACGCGCGGCGGCGCGAAGTAGTAACTCGGCCCGATCTCGCGCAGGTCGATGGTCACCGTGCCAGCCGACTCCGGGCAGTTGATGGTGAAGCCGGCCACCAGCCACTGGGCAATGGAGAACAGGTGGTCGCCCACCCAGGCCGGCGGCAGGTAGGAAATGATGTTGTCGTCCGGCCCCAGGCCGTCCACCGTCACGCCGCCCTGGGCGGCGCCGATGAAACTCTGATGGGTCTGGCACACGCCCTTGGGCCGGCCCGTCGTGCCCGAGGTGTAGAGGATGACCGAGACATCGCTCGCCTGGCCCGACTCGACCGAGTTCCGGTAGAAATCCGGGTGTTGCTGCTCGTACGCGCGCCCCAGCTCGAACACCCGCTCGATGCTGATCAGCCCCTCGTGCTGGTAGTTGCGCAGCCCGCGCGGGTCGTCGTAGATGATGTGCTGCAACAGGCCGGGCGCGCCCTCGCGCAGCTCCAGCAGCTTGTCGACCTGCTCCTGGTTTTCCGCGAAGGCGAAGTGGATCTCGGCGTCTTCGAGCACGAAGGCCATCTCGCTGGCAATCGCGTCCTGGTACATGGGCACCGGCACGCCGCGCAGGCTTTGCGCCGCGATGAAGGCCTGGTACAGATGCGGCCGGTTGTCACCGACGATGGCCAGGTTCTGCCCCGGTTTGAAACCCAGCGCCGCCAGACCGCAGCTCATCAGGCGCACGTCCTCGGCCGCGCGTGCCCAGCTCCAGGTCTGCCAGATGCCGTATTCCTTCTCACGCATGGCCGGCGCCTGAGGGCGCTGGGCCGCATGCTGCATCAAAAGTCGAGGAAAAGTCGTCTGCATCCCGTTTCCTTGTCTGCTCACCCGGCGGTCCGTGGTCTTTTTGCACCGCCCTTGCCCGCATGGTAGGACTCGATTTGACGTCATGTTGTCATTCCGACGACAATTTAGGGTAGACCCTAGTAGGTATTTACCCACCCCGGCCATGAACGAAACACCCAGCGTGCACCAGCGCCGCCGCGCACCGACCGTCGCCGAACTCGCCGGCATCCCCTGGCTGGGCCTGCTGCGCCCCGAGGAACGGACCATCGCCGTGGCCGAGCTGCAGATCAGCGAAGCCCTGCCGGGCGACCTGATCTGCCGCCTGGGCCGGCCCGTGACCTACTGGTTCGGCGTGGTCGACGGCCTGCTCAAGATGAGCAACGAAAACGCCGAGGGCCAGGCCATGACCTTTGCCGGCCTGCCGCCGGGCGGCTGGTTCGGCGAGGGCACGGTGCTCAAGCGCGAGCACTACCGCTACAACGTGCAGACCTTGCGCCGCAGCCTGGTGGCCGGCCTGCCGGTGGACACCTTCCACCGGCTGCTGGATCACTCGATCGGCTTCAACCGCTTCGTCATGAACCAGCTCAACGAACGGCTGGGCCAGTTCATCGCCGCGCGCGAGATCGACCGCATGAGCAGCCCCGACCTGCGCGTGGCGCGCAACCTGGCCGCGTTGTTCAACCCCGTGCTCTACCCCGGCGTGGGCGAGGTGCTGCGCATCACACAGCAGGAACTGGCCTATCTGGTCGGTCTGTCGCGCCAGCGCGTCAACGAGGCGCTGGCCACGCTGGAAGCGCAGGACCTGATCCGGGTCGAATACGGCGGCCTGCGTGTGCTCGACCTGGACGGCCTGCGCTCACAGCGGCATGGTTAGGCGCAGGCCCAGCGTCCAGTTGCGGCCCGGCGCGGGCTCGTAGAACTGGCTCTGCGCCTGGTTCACGATGACCGAACCCACATAACGCTGGTCGCTCACGTTGTCCAGGCGGCCATAGGCCGTGAGGTGGCCCGGGCCCAGGGCCCAGGCCTGGCTGGCCTTGAGGTTGAGCACGGTGTAGGCCTCGGCCCGGGTGGTCGCGCCGGCCACGCTGTCGTAGTTGCTGTCGTTGACGTGGATCTGGCCGGCGCTGACCACTTCCACACCCAGCTGGCTGCCCAGGCGCGGCGCCTTGCGCCCGCCGTCCAGCGGCTGGCTGGCCCACAGCAGTTCGGCAAACAGGAAATGCTGCGGAATGCCGGGCAGCTGGTTGCCCTCGGCCACCGCGGTGGCGCCGTTCATGAAAGCCTGGCGGTAGCGCGCGTCGATGGCCGAGGCCGACAGCAGGCCGCGCAGCCGCGGCGTGAACAGCGTGCTGCCCGCCAGCTCCCAGCCAGTGCGGTGCGTGCCCGGCGCGTTCTTGTAGGCGGTCTGCCCGCCCGCGCTGCGCGAGACCACGATCTCGTCGGTGGTGTCGATCAGGTAGACGGCGAAATCAACCCGGCTGCCCGGCTGTGGCACCCACTTGGCGCCGGCCTCGTAGTGCTGGCTGCTGGCGGCATTGAGCGCGGGATTGAATTCGGCCACCACCGCCGCGCCCGTGTCCTGGTAGGCCACCTCGGCCAGCGTAGGCGTCTCGAAGCCCTTGCCGTAGTTGGCGTAGACGTTGAGCCGCTCGCTGGCATGCCAGGTGGCGCCCAGCACCGGGCTGGCGGCGCGGTAGCTGGCGTTGCCCGAGCCGTCGCGGCCGTCGGCCAGGTAGTAGTCCTCGCTGACGAAACGCACCGTGCTGTAGCGCAGGCCGGCGGTGAGCGACCAGCGCTCGGACAGCAGGGCCGTGCCCTGGGCGTACAGGTCGCTGTTCTCGGACTGGTTGTCCTCGCTGCGGGTGGTGGTGGACTTCTCACCCAGCACGGCCGCGCCGCCCTGGCGCCACTCGCGCGCGCGGTCGAACTCGTAGCCCGCCACCCAGCGCAGCGGCGTGGCGCCGACGCGGGTCTGCGCGTTGTACTGCAGGCCGGCGCCGTAGTAGTTGCGGTTCAGCCCGACCCAGAAGCTGTTGTTCTGGTACTGCAGGTTGTCGCGCGTGCCGTAGTACACGCGCGCCGTGATGCTGCGATCCGCGTCGAGCGCGTGGTTGACCGAGCTGCCCAGCTGGTTCTGGCTGGTGATCTTGCGCACGCGCAGCGTCGGGTTGGCCAGCGACTGGCGCGGATCGGCCGCCAGCGCGGTGGCCGTCAGCCCCAGCGGGTCCTGCGCCAGCGGCATGTCGAAATGGTTGTAGATCAGGTTCACGCGCGTCGCCGCGCTCGGCCCGAAGCTGAGCTTGCCGTTGAACTGCTTGCGCTCGGTGCGGCTGTTGTCGCGGTAGCCGTCGGTGTCGAAAGTGCTGTAGTCGGCCACCAGCCCCACGCCGTCCGTGTCGCCCGGCGCACCGAGGCGCCCGGCGTACTGCCAGTCGGTGCGGCGCAGATCGTAGGAGCCGGTGTAGAGCTGCAGCCCGAACTCCGGCACTTCGGGCGCCGCCCGCGTCCAGGCCTGGATCACGCCGCCCGCGGCGTTGCCGTACAGCAGGGCCAGCGGGCCGCGCAGCACCTCGATGCGCTCGGTCGACGTCAGCGCCACCGACGAGCCCTGGGCCTGGCCGTCGGGCGTGGTGGCCGGAATGCCGTCGATCAGCAGGCGGATGCCGCGGATGCCGAACGCCGCGCGCGCGCCGAAGCCGCGGATGGACAGCTGCAGGTCCTGGGCGTAGTTCTGCCGGTTCAGGATGGTCAGGCCCGGCACACGACTGAGCGATTCGGAGAGATTGACCTGCGGCCCGGCGTCCTGGATGGTCTCGCGCTCCACCGTCTGCACGGCCGCCGGCGCGTCGAAACTGCGCTGCTGCGCGCGCGAGGCCGAGATCACCACCTCTTCCAGCGTCTGCGCCGGGCTCCAGACCGGCGCCCCGGCGACCAGCAGCGCCAGTGTCGCGCGCACGCCGGGGCGCACCCCGCCGTCTCGTCGTTGCCGCTGCTTCATGGCGCTTCCACCCGGATCTGCACGGACGCGTACCAGGCGGCCAGGTTGTCGATGTCGGCATTGCTCAGCGGTTTGGCGATCACGCCCATCACCTCGCTGGGCCGCTTGCCGTTGCGGAAATGCTTGAGCTGCTCGGCCAGGTAGATCTCCTGCTGCCCGGCCAGATGCGGCACGCCCGGCTGCATGGACATGCCCAGCGGGCCATGGCACATGGCGCACGCGGCCGCCGCCTTGGCCTTGCCCGCGGCCACATCGGCCTGCGCGGCCGCCGCCAGGGCCAGCAGCAGCCCTCCCAGGACTGTCGTCTTCATTCGGAATTTCCTCACTCGAAAAAACGGCGGAGATCGTCGCGATCTCCGCCGGGTGTCACCGGTGCCGCGCGCTACGCGCACGCAGCCTGACGCGCCGCGTTCAGTCGCTGTAGGTCACGCGGTAGATCGCGCCGGCATAGTCGTCCGAGATCAGCAGCGAGCCGTCCTTCATCGGCGCCACGTCGACCGGGCGGCCTTTGTAGATGCCGGTGTTCGGGTCGAGCCAGCCCTCGGCGAAGACCTCGGACTGGCCGGCCGTGCCGTCGCCCTTGAGCGGCACGAAGTTGATCAGCGCGCCGCTGGCCTTGGTGCGGTTCCAGGAACCGTGCGCGGCCACGAAGATGCCGCCCCGGTACTTGGCCGGGAACATGCTGCCGTTGTAGAAGGTCATGCCCAGCTGGGCCTGGTGGGCCGGGAACTCCACCTGCGGCCTGGTCCAGTTGGCCGGCGCCTTCATGCCCTTGAGGTCCGGCGCCGCCGCGGTGCCGGCAACCGGCACATTGTTGCCATGGATGTAGGGGTAGCCGAAGTGCTCGCCCCCGGCCTTGGTGATGCGGTTGAGTTCACCCGGCGGAATGTCGTCACCCATGCCGTCGGTCTGGTTGTCGGTGAACCAGACCGTCTTGTCTTTCGGGTTGATGTCCATGCCCACCGAGTTGCGCACGCCGCGGGCGAGCACCTCGCGCTTGGAGCCGTCGAAGGGATCGAGGCGGATCATGCCGCCGATGCCCAGCCGCTCGTACAGCGCCACCTTGTTCGCCGGCTGCACGTTGTAGGGCTGGCCCAGGGTGATGTAGAGCTTGCCGTCGTCACCGATGCGGCAGGTGCGCGCGCCGTGGTTGAAGGACTCCTCCTCCTCGGGAACCAGCTGGCCCTGCGGCACCACCTCGATCACCGCCACGTCCGGGCCCTCGTAGAAGAACTCGGCGGCCGGGAAGTTGAGCACGCGGTTGTGCTCGACCACGACCAGAAAACCATCCTTGGTCCAGCACACGCCGTTGGGCACCTTGAAGTTGAGCGAGGGCGCGAAGGCCTTCACCTCGTCGGCATAACCATCACCGTTGCGGTCGGTCACGGCCCAGACCTTGGTCTTGCGCGTGCCCACGAACAGCATATTGGTCGAAGGCGCCACGGCCATGTGGCGCGCATCGGGCACCACGGCGAAGAGCTCGATCTTGAAGCCCGGCGGCAGCTTGATGCTTTTCAGGTTGGCGCGTATCGCGTCCGCGTTGCGCCCCTCCTGGGGCACCGGCGGAATGTTGAGGTCGGTGGTGGCGACCTTCATCTGCTTGAGCGTGGACAGATTGTCCTTGCCCGACTGGGCGCTGACCCCGGTGGCGAGGCCCGCCACCAGCAGGGCGGCGTATAACTTTACGGTCTTCATGCCTGCTCCTCGTTGTTTGCCTTGTGGTGTTTCCCAAAGGAATTGGGAGGCTCATTAAGCAAACCTTCAAACCAATTTGCAAGTGGCTCGGCACTGCCCCTGCGCCTGTCGCGGGTAAGTCCCGAGACGAGTGTCAATATTTGGAACACCCGCCCTGCCGCTCCATCAATGAGCTCTTATATGGGTCCGGCAAGCCGTTACGAAGCCGTCGGTGGAAACCCTAGCGCGCGCTGCGACGCGCAGGTCTAGCATTCGCAGCGGTCTGCACAGAAGCAGAACCTTCAAAGGAGACTCCGCCCATGAACCCCTTGCTTACTCTCGCCGGCGCCATGCTGGCCGCCCTGTTGGCTGGCTGCGCAACGTCCGAGGCGCCCCCGCCCGAGACGGCGGCCCCGGTGGCCGTGCCCGCACAGCCCGCGACCGCCGCGGCGCCAGCCCCCGCGGCTGCGCCGGCGCCGCAGCCCCCCGCCTGGCAGCAGGGCCGACCGGCCGCCATGGCCGACTCCCGCCTCGCGCCGCTGGCCGGCAAGAACACGGTGACCCCGGCCTCCGAGATCCCGCTGAGCAAGCTCAAGCTGCCGCGGGGCTTCAAGGTCGAGGTCTGGTCCACCGGCACGCCGGGCATCCGGGCCATCACGCGCGGCGACAGCGGCAAGGTCTACGGCGGCACGCGTGGCCTGGGCCGGGTCTACGAAATCACCGACAAGGGCGGCGAGCGCACGAGCCGCGTGGTGGTGGACAAGCTCAACCAGCCGGCCGCCACCATCCACAAGGGCTCGCTCTACGTGATGGCCATCGACAAGGTGCTGCGCTACGACGGCATCGAGTCCAACCCCGGCGTGGCGCCGGTCGACCTGACGGCCAACTTCAAGCTGCCGCCGCAGCAGCACCACAACTGGAAATACCTGCGCTTCGGCCCGGACGGCAAGCTCTACGTGCCCTTCGGCGCGCCGTGCAACATCTGCCAGTTGCCAACCCAGGAGTACGCGCAGATCCGCCGCTACAACCCGGACGGCACGGGCATGGAAGTCATCGCCACCGGCGTGCGCAACACCCAGGGTTTCGATTTCCACCCGGTCACCAAGGAACTCTGGTTCACCGACCACGGCCGCGACTGGATGGGTGACGACAGCCCCGAGGACGAGCTCAACCGCCTGGGGCGCCCGGGCCAGTTCTTCGGCTTCCCCTACTGCCATGCCAAGGGCGTGGTCGATCCCGACATCAAGAAGGACAATCCCTGCGCCGGCGTGACCCTGCCGGTCACCACCATGGGTGCGCACGCGGCCAATATGGGCGCGCACTTCTACACCGGCAACATGTTCCCGCGCGAGTACAAGAACGCCCTGTTCGTGGCGCGCAAGGGTTCGTGGAACCGCACTGTCAAGAACGGCTTCGACGTCGTGGTGGTGCGCGCCAGCAACGACGGCCGCAACGCCAAGGTCAGCCCCTTCATGACCGGCTTCGCCGATCCGCAGGCCAACACCTTCTGGGGTCGCCCGGCCTACTTCCTGCAGATGCCCGATGGCGCCCTGCTGGTCTCCGACGAGCAGAACGGCGCCATCTACCGCATCTCGTACTCCAGGCGCTGAAACGGCCGCTTTCCCCCAGCAGGGCCGCCAGCGGCCCTGCTTTTTTTTCCGGACCGCACACCATGCCCCGCCCCACCCCACCCAGCCTCGCACGGCACGGCAAGCGCCTGGCCGTCCTGGCCCTGCTGTGCTTCGCCGCCGGCGCCCAGGCCCAGCAGCCGCAACAGTTGCAGCTGTGTCTCGCCTGCCACGGCCCGCAGGGCAATTCGCAGAATCCGCTGATCCCCTCGCTGGCCGGCCAGCCCAGGATCTTTCTGGAGAACCAGCTGGTGCTGATCCGTGAAGGGCTGCGCGACATCCCGCCGATGAAAGGCGTGCTCGACGGCCTGAAGGACGCCGACCTCATCGTGCTGGCGCAGTACTTCGCGGCGCAAACGCCGGTGCCCCTGGTCGGCGCCGTCGACGCGGCCCGCTACGAGCGCGGCAAGACACTGGCGCGCAGCATGCTTTGCGGCACCTGCCATCTGCCCGCCTACCAGGGCCGCGAGCAGATCCCGCGTCTGGCCGGCCAGCACGAACGTTTCCTGCGCCTGGTGATGCAGGAGTACCGCGACCAGCCCGGCCCGGGCCGCGACACCGCCATGAGCGCCGCGCTCTACGGCCTGAAGGACGAGCACCTGGACGACCTGGCGCACTTCCTCTCCCACGTCAAATAGGCGCTGGCCCAAGGGGGCACCTCTACAATTGAGGCCTGATGAAGGACACCCCCGAAAAGCCCGCCGCCCCCACCCTGCGCCGCGCACCTCGCCCCGAAGGCGCCGCCGCGCCCAAGCCCGGCAGTGCGGCCGCCACCAGCCGCCTGAACAAGCGCATGGCCGAACTCGGCCTGTGCTCGCGCCGCGAGGCTGACGCCTGGGTCGAGAACGGTTGGGTCAAGGTCAACGGCCAGATGGCCGAGATGGGCCAGCAGGTCACGCCCAGCGACCGCATCGAGGTCGACAAACAAGCGCAGAACAAGCAGGCCACGCAGGTCACCATCCTGCTCAACAAACCCATCGGCTACGTCAGCGGCCAGGCCGAGGACGGGCACGAACCCGCCGTGGTGCTGGTGCAGCCGCAGAACCGCTGGCGCGAGGATCGCGCACCGATGCGCTTCAACGGCGCGCAGCTGCGCGGCCTGGCGCCCTCGGGCCGGCTGGACATCGACTCCACCGGCCTGCTGGTGCTGACCCAGGACGGTCGCGTGGCGCGCCAGCTGATCGGCGAAGACTCGGTGATGGAGAAGGAATACCTGGTGCGTGTGGTCTACCTCGGGACCCCCGCCGCCGCCAACGCCCCCACCCAGCTCACCCGCATCGACGAGGACGATCCGGTCTCCACCAATGTGCAGGCCGTCTTCCCCGCGGCCATGCTGGCCAAACTGCGCCACGGCCTGAGCCTGGACGGCCAGCCGCTCAAACCCGCCAAGGTGGACTGGGAAAACCCCGAGCAGTTGCGCTTCGTCCTCACCGAAGGCAAAAAGCGCCAGATCCGCCGCATGTGCGAAATGGTCGGGCTCAAGGTCGTCGGTCTCAAACGCGTGCGCATCGGCCGTGTCATGCTGGGCCAGCTGCCCGTGGGGCAGTGGCGTTACCTGGCGCCGCACGAGAAGTTCTGATGTCTCCACCGGGGTCTTGAAACCCCGGGCCCCGCCCATAATTCCCGTTTTTGCCGGCCCACCCGGCCTTCCCTTTTTGTACCGCTGTCTGATCCCATGAGCAAACAAACCCATTCCTTCCAGGCCGAAGTCGCCCAGCTGCTGCACCTCGTCACCCACTCGCTCTACTCCAACAAGGAGATCTTCGTGCGCGAGCTGGTGTCCAATGCCTCGGACGCCTGCGACAAGCTGCGTTATGAGGGCCTGAACGACGCCGGCCTGTACGAAGACGCCCCCGAGCTGCGCGTGCGCATCGCGCTGGACAAGCAGGCGCGCACGCTGACTATCCAAGACAACGGCATCGGCATGAGCGCGCAGGAGGCCATCGACCACCTGGGCACCATCGCCAAGAGCGGCACCAAGGACTTCATGAGCCGCCTGGGCGCCGAGAAACAGGCCGACGCCAAGGAGCAGGGCCAGCTGATCGGCCAGTTCGGCGTCGGTTTCTACTCGGGCTTCATCGTCGCCGACAAGATCACAGTCGAGTCGCGCCGCGCCGGCATGAAACCCGAGGAGGGTGTGCGCTGGATCAGCGGCGGCACCGGCGACTTCGAGGTCGAGACCATCACCCGCGCCGAGCGCGGCACCAGCGTCATCCTGCACCTGCGCGAGGATGCCGAGGACTACCTCAGCGCCTGGAAGATCAAGCAGATCATCGGCAAGTACTCCGACCACATCTCGCTGCCCATCCAGATGCTCAAGGAGGAGTGGAAGGAAGGCGAAAACGACCAGCCCGGCGAGATGGTGACCACGACCGAGTGGGAAACCGTCAACAAGGCTAGCGCCCTGTGGAGCCGCGCCAAGAAGGACATCACGCCGGAACAGTACGAGGACTTCTACAAAGCCATCAGCCACGACTATGAGGCGCCGCTGGCCTGGAGCCACAACCGCGTCGAAGGCGCGACCGAATACACCCAGCTGCTCTACGTGCCGGCCAAGGCACCCTTCGACCTGTGGAACCGCGACAAAAAAGGCGGTCTCAAGCTCTATGTGAAGCGCGTGTTCATCATGGACGAGGCCGAGGCCCTGCTGCCCAGCTACCTGCGTTTCGTCAAGGGCGTGGTGGACTCGGCCGACCTGCCGCTCAACGTCAGCCGTGAACTGCTGCAGGAAAGCCGCGACGTGCGCGCCATCCGTGACGGCAACACCAAGCGCGTGCTCACCCTGCTGGAAAACCTGGCCAGGCAGGACACGCCGGCCGCGGACGCCAGCGATGAAGACAAGGCCAACGCCGGCAAATACAGCCGCTTCTATGCCGAGTTCGGCAGCGTGCTCAAGGAAGGCCTGGGCGAGGACCATACCAACCGCGAACGCCTGGCCAAGCTGCTGCGTTTTGCCAGCACGACCAGCGACACGACCAGCGTGGGCCTGGCCGACTACAAGGCCCGCATGAAAGAAGGCCAGACCGCCATCTACTACATCACCGCCGAGACCCTGGCCGCCGCCAGGAACAGCCCGCAACTCGAAGTCTTCAAGAAAAAGGGCATCGAAGTGCTGCTCATGAGCGAGCGCGTGGACGAATGGGCGCTGAGCCACCTGCCCGAGTTCGACGGCACGCCGCTGCAAAGCGTGGCCAAGGGCGCGGTGGATCTGGGCCAACTGCAGGACGAGGCCGAGAAGAAGGCCGCTGAAGAGGCCGCCGAGACCTTCAAGCCGGTGCTGGCCAAGCTCAAGGAGGCGCTGAAGGACCGGGCCGCCGACGTGCGCGTCACCACCCGCCTGGTGGATTCACCGGCCTGCCTGGTCGTCAGCGACGACGGCATGAGCCTGCAGCTCGCGCGCCTGCTCAAGCAGGCCGGCCAGAAGGCACCGGACAGCAAACCGGTGCTGGAGGTCAACCCCGAGCATCCGCTGGTAAAAAAGCTCGACGGCTCTGCACTTCCACGACCTGGCCCACATCCTGTTCGACCAGGCCCTGCTGGCCGAAGGGCCTGCCGGAGGACCCGGCGGCATACGTGAAGCGGGTCAACGCCCTGCTCGTCTGAGCGGGTTGCGCAGATCCGACAGAAACCGCCTGCGGGCGGTTTCTTCGCATCAGAGCTGCAGCGCGTCCTTGAGTACCCAGGCGATGGCCGCGACCAGCCCGGCCAGCCCCAGCACCTTGAGCCACAGGGGCTGCCGTGCCAGCCGCTTCTTGCTCAACGTCATGTCGTCAACGAGCTGTGCCTCGGGGAGGCGCTGCAGCAGCGCACGCCCGAGCAGCTCGAGATCGTATTTGGGCGGGAACCTGCCCGCCTGGGCGCCCCCCATCCGATACACCACCTGCGCCTTGCCCAGCAGGATCATCCTGTCCGACGCATAAACCTCCGCGAGGGGTGCCTCGGCGATGCAGCGCCCGTTGCGGAACAGGCCCGCACGCAGGGCCGTGACGCGCAGCTGCCCGGGGTGCAGAAGCTCCGTCACGAAATACCAGGCCGTGGCGATCATCAACACGGCGCTCAGCGCCAGCTGTCCCAGCAGACCGCCGGTCTTCAGGCGCGCAAAGCCCAGCACACCGAGAGCGGCCATGGCCACCAGGCCAAACACCATCAGCGCGCCCAGCGCCCACGCCTGCTTGCGCAGCGCGGCGCGGTAGGGCGCCGTGGGATCGAGCACTACTGGAAATTGCAGCGACGGCCCGGACTCGCCCATGGCCGCGGCCTGGGCGTGCTGGCGCACGGCCGGCACGGGCTTGGAGCCATACCGCCAGGCCAGCAGCAAGCCGGCCAGGATCACGATGCCGCCGGCGACGAGGCTGCCGGTTGTCCACATCTTCGCGCGCAAGGACACCTCGCGCTGGGATGCGAGTTCGGCGCGCAGTGCGACGTCGCCGAATTCACCCAGATAACGCCCCGCCGCATCGACCCGGTACAGCTGCACCAGGGAATAGTCCGCCACGATCGCCGTCTCGCCCAGGGCTTCCACGACCAGCGGGTCCGCCCCCTCGGGCAGCGCGGCGCGCGCCACGGGCCGGCGCGCGTGATCGAACACCAGCACGTCGCCGTCTTTCTGGCCCTGCTTGACGGCAAGCATCCAGATCGCACCGGACGGCCCGAACGCCGCATCGGTCACCTTGCTGCGGCCCGGGCGCGCCTGCGGATGGTCCGCCGCATCCAGCGTCGAGAGCAGCCGTGGCGCGGCGCCGGACCGGAACTCCGCCCACAGGAGCCTGCGGTGGTCGTTGTCGGCCACCGCCAGCTGGTCGTCGCCGAGATAACGCAGGCGGTTGGGGAAGGACAGCGGCAATGTCGCCGGGTCCGAACTGGCGACGCGGGTGCCGGCGAGGTCAAACACCTGCACCCGCGCACTCCTTGCATCGGCGACAAACATCCGCTGCCCCTTGCGGTCGATGGCCAGGTGCACCGCGCGGGACTGGGCGGACCACTTCAGCTGCGGACCTTGCGCCGCAGTGGCGCACTGCTGCATGAGCCGGCGCCCCTCGTCCCATGCGCATCGGACCACCTTCGGCTGCGCGGCGGCATCCTCGAAGAACCAGGCCTCCAGCCGGCCTTGTTCGTCCACCGTGAGATCCATGTCATTGGGCGCATCCTGCAGGCCCAGGGTGCGCAACTCCTGCCGCGCCAGACGCTGGCCGTCCGCGTCCAGCACATGCAGCGCCTGCGCCGCCACGACGGCCACGCGCCCACCCGCGGGCGTGGCCAGCGCCCTCAGCGCGCCGATGCGGCCGACCGACGCCTCGACCTGCACCCCATGCATGAACACGGCCACACACCCCGCCAGGGCGCACAGCACGGGCGCGGCAATCATCCAATCTCGTTTGTTCATTGTTCCTCCCTCAACCAACGCCCCGCCCCGCAAGGTCGCCTGGTGTCAGCGGCCTGGACTCGGCCGGCGGCGATTGTGGCATGGCGCCCCAGACCGGCACCTGGGCGCGCGAAGCCACGGCGATCCTGGCGTGGTCCGCGTGCGGGGCAGGAACCCTCCGTGCTCACGCCCCTGGCTTGAACACACGCAGCCGGTGGCCGTCCGGGTCGGCCACCACGGCGGTGTAGCCAAAGTCCATGGTGGTGGGGGCCTGCAGCACGTGGCGACCTTGCGTCCAGCCGTCGGCCACCCAGGCGTCCACCTCGGCTGCGGTGTCGACGGTGATGCAGAGTTCGCCGCCGCCGCGTTCTTGCGCCACGGGTGGCAACACCGCAGGCCGCGACCAGAGCCCGAGCTTGAAGCCCGAAGACAGGACAAAGAGGGCAAAGCCGGGTGAGGACTCGACGGGCTGCAGCGCCAGCAGACGGGTATAAAACTCCGCGCTGCGCGGCACATCGGCCACGTACAGCAGCACATAACTGGGATGGTTCATGAGGGCTCCGTTGAAAAGAATCAGACAAGTCAGGCCTGGGTCCTGATTCTTGAAGCACCCACTGTCAGTTTCTGTCAGCAGCGCGCAGCGCCCGGGCTCAGAGGCTGGGCGGGGCGATGCCTTCGCTCTGCCGCCAGTCGCGCAGCAGGTCCAGACGGCGGCGTGGGAGGCGCGCATCCAGCAGGCGCAGCGCACGGATGCGGTCGGTGCGGAAGTGCCGGAAATCGTTGCGCGTCTCGCACCAGGCCACCAGCACGCTGACCTGCTCGAAGAAACCCAGCGCACAGGGCCAGACCGTGCGCAACGATTCGCGCTGCTGGGCGTCCAGGTAGTGCAGCTCGAGCTTGCGTTCCTCGCGCAGGGCCTGGCGTGTGTGGGACAGCACCTCGTCGGAGCAGGCCACGGTCTGGCGCGGCACGACCATCAGGGCGCTGTGCTCCAGCGTGTAGCGCAACTCCTGCGGCAGCACGGCCGCGATCTTGGCCACGGCGTGGTGTGCGGCGTCGGCCAGGCGAACGTCCACGCGGTCGGCCACCCAGCGCGCGCCCAGGACCAGGGCCTCGATCTCCTCCACGGTGAACATCAGGGGCGGCAGGGTGAAGCCGGGGCGCAGCACATAACCCAAGCCGGCTTCGCCCTCGATCGGCGCGCCCTGGGCTTGCAGGGTCGCGATGTCACGGTACAGCGTGCGCAGGCTCACGCCCAGCTGCTGCGCCAGGGCCGCGCCGCTGACGGGCCGGCGATGGCGGCGCAGTTGCTGCATCAGGCTCAGCAGGCGCTCGGCACGGGACATGGCAACAGGACGGTGTGTAGAGAGCACGGCATGGTGCCACAAAGCCGCGCCCCGACCCCAGGGCGCCCCGGAGCAGCCGCGACAACCCGCCCGCGCTTGTGGGTTCTACTTAGCCCGCCCGGGGTCAAAACTGACTGAACCGAGCCTGACCTGCAGGGCAAGGGGAATCCCTCATGCCACGGCGGGCACGCCGGGGCTAGCATTCATGTGTGTGAATAGTATCGGGACCTGCGTGTTCCGGTGAGAAGAATCGGAGACAAGGCCACCGGCCCGCCACATGAGTGCAGACATCATTCTCGAAGCGCGCGAGCTCACGAAGGAATTCAAGGGCTTCGTCGCAGTGGACCACGTCAACCTGCAGGTCAGGCGCGGATCCATCCACGCCCTGATCGGCCCCAACGGCGCGGGCAAGACCACCGTCTTCAACCTGCTGACCAAGTTCCTGCCTCCCACCTCGGGCCAGATTCTCTACAAGGGTGAAGACATCACGCACCGCGCCGCCGCCGAAGTGGCGCGCTCGGGCATGGTGCGCTCCTTCCAGATCTCGGCCGTGTTCCCGCACCTCAGCGTGCTGGAGAACGTGCGCGTGGGCCTGCAGCGCAAGCTGGGCACGAGCTTTCATTTCTGGAAACCCGAGTCCACGCTGTACACGCTGAACGACCAGGCCATGGCCCTGCTCGAATCGGTGGACCTGGCCAGCTTTGCCAACTCCAAGACGGTGGAGCTGCCCTATGGCCGCAAGCGCGCGCTGGAGATCGCCACCACGCTGGCGCTCGACCCCGAGCTGATGCTGCTGGACGAGCCTACCCAGGGCATGGGCCACGAGGACGTGGGCCGCGTGGTGGAGTTGATCCGCAAGGTCGCGGCCAACCGCACTGTGCTGATGGTGGAACACAATATGAACGTGGTGTCCAACCTGTGCGACACCATCACCGTGCTGGCGCGCGGTACCGTGCTGGCCGAAGGCCCGTATGGGCAGGTGTCAAAAGACCCGCGTGTGCTGGAAGCCTATGTCGGCTCCACCGAGGAGGAGTCGGCATGAAAGCAGACGTCACGTCCAGGACCCTGCTGAAGGTCAAGAACCTGCACGCCTGGTACGGCGAGTCGCACATCCTGCACGGCATCAACTTCGAGGTGCGCGAGGGCGAGCTGGTGACCCTGCTGGGCCGCAACGGCGCCGGCCGCACCACGACGCTCAAAGCCATCCTGGGTCTGACCGGCCAGCGCACGGGGTCCATCGAAGTGCTCGGCCATGAGACCGTGGACCTGCCGACCCACCGCATCGCGCGCCTGGGCCTGGGCTATTGCCCGGAGGAGCGCGGCATCTTCTCCACCCTGAGCTGCGAGGAGAACCTGTTGCTGCCGCCCAAGGTCGGCGCGGGCGGCATGTCGCTGGACGAGATCTACGAGATGTTCCCCAACCTGAAGGAACGTCGCCACAGCCCTGGCACACGCCTGTCCGGCGGCGAGCAGCAGATGCTGGCCATGGCGCGCATCCTGCGCTCGGGCGCCAAGGTGCTGCTGCTCGACGAGATCACCGAGGGTCTGGCCCCGGTCATCGTGCAGACCCTGGGTCGCGTGATCCGCGCGCTCAAGGCCAAGGGCCTGACCATCATCCTGGTCGAGCAGAACTTCCGTTTCGCCGCGCCCTTGGCCGACCGCCACTATGTGGTGGAACACGGCCAGATCGTGGCCACGGTGAACAAGGACGAATTGAGCGAGAAGGCAGCCATGCTGCATGAGTTTTTGGGTGTGTGAGTTTTAACGACCATTTCTAGGAGACAAGCATGAAACGCAAACTGATCGCCGCCGCCGTTGCGGCCACCCTGGCCGGCAGCGCGGGCTTCGCGCAGGCGCAAAAGCTCTCGGGCGACGCCGTGAAGATCGGCGTGCTGACCGACATGTCCGGCGTCTACGCCGATTACGGCGGCCCCGGTGCCGTGGCGGCTGCCAAGCTGGCCGTGCAGGACTTCGGCGGCAAGATGTTCGGCAAGCCGATCGAAGTGGTGAACGCCGACCACCAGAACAAGCCCGACATCGCCAAGAACGTCACCCAGCAATGGTTCGACCGCGACGGCGTGGACATGACGGTGGAGAACCTGAACTCCGCCGTGGCCCTGACCGTGCAGGCGCTGGGCAAGGAAAAGAACAAGATCACCATCGTCAACGGCGCCGCCACCTCGCGCCTGACCAACGAAGACTGCGCCCCGGCCACCGGCATCCACTATCTCATGGACACCATCGCCCTGGGCAATGTGGTGGGCAAGGCCGTGGTGAAGGATGGCGGCAACAGCTGGTACTTCCTGACCGCCGACTACGCCTTCGGCCACTCGCTGGAGAAGGACACCGGCGAAGTGGTGAAAGCCAACGGGGGCAAGGTGCTGGGCGCCGTGCGCCATCCGCTGTCCACCGGCGACTTCTCCTCCTTCCTGCTGCAGGCCCAGTCCAGCGGCGCCAAGGTGGTGGGGCTGGCCAACGCCGGCGGCGATACCGTCAACAGCATCAAGGCCGCAGCCGAGTTCGGCCTGACCAAGAAGCAGAATCTCGCTGCCCTGCTCATGCTGATCACCGACGTGCACGCCATCGGCCTGAACACCGCGCAGGGCCTGTACCTGACCGAAGGCTGGTACTGGGACCTGAACCCCGAGACGCGCGCCTGGGCCGAGAAGTTCAGCAAGGTGATGAACGGCCGCAAACCCAACTCCAACCACGCCAGCGTCTACTCGGCCACCCTGCACTACCTGAATGCCATCAAGGCCGCCGGCACCGACGACACCGCCGCCGTGATGAAGAAGATGCACGAGATGCCGGTCAACGACATGTTCGCCAAAGGCGGCAAGATCCGCGCCGACGGCCGCATGGTGCACGACATGTACCTCTTCCAGGTGAAGAAACCCGGCGAGTCCAAGGGCGCATGGGACTACTACAACCTGAAGGGCACGGTCAAGGGCGAGGAAGCCTTCCAGACGCTGGCCGCCGGCAAGTGCGCCGTCGCCAAGAAGTGACCACCGCCTGATGTGCCCCGGACGGGCCGGCAGCGTGCAGCCCGTCCACTTTTTCGCCCGCCTGAAATGTCAGAAATCTTCGGTATCCCCATCCAGGCCCTGATGGGCCAGCTCATGCTCGGGCTGGTCAATGGCTGTTTCTACGCCATGCTCTCGCTGGGCCTGGCGGTGATCTTCGGCATGCTCAACATCGTGAACTTCGCGCATGGCGCGCTCTACATGGTGGGCGCCTTCTTCGCCTGGATGCTGCTCAACTATGCTGGCATCAACTACTGGTTCGCCCTCGTGCTGGCCCCGATCGGGGTGGCCGCCATCGGCATCGTCATCGAGAAGACCATGCTGCGCTGGCTGCACCAGCTCGACCATCTGTACGGCCTGTTGCTGACCTTCGGCCTGGCCCTGGTGCTGGAGGGCACCTTCCGCGAGTTCTACGGCTCCTCCGGCCAGCCCTACGAGCTGCCGCCGATCTTCCGCGGCGTCTTCGACCTCGAATTCATGATGCTGCCCAAGTACCGCGCCTGGGTGGTGGTGGTTTCCATCGTGGTGTGCCTGTTCACCTGGTACATGATCGAGAAGACCAAGCTGGGCGCCTACCTGCGCGCCGGCACCGAGAACCCCAAGATGGTCCAGGCCTTCGGCATCAACGTGCCGCTGATGGTCACGCTGACCTACGCCTTCGGCGTCGGCCTGGCGGGTCTGGCCGGCGTGATGGCCGCGCCCATCTATCAAGTGAGCCCGCTGATGGGCTCCAACATCATCATCGTGGTGTTCGCGGTGGTGGTGATCGGCGGCATGGGCTCCATCCTGGGCTCCATCCTCACCGGCCTGGCGCTGGGCCTGATCGAGGGCCTGACCAAGGTGTTCTATGCCGAGATGTCGACCACCGTGGTCTTCATCATCATGGCCATCGTGCTGCTGGTCCGTCCTGCCGGCCTCTTTGGGCGGGAAAAATAATGAAGAAGTCAGCCCTCCTCTACGTCGTCCTGCTGCTGGCGCTGATCGCGGCGCCCTTCGTGGGCTACCCCATCTTCCTGATGACCTGCCTGTGCTTCGCCCTGTTCGCGAGCGCCTTCAACCTGCTGATCGGCTACACCGGCCTGCTGTCCTTCGGCCACGCCATGTTCTTCGGCTTCGCGGCCTACGTCTCGGGCCATGCGGCCAAGGTCTGGGGCCTGACGCCGGAGCTGGCCGTGCTGGCCGGCACGCTGAGCGCCACCGTCATCGGCATCTTCACCGGCTGGCTGGCCGTGCGCCGCCAGGGTATCTACTTCGCCATGGTTACGCTGGCGCTGGCGCAGATGATCTACTTCGTCTGCGTGCAGGCGCCCTTCACCTACGCCGAAGACGGCATCCAGAGCATCCCGCGCGGCAAGCTGTTCGGGCTGATCGACCTGTCGAACGACCGGACGATGTACTTCTTCGTGCTGGCCATCGCGCTGGCCGGCTTCGCGCTGATCCGCCGCGTCATCCACTCGCCCTTCGGCCAGGTGCTCAAGTCCATCCGCGAGAACGAGGCGCGCGCCCTCTCGTTGGGCTACAACGTGGACCGCTACAAGCTCATGGCCTATGTGCTCTCGGCCACACTGGCGGGCCTGGCCGGCGCCGCCAAGTCCCTGGCCCTGGGCCTGGCCACGTTGACCGACGTCAGCTGGCAGATGTCGGGCGAGGTGGTGCTGATGACCCTGCTGGGCGGCATGGGCACCATCCTGGGCCCGGCCCTGGGCGCCAGCATCATCATCACCATGCAGAACTATCTGGCCGACCTCGGCTCCTGGGTCACCATCATCATGGGCCTGACTTTCGTGGTCTGTGTGCTGGTGTTCCGTCGCGGCATCGTGGGCGAGATCGAACATCGGCTGGCCAGGAAGTCCTGAACTGGTGCGCGGTAGCGGCCGCAGGCTGGCGGCCGCCTTGCTTGCAATTTGTTACACCGGTCCGCTGAGTTCTTTTTATAGTCGCGATTCGCCCCGCTGATTCGGAGATAAAAATGCCTAAAGTGTTGGGACCGAGATCACAAAATCGCAAGCTGCCGCCCCTGACCGATCTCAAACACAAGTTTGACGATCTGTGCGCCTGGATCGATGTGCAGATCGACGCGCCCCTGGGCTGGCAGGAATTGATGCAGCACAGCGGCCTGGATCACCAGACCATCAATGCGCTGTTCTTCAAGTACGCCAGCACCACCCCCATGACCTGGATCCGCCGGCGCCGCGAGTCGCGCGCCAGCGTGTCACGGGCCGTCGCCGTGCCGGCCACACTGGCCATTCACCCACAAGCGGCCTGACGGGGCGCCCGCCAGGGCAGCGTCACAACAGACAGTAATCCACCGGCTCCAGCGGCGGCGGCAGCTCGGTGACCCCCAGCGCTTCCAGCTGCTGGATTTCGATGGCGCGACAGATCGCGTCCAACGGCAGATCATTGGGCTCGGTACCGAAAGGCTCCTCGATCTCGTCGCCCAGCGCATCCAGGCCGAAGAAGGTGTAGGCGACGACACCCACCACCAGCGGCGTCATGACACCGATCGTGTCGACCAGGCCGAACGGCAGCAGGAAACAGTAGATATAGGCCGTGCGGTGCAGCAGCAGGGTGTAGGAGAACGGCAGCGGCGTGCCGCTGATGCGCTCACACGAAGCGGCGGCCGAGGTCATGGCCGAGAGGGTCTCGTCGATCTGCGCGACGAGCGGGCTGTCGATCAGACCCCGGCGGTGGCAGCTCGCCAGATCGGCGCCCATGCGCAGCATCAGCGCGTTGGTGCGGTTGCGGCTGGATGCCACGGCTTGCCATTCCTCCGCACTCAACATGGCCTCGATGGCCTGCGTATCTCGGCTGCCACGCAACTGCACCCGCAGCGCGTGGCAGAAGGCCACCGAGCGGCGCACCATGCGCTCGCGCAGATCAGGCTGGCCGGCCGGCGGTGCCTCGATCATGTGCAGGCACTGGCGCGCCAGATTGCGGCTGCGCAGCACGAGTTCGCCCAGCAACTTGCGGGCCTCCCAGTAGCGGTCATAGGCGGCCGTGTTGCGAAAGCCGAGGAAGATGGCCAAGGCCAGGCCGATCAGGGTGAAGGGGATGGTCGTCAGCGTGACCTTGAACTGGAACAGCACGCCGTGGGTAAAGGTGACGACCACGGCCAGCGCGACGTTGAACAGCAGCACATTGCTGATGCGCGCCATGACGGAGCCGCGCAGCACCAGGAACAGCTTGAGGCCAGAGGGGCGGTCACGGAGGATCATGGGCGTCGCAGGAAGAGAAGAGGCGCGGCAGCCGTTGGGTGGACAGAACTGCGCGGCTAGTCTAGCAGGCGCCTACTTCCTGCACCGCCGCATCAGGAAGACGTTTCCTTCCCGGCAACGGCGTGAATGGCTGCCAACAGTTCGTTGGCCAGCTTGATGTAGCTGCCCACCGAGTCCGGCGCCGGCCGGAAATCCACCTCGTGCACCGCTTGGTTGCGCAGGGCCCGCAGTTCGTTGAGCAGCGCGATATGCTGCGGCGCCAGCAGTTCCTGCCGCGTCAGCGCGCGCAACAGGGCGCCCCGGTTCTTCGGCACCTCATCGACGGATGCCGCCCGCGCATACAGCAGCTGCTCGACCGCATCCTCGACCTGCAGCCAGGCGCCGATGATGGCCGCGCGCGGGTCGCTACTCAGTAGCGCCACCTGGGGCGCCGTCAGCGCGGACGCTGCCGCCGGCGCGGTCAAAGCCTTGCTCTCGCTCTCCAGGGTGCGGACGGCCACCTCGAACTCCAGTTCGGCAGCGCCCACCTTGCCTTTTTTCATGCGCCCGAGCAGCAGCCGGATCTCGGCCCGGAACAGCATACCCAGCACGAGCAGGGTCAGGGGCCAGGCCAGGGCCTTGGCCAGTTCGGCGATGAACAGCAGGATATCCATAAATCTTTGCTCAAGGTGAAGGTCACCGGGCTTTTGTCACCGGCTACCCGAGGTCCGGCTCGATGGTAACTGCGTCGGCGACATCTGCCACAAGCCGGGTCGTCAGTCCGGTCTCATGCGCAGAGTCGCAGTGCATGAAGAGTCCGCCCGTCGTTCACAGCGGACGTGACCGATCCGCCGCTACTCAAACC
Organism: Curvibacter sp.; assembly: GCA_020621965.1. Taxonomy (GTDB): domain Bacteria; phylum Pseudomonadota; class Gammaproteobacteria; order Burkholderiales; family Burkholderiaceae_C; genus Hylemonella. The sequence goes on along the minus strand of JAHRYV010000022.1, from coordinate 28,413 downwards.
CGCCGCTGCGCCGCACCTGCGCCGCCGCCGGGCCGGCCAGCAGTTCAATCATCATGCGTGCGGCCTGCGGCTGCTCCGCCTTCGCGGCCACGGCCGCGGTATAGACTGTGGCCAGCTCGAACTCCTTGGGCAACACGCTCACCAGCTGCACGCCGGGCGTGTAGAGGATCTCGGTCACCTGGGTGCAGCCCAGCAGGCCCTGGCCGCTGGCCGCGGCCAGGGCCTGCATCGCCGCGGCGCCGTTCGGGAACGGGCGCAGCGAGCCGGCCACCTGCTGGGCGATGCCCAGCTGCTTCAGCACGTTCATGAAATGGATGCCGGCCGTGGCCTTGACCGGGTCGGGAAAGTAGATGCCGCGGGCCGCCATCAGCGCCGCCCGCAGTGCGTCGGCTGTGTCCACCGCGGGTTGTGGCTCGCCGCTCTTCACCGCCACGCCGGTGCGCACCACGCCCAGCGGCACGGCGCTGCCGGGCTGCACGTGACCGGCGGCGCTGAGCTCGTCGATCAGCGCTTGCGTGAGGATGAGCACGTCGCAGGGCGCACCGACCAGCAGTTGGTCGCGCATCAGGCCGACGGCACCGAACTGGCCTTCGACGGCGCGGCCGGTTTCGTTGTAGATGACCCCGCGCAGCTGGTGGACCAGCCCTTGCGCCGCGCCGCCGCTGAGGATGTGCAGTGAACTCATCGCGTCCGTCCCTCTCCTGTTGTTGTCTGTTATGTGCGCGCGCCGGGTTTCAGTCGGCGCGGATGCCGGCACTCTGGATCACGCGCGCCCACTTGTCGATGTCCTCGCGCAGGTATTTTTCGAACGCCTGCGGATTCATCAGCAGCGGCGTGGCGCCCTGTTTGAGCCAGAGTTGCTGCACCTCGGGCTGGCTGACGATGCGACTCACCGCGTCGTTGAGCTGCTGCACGATGGCCGCGGGTGTGCCTTTGGGCGCCATCAGGCCCAGCCAGATCGTGGCTTCATAACCGGGCAGGCCGGATTCGTGCAGCGTGGGCACGTCGGGCAGCACAGCGGAGCGCTGGCGGCCGGTGGTGGCGATGGCGCGCACCTTGCCCGCCCGGGCCTGCTCGGCCATGGTGGTGACGGCATCGAACATCAGGTCGACCTGGCCGCCCAGGATGTCGGCACGCGCGCCGGAGCTGCCGCGGTAGGGGATGTGCACCAGGTAGACGCCGGCCATGCTCTTGAACAGCTCGCCGGCCATGTGGTACGGGGTGCCCAGGCCGCTGGAGGCGTAGTTGTACTTGCCGGGCCGCGCCCGGGCGAGCTTCAGGACGTCCTGCAGGTTGCGCACCGGCAGTGCGGGATGGGCCACCAGCACGAGGTCGGAATAGTTGACCGGCGCCACCGGCACGAAGTCGCGCAACAGCACAAAGGGTTTGTTGGGGATGAGGGTCTCGTTCACCGTGTGGGTGTTGGACATCATCAGCAGGGTGTAGCCGTCGGCCGGGGCCTTGGCCACCGCGTCGGTGCCGATGATGGAGCCGGCCCCGGGTTTGTTCTCCACCACGAAGGGCTGGCCCAGCGCCTCGCCCAGACGCTGGCCGAGAAAGCGTGCGTAGTTGTCGGCCGGGCCGCCGGCGGCGAAGGGCACGACGATGCGCACCGATCGGTGGGGATAGTTCTGCGCCTGGGCTGCCATCGTGGCCAGCGACAGCGCGGCGACGAGCCACCAGCGTTTGACGTGGTTGTGCATGCTGCATGCCTCCTGGGTCAGCAGCCATGCTAGCCCTCCTGCCGCGGCCGCACCCCCGGACTATCCCTGACCCTAGACGATGAGGGGCTCTTCCTGCATGGCCTCGATCTGGTCCTCCAGCATCTGCACCTGGCCCTGCCAGTAGTCGCTGCTGCCGAACCAGGGGAAGTTGAGGGGAAAGGTCGGGTCGTCCCAGCGCCGCGCCAGCCAGGCGCTGTAGTGGATCAGGCGCAGGGTGCGCAGCGGCTCGATCAGCGCGAGTTCGCGGCGGTCGAAGTCGCGCAGCTGTTCGTAGCCGTCGAGCAGGCAGCTGAGCTGGTAGGTGCGTTGCGCGCGCTCGCCCGACAGCAGCATCCACAGATCCTGCACGGCCGGGCCCATGCGGGCGTCGTCCAGGTCCACGAAGTGCGGCCCCGGGCCGGCGGCGGCGGGCACGTCCGCCGGCGTCCACAGGATGTTGCCGGCATGGCAGTCGCCGTGCAGGCGCAGGCGGCGTATCTCGCCGCTGGCGGCGCTGCCCAGCGCCGGATACGTGGCAACGATGCGCAGCGCCTCCTCGCACTTGCGCTGCCAGGTCGACTGCACGTCCAGCGGAATCATCTGGTGCTGCAGCAGCCAGTCCAGCGGCTCGCGGCCGAAGCTCTGCAAATCCAGCGCCGGGCGGCTGGTGAACGGCCGCGCCGCGCCCACGCTGTGCAGGCGCGCGAGGAACCGGCCGATCCACTCCAGCACTTCCTCGTCGTCGAGTTCGGGCGGTCGGCCGCCGCGGCGCGGGCTGACCGAGAACATGAAGCCGGCATGCTGGTGCAAGGTGCGGCCTTCGAAGGCCAGCGGCGCCACCACCGGCACCTCGGCGGCCTGCAGCTCGGCCGCAAAAGCGTGCTCCTCCAGGATCTGCGCCTCGCTCCAGCGCGCCGGGCGGTAGAACTTGGCCACCACCGAGTGCCCGTCCTCCAGCTGCGCCTGGTAGACGCGGTTCTCGTAGGAGCTCAGGGCCTGCAGGCGGCCGTCGCAGGCCAGACCCAGGCCCTCGATGGCGTCGAGCACGACGTCGGGGGTGAGTTGATCGAAGGGGTGGCGCGCGGCGGCGGATGAAGTCATGGCCCGATTGTCGCCGCGACGACGCACCGGCGCTGGCGCTGGCGTTTTCCCTAGGCCGGGCGCGCGGGGCCTGTGGCTAAATTGGTCTGGACCCGCTCGCTTCATGCCGAAGAAATACACCCGCCAACTCGCCAGCCGCATGACCGTCGCCTCGCTCGCCGTGGCGGCCCTGGCCGGTATCACCGCGGGCCTGATCGCGCGGGAGCGCGGCACGGACACCCTGGTGACGCAGACCATGGAAGAGGCGCAGCGCCTCTTGCGCCACGACGCCTACCGCCCCGTGGGAGCGCAGGCCGCGCGCAACGCGCAGGCGGCCGTGCTGGCCTTGACCGCGGCGCACTTCGACATCGCCCAGATCTACACCCCCGGCGGCCTGCTGATGGCCGAGCAGATGACCGAGGAGGGCCGCGCCGTGGAGCTGGCACGGCCCACCAACGGCAGCAACGGCGCGCGCGGTTACACCCAAGCCCGCTATGAGCGCTACGAGACGCCGGGCCAGCGGCCGCTGCTGCGTGTGTTCGTGCCGCTGCGCGACGAGGACCAGGCGCTGGCCGGCTACCTGGAAGCCGCGCAGCTGGTGCCGGACTGGCAGCATGAGCGCCTGGCCGCCGATGCGCTGCGCACCGGCCTGCTGGTGGCACTGGCCGTGCTGCTGGGCGGCGGCGCGCTGTTTCCGCTGGTGGTGCAGTTGCACACCCACGCGCTGCGTCGCCAGCGCGAATTGCTGGACTCGCACCTGGGCCTGATGGCGGCGCTGGACCGCGCGATTGCGCACTGCGATGCCGACAACGACGGCCACAGCTATCGGGTGGCCTGGATCGCAGCGACGCTGGCCGAGGCCGTGGGCCTGCGCGGCAGGCCGCTGCAGGAACTGGTCGTCGGCAGTTTCCTGCACGACGTGGGCAAGATCGGTGTGCCCGACCACATCCTGCTCAAGTCCGCCGCGCTCAGCGAGGAGGAGACACGCATCCTGCGCACCCACGTGGGCCTGGGCGAGGACATCGTCGGCGAGGCGGGCTGGCTGGGCGGCGCCCGCGCGGTGGTGGCCGGCCACCACGAGCACTGGGACGGCACGGGTTATCCGCGTGGTCAGGCCGGCACCGACATCCCGCTGGCCGCACGCATGTTCACATTGGCCGAGGCTTTCGATGCGCTGTGCGCGCCCCGGCCCCACCATGAACCGATGCCGCTGGCGCAGGCCCTGCAGGTCCTGCAGGCGGGAGCGGGCCGGCAGTTCGACCCGCAACTGGTGCACACGTTTGCGGAACTGGCGCCTGCGGTCTACCGCACGCTCACGCAGGCCGACCCGCAGCAGCTGCACGCCCTGCTGCAGGACATGGTGCGCAAGCACTTCAGCCTACCGGCCAGCGCCTACTAATCCGCCTGCGGCTGCAGCGCGCTGGCGGACGGCGCCACCAGACGCTCGAAAGGCAGGGTCTGCTTCACCAGGATCACCGTGCAGGGCGCATCCATGGCCACCTTGATCGGCACGGTGGCCAGCAGGCGCTGGGTCATGAGGCCGTGCGTGGCCGCCCCCATGACGATCACGCTCACGCGGTTGCCGCGCGCGTAGTCCAGCAGCGCCTGCGCCACGTCACCCGACTCCAGCACATGGCAGGAAGTCTGGTGCCCCGGCAGCTCCAGCGGCTGGGTCCACTGGCGCAGCTGCGCGAGGTAACGCCGGTGCACGCTGGTCTCGCTGTCCTCGTCGCGCACGCTGCTGGTCTCGCCCGAGGAGATGACGGTCACGCAGGCCAGCCGCGCCCCGGGGCGCGTGCCCAGCGAGCGCGCCGCCGCCTCGCGCAGCGAGTACAGCGTGGCGTCGCTCACGTCCTGGTGCGGCACGGCCACCATGACGATGGGCACCTCGGCAATCTGGCGCTCGGGCAGCGGGCTGGGCTGGTAGTGCATGCCGGCCGCGCGCAGCCAGCGTTTGAAGTGCGTCCAGGCGCCGGTGCCGCGGGTGGCCTCGCCGCGCGCCGTCACGCGCACCTGCTGCGGGTGCTGCAGGTCGAAGGCCAGGTGTGCGGCCGAGGGATAACGTTGCGCCGCTTCGGTCGCCAGGCAACGCAGCACCACCTCCTGCAGCCAGGGCGGCAGCAGCGGGCGGTGCTGGCGCGGCGGCGGCGGGTCCATCCACAGGCGCTGGCGCAGGCCGCCGGCCGTCGCGGGGCTGCCGAAGGGCAGCTCGCCGGTGAGCAGCTGGTAGAGCATGACACCGATGGCAAAGACGTCGCTGCGCGGGTCGCCGCGCACGCCCACCACTTGCTCGGGCGCCATCCAGGCCGGCGAGCCGACGGCGTGGCGCAGCTCCTCGGCCAGCAGGTCGGGGTAATGCGCATGGCAGGACAGGCCGAAATCGAGCAGCACCACGCTGCCGTCCTCGCGCACCAGCACATTGGCCGGCTTGAGGTCCAGGTGCACGACGTTTTGCTGGTGCAGGCTGTGCACGGCGTGCGCCATGGCCAGGCCCAGCCGCACCACCTCGTCCACGGACGGGCGCTCCGCCTGCTCCAGCCAGTGTTCCAGCGTGCGGCCGGAGACGTACTCCATGACGAGGTAGGGCATGCGGTCCAGGTCGCCGGCGGTCACGAAGCGCGGCACGTGCGGGCCGCTGAGCACCTGCAGGATCTGGTGCTCGACCTCGAAGCTGATGATGGTCTCGGCGCCGTCGCCGGCCGTCATGCGCGGCACCTTCATGACCATGGGAAAACCCGGATCGCTGGCCCCGTGCGCGTATTTCGTGCGGTAGATGTGGGCCATGCTGCCGTAATGGATGCAGCCGCCCACACGAAAGCCGTCGAGTTCGGCGCCTTCTTCCAGCAATTTCATCGTCCCAGCTCCAATCGGTCGGCAAAAAATCCGGGCAGTCCGGCCCGCCGGACTGCGGCGGCGGCGGCATGGTGGTCGTAGGCCACGCGGTGGAAGGTCAGTTGCGCGCGCGTGCTGTCGAACAGGGCGTACATGGCCCTGGGATTGCCGTCGCGCGGCTGGCCGACCGAGCCGATGGTGGCCAGCCAGTGCCGGTGCGGCGAGACCGGGACGGGGACACCGCCGGTGGGGGCAAAGGAGATCAGCCGGCGGTCGGCCCCGCGGTAATACAGCGACTGGCGGTGCACGTGGCCGCCGAAGACGTAGCGCACGCCGTCGAGTTCGCTGGCCGCCTGCAGGCTGAGCTCGGCCACCGGTGCGTCGTAGACGTAGCGCCAAGCCCCGGGGTTGTCGACCGTGGCATGCACCAGCAGGATCCGGTCGCGCTGCAAGGTCAAGGGCAGTGCGCCGAGAAACGCCAGCTGGGCCTCGTCGAGCTGATCATGCGTCCAGCGCGCCGTGGCCTCGCCCAGGCTTTTGTGGATGGCCGGCGGCTGTACCGCCAATTCGTCGTGGTTGCCCTTGATGACCAGTGCGCCCTGGGCCGCGCGGTCCATGACGCGTTGCATCACGGCACGCGGCTGCGCGCCATAGCCGACCAGGTCGCCGAGGAAGGCCAGTTGGTCGGCACCCTGCGCCTGGGCGTGCGCGAGGCAAGCGTCCAGGGCTTGCAGGTTGGCGTGGATATCGGACAGCAGGGCCAATCGCATCCCTGAAGTGTATGCCCTGCGGGGGAGCCTGCGGTACCGGAAGGCCCCGAATCGGCGTGCGCGCGACGGGGCGCGGACGGGAATTTCGGTTAAGGTGGCCGGCAAAGCAGGGACAAAAAAGGGAGGCACCGGCTTATGTACGACTACATCATCATCGGGGGCGGCTCGGCGGGCTGTGTGCTGGCGGCGCGCCTGTCGGAAGACCCCGCCGTGCAGGTGGCGCTGCTGGAAGCCGGCGCGGCGGATCGCAGCGTGCTCATCCACTGCCCCGCCGGCCTGGCCCTGCTGGCCAAGAGTGGCCAGGCCAACTGGGGCTTCCAGACCGTGCCGCAGCCCGGCCTCAACGGTCGGCGCGGTTACCAGCCGCGCGGCAAGGTGCTGGGCGGCTCCAGCTCGGTCAACGCCATGATCTACACCCGCGGCCACCGCCGGGACTATGACGACTGGGCCGCCCAGGGCAACCCGGGCTGGAGCTGGGACGAGGTGCTGCCTTACTTCAAGCGCGCCGAGGACAATGCGCGCGGCGCCGACGCCTTCCATGGCAGCGGCGGCCCGCTGCATGTGATGGATCTGCGCAGCCCGAACCGCTACAGCCCCAGCTTCGTGGAGGCCGGCGAGCAGGCCGGCTTCGCCCGCAACGACGACTTCAACGGCGCCGAGCAGGAAGGCGTGGGCCTGTACCAGGTGACGCACAAGAACGGCGAGCGCTTTTCCGCCGCCAAGGCCTACCTGACGCCCAACCTGGGCCGCGCCAACCTGCACGTCATCACCGGCGCGCACGCCACCCGCATCCTGCTGGAGGGCCAGCGCGCCGTGGGCGTGGAGGTGCTGCAGGACGGCCGCAGGCGCGAACTGCGCGCCACGCGCGAGGTGCTGCTGTGCGCCGGCGCGCTGCAGTCGCCGCAGCTGCTGATGCTCTCGGGCATCGGCCCGGCGGCGCAGCTGCAGGAACACGGTATCGCGCTGCAGCACGAGCTGCCCGGTGTGGGCCAGAACCTGCACGACCACGTGGACGTGGTGCTGGTGCTGGACGCGCCGCAGCTCACCGAGCTCTTCGGCCTCTCGCTGCGAGGCGCGTTCAACGTGCTGCGCGGCATCGGGCAATGGCGGCGCCAACGCAGCGGCATGCTGACCACCAACTTCGCCGAGGCCGGCGGTTTCATCCGCAGCCAGGCCGGCGAGGCCATCCCCGACCTGCAGCTGCACTTCGTGGTCGGCAAGCTGGTCGATCATGGCCGCACCACCACGCTGGGCCACGGTTATTCCTGCCACGTCTGCCTGCTGCGCCCCAAGAGCCGCGGCGGCCTGCGCCTGGCCAGTGCCGATCCCCTGGCGCCGCCGCTGATCGACCCCAACTTCCTGGGCGAGCCCGACGACGTCGAGCGCCTGGTCCGCGGCTTCAAGCTGATGCGCAGCATCCTGTCGCAGCCGGCGCTCGCGCGCTTCGGGGCGCGCGAACTGCCGGCCTCGGCCCACGCGCACAGCGACGCCGAGATCGAGCAGTTCATCCGCAACCACGCCGACACCATCTACCACCCGGCCGGCAGCTGCCGCATGGGGCCGGGCCCGCTGGACGTGGTGGATGCCCAGCTGCGCGTGCACGGGCTGCAGGGCCTGCGCGTGGTGGACGCCTCCGTCATGCCCAGCCTGGTCGGCGGCAACACCAATGCGCCGGTCATCATGATGGCCGAGAAGGCGGCGGACCTGATCCGCAACGCACCATAGCGGTGCTAGCATCGGGGCCCATGAACGCATTGCCCTGGCTCCCCCGCTTCCCCGTAGGTCTGTTTGCCATACCCGTCGGTTTGTTCGCGCTGGCCGGCGCCTGGCGCCGTGGCGCGCAGTTTGGCTGGGATGGTGCGGTGCAGGTAGGCGAGCTGCTGGCGGCAGCCGCGCTGGTGCTGCTGGTGGCGCTGCTGCTGACCTACCTGCTCAAGACCCTGCGTCATCCGCAGACCATCGCGGCAGAACTCGCCCATCCCGTCGGCGGCTCGCTGACGGGCCTGATTCCCCTGTCCAGCCTGCTGTGCATCGTCTACTACGGCCGGCCCGCTCACGCCGGCTGGTTGCTGCTGACCCTGCTGGTGCTGTTCGTCATCGGCTGGATCGCCATCCGCATCGTGTCCCTGATTGCCACGGCCGCGCTGCCGGCCACGGTCGTCACTCCAGCGCTTTACATCCCGCCGGTCGGCGGCGGCCTGGTGGGCGCCATGGCCCTGCAAACCCTGGGTTACCCCGGTTGGGCGGCGCTGCTGTTCGGCATGGGACTGGTGAGCTGGGCGCTGCTCGAAGCCCGTGTGCTCAACCGCCTGTTCGAAGGCGCCATGCCCGAAGCCTTGCGTCCGACCATAGGCCTGGAGCTGGCGCCGCCCACGGTCGGCACCCTGGCCGCGGCCACCTTGTGGCCGCAGCTGCCGGGTGAGCTGCTCATCATCGGCCTGGGCATCGCCGCCGGCCCCGTCGTGGCCGTGGCGGCCCGCTACAAGTGGTGGGGCCAGGTGCCGTTTTCGATCGGCTTCTGGTCCTTCTCCTTCCCCGTCGCCGCCCTGGCGGCCGGCGTGATCGAGGTCGTGCGGCGCGGCCACTGGCCGGCGTCGGTGGCCGCCCTGGTGCTGGGCCTGGCCTCGACCGTGATCGCCTTTTTGCTGCTGCGTACGCTGCTGCTCGCAGCGCGGGGCCGCCTCATCCCGCCAGCGCCGGCTGCGGCGCCGGCGTCCCGCCCGTGAACTTCTGGCCCTCCTGCGGCTACGAACACCTGCAGACCGACGCCCGAGGCTGGCTGGCGGTGACGCCGGACTACCTGCGTTTTCTGTTCGGGCGGCCTGAACTGGCCCTGGTGCCGGAGTCCTGCCCGACCGAACGCAAGCTGCATGCGGCGCTGCGCGGCGACCCGCTGCAGCGCATCGCGCCCGAGACACTGGCGCGTTTCAAGGACGCCGACGCGCGCGACAACTACCGCCTGTTCCTGGCCGTGCGCGATGCGCTGCTGGCCGCCGGCACGCTGGAGGCCTGGTACCTGCAGCTGATGCGCAGCGGGCGCATCGAGATCCCGCCCCTGTTCATCGACCTCGTCGTACAGGCCCTGCTGCGCCACCTGCTCGCGCACTGCGATGACGCGCAGCAGCTGCGCGCAGCCGAGCTGCTGTTCCGTGCGCAACGCGTCACGGTGCAGGACGGCCAGGTGCTGGCCGCCGACCAGGCCGTGGTGGACCAGCACAGCCAGAACGCCGGCCTGGGCGCGCTGGGGCGTCTGCTGCTGGAGAACAAGACCCGGCTGCGCGCAGCGGAGCTGGCCGTGCTCGATGCCTCGAATGCCGCCGCGTACTGGGAGCGCAGCGAGCGCCATCACTACCTGCTCGACCTCACGCACGAGGTGCAGCAGGAGCTCAGCCACGGCCTCACCTTGCGCATGACGCGCGCGCGCAGCGGCCTGAAGGCGCTGGCCCGCGTGCTGGAGTTGTGGGTGCAGCACTTCCTCGGTGTGGCGGTGACGATCGAGCCGCTGGCGCGGGTGGAAGACGCCGCCTGGCGCTGGCACATCGGCCTGGACGCCGAGGCCACGGCCATCCTCGACGCGCTGTATGAAGAGCAGCCCGTCGAGGCCGAGCGCCTGCAGCGCCTCATCAGCCTGTTCCGCCTGGAGTTCGCCGATCCGGCCTGCATGCGGCCCGAGGTGGCCGGCAAGCCGGTCTACCTGGGCCTGGCCATGAACGCGCAGGGCCTGCTGCGCCTGAAGCCGCAGAACCTGCTGCTCAATCTGCCGCTGGCGAACGTGCAATAGGCCGCGTCGCGGCCGTCGAACCGGCTGGCCGCGCGAGCCGTCTTTCCCAAGAAAAAGGGGCGCTTGCGCGCCCCTCTTCGATGTTGCCTTGCGGCGTCGACTTCAGCTTACTTGTACAGCACTTGCGGCAGCCACATACCGATGCCGGGGAAGTTGTACAGCAGGATGATGGCCAGCACCTGGATGCCCATGAAAGGCAGCATGCCGGCGAAGATCTGGTTCAGCGTCACGTGCGGCGGGCTCACGCCCTTCAGGTAGAACGCGGCCATCGCCACCGGCGGGCTCAGGAAGGCGGTCTGCAGGTTCAGCGCCACGAGCAGGCCGAAGAACAGCGGATCGACACCGAAGTTGTCCAGCAGCGGGATGAAGATCGGCATGAAGATCACGATGATCTCGGTCCACTCCAGCGGCCAGCCCAGGATGAAGATGATGACCTGGCTCAGCACCAGGAACTGGGTCTTGCTGAGGTTCATGGACAGGACCCAGTGCTCCACCAGCTCCTGGCCGCCCAGCAGGGCGAAGGCCGCCGAGAAGATGGCCGAGCCGACGAAGAGCCAGCACACCATGGCCGAGGTCTTGGCCGTCAGGAAGATGCTTTCCGTGACCACACTCAGCGTGAGCTGCTTGTAAGCGGCCGCCAGCAGGAAACCGCCCAGGGCGCCCACGGCCGCCGCTTCCGTCGGCGTGGCCAGGCCCATCACGATGGAGCCCAGCACCGCCAGGATCAGGACCAGCAGCGGGAAGAAGCTGGTCAGCAGCATCTTGAACACTTCCAGGCGCGTGAAGCTCAGCATCGCGTAGTAGGCCACCAGCGCCAGGGCGCCGACCGCGGTGCCGATCCAGTAGCCGGCCGGGGCCGGCTTGCTCTGGGCCGGGGCCTCGACGGCAGCCGCCGCCGGTGCGGCGCTGGCAGCCGTCGCCGGCTCCTTCACGTCGGATTCGGCGCCCGGCGGCTCCTTGACCGCGTCGTCGCTTTCGGCGCCGGGCGGGGACGCCAGGCCACCGTCATCTTCAGCCGAGGCCTGCTCGCTGGCTTCGGTGGCGTCGCCGTCGCCCATGCTCTGCAGCGTCGACACTTCCTCGACCGGCGGCACGCTGGTCACGCTGCTGTAGCTCCACAGGGCCACGAACACGAACAGGATGGCAGGCATCAGCACCACACCCAGTTGCTTGAGGATGTAGCCGGTGGGCACACCGTGGTTCTGCTGACCCTTGAGCGCCTTGAGCAGCGCCGGCAGGGCACGCGTGGCGTGGGTGGGCGCCACCTTCTCCAGCAGCGGAGGCAGCGGCACAAAACGCTCTTTCTCCGACAGCGGCGGGGCCATCTTGGGCTTGAGCTTGGCCAGGACGATCACGTAGCCGATGTACAGACCCGCCAGCATGAGGCCGGGGAAGAAGGCACCGGCGTACAGCTGCACCACCGACACGCCGGCAGTGGCGCCGTAGACGATCAGCATGACCGAGGGCGGAATCAGGATGCCCAGGCAGCCGCCCGCAGTGATGGCACCGGCCGACATCTTGACGTCGTAGCCGGCGCGCAACATCTGCGGGAAGGCCAGCAGGCCCATGAGCGTGACCACGGCACCGACGATGCCGGTAGCCGTGGCGAACACGGCGCAGGTCACCAGCGTGGCCACGGCCAGCGCGCCGGGCAGGCGCACCAGCGCCAGGTGCAGGCTCTTGAAGAGCTTTTCGATCAGGTTGGCGCGCTCGACCAGATAACCCATGAACACGAAGAGCGGGATCGAGATCAGCACGTCGTTGCTCATGACCTTGAAGGCCGAGGCCACCATCAGGTCCAGCGTCTTGGTCGTGCTCTCCTCATAGGCGACCCAGGTGAAGATCATGCCCATGCCCATCAGGGTGAAGGCGGTCGGGAAGCCCAGCATGATGGCCACGACGACCAGCGAGAGCATGAGCAGGCCGATGTGGCCGTTGGTGATCTTGTCGGCACCGATCAGCATCGCCAGCGCGCCGGCGATGATCAGCGCCATCAGGCTGAAGCCGAACCAGAGTTCTTTGCGGATCTTCATTTGTGTGCGCCTTCCTTCACGACGTACTTGTCCAGCGCCTGGATGTCTTCGTCTTTCACGTGGACCATTTCCTTGAGTTTCTCGACGTCGACTTCCTCCACGTCCTCTTCACGCGAAGGCCACTCGCCGTCGCGGATACAGATGATGCAGCGGATGATCTCGACGATGCCCTGCAGCAGCAGGATGCCGCCCGACAGCGGGATGATGAACTTGAACGGGTACATCGGCAGCGGTTCGGCCGAGAAGGTCTGTTCACGGATCGCCAGCGACTCGTTGAAGTAGGTCCAGCCGGCCCAGGTCAGGGCAGTGATGCCGGGCAGGAAAAAGACGAAGTAGAGGATCAGGTCGACGGTGGCCTGGGTGCGCGGGCGGAAGAAGCCGTAGAGCACGTCGCCGCGCACGTGGCCGTTCTTCGACAGCGTATAGGCGCCGGCCGTCATGAACAGGGTGCCGTACATCATGATCTGGAAATCGAGCATCCAGGCGTGCGGCTTGTTCAGCACGTAGCGCGAGAACACTTCCCAGCTGATCATGAGCGTGAGTATCAAGGCGGTCCACGCAAAGACCTTGCCGATCCAGGTGGACAGGCGGTCGACCGCAAGCAGTAAGTTCTGCATAGTATTCCCAGCAGGTCAGGGTTGAGTCAGGTTTTCAGAAAGAACCGAGGGCGCCATGGCTTGCACCACAGCGCCCTCCAGAGTCGTCGCGGATTTTATCCGTTCGGCTTAGGCCTTCTTGCCCTTCTTGCCGAAGTAATGGTTGGAGGCCATCTTGAAGTCGACCGTGTAGTCGCTCTGCCACTGGGTGGCGCGCTCGGCGTAGGCACGCTGCGAGTCGATCACCTTCTTGAACAGCGCGTTCTCGGCACCCTTCTTGGCCATGATCTTGTCCCAGGAATCCAGCTGCGCACGCAGGATGGCATCGGGCGTCTTGTAGAACTTGACACCGGACTTCTTGAGCTCGATGTAGTCCTTGGAGTTGCGCTCGATGGCCTTCCAGCTCATGTCGGCGCTGGCGGCCTGCACGGCGTAGTCGATGATGGACTTCAGCTCGGCCGGCAGCGCGTTGAGCTTGCCCTTGTTGAACAGGATCTCGAACTGCTCGCCGGACTGGTGGAAGCTCTGCAGCATGCAGTTCTTGACCACGTCGGGGAAGCCCAGCAGGCGGTCGGAAGAAGCGTTGTTGAACTCGGCGCCGTCGATCAGGCCGCGGTCCAGGGCCGGCACGATCTCGCCGCCGGGCAGCGGGTTCACGGCAGCGCCCATGTCGGTGTACATGTCAACGGCCAGGCCCACGGTACGGAACTTGGTGCCCTTGACGTCGGCCAGCTTGGCGATCGGCTTCTTGAACCAGCCGAAGGGCTGGGTGGGCATGGGGCCGTAGAGGTAGGACACGACGTCCATGTTGATGGACTTGTAGATCTCTTCCAGCAGGGCCTTGCCGCCGCCGTAGTTGTGCCAGGCCAGCAGCATGTTGGGGTCCATGCCGAAGGACGGGCCGGAGCCCCACAGGGCCAGGGCCGAGTTCTTGCCGTAGTGGTAGGCCACCACGCCGTGGCCGCCGTCCAGCGTGCCCTTGTTCACGGCTTCGAGCAGCTGGAAGGCCGGCACCACGGAGCCCGCGGGCAGCACTTCGATCTTGAGCTTGCCGCTGGCCATGTCGTTGACCTTCTTGGCAAAGTCGGTGGCGTACTCGTGGAAGATGTCCTTCGAAGGCCAGGTGCTCTGGAAACGCAGGGTGGTCGCGGTTTGTGCGGTGGCAACCATGGGGGCAGCCATGGCGCCGGCGGCGATGGTGGCGCCCTTGAGCAGGCTGCGGCGATTGGGGGTTTTGTTATCAGTCACGGTGATCTCCGATAGAGTTGGACGGAACGATGAGTTTACTGACCGTCGGGGCGGATTCTGCGCCCGGGCGCTGTGGAATCCACCTAGGGGTTTTCACCAGTCCGTCTAGAGGCTGGGGGCAAAACCAGTTTTTACTTTTCGTGGCAGTATTGCGCCGCAGATCAGGACCCGGGGCACACACCCGTTTTTCTCAGGAGACACGAGATGGACAGACGACACTTCTTCCAGAACACGGCTCTGGTGACCACGGGTGCGCTGGCGGGCTGCGCCTTGCCCGGCGTGGCGCAGCACAAACCCAGGACGCCCTTCGATGTGGCCGCCACCTACCTCCCCATCGTCGGCTCGGACGAGATGTTTCCGGTGCGCCGCATCTACTGCATCGGCCGCAACTACCGCGCCCATGCGATCGAGATGGGCTCCAATCCGGATCGCGAGCCGCCCTTCTTTTTCCAGAAGCCCACTGACGCCATCCAGTACGTGCCGGCCGGCACGGTGGCCGACCACCCCTATCCGCCGCTGACCAAGAACTACCACTACGAAGCCGAGCTGGTGGCCTGCCTGGGCAAGGGCGGCAAGAACATTCCGGCCGAGAAAGCCCTGGATCTCGTGTACGGCTACACGCTGGGCCTGGACATGACACGCCGCGATCTGCAGCGCGCCATGGGCGACCAGAAAAAGCCCTGGGAGATCGGCAAGAGCTTCGACCGTTCGGCCCCCATCGGCGCCGTGCACCGCGTGACGCAGACCGGGCATTTCAGCCAGGGCGCCATCTGGCTCAAGGTCAATGGCGAACTCAAGCAAAACGCCAACCTGAACCTGATGATCTGGAACGTCGCGGAGCAGATCAGCAAGCTGTCCGAGGCCAACGAACTCTTCCCCGGCGACATCATCTACTGCGGCACGCCGGACAAGGTGGGGCCGGTGGTGCAGGGCGACGTGATCGAGATGCACATCGACGGCCTGCCCAACCTCAGCGTCAAGGTCGTCTGAGGCTGGCGCCCACGCGGGGCGCGGCGCCGGCGGCCATGCGGCACGGGGTGCCCGCGCTTTTTTGCGTATGCTTGAGGGTTCCTCCTGCGGCTGGCCGGTGCCAGCCCTTGCACCTGGGAGCGCAACCATGAACCCGATCCAGCTTTTCGACCCGGCCTCCAGCACCTACACCTACCTGCTCTTCGACGCGGCCACGCGCGAGGCCCTGATCATCGACCCGGTGGATGAGCAGCTCGAGCGCGACTTGCGCGTGCTGCGCGAATACGGCCTCCAGCTGCTGTGGACGGTGGAGACCCACGCGCATGCCGACCACATCACCAGCGCCGGCCTGCTGGCCGAGCACGCCGGCGCGCGCACGGCCGCCCCGGCCGGCTGCGGCATCACCACCGCTGCCGTGCAGCTAGTGGACGGCCAGACACTCGCCTTCGGCAGCCAGCAGATCCGCGCCCTGCACACGCCGGGCCACACGGCCGGCAGCATGAGTTATGTCTGGGAGACTGCGGGCCAGCGCCACGTCTTCACCGGCGACACGCTGCTGATCAACGGCTGCGGCCGCACCGATTTCCAGTCCGGCAGTGCCGAGGCGCTCTACCGCAGCCTGACCGAGGTGCTGTTCGCCCTGCCCGACGACACCGTGGTCTGGCCGGGGCACGACTACCAGGGCCGCAGCCACTCGACCATCGGCGCCGAGAAGACCGGCAACGCGCGCGTAGCCGGCAAGTCCCTGGCCGAGTTCAAGACCATCATGGACCAGCTTAACCTGCCCAAGCCCCGGCGCATCGACGAGGCCGTGCCGGCCAATCTGCAATCCGGCCTGCGCCACGATGCCGACGGCGCCGCCCTGCTGGCCGTGCGGCCGGCCGAGGGTTATGCCGGCAACATCACGCCGCAACTGGCCTGGCAGTGGGTGCAGTCCGGCGAGGGCGTGTTGGTGGACGTGCGCAGCGACGCCGAGCGCGAGTGGGTGGGTTTCGTGCCTGACGCGGTCGGCCTGGCCTGGAAACAGTGGCCCGGCATGGTGCCCAACACCAACTTCGATGCCGGCCTGCAGGCCGCCGTGCCGGCGGGGCGCAAGGCCCTCATGTTGTGCCGCAGCGGCGCGCGCTCCATCGCCGCCGCGCGGCGCGCCACGGAGCTCGGCATCGAGGCCTACAACATCCTCGAAGGCTTCGAGGGCGACCCCGACGACCAGGCGCACCGCGGGCGCAAGGGCGGCTGGCGTTACCACGGGCTGCCATGGCGACAGGGCTGATCGATCGGCCTCCTTTATGATCGATGCTGTCGCCAACCGATCTCAAACCATGCCGTTTCTCGCCATCGACGTTGGCAACACCCGCCTCAAGTGGGCCCTCTTCGAAGCCCCGCGCCCCGGCGCCCGGGTGCTCGCCCAGGGGGCCGAGTTCCTGGACAACATCGATCGCCTGGCGGAGACCGCCTGGGCCAAGCTGCCGGCGCCCAGCTGCATGCTGGGTTGTGTGGTGGCCAGCGACGCCGTCAAGCACCGCGTGGAGGCCCAGATGGAGCACTGGGACGTGTCACCCCAGTGGGTGATCTCCAGCGCGCTGGAAGCCGGGCTGGTCAATGGTTACGACCATCCGGCGCGGCTCGGACCGGACCGCTGGGTCGCCATGATCGGGGCCTGGCATCGCATGCTGGCCATGGGCGCGCCGCGCCCCATCGTCGTCGCCATGGTGGGCACCGCCGTGACGGTGGAAGCCATCGACGCGGGCGGCAAGTTCCTGGGTGGCTACATCCTGCCCGGGCACGGCATCATGCTGCGCGCGCTGGAGTCCGGCACGGCCGGCCTGCATGTGCCCACGGGTGAGGTGCGCCCCTTCCCCACCAACACCAGTGATGCCCTGACCAGCGGCGGCACGTATGCCATCGCCGGCGCCATGGAGCGCATGGTGCAGCATCTGCGCACGCATTGCGGCGCCGAGCCCTGGTGCGTCATGGCCGGCGGTGCGGGCTGGAAGATGGCGCCCAGCCTGGCCACGCCCTTCGAGCTAATCGACACCCTGATCTTCGACGGCCTCCTGCAGATCGCCACCCACCGCGGCTTCTGCAGCAAACACTGAGGCCTCAGCGACCCGGCGCGAGCCAGGTTTGCGCCAGCTGGACCCAGTAGGTTGCCCCCAGCGGGATGAGCTCGTCGTTGAAGTCGTAGCTGGGGTTGTGCAGCGTGCAGGGGCCGCCGCCGTGGCCCATCTCCCGGTGCACGCCGTCGCCATTGCCGATGAAGCAGTAGGCCCCGGGCTTGGCCTGCAGCATGAAGGAGAAGTCTTCTGCGCCCATGGTGGGCTCCTGCGGCAGCACGTTGTGCTCGCCAACGATCCCGGCCATCACCCGACGGGCGAATGCGGCCTCAGGCTCGGCGTTGATGGTGGGCGGGTAGTTGCGCTCGAACTCGAACTCGCAGCGCGCGCCGAAGGCCGCACAGGTGTGCTGCGCCACCTCGCGCATACGCGCCTCGATCTGGTCCAGCACCGCCAGCGTGAAAGTGCGCACCGTGCCCTGCAGCTCGCAGCTGTCGGCGATGACATTGTTGGCGTGACCGGCATGGATCATGGTGACCGAGATCACGCCGGCATCGATGGGCTTGAGGTTGCGGCTGATGATGGTCTGGAAGGCCTGCACCATCTGGCAGGCCACCAGCACCGGATCGGTGGCGTTGTGCGGCATGGCCGCGTGACCGCCCTTGCCGCGGATGGTGATCTTGAACTCGTTGCTCGAGGCCATGACCGGGCCGGGGCTCAGGGCGAAGGTCCCCGCCTGCATACCGGGCCAGTTGTGCATGCCGAACACGGCCTCCATGGGGAACTTCTCGAACAGGCCGTCCTTGATCATCTCGTTGGCGCCGGCACCGCCCTCTTCGGCGGGCTGGAAGATCAGGTAGACGGTGCCGTCGAAATGCCGGTGTTGCGACAGGTGCTGGGCCGCGGCCAGCAGCATGGCGGTGTGGCCGTCGTGACCACAGGCGTGCATCTTGCCGGCGTGCCGGCTGGCGTGGGCGAAGGTATTGCTCTCCTGCAGCGGCAGCGCATCCATGTCGGCGCGCAGACCGATGGCGCGCTGGGACGCACCGTGCTGGAGTATGCCCACCACACCCGTACCGCCCAGGCCGCGGTGCACAGGGATGCCCCATTCGGTGAGCTTGTTTGCGACCAGGTCGGCCGTGCGCCGCTCTTCGAAACAGAGCTCGGGATGGGCGTGGATGTCGCGTCGCAGCGTGGCCAGATGCGCGGCCTGCGCGACGATGGAATCGAGCAGCTTCATGACTGAGAGTCTATTCCGGTCGACGGCCTCTTGTCATCCGGGGTTATCCTCGGCGGCCTCAGGTCCGCACGCGGCCGTCGCCCGTCAACATCGAGAGCTCGACGAAGCTGGAGGCCACGTGGTCGCTCGGAGAGAAGTTGACCTGGAAGCCGCCCAGGTTCTGGCTCCCCAAGGACTCCAGGCCCTGGATCAGTCCCTCGCGGCTGTTAGTGCGGCTGCCCGCGCGCTTGAGACCTTCGGTCAGCAGCCTGGCGGCCAGATAACCCTCCATGCTGGAGAAGTTGACCTGGGCCTTGCCGCCGACCTTCTTCACGGCCTCGGCGAATTCGCGCGCAATCGGACGCGCCGAAGAATAAGGCGAGGGCACCACCTGCGACACCACGACGCCCGCGCCGTCCTTGCCCAGTTCGTCGGCCAGCGCCTGCGTGCCGACAAAGGACACGTTGTAGAAGGTGCCGCCGTAACCCGCCTGGCGCGCGGCGCGGATGAAGGCCGCGCAGGACTTGTAGGCGCTGATCTGCACCACCGCATCCGGAGCGGCCGCCACCAGCGTCTTCACCGCCGCAGCGACGTCGACCGAATTGCGCTCCACCGTGGCCTGCGCCACCGGTTTGAGTTCCTGTTTGCCCAGCGCCAGCGTCACACCATCCAGACCGGCCTTGCCATAGGCGTCGTTCTGGTAGAAGACGGCAATCTTCTTCAGCCCAAGGTTGGTGAGCTGGCGCACGATCAGCGCCGTCTCGTCGTTATACGACGCACGCAGGTGGAAGACCTGCTTGTTGAAGGGCTCACGCAAGCCCATGGCGCCGGTGAACGGCGCGATGAAGGGCACCTGCGCCTTGGTCACCAGGGGCAGGGCCGCCAGGCTGGTGGGCGTGCCGATGTAGCCGAACAAGGCAAACACATCTTCGGCGATCAGCTTCTGGGTGTTGGCGGCGCAGCGGTCTGGCTCGTAGCCATCGTCGAGGTTCATGATCTCGACCGTCTTGCCGGCGACGCCACCCTGCGCGTTGAGCTGGTCGAGCCAGATCCTGGCGCCCTGATTGAACTGGATGCCGAGTTCGGCGGCCGGCCCGGTGAAGGCGGCCGACTGGCCGAGAATGATCTTGTTCGTGCTCTGCGCCTTGAGCAGGGTGGGTGCAGCCAGCATGGAGGCGGCGGCAGCCAGGGTGAATTGGCGGCGTGTCGTCATGTCCGTTCCTATTATTCAGAATACTGAATGAAACCCGGACAGCGGGATCTGTTCTGCTGCCCGCCTCTGCCAGGGGTTCTGAATGCATGAGGCCCTCTTGTGGAGGGCCTGCATTGCCGGGGTTGAGAAAGCGCGGGGCGTTCTCTGGAGAGGCGCCCAAATTTTATCCGGCACCCTTCAATCGGGCCGGGGCCAGGCCTAAAAGCCGTTTGAATTCAAGGGCTTGCGGCCAGGCCGTCGGAGGCAGGAAAAAAAATCCCACCGGTGAGGTGGGATTTTTGCGGGTGGCGGACCACCATGTTTGGTTGCGCGAGGAGGATTTGAACCTCCGACCTTTGGGTTATGAGCCCAACGAGCTACCAGGCTGCTCCATCGCGCGGTAATCTAATATTATAGCCTACTTATTCAGCTTGCGCTGCTTCAGTTTCGGCCGGGCGGTCTACCAGTTCGACCAGGGCCATGGGCGCGTTGTCGCCAACACGGAAACCCATCTTCAGGATGCGGGTGTAACCACCCGGGCGCGCCTTGAAGCGCGGGCCCAGATCGTTGAACAGCTTGGTGACGCTGTCGCGGTCACGCAGGCGGTCGAAGGCCAGGCGGCGGTTGGCCAGCGTGGGCTCCTTGGCCAGGGTGATCATGGGCTCGACCACACGACGCAATTCCTTGGCCTTCGGCACGGTGGTCTTGATGACCTCGTGCGCGATGAGCGAATTCATCATGTTGCGCAGCATGGCGAGGCGGTGCTCGCTGGTGCGGTTGAGTTTACGGAGTCCGTGTCCGTGACGCATGGTGCTTTCCTTTCTTTATATAAACAGGCAGCCGTATCAGGTACTGCCCGGTGCACCCAGCCCCGAAGGGCTGGTTTTCCGTCCCGCTCGAGCGGGACCGGTATTCTAGATCAACGCTTTTCGAGCGCGGCCGGCGGCCAGTTTTCCAGCTTCATGCCCAAGGTCAGGCCGCGCGAAGCGAGCACTTCCTTGATCTCGTTGAGCGACTTGCGACCCAGGTTCGGGGTCTTGAGCAACTCGTTCTCGGAACGCTGGATCAGGTCGCCGATGTAATAGATGTTCTCGGCCTTCAGGCAGTTGGCCGAACGCACGGTGAGTTCCAGTTCGTCGACCGGACGCAGCAGGATCGGGTCGAACTGGCTGCCAGCACGCGGTGCCGGCTGGTCGAAGGCGGCCAGTTCGCTGCCTTCGAGCTGGGCAAACACGGCCAGCTGCTCCACCAGGATCTTGGCCGAAGCGCGCACCGCGTCTTCCGCAGTGATGGCGCCGTTGGTCTCGATCTCGACAACCAGCTTGTCCAGGTCGGTGCGCTGCTCAACACGGGCGCTTTCGACGGTGTAGCTCACGCGCTTGACCGGCGAAAAAGAAGCGTCCAGCACAATGCGGCCGATCGACTTGGTCGGCTCGTCGCCCAGGCGGCGCAGGGTGCCCGGGACATAACCACGGCCCTTTTCGACCTTGATCTGCATGTCGAGCTTGCCACCAGCCGACAGCGTGGCAATCACGTGGTCGGGGTTGATGATCTCGACATCGTGCGGGGTCTGGATGTCACCGGCGGTGACCACACCCTCGCCATCCTTGCGCAGGCTCAGCGTGACTTCGTCGCGGTTGTGCAGCTTGAACACCACACCCTTAAGATTCAGCAGAATGTTGACCACATCCTCCTGCACGCCGTCGATCGACGAGTACTCGTGCAGCACGCCGGCAATGGTCACTTCCGTGGCAGCATAACCCGGCATCGACGACAACAAGACGCGACGCAGCGCATTGCCCAGCGTGTGGCCGTAGCCACGCTCAAACGGCTCCAGCGCCACCTTGGCGCGGTTCGGACCGAGTTGTTCAACGTTGATTGCTTTGGGTTTCAGCAGACTGGTTTGCATGCGGACTTCCTGTCAATACCCCCGGCTCGTTACACCGGTAAGGCTGGTGAAGCGCCCGACCGGAATGCCTCCCGGTCAGGGACGAAAACTTCAAGGGCGAGGTTGCGTTGCAACCTCGCTCACCTTGTTTACCTCGAGTACAACTCGACGATCAACGATTCGTTGATGTCGGACCCAAATTCGTCGCGATCGGGAACCTTCTTGAAGGTGCCTTCGGCCTTGTCGATGTTAACCTCAACCCAGGCGGGGATGCCCACTTGCTGTGCCAGCTGCAGGGCTTCGACCACGCGGTTCTGCTTCTTGGACTTCTCGCGCACGGAGATCACGTCGCCGACCTTGACCGAGTAGGACGGGATGTTCACGGCACTGCCGTTCACGGTGATCGCCTTGTGCGACACCAGCTGACGTGCCTCGGCACGGGTCGAACCGAAGCCCATGCGATACACCACATTGTCCAGACGCGATTCCAGCAGGAACAGCAGGTTGGCGCCGGTGTTGCCCTTGAGGCGGTCGGCTTGCTCGAAGTAGCGGCGGAACTGGCGCTCCAGCACGCCGTACATGCGCTTGACCTTCTGCTTTTCACGCAGCTGCAGACCGAAGTCGGAGGTGCGGGCACCCGAAGTGCGGCCGTGCTGGCCGGGCTTGGAGTCGAACTTGGCCTTGTCGCTGATCGAGCGGCGGGCGCTCTTGAGGAACAGGTCGGTGCCTTCGCGGCGGGAGAGTTTGGCCTTGGGGCCGAGATAGCGTGCCACTTGAACTTCCTTCTATGTCAACTTCCGCAGTTGCCTGCGGGAGCCACCAGCGCAATGCCGGTGGCGGTGGGCTTGTTAATAAATTGAACTGACCAGCGTACCGCTTAGATGCGGCGACGCTTCTGAGGACGGCAGCCGTTGTGCGGCACCGGCGTCACGTCGGAAATCAGGTTGATGCGAATGCCCAGCGCGGCCAGGGCACGCACCGAGGACTCACGGCCGGGACCGGGACCCTTGATCTCGACGTCGAGATTCTTGATGCCCTGCTCCATGGCGGCGCGACCAGCCACTTCGGACGCCACCTGGGCGGCGAACGGGGTGGACTTGCGCGAGCCCTTGAAGCCCTGACCACCCGACGAAGCCCACGACAGGGCATTGCCCTGGCGATCAGTGATCGTGATGATGGTGTTGTTGAAGGAGGCGTGCACGTGGGCGACGCCGTCAGCCACGTTCTTGCGAACCTTCTTGCGCACACGCTGCGCAGCAGTATTGGCGGGAGCTTTAGCCATGGTGATCTTTCAGTGCCAGTTTATTTCTTCAGTGCGGCGGCGCCCTTGCGCGGGCCCTTGCGGGTGCGGGCATTGGTACGCGTACGCTGGCCGCGCATGGGCAGGCCGCGGCGATGACGGAAGCCGCGGTAGCAGCCGATGTCCATCAGACGCTTGATGTTCATCGTCGTCTCGCGACGCAGGTCGCCTTCGATCGTGAACTGGGCGATCTGGTCGCGGATTTTTTCCAGGTCGGTGTCGGTCAGATCCTTGACCTTCTTGGAATAAGCGATGCCGCAGGCTTCGCAGATCTTGCGAGCGCGCGTGCGACCGATGCCATAGATGGCGGTCAAGCCGATTTCAGCGTGCTGATGCGGCGGAATGTTGATGCCAGCGATACGTGCCATTTTCGTCCTCTATAACTCTTGCAATCAGCCTTGACGCTGCTTGTGGCGCGGATCCGTGCAGATCACGCGCACCACGCCCTTGCGGCGGATGATTTTGCAGTTGCGGCAAATTTTCTTGACCGAAGCCGAAACTCTCATTTCATTCTCCTAAAACTTCTAACGCATGGTCCCGGACTGTCCGGAACCTGCCAATCATTTGGCCCTGAATACGATCCGTGCCCGCGTCAAGTCGTAAGGCGTCAACTCGACAGTCACTTTGTCACCCGGCAGGATACGGATGTAATGCATCCGCATCTTGCCCGAGATATGTCCCAGAACGATGTGGCCATTTTCCAGCTTCACGCGGAAGGTCGCGTTCGGCAGGTTTTCCACCACCTCGCCCTGCATCTGAATCACATCATCTTTCGCCATCTCTCTCAGGCACCCAGGGTCGGCTTGAAATTAGCTTTCTTCAACAGCGATTCGTACTGCTGCGACATCAGGTAGTTCTGCACCTGGGCCATGAAATCCATGGTCACCACGACGATGATCAGCAGGGAGGTGCCGCCAAAATAGAACGGCACGTTGTATTTCAGGATCAGGAACTCGGGCAGCAGGCAGACGAAGGTGATGTAGATCGCACCAGCCAGGGTCAGACGCAGCAGGATCTTGTCGATGTACTTCGCCGTCTGGTCCCCCGGCCGAATGCCCGGAATGAAGCCGCCGCCCTTTTTCAGGTTGTCCGCCGTCTCACGGCTGTTGAACACCAGCGCCGTATAGAAGAAGGCAAAGAAGATGATCGCGGTGGCATACAGCAGCACATAGATCGGTTGACCCGGGGTCAGGCTGCCGGCGATGTCCTTGAGCCACAGCATCGAATCGCCGCTGCTGAACCAGCTCACCACGGTGGCGGGCAACAGGATGATGCTGGATGCGAAGATGGGCGGAATGACGCCGGCCATGTTCAGTTTCAGGGGCAGGTGCGACGACTGGCCGCCATACACCTTGTTGCCGACCTGGCGTCGC
The DNA here is from genome assembly GCA_020621965.1 of Curvibacter sp. Classification (GTDB taxonomy): domain Bacteria; phylum Pseudomonadota; class Gammaproteobacteria; order Burkholderiales; family Burkholderiaceae_C; genus Hylemonella. The sequence continues at coordinate 4,372 of JAHRYV010000022.1, read as the reverse complement.
GCATAGTTCACCAGGATCTTGCGCTGGCCACGTTCCACGAACACCACGAACCAGGTCACCAGGATCACCAGCGCCACGATGAACAGCGCGGCGATGATGCTCATGGCACCGGTGCGCACCAGCTCCAGCAGGCCACCGATGGCGCTGGGCAGGCCGGCCGCGATGCCGCCGAAGATCAGGATCGAGATGCCGTTGCCCAGACCACGCTCGGTGATCTGCTCACCCAGCCACATCAGGAACATGGTGCCGGCGGTCAGCGTCACCACAGCGGTGATGCGGAAGCCGAAACCGGGTGCCATCACCAGACCGGGCGAGCTCTCCAGCGCCACGGCGATGCCGAGCGACTGGAAAATGGCCAGGCCCAGCGTGGCGTAACGCGTGTACTGGGTGATCTTGCGACGGCCGGCTTCGCCTTCCTTCTTGATCTGCTCGAAGGCGGGCAGCACATAGGTCAGCAGCTGCATGATGATCGATGCCGAGATGTACGGCATGATGCCCAGCGCGAAGACCGTGAAGCGCGACAGCGCACCGCCGGAGAACATGTTGAACAGGCTCAGGATGCCGCCTTGCTGGCCCTGGAACAGCTGGGCCAGCTGGTCCGGGTTGATGCCGGGCACCGGGATGTGCGCGCCAATGCGGTACACCACCAGTGCGAGCAGCAAAAAGACCAGCCGGCGACGCAGGTCGCCGAACTTGCCGGTTTTTGCAATCTGAGCCGCGTTCGTTGCCACTTCGTTCTTCTTTCAGGTCCCGTTGATCAGGCCACGCTGCCGCCGGCCGCCTCGATGGCAGCCTTGGCACCCGCAGTGGCGCCGATGCCGTTGAGCTTGACGGCCTTCTTGATCTCGCCCGACTTGATGACCTTGACCACCTTGGCCAGCTCACCGACCAGACCGGCCTGCTTGAGCGTCAGCACGTCGACGGTGTCGACACCCAGCTGCTCCAGCGTGCTGAGCGTGATCTCGGCATTGAACTTGAGCAGATGCGACTTGAAGCCGCGCTTGGGCAGACGGCGATGCATGGGCATCTGGCCGCCTTCGAAGCCGACCTTGTGGTAGCCGCCCGAACGGGACTTCTGACCCTTGTGGCCGCGACCGGCAGTCTTGCCCAGGCCGGAGCCGATGCCGCGACCGACGCGGCGCTTGGCGTGTTTGGCGCCCGCTGCGGGCTTGATGCTGTTGAGTTCCATCGTCAGCCTCTCAGAGAACCTTGACCAGATAGCTGATCTTGTTGATCATGCCGCGCACGGCAGGCGTGTCCTGCAGTTCGCTCACGCTGTTGAGCTTGCGCAGGCCCAGGCCACGCACGGTGGCGCGGTGGGATTCCTTGCAGCCGATCGGGCTGCGAACCAGCTGCACTTTGACGGTTTGTTGCGTAGTCATGTCTGAAACTCCCGTTTAAGCGAAGAGTTCTTCAACGCTCTTGCCGCGCTTGGCCGCCACTTCCGCAGGGGTGCTGCAGTTGTTCAGGGCGTCCAGGGTGGCACGAACCATGTTGTAGGGGTTGGTCGAACCGTGGCTCTTGGCCACGATGTCGGTCACGCCCATCACTTCGAAGATGGCGCGCATCGGGCCGCCGGCGATGATGCCGGTACCCTTGGGAGCCGGCGCCATCATGACGCTGGCCGCACCGTGGCGACCCACCACCTTGTGATGCAGCGTGCCGTTCTTGAGCGACACCTTGAGCATGTTGCGGCGGGCTTCTTCCATGGCCTTCTGCACAGCAGCCGGCACTTCCTTGGACTTGCCCTTGCCCATGCCGACGCGGCCGTCGCCATCATAAATTCCGATCTGCTTAGAACTGCAAGCCAGCTTCACGTGCCGCCTCGGCCAGCGCCTTGACGCGGCCGTGGTACGCGAAACCTGCGCGGTCAAATGCCACCTTCTCGACACCGGCTGCCTTGGCCTTCTCGGCAATGCGCTTGCCGATCAGCTGGGCGGCGGCGGCATTGCCACCCTTGCCCGAGGCGCCGAGCGACTTGCGCACGTCGGCTTCGGCCGTGGAGGCGCAGGCCAGCACCTTGGCACCGTCGCCAGAGATCACGCTGGCGTAGATATGCAAATTGGTACGGGTCACGGTCAGACGGGCCACGCCCTGCTGGGCGATACGCACACGGGTCTGACGGGCCCGGCGAAGACGCTGCTCTTTCTTGGTCATCATGGTGCAGCTCCTTATTTCTTCTTGGTCTCTTTGATCACGACCTTTTCATCCGCATAACGGATGCCCTTGCCCTTGTAGGGCTCGGGAGGACGGACGGCACGGATCTCGGCGGCGATCTGGCCGACACGCTGACGATCTGCACCCTTGATCACGATTTCCGTGGGAGCCGGGGTGGCCACCGTGATGCCGGCAGGCATCTCGATGTTCACCGGGTGGGAGTAACCCACGGCCAGGTTCAGCTTGGCGCCGGAGGCCTGGGCCTTGTAGCCCACGCCGATCAGGCTCAGCTTCTTCTCGAAGCCCCTGCTCACGCCGTTGACCATGTTGTTCACCAGCTGACGCATGGTGCCGCTCATGGCATTGGCTTCACGGGATTCGTTGACGGGGGCGAAGCTCAGCTTGCCACCTTCGTTGCTCACCTTGACCAAGGCGGACTGGGCCAGCGACAGCGTGCCACCGGCACCCTTGACGCTGATCTGCTCAGCCTTGATCGACACGTCCACCCCAGCGGGGATGGCAACAGGCATTTTTCCTACGCGGGACATTTCAGTTTCTCCTCAATGCCTTAGGCCACGTAGCACAGCACTTCGCCGCCGACACCGGTGGCGCGTGCCTTGCGATCGGTCATGACGCCCTTGGGGGTCGTCACGATGGCCACGCCCAGACCGTTCTGGACCTGGGGGATGGCGTCGCGGCCCTTGTACACGCGCAGGCCGGGACGGCTGACGCGCTCGATACGCTCGATCACCGGGCGACCGGCGTAGTACTTCAGGGCAATTTGCAGTTCGGACTTGCCACCTTCGGTCTTCACCTGGAAGCCGTCGATGTAGCCCTCGTCCTTCAGCACCTGCGCGATGGCAACCTTCACTTTGGAAGAAGGCACCGACACGGAGGTCTTGGCCACCATCTGCGCGTTACGGATACGCGTCAGCAGGTCGGCGATGGGATCACTCATGCTCATCTCTAATCTCCTGTCGCTTACCAGCTGGCCTTGATGACACCGGGGATGTCACCAGCAAAAGCCAATTCACGGATCTTGGCGCGGGCCAGACCGAACTGGCGGAACGTGCCGCGCGGACGGCCGGTGATGGCGCAACGATTGCGCTGGCGCGTCGGGTTGGCGTTGCGCGGCAGCTTCTGCAGGCCCAGACGGGCGGCAGCACGCTCTTCCTCGCTACGCTTGAGGTCGCTGGCGATGGCCTTGAGTTCCGCGTGTTTCTTCGCGTACTTGGCAACCAGTTTGTCTCGCTTGAGCTCGCGCTCGATCAAAGCTACTTTAGCCACAGGTCACCTCAGTTCTTGAAGGGGAATTTGAAGCCGGCGAGCAGTGCCTTGCACTCTTCGTCAGTCCGAGCCGTCGTCGTGATGCTGATGTTCAGACCACGCAGGGCATCCACCTTGTCGTATTCGATTTCGGGGAAGATGATCTGTTCTTTGACGCCGATGTTGTAGTTGCCGCGGCCGTCAAAGGCGCGACCCGAGATACCACGGAAGTCACGCACGCGCGGCAGGGCCACGGTGACGAAACGGTCCAGGAACTCGTACATCTGTACGCCGCGCAGAGTCACCATGCAGCCGATGGCCTGACCTTCGCGGATCTTGAAACCGGCGATAGCCTTCTTGGCCTTGGTCACCACCGGCTTCTGGCCGGCGATCTTGGTCAGGTCGCCCACGGCGTTGTCCATGACCTTCTTGTCGGCGACGGCTTCGCTCACACCCATGTTCAGGGTGATCTTGGTCAGCCGCGGCACCTGCATGGGCGACTTGTAGCCGAACTTGGCGGTCAACTCGGGGACCACCTTCTCACGATAGTGTTGTTGCAGACGCGCCATGGTTATGCCACCTTGATTTCTTCGCCGCTGGACTTGTAAACGCGAACGCGTTTGCCGTCAGCCAGCAACTTGATGCCCACACGGTCAGCCTTGCCGGTGGCCGCATTGAAAATGGCCACGTTGGACTGATGGATCGGCATGGACTTCTCCACGATGCCGCCGGTCGTACCCTTCATGGGGTTGGGCTTGGTGTGCTTCTTCACCGTGTTCACGCCCTCGACCACCACGTGGGTGTCGTCCTTGCGCAGCGCGATCTTGCCGCGCTTGCCCTTGTCGCGTCCGGTGAGGACGATGACTTCGTCGCCTTTGCGAATCTTGTTCATGGCCGGGTCCTTAGAGAACTTCAGGAGCCAGGGACACGATCTTCATGAACTTCTCGG
>JAHRYV010000080.1 GCA_020621965.1 Curvibacter sp. | reverse complement strand
CTGCATGGTCATCTTCATCAACCAGATCCGCATGAAGATCGGCGTCATGTTCGGCAGCCCCGAGACCACCACGGGCGGCAACGCGCTCAAGTTCTACGCTTCGGTGCGCATCGACATCCGCCGCACCGGCACCATCAAGAAGGGCGAGGAGGCCATCGGCAACGAGACCAAGGTCAAGATCGTCAAGAACAAGGTGGCGCCCCCGTTCAAGACGGCCGAGTTCGACATCCTGTTCGGCGAAGGTATCAGCCGCGAAGGCGAGATCATCGACATGGGGGTCAATGCCAAGATCATCGAAAAGTCTGGCGCCTGGTATGCCTACGGCGGTGAAAAGATCGGCCAGGGCCGCGACAACGCGCGCGAGTTCCTGCGCGAGAACCCCGAACTGTCGCTGGAGATCGAGAACAAGGTGCGCGAGTCGCTGGGCATTCCGCTGCGTGGTCTCGAAGAGGCCGCCGCCGAGGAGTAAGGTGCAGGGCAAGCAGGGGCCGGCCGGCGTCAAGCCGGCCTTCCAGACCAGCCTCAAGGGTAAGGCCTTGAGGCTGCTGGGCCAGCGTGAGCACAGCCGGAGTGAACTCGAGCGCAAGCTGCGCCGTTACGAGGAAACGCCGGGCACGCTGGCCCGGGCACTGGATGAACTGCAGGCCAAAGGCTACCTCAGCGAACAGCGCGCCGCCGAATCCCTGGTGCACCGGCGGGCCGGCCAGTTCGGCGCGGCGCGGCTGCGCCAGGAGATGCAGGACAAAGGGCTGGCGCGGGAGTTGATCGAGCAGGCCCTGGCCGGGCTCAAGGACAGCGAACTGGCGCGCGCGCGCGAGGTCTGGCGCCGGAAATTCGAAACCCCACCGACCACGCCGCAGGAACGCGCGCGGCAGACGCGCTTCCTGCTGGCGCGCGGTTTCTCGGCTGAAGTCGTGCGCCGGGTGCTGGGCAGTGACCCGGCCGACGACCTGACCTGACTACAGGCCCAGCATCAGCTTGAGGTTCTGCACGGCGGCGCCGCTGGCGCCCTTGCCCAGGTTGTCCAGCCGCGCCACCAGCACGGCCTGGCCCAGCGTGTCGTTGCCGAACACGCTGAGTTCCATCTTGTTGGTGCCGTTGAGCGCGGTCGGCTCAAGCCGGCCACCGGCTGCGGGCGGCACCACGCTGACCCATTCGCTGCCGGCGTAATGCGCGCGCAGCGCGTCCTCCAGCTGCTGGGTGCGTGTGACGCCGGTCATGAGATCGAATTGCAGGCCAATCTGGTCGATCATGCCGGCGTAGAAATTGCCCACCGCCGGCACGAAGATGGGCCGCCGCGTCAGGCCGCCGTAGCGCTGCAGCTCGGGCAGGTGCTTGTGCGTCAGGCCCAGGCCGTAGATCTCCAGCGGGGGCGCCGTGTGCGTGACCTCGTAGGCGTCGATCATCTGGCGGCCACCGCCCGAATAGCCGGAGTAGCCGGACATGACCACCGGATAGTCCGGCGGCAGCAGGCCGGCGTCCACCAGCGGGCGCAACAGCGCAATGCCCCCGGTCGGATAGCAGCCCGGGTTCGCGACCCGCCGCGCCTGCGCCACCGCGCCGGCCTGGTTGCGGGTGAGCTCGGGAAAGCCATAGACCCAGCCCGGTGCCACCCGGTGCGCGGTGGAGGCGTCGATGATCTTGGGGCCGGGCCGGCCGGAGGTCTTCTCCAGTTCGTCGACCAAGGCCACCGTCTCGACGGCGGCATCGTCGTGCAGACACAGGATGACCAGGTCCACGCCGCCCAGCAGCTCACGCTTGGCCGATGGGTCCTTGCGCCGCTCGGCCGCGATGCTGACCAGTTCGATCTGCGGCATGGCTTGCAGCCGCTCACGGATCTGCAAGCCGGTGGTGCCGGCTTCGCCGTCGATAAAGACTCGGTGGGACGTCATAGGGTATGGGGTATCCGGGGCGTACTGTCAGTTTTTGTGCACAGCAACATGATACATTCCAAGGCTGTGCTGAATCCAGCACCGGCTATGGGACATGCCGGTTCCGTAGCAGGACAAATTTTCATTTCCTGAGAGAGACCTCATGAAGATCCACGAGTACCAGGGCAAGGAAATCTTGCGTCATTTTGGTGTGCCTGTGCCCCGCGGCATTCCGGCCTTCACAGTCCAGGAGGCGGTCGAGGCTGCCCAGAAGCTCGGCGGCCCGGTGTGGGTCGTCAAGGCGCAGATCCATGCTGGCGGTCGCGGCAAGGGCGGTGGCGTCAAGGTGGCCAAGTCCATCGACGACGTCAAGCGCCTGGCCGGCGAGATTCTGGGCATGCAGCTCAAGACCCACCAGACCGGCCCCGAGGGCCAGAAGGTGCGTCGCCTCTACATCGAAGACGGCGCCGACATCCAGAAGGAATACTACCTGTCCGTGGTGACCGACCGCGGCACGCAGAAGGTGGCCTTCATCGCCTCCAGCGAAGGCGGCATGGACATCGAGGAAGTGGCGCACAGCACGCCCGAGAAGATCGTCAAGATCTTCGTGGACCCGCTCACCGGTCTGACCCAGGCGCAGGGCGCCGAGCTGGCCAAGGGTGTGGGCATGCCCGCCGACTCGCAAGCGCAGTTCATCGACATCTGCCAGAAGCTCTACAAGTGCTACATGGACACCGATGCCTCGCTGGTCGAGATCAACCCGCTGAACCGCGACGGCAAGGGCAATGTCATCGCCCTGGACGCCAAGTTCAACTTCGACTCCAACGCCCTGTTCCGCCACCCCGAGATCGTGGCCCTGCGTGATCTGGACGAGGAAGACCCGGCCGAGATCGAAGCCTCCAAGTTCGACCTGGCCTACATCTCGCTGGATGGCAACATCGGCTGTCTGGTCAACGGTGCCGGCCTGGCCATGGCCACCATGGACACCATCAAGCTGTTCGGCGCCGAGCCGGCCAAC
>JAHRYV010000079.1 GCA_020621965.1 Curvibacter sp. | reverse complement strand
CCAGTTCATCACCCTGGCTGGCATCCACTCCATGTGGTACAACATGTTCGACCTCTCGCAAGACTACGTGAAGCGCGGCATGACCGCCTACGTGGAGCGCGTGCAGGAGCCCGAATTCGCCGCCCGCGACCGTGGTTACACCTTCGTGTCCCACCAGCAGGAAGTCGGCACCGGCTACTTCGACGACGTGACCACCGTCATCCAGGGTGGCAAGTCCAGCGTGACCGCCCTGACCGGTTCCACCGAGGAAGAGCAGTTCCACTAAGCATCAAGCGCTAAACACCTCAGCAACCCACGGGGCTGACGCACCTGCGATATCGCAGGTCCGTCGGCCCCGTGCAATTTCCGGGGTCGTTTTAATTACTTTTGCAAATGTCGTCATTCATGGAAATTTATAAACTGTTTTGTCTAATGTCGGCAAAATAATTTAATTTACCTTATTAGTTGACGTTTATATATTTCCGTCATACCGATCCGGATGGCCCGCCTGTAAGGCGAGCATCCGGCGCCGCAAAGATTTCTAAAACTACGGACCCGCAAGGGCATTGATCAGATGAGCAAGAAATTCAACATCCTAATCCTGGGCGCGTCTTATGGCTCCCTGCTCGCCAGCAAGCTGCTCATGGCCGGTCACTCGGTCAGCCTGGTGTGCCGCCGAGATACCGCCAACCTGATCAACAGCGAAGGCACCCGCGTGCGCATGCCGGTCAAGGGCCGCGAAGGCCTGGTCGAGATCGATTCGCGCCAGCTGCCCGGCAAGCTCAACGCCGTGACGCCCACCGAAGCCAAGCCCGAGCAGTACGACCTGGTCTGCCTGGCCATGCAGGAGCCGCAGTACAGCGCCTCCGGTGTGCGCGAGCTGATGAAGGCCATCGCCCTGGCCAAGGTGCCCTGCATGTCCATCATGAACATGCCGCCGCTGCCGTATCTGGCCCGCATTCCCGGCCTGGACGCCAGCGGTCTGCGCGCCTGCTTCCATGACGCCAGCGTCTGGGACCACTTCGAGCCCGGCCTCATGACCCTGTGCAGCCCCGATCCGCAGGCTTTCCGTCCCCCGGAAGAGCAGCCCAACGTGCTGCAGGTCGGCCTGCCCACCAACTTCAAGGTGGCCGGCTTCGCAAACCCCGCCCACACCGCCATGCTCGAGCAGATGGAAGCCGACATCGCCGCCGCCCGCCTGACGGTGGGCGGCGAGGCCATTGACCTGCCGGTCAAGCTCAAGGTGCACGACTCCATCTTCGTGCCGCTGGCCAAGTGGGCCATGCTGCTCACCGGCAACTACCGCTGCGTCGGCGCCGATGGCATGCGCCCCATCAAGGAAGCCGTGCACGGTGATCTCGAGCAGTCGCGCCAGATCTACCAGTGGGTGGTCGACCTGTGCGTCAAGCTGGGCGCCTCGCCCGACGACATGGTGCCCTTCGACAAGTACGCCGCCGCCGGCCAGGGCCTGCTCAAGCCCTCGTCCGCCGCGCGTGCACTGGCCGCCGGTGCCACCGACATCGAGCGCATCGACCTGCTGGTCAAGCTGGTGGCCGAGCAACAGGGTCTGCGTAACGAGTCCGTCAGCGAGACCGTCAAGGTGGTCAACGGCTGGCTGGACCGCAACCGCAAGGCGGCCGTCGCAAAAAAAGCGCTTGAGGCCGTCGCCGCCTGAGGCGACGGACCTCGCCGCCCGGCAAAACTCCAGACTGTCCGCAAGAACGCCAGGGGCCCCGGCCCCTGGCGTTCTTGTTGGCGCTCGCGGAGGTTAGAATGAGGGCCGTGGACTCTGCGTCCGTTCACAAGAGCGAGAAAGGCACCCCGGTTATGACACCGCGAACGACCACCATCAGCGAGAGAGGCCTCCGGGGTTGCTAGTCCGCGCGCCCTGGGCGCAAGGTGCTATCAAATTCAAAGCAAGGCGCGGTTTCTACCGCGCCTTTTTCATTTTCTGCGAGTGAGCAAACATGGTTCAGATCACGCTACCCGACGGTTCCAAACGCGATTTCCCCGGCCCGGTCACCGTGGCCGAAGTGGCCGCCTCCATCGGTGCCGGCCTGGCCAAGGCCGCGCTGGCCGGCAAGATTGGTGACAAGGTCGTCGACACCAGCTACCAGATCACCACCGACAGCCCCTTGTCCATCCTCACTGCCAAGGACGCCGACGGCCTGGAAGTCATCCGCCACTCCACCGCCCACCTGCTGGCCTACGCCGTCAAGGAACTGTTCCCCGACGCGCAGGTCACCATCGGCCCGGTCATCGAGCACGGTTTCTTCTACGACTTCTCCTACAAGCGCCCCTTCACCCCCGAAGACCTGGCCGCCATCGAGAAGAAGATGGCCGAACTCGCCGCCAAGGACGAGCCCGTCGTGCGTCGTGTGCTGCCGCGCGACGAGGCTGTGGCTTATTTCAAGGGCCTGGGTGAGCACTACAAGGCCGAGATCATCGCCAGCATCCCGGCCAACGAAGACGTCAGCCTGTACCGCGAAGGCAAGTTCGAGGACCTGTGCCGCGGCCCGCACGTGCCCAGCACCGGCAAGCTCAAGCACTTCAAGCTCATGAAGGTGGCCGGCGCCTACTGGCGCGGCGACCACCGCAACGAGATGCTGCAACGCGTCTACGGCACCGCCTGGGCCAGCAAGGAAGAGCTGCAGCAGTACCTGACCATGCTGGAAGAGGCCGAAAAGCGCGACCACCGCAAGCTCGGCCGCGAACTCGACCTGTTCCACCTCGACGAGCATTCCCCCGGCACCGTGTTCTGGCACCCCAAGGGCTGGACCGTCTGGCAGCAGGTGGAGCAGTACATGCGCAAGGTGTACCGCGACAACGGCTACCAGGAGGTCAAGGGCCCGCAGATCCTGGACAAGGCGCTGTGGGAGAAGACCGGCCACTGGGACAAGTACCGCGAGAACATGTTCACCA
>JAHRYV010000021.1 GCA_020621965.1 Curvibacter sp. | reverse complement strand
CTACATCACCACGGTGGAAGACCTGGCCGTGCTCAAGCGCGTGATCGTGCAGAACATCGCCGACCAGGGCACGGCCGTGCTCAACGCGGCCGACCCCATCGTCGCCAGCATGGCCAGCCATTGCCGCAGCGGTCGCGTCACCTTCTTCGCCACCGACCGGCACCATCCGGTCATGGCCACGCATCTGGCCCAGGGCAAGCGCGCGATCTACGTGGAGGACGGCCGCCTGGTCGCGGCCGAGAACGCGGTCCAGCATCGCCTCTCACTGGCCGAGGTGCCACTGACCCTGGGCGGCGCCATCGGTTTCCAGGTCGAAAACGTGATGGCCGCCGTGGGCGCGGCCTGGGCGCTGGGCCTGGACTGGGACACCATCCGCCGCGGCCTGGCCAGCTTCGACAACGACAGCAACAATGCCCAGGGCCGCTTCAACCTGTTCCGCTACCGCGGCGCCACCGTGATCGCCGACTACGGCCACAACCCGGACGCCATGCAGGCCCTGGTGGCCGCTGTCGAGGCCATGCCGGCTCAGCGCCGCTCGGTGGTCATCAGCGGCGCCGGCGACCGGCGCGACGAGGACATCCGCGAACAGACCCGCATCCTGGGGGACGCTTTCGACCACATCGTGCTGTTCGAGGATGCCTGCCAGCGCGGCCGGGCCGACGGCGAGGTGCTGGCGCTGCTGCGCGAGGGCCTGACCGCAGCCAAGCGCACCCGCGATGTGCACGAGATCCGCGGCGAGTTCCTGGCCATCGATACGGCCATGGACCGACTGGGCGACGGCGATCTGTGCCTGATCCTGGTGGACCAGGTGGAAGAGGCGATCGCCCACATCAACGCGCGGATAGAGAAGGGCTAACCCCCAGGCTGCGCGACACGCTGTGTCGCTACGCCCCCCTTGCAGGGGGCAACGCCAGTGGCCCGGCAAAGCCGGTGCCACGGCGTTCCGCGCTTACCCCTCTTTACTTGGATCGCGGCCCATGAGCGCGGCCACCGCCGCCTCCGGCCGCATGCGACCGTCGAGCAGGGCCACCACGCCTTGGGAAATCGGCATGTCCACACCCAGGCCTTGCGCGCGCTGCACCACGGTGCGGGCGCAGTAGACGCCTTCGGCCACGTGGCCCAGCGAGGCCACGGCCTGCGCCAGGGTCTGGCCCTGCGCCAGCAGCAGGCCCACCTTGCGGTTGCGGCTGAGGTCGCCGGTGGCCGTCAGCACCAGGTCGCCCAGCCCCGACAGGCCCATGAAGGTTTCGGCGCGAGCCCCCAGCGCCAGCCCCAGGCGCGTCATCTCGGCCAGGCCGCGCGTGATCAGCGCCGCGCGCGCGTTCAGGCCCAGGTTCAGGCCATCGCACAGACCGGTGGCGATGGCCAGCACGTTCTTCACCGCTCCGCCGACCTCGACGCCGACGATGTCGTCGTTGTCGTAGACGCGCAGCGTCGGGCTGTGGAAGGCCTGCACCAGGCGCTCGCGCACCGCGGCATCGCGGCTGGCCGCCACCAGCGCGGTCGGCTGGCCGCGCGCCACTTCCTGCGCAAAGCTCGGGCCGCTGAGCACGCCGGCCTGCAGCCGCGGCGCCACCTGGGCCTGGATCTCGTGCGCCAGCAGGCCGTGCGGGCCATGGTCGGCCGGCTCGAAACCCTTGCACAGCCAGGCCACGGGCTGATCGAAATCGCGGATCTGCTGCAACACGCCGCGCAAGCCCGCCATGGGCGTGCCGATCACCACCAGGTCCTGGCCCTGCACCAGCCCCGCCAGGCCATCGGCCGGGCCGTCGATCACACGCAGCGAGGCGGGCAAGGGCAGCTCCGGCAGGTAACGCGCGTTGACACGCGCCGCCCGCATGGCGGCCGCCTGCGCCGCGTCGCGCGCCCACAGGGTGACCTCGTGGCGCGCCTGCGGGTTCTGGCTGGCGCTCATGGCCAAGGCCGTGCCCCAGGCGCCGGCACCGAGCACAAGAATCTTCATGGCGGTCTGGTCTGGCGTCGCCGCAGCAAACGCTTACTGCACCGGGACTTCGCGAGCCTGCTGCTGTTGCTGCTGCTCGTACATGGACTGGAAATTGATTTCCGCCAGATGCACCGGCGGGAAGCCGGCGCGCTGCACGATGTCCGCCACATTGCTGCGCAGGTAGGGGAAGATGATCTGCGGGCAGACCACCCCCATGACCGGGCCCATCTGGTCCTCGGGGATGTTGCGGATCTCGAAGATGCCGGCCTGCTTGGCCTCGACCAGGAACACCGTCTTGTCGCCGATGCGGGTATGCACGGTGGCGGTCACGGCCGCCTCGTAGACCCCGTCGGCCACCGGCACGGCCTCGACGCCGAGCTGGATGTCGACCGTGGGCTGATCGTTCTGCAACAGGATGGCCGGAGAATTGGGCTGCTCCAGCGAGGCTTCCTTGAGATAGACGCGCTGGATCTGGAATACGGGCTCTTGCATATCGGCCATGGCTTGCTTTCGGGTCAATGAAAAAGCCCGCCCGAAAGACACCGAGCGGGCTCACGATCGGATGAGACCGATTATGTCAGGCCGCGTTGAGCAGGGGAACCAGACCGCCCTGGCCATCCAGGGCGAACAGGTCGTCGCAGCCGCCGACGTGGGTGCTGCCGATGAAGATCTGCGGCACGGTGCGCCGGCCGGTGGTAGCCATCATGTGCTCGCGCGCCTGCGGATCGGTATCGATGCGGATTTCCTCGATCTGCTCCACGCCCTTGGACTTGAGCAGCTGCTTGGCGCGCACGCAATAAGGGCAGACCGCCGTGGTGTACATCTTCACTGCTTGCATGATCTCAACCTTTCTCGACCGGCAGGCTGGCGGCGCGCCAGCTGGACAGACCACCGCCCAGGGACAGCGGCTTGCTGTAGCCCAGGCCCTTGGCGACGCGCGCGGCGCTGCTGGAGCGCATGCCGCTCTGGCAGACGAAGATCACCGGCACGTCCTTGTTCTTCACCACCCCGGGCAGCTGGTTGGCGAGCTGGCCCAGCGGGATGTGCTTGGCGCCGCTGACGTGGCCGGCCGCGTATTCACCGGCCTCGCAGACGTCGATCACCACGGCCTTCTCGCGGTTGATCAGCAGGACGGCGTCGGCCGGGGTCAGGGAGCCGCCGGCGGCGCCACGGATGGCCGGCCACAGCAGCAGCAGGCCCGAAGTCGCGGCGACCAGGATCAGCGACCAGTTGTCGATTACGAATTTCACGATGTTCCTTGGAGAGATCGGTAAGGGTGGGGAAAGGCGTCATTCTAAAATGACGGGTTCATTGCTGCCGGACGGGGCCCCAAAACCCCCATCCGCCCCCTTCCAACGCCACGGCCCCGCGCCCCACCGACCATGTACAAACTCGTGCTCATTCGCCACGGCGAATCGACCTGGAACCTGGAAAACCGCTTCACCGGCTGGACCGACGTCGACCTCACCCCCACCGGCGTGTCCCAGGCCATGTCGGCGGGAAAGCTGCTCAAGGCCGAGGGTTACGACTTCGACGTCGCCTACACCAGCGTGCTCAAGCGCGCCATCCACACCCTGTGGTATGTGCTCGACGAGATGGACCGCACCTGGCTGCCGGTGGTCAAGAGCTGGCGCCTGAACGAGCGCCACTACGGCGCCCTGCAGGGCCTGAACAAGACCGACATGGCCAAGCAGTACGGCGACGCCCAGGTGCTGGTCTGGCGCCGCAGCTACGACACCCCGCCGCCGGCCCTGGAGCCCACCGACCCGCGCAGTGAGCGCGGCGACCGCCGCTACGCCGGCCTGAAGCCGGACCAGGTGCCGCTGACCGAGTGTCTGCAAGACACCGTGGCGCGCGTGCTGCCGTTCTGGAACGAGGCCCTGGCGCCGGCCATCAGGTCGGGCCAGCGGGTAGTGGTGGCGGCGCACGGCAACTCGATCCGCGCCCTGGTCAAGTACCTGGACGGCATCTCGGACCAGGACATCGTGGGCCTGAACATTCCCAACGGCATCCCGCTGGTCTACGAACTCGACGCCAACCTCAAACCGATCCGCCACTACTACCTCGGCGACGCCGAGGCCGCCGCCCGCGCCGCGGCCGCCGTCGCCACCCAGGGCAAAGCCTGACCCTCTTGCGCCGCGCCGGTCCGCCCCCAACTGGGGCCTACCGGCTGCGTCCGGCACACAATTTGTCACCACCGGCCGGAACCCCGGCGGCGGATTCGCTTCCAACCGTGTATATTGAAGCGACGAGGGTCTATTCATGGGTCAGAAACTGAAAATCGCGGGCTGGGTCTCGCTGGGCGTGCTTGCCGGCGCGCTCACCACCGTCTCGCTGCAAACCGTCGCCCGCAACAGCGTGGCGCCCCTGCCGCTGGAAGAGCTGCAGCAGTTGGCTGCCGTGTTCGGCATGATCAAGACCGACTATGTCGAGCCGGTGGATGAGAAAAAGCTCATCACCGACGCCATCTCCGGCATGGTGTCCAGCCTGGACCCGCATTCCCAGTATTTCGACAAGAAGTCCTACAAGGAATTCCGTGAAGGCACGGCCGGGCGCTTTGTCGGTGTGGGCATCGAGATCACGCAGGAAGACGGGCTGGTCAAGATCGTCTCGCCGATCGAGGGCTCGCCGGCCTATCGCGCCGGCCTCAAGACCAACGACCTGATCACCAAGATCGACGACACCGCCGTCAAGGGCCTGACGCTCAACGAGGCCGTCAAGCGCATGCGCGGCGAGCCCAACACCAAGGTCATCCTGACCATCTTCCGCCGCGACGAGAACCGCACCTTCGCCGTCACCATCGTGCGCGAGGAAATCAAGACCCAGTCGGTCAAGGCCAAGGTGGTCGAACCCGGTTACGCCTGGATCCGCCTGAGCCAGTTCCAGGAACGCACCGTCGACGACTTCGTGCGCAAGCTCGAAGAGATCTACAAACAGGACCCGGCCCTCAAGGGCCTGGTGCTGGACCTGCGCAACGATCCGGGCGGCCTGCTCGACGCCGCCGTCGCCATCTCGGCCGCCTTCCTGCCCGAGAACGTGACCGTGGTCTCCACCAACGGCCAGTTGGCGGAGAGCAAGTACACCTTCAAGGCCGCGCCCGAGTTCTACCAGCGCCGCGGTTTCAACGACCCGCTCAAGCGCCTGCCGGCCGCCATCAAGAAGGTGCCGCTGGTGGTGCTGGTCAACGAGGGCTCGGCCTCGGCCAGCGAGATCGTGGCCGGCGCGCTGCAGGACCACAAGCGCGCCACCATCATGGGCAGCCAGACCTTCGGCAAGGGTTCGGTGCAGACGGTGCGCCCGCTGGGCCCCGACACAGGCCTGAAGATCACCACGGCGCGTTACTACACGCCGTCGGGTCGCACGATCCAGGCCCGCGGCATCCTGCCCGACATCATGGTCGACGAGACGGCCGAGGGCAATCTGTTCTCCGTGCTGCGCACCCGTGAAGCCGACCTGGACAAGCACCTGAGCAACGGCCAGAGCGCCGAGCAGAAGGACGAAGCGCGCGAGAAGGCGCGCGACGCAGCGCTGAAGAAACTGGAAGACGAGGCCAAGAAACCCGCGGCCGAACGCAAGCTGCCCGAGTTCGGCTCGGACAAGGATTTCCAGTTGATCCAGGCGCTCAATCGGCTCAAGGGGCTGCCGGTCGTGGTCAGCAAGACCCAGACCGAGCGCAAGGAAGAGCCGAAAGAGAATTGACCCCCAGGCTGCGCTCCCTTGCAGGGGGCGGCATCAACGGCCCGGCCCAGCCGGTTCCACGATGCCCCGCGACGAAATCCCGGGCGGCTCGCAGCAAGGCCAAACGCTCAACATGACTGACGACCAGCTGCTGCGTTATTCGCGCCACATCCTGCTCGAGGAAATCGGCATCGAGGGCCAGCAACGCATCCTGGACAGCCATGCCCTGGTCATCGGAGCCGGCGGTCTGGGCTCCCCGGTCGCCCTCTATCTGGGTTCGGCTGGCGTCGGCCAGCTGACCGTGGTTGACCACGACACGGTGGACGTCACCAACCTGCAACGCCAGATTGCCCACAGCCTGGAGCGCGTCGGCCAACCCAAGGTCGATTCCATCCGCCAGGCCGTAGCCAGCCTGAACCCCGAGGTCCGGGTGCACACGGTGGCCCAGCGCGCCGATGCCGCGCTGCTGGCCGAACTGGTAGCCGGCGCCGACGTGGTGCTGGACTGCAGCGACAACTTCAGCACCCGCCAGGCAATCAACGCCGCCTGCGTGCGCCTGCGCAAACCGCTGGTGTCGGGGGCCGCCATCCGCTTCGACGGTCAGCTGGCCGTCTACGACCCGCGCAGCGCCGATTCGCCCTGTTATGCCTGCGTCTTCGACCCGCGCGAGGACTTCGAGGAGACCCGCTGCGCCACCATGGGCGTGTTCGCTCCGCTGGTGGGCATCATCGGCACCTTGCAGGCCGCCGAGGCGCTCAAGCTGCTCAGCGGTGCCGGCACCCCGCTCACCGGTCGTCTGCTCATGCTCGATGGCCGGCACATGGCTTTCAACGAGGTACGGATACCGCGCAATCCGGCCTGCCCGGTGTGCGGGCAAGCCGCCCACTGAAACCGGCCCGGCCTCTCAATGGCAGCTGCCGTGACGACGGCGGAATTCACGGGGTTGCTCGGCGTGCGCCTGCCGGAACAGGCCCAGGCGATGGGCCCGCGCCTGCGACTCTTGCCTGGCATAGGGACCCGCGTGGCCGCGGTAGCGGTAGGACCAGGCATGCCCCTGACTCACCAGCCAGCCGCCGACATCCTGCCCACGCAGGCTGAGCCGCGCCAGGGCGCGGCCGTAGTCGTCGTGGCGGCGTACGCGCACCTGCACCGCCTGCCCCAGCACCCGGCCGACCAGCGCGGCGCGCGCCGTCTCACCGTACGCCTGGCACAACTCGGGAGCGTCGATGCCGTCCAGCCGCACCGCGCGTGGCGCCCCGCCGCGCTGCGGCCGCACCCACAAGGTATCGCCATCGCTCACGTGGGTCACCGTCCCCACCCAGCTGGTCGGGGCAGCCGGGGCCAAAGGCGACAAGACCAGCCCGAGCAGCAGAACCAGCCCGCGGGCCAGCGGGCCGCAGCATCGATGCGCACCGACGTTGCCGTGCAAGGTCATCACCGCCTCATCGCGACCTGGGGTCAGGTTAGGCGCCGCCCTACAGCGGCTTGTGCAATCAGCTGCGCCCAATGATGGACGCGGTTGCCATCAGTTCCTCCAGCAAGGCCAGCGACACCTGGCCGGAGACGGCGTAGGGGTCGAGTTCCGGCCGCTCGGAGTACTTGAGCAGGATCGAGGTGTTGATGCGCGAGAGATTGACCTGGCCCATGGTCCAGCCGCCGAAGCGCCGCTCGTTGATCTCCTCGTAATGCAGCAGGACCACGTCCTTGTGGCGGACGTCATGCTGGATATGGCCATACAGCTCGCTGACGGCGTTGCGCCCGCCCTCGATGGCCTGCAGGAAGATGCCGCCGCCGTAACACAGGATGCCCGTGATGCCGCAGGTCGGGTTGTACTGGCGCGAATGCGCGAGGATGTTCTCGATGGCCTGCGGGCTCGAATCGACGGCACGGCTGGCGTAGAGCAGGCGGACCAACATGTTCAGCTCCTGGCAGGAATCAGTGAAAGAAACTCGCGGCGCAGGTTCGGGTCTTTGAGGAACACGCCGCGCATGACCGAGTTGATCATCTTGCTGTCCATGTCCTTGACGCCGCGCCAGGCCATGCAGTAGTGGCTGGCCTCCATGACGATGGCCAGGCCGTCGGGCTGGGTCTTCTCCTGGATCAGGTCGGCCAGCTGCACCACGGCCTCTTCCTGGATCTGCGGCCGGCCCATGATCCACTCGGCCAGCCGGGCGTATTTGGACAGGCCGATCACATTGGTGTGTTCGTTGGGCATGACACCGATCCAGATCTTGCCGATCACCGGGCAGAAGTGGTGCGAGCAGGCGCTGCGCACGGTGATCGGGCCGACGATCATCAGCTCGTTCAGGTGTTCGGCGTTGGGGAACTCGGTGATCGTGGGCGCCTTCACATAACGGCCCCGGAAGACTTCGTTGACATACAGCTTGGCCACGCGGCGCGCCGTGTTGTCGGTGTTGTGGTCGTTGTCCGTGTCGATCACCAGGCTGTCGAGCACCGCCTGCATCTTGATCTCGACCTCGTCGAGCAGCCGCTCCAGCTCGCCCGGCTCGATGTACTCGGCGATGTTGTCGTTGGCGTAGAAACGCTTGCGTGCGGCCAGCAGCCGCTCCCGGATCTTCACGGAGACCGGGGTTCCTTCATCAGCGGCGTCCGCAGCGCTCATGGGGCTCTGGCTTTTCTTCAGCATGGCTGCAATGGTACCAGCGATTCGCCGTCAGGGTTATCGGGCTGAGAAGCCCTGAAATTGACCATGGTTAGCTATGAATTCAATAGCGATTGCCGGTCACGAAGACCCCGACCCGCATCAGGCCGAAGGCCACGCGGTCCAGCAGCCGCTGGTGCCAGGGGCGCCGGGCATAACGGGCCGGATCGACCCGGCGGCCTTCGTGCTCCATGGCATGGACCAGGCGCTCGCGCAGCGCGCGGGCGAAGTGGACTTCGTCCACCACCACATTGGCCTCCCGGGCCAGCAGCAGGCTCAGGGGATCGAGATTGGAGGAACCGACCGTGGCCCAGTGGCCGTCGATCACCGCCACCTTGGCATGCAGGAAACTGGGCGAATACTCATGGATCTCCATGCCCGCGCCCAGCAGCACGCCGTACATCATGCGCACGGCGTGGAACTGCATGAAGTACTCGTAGCGCCCCTGCAGCAGCACCCGCACCCGCACCCCGCGCTGGCGGGCATGGATCAGGGCCTGGCGCAGCTTGCGTCCGGGCGCGAAGTAGGCATTGGCGATGATGATCTCTTCGTGCGCCTCGGCGATCGCCTTGCGGTAGGCGCGCTCGATCCGGCTGCGGTGACGCAGGTTGTCGCGCAGGAGCAGGGCCGCACGCGTGCCCGCGCCGTGACGGGCCGAGTCGTCGATCTCGGCGCTGTCGGCGGCACCGGTCTGCAGCGCCCCCAGCACCGCCTCTTCCACCTCATGCCAGGCCGCCGGCAGGTCGACCTCCCGGACCTTGCTGCCCACCTGCAGCCGCCACCAGAACTGCACGGTGACCTCGTGCACGGCCCGCACCAACGGCCCGGTCACACGGACCGCAAAGTCCAGGCGGGGCGCGTCCAGCCGGCCATGGTTGGGATCGTTCCAGTCGTCGAGCACATTGATGCCGCCGCAGAAGGCCACCCGGCCATCCACCACGCACAGCTTGCGGTGCAGCCGGCGCCAGCGGCTCGGAATCAGCAGCCCCAGCCGCCCCAGCGGCAGGAAGATGCGCCACTGCACGCCCGCCTCGTCCAAGCGCCGCGCCCATGGCGCCGGCAGCTTGGGGGTGCCCACGCCGTCCATCACCAGATAGACCTTGACCCCGCGCTGCGCCGCCCGCGTCAGCGCCGCCAGCAGCAGCTCGCCCATGGCGTCCGGATCGAAGATATAGGTCTCGATGCGCACTTCGTGCAACGCCCGGTCGATCGCCCGCACCATGGCGGGGAACAGCTCGTGCGCCCCCTCCAGCAGTTGCACGTGGTGCCCGGCGCGCAGGGGCGGCAGATGGCGGTCCGTCATGCCGGCAGGCCGAATTCCGCGATCAGCGGCAGGTGATCGGACATGCGCCACCAGGAGCGGCCACGCGGCACCTCGATCCGCAGCGGCTGCAGGCCGCGGGCATAGACGTAGTCCAGTTGCACCAGCGGCAGCCGCGCCGGGAAGGTGGGGTGCGAGGACGGCTCGAAGGTCTGCAGGCCCATGGCCGCAAAGTGGCGATGGACCCGCTCGCCCCAGTCGTTGAAGTCGCCAGCGACCAGCAGCGGCGCATCGGCAGGAACTTCGCGCTCGATGAAGCGGTCCAGCTGGGCGGCCTGGCGCACCCGGCTGGCGCGGATCAGGCCCAGGTGCACGACCACCACGTGCACCGGCACGTCGTGGACCAGGACCTCGCTGTGCAGCAGACCGCGCTGTTCGAAGCGGTGGTCCGACATGTCCTCGTGCTGGTGCGTGATCACCGGCCAGCGCGTCAGCATGGCGTTGCCGTGTTCGCCGTGGCGCGTGTAGGCATTGGTGCGGTACACCGCCTCGTAGCCTTCGGGCGCCAGGAAATCCGCCTGCGGCAGCTCCGGCCAGCGGGTGAAGTACTCCTCCTCGCGCCGGTTCATCTTGCGCACTTCCTGCAGGCAGACGATGTCGGCATCGAGCTGCTCCACCGCCAGGCCCAGGTTGTGGATCTCCAGCCGCCGCCGCGGCCCCAGGCCCTGGACGCCCTTGTGGATGTTGTAGGTGGCCACGCGCACGGTCTTCATGAGGTTCATTTTGGCAGGGACTCTGGTCAGCGGGCAAATCGGGGCAGCAGCAGGCAGGCC
Source organism: Curvibacter sp. (assembly GCA_020621965.1). Classification (GTDB taxonomy): domain Bacteria; phylum Pseudomonadota; class Gammaproteobacteria; order Burkholderiales; family Burkholderiaceae_C; genus Hylemonella. The sequence continues at coordinate 46,479 of JAHRYV010000021.1, read as the reverse complement.
TCGGCATTGCTGGGCGAATAACAGGCCTGCGCGGCCTCGCGCCAGGGCAGCCAGCGGTGAGCGCTGTGCTCGCGCGGGCTCAGGCGCACCGGCGTGCCCTCGGGCACCCGCAGGCCGAACAGGTGTTCGGTGTTGTGGCTCACTCCCGGCGCATAACGGTGGCGCCAGCGCGGGTAGATCTCGTAGACGTTCTCCAGCCCCCAGTCCCGCAGCTCGCAGCCGGCGGCGCGGGCGTCGATCCCGGTCTCCTCGGCCACCTCGCGCACGGCGGTCGCCTCGAAGGATTCGTCGGGATGATCCTTGGCGCCGGTCACGGATTGCCAGAAATCCTCGGCATCGGCGCGCTTGATCAGCAATACCTCGAGCGCCGGGGTATGGATCACCACCAGCACCGACTGCGGAATCTTGTAGGGCTTGTCCATGAAAAAAGGGCGCCGTGTCGGCGCCCTTTCATTCTGCACGATCCGCAGGTTCAGGCCGGCTTCACCGCGTCCGGGTTGCGCAGGCGGATGTGCAGCTCGCGCAGTTGCTTCTCGTCGACCGGGCTCGGGGCCTGGGTCAGCAGGCACTGGGCGCGCTGGGTCTTGGGGAAGGCGATCACGTCACGGATGGACTCGGCGCCGGTCATCAGTGTGACGATGCGGTCCAGACCGAAGGCCAGGCCGCCGTGTGGCGGGGCGCCGTACTGCAGCGCGTCGAGCAGGAAACCGAACTTGAGCTGGGCCTCCTCGGGCGTGATCTTGAGGGCGTCGAACACCTTCTGCTGCACGTCGGCGCGGTGGATACGCACCGAGCCGCCGCCGATCTCCCAGCCATTGAGCACCATGTCGTAGCCCTTGGCGATGCACTTCTCGGGGTCGGTCGCCATCCAGTCTTCGTGACCGTCTTTCGGAGCCGTGAAGGGGTGGTGCACGGCGGTGTAACGCTGTGCTTCTTCGTCGAATTCGAACATCGGGAAGTCGACCACCCACATCGGCGCCCAGCGCTGCTCGAACAGGCCGCTCTTCTTGCCGAACTCGCTGTGGCCGACCTTCAGGCGCAGCGCGCCGATGGCGTCGTTGACGATCTTGGCCTTGTCGGCGCCGAAGAAGATCAGATCGCCATCCTGGGCACCGGTGCGCTTGAGGATCTCGGCAATGGCGGCGTCGTGCAGGTTCTTCACGATGGGCGACTGCAGGCCGTCACGACCCTTGGCGACTTCATTGACCTTGATCCAGGCCAGGCCCTTGGCGCCGTAGATCTTGACGAACTCGGTGTAGCCGTCGATCTCGCCGCGGCTCATCTCGCCGCCGCGGGGAACCCGCAGGGCCACCACGCGGCCGCCCTTCATGGTGGCGGGGGTGGAGAAGACCTTGAAGTCCACGTCGGCCATGACGTCGGTCAGTTCGGTGAATTCGAGCTTGACGCGCAGGTCCGGCTTGTCGGAGCCGAAACGATGCATGGCTTCGGAATAGGCCATGACCGGGAACTCGCCCAGGTCCACGTTCAGCACCTTCTGGAACACGCTCTTGATCATGCCCTGGAACATGTCGCGGATGTCCTGCTCGGTCAGGAAGCTGGTCTCGATATCGATCTGCGTGAACTCGGGCTGGCGGTCGGCGCGCAGGTCCTCGTCACGGAAGCATTTGGTGATCTGGTAATAACGATCGAAGCCGGCCACCATCAGCAGCTGCTTGAACAGCTGGGGCGACTGCGGCAGCGCGAAGAACATGCCGTCGTGCACGCGGCTGGGCACCAGGTAGTCGCGCGCGCCTTCGGGCGTGCTCTTGGTGAGCATGGGCGTCTCGATGTCGATGAAGCCGTTGGCGTCGAGGAACTTGCGCACCTCCATGGCCACCTTGTAACGCAGCATCAGGTTGTTCTGCATGTAGGGGCGGCGCAGGTCCAGCACGCGGTGGGTCAGGCGCGTGGTCTCGGACAGGTTGTCCTCGTCGAGCTGGAAGGGCGGCGTGACGGAGGGGTTGAGCACGGTCAGCTCGTGGCACAGCACTTCGATCTTGCCGCTCTTGAGGCTGTCGTTGGTGGTGCCGGCCGGGCGCGCGCGCACCAAGCCCTTGACCTGGATGCAGAACTCGTTGCGCAGGTCTTCGGCGGCCTTGAACATCTCGGGGCGGTCCGGGTCGCACACCACCTGCACATAACCTTCACGGTCGCGCAGGTCGACGAAGATCACGCCACCGTGGTCGCGCCGGCGGTTGACCCAGCCGCACAGGGTGACGGTTTGACCCAGCAGGGCTTCGGTCACGAGACCGCAATAGTGGGAACGCATGGCCATTTGGCTTACTCTTTCAGGAACTCAGGGATGGGGCTGCTGACCGGCTTCGGCCGGCAGCAGTTGCGGGTTCTTGGGCCCGCCGGGCACGATCACGCCCATGGAAATCACGTAGGTCAATGCCTCGTCGACGCTCATGGCCAGCACGACGCAGTCGCTTTTCTTGACCATCACGAAATAACCCCCGGTGGGGTTGGGCGTGGTCGGGACAAAAACACTCAGGTACTCGCCCGGCAGGTGGTTCACCAGGTCGCCGCCGGGCGTACCGGTCACGAAACCGATGGTCCACATGCCCTCGCGCGGCCACTGCACCAGCACGGCTTGGCGAAAGGCGTTGCCTTTCTCGGAAAACAGCGTGTCCGAGACCTGCTTGACACCCGAATAGATGGAGCGCACCACCGGGATGCGGTGCAGGAGCGCGTGCCACCAGCTGATCAGCTGGTTGCCGATGATGTTGGAGGCCAGGGCGCCGACGGCCAGCACCACGGCCAGGGCAAACAGCACACCCAGGCCGGGAATGTGCAGGCCCAGCCAGCGGTCCGGCTGCCAGGCCTCGGGCAGGATGCGCAGGGTCTGGTCCAGTGTGGACACCACCCATTCCAGCACCCAGACGGTGATGCCCAGCGGAGCCAGCACCAGCAGGCCCGCAAACAGCCATTTGCGGAACTTGGCCATGGGCATCAGGCGCAACTGCAGTCGGAACCGCAACCGTGACCGGCCGCCGGGGCGGCGCTGGCGGATTCTGTGGCGGGTGCCGAGGTCGCCGCGGCGCCGGAGGCCGCACCGCGGAAATCGGTCGCGTACCAGCCGTTGCCCTTGAGCTGGAAGCCGGCGGCCGTGACCTGCTTGCGGAAGGTCGGTTTGCCGCAGGCCGGGCAGTCGCTCAGGGCCGCATCGGAGATTTTCTGCAGCACATCCTTGGCGGCACCGCAGGATTCACATTTGTAGGCGTAAATAGGCATGGCTCGAAGGAGGTTGTGGATGCAAAACCCTCAATTATAGGCGCCGACCCCACAATCAAGGGGGGCACGCCCTGCCCCCGGGGCGCCCGGTCCGCCTCACTCCACGCCAGCGAGCTTGTGGTGTCCGGCGTGGCGATTGACGATGGCCTGGGGGCCCAGCGAGCCCACCAGCATGCCCGCCAGGGCGGCCAGCACACCGGCCAGCTGGGCCGGGAACTCCGCGCCGGCCGGGGTGGCCAGGAACAGCCCCCAGGTCAGCAGGCCCAGCACGATGGAGAACAGCGCCCCCTGGGTGCTGGCCTTCTTCCAGTACAGGCCAAAGGTCAGCGGCACGAAGGCGCCGACCAGGGTCACCTGGTAGGCGCCGGACACCATCTCGTAGATCGAGGTGCCCTGCATCCGGATGGCGTAGGCCAGCACCAGGGCGCTGAACACCAGCACCGTGACGCGCATGGTCTTGAGTTCCTGCTTGTCGCCCAGGTGCGGGCGAAACTGGCGCCAGATGTTCTCGACAAAGGTCACGCTGGGCGCCAGCAGGGTGGCCGAGGCGCAGGACTTGATGGCCGACAGCAGGGCACCAAAGAACAGCACCTGCATGATGAAGGGCATCTTCTCCAGCACCAGGGTGGGGAGTACCTTCTGCGGGTCTTCCTTCAGCAGCTCCTCGGCGCGCTCGGGCATGATGATCAACGCGCTGACCACCAGGAACATGGGCACAAAGGCAAACAGGATGTAGAACACCCCGCCGATGACCGGCCCGCGCGTGGCCGACTTCGTGCTGTCGGCCGACATGACACGCTGGAACACGTCCTGTTGCGGGATGGAGCCCAGCATCATGGTGATGGCTGCGGCGATGAAGAACACGATGTCCTTGAAGGACGGCTCGGGCAGGAAGTTGAACATGTCGCGGTGGACCGCCAGCTGCACCACCTTGTCGGCGCCGCCGGCCATGTGGCCGGCAAACACCGCCAATATGGCCAGGCCGCCCACCAGGATGATCATCTGGATGAAGTCGGTCACCGCCACCGACCACATGCCGCCGAACAGGGTATAGGCCAGGATGGACACGACGCCGATCACCATGCCCACCGGGACGCTGATGGTCCCGCCCGACAGCACGTTGAACACCAGGCCCAGCGCCGTCACCTGCGCCGACACCCAGCCCAGGTAGCTCAGCATGATGATCAGCGAGCAAACGATTTCGACGCTGCGGCCGTAACGTTCGCGAAAGAAGTCACTGATGGTCAGCAAGGTCATGCGGTAGAGCTTGGCCGCAAAGAAGATGCCCACCAGGATGAGGCAAGTCCCGGCCCCGAAGGGATCTTCCACCACGCTGCCCAGACCGCCGTTGACGAACTTGGCCGGGATGCCCAGCACCGTCTCCGAGCCGAACCAGGTGGCGAAGGTGGTGGTGACGATCATGATCAGCGGCAGCCTGCGCCCGGCCACGGCGAAGTCCGCCGAGCTCTTGACGCGCTTGGCCGCATACAGGCCGATGGCAATGGTCACCAACAGGTAGACGATGACGAGGGTCAGCAGCACCACATGCTCCTAAGTACTTGGTCCCGAGAATGATTCCGTCAGAAATACTGGTGCCGGACCAGGATCTGCATCACGACCAGTCCGCAAGCAAAACCGATGCCCGCGTAGATCAGCCCCTGCAGCAGGCGGTTGGTGCGGCGCTGCTCGGCCAGCAACTCCTCCAGCTCGCGCTTGCCGCCGCTGGCGCCATGCTTCAGATAGTCGTGCAGCAGGCGCGGCAGATCGGGCAGCATCTTGGCGTAACGCGGGGCCTGGTTCTTCAGCTCTTCCAGCAGCCTGCGCGGACCGATCTGGTCGGCCATCCATTTCTCCAGGAAAGGCTTGGCCGTGCTCCACAGGTCCAGTTCGGGATCGAGCTCGCGCCCCAGGCCCTCGATGTTGAGCAGCGTCTTCTGCAGCAGCACCAGTTGCGGCTGGATCTCGACCTGGAAACGGCGTGATGTCTGGAACAGGCGCATCAGCACCATGCCCAGCGAGATCTCCTTGAGCGGGCGGTCAAAATAGGGCTCGCAGACGGCGCGGATCGCCGACTCCAGCTCGTCCACCCGGGTGGCCGGCGGCACCCAGCCGGATTCGATGTGCAGCTCGGCCACACGCTTGTAGTCGCGGCGGAAGAAGGCGGTGAAGTTCTGCGCCAGGTATTCCTTGTCGTATTCGGTCAGCGTGCCGACGATGCCGAAGTCCAGCGAGATGTAACGCCCGAAGGTGGCCGGGTCCGTGCTGACAAAGATATTGCCCGGGTGCATGTCGGCGTGGAAGAAGCCGTCGCGGAACACCTGGGTGAAGAAGATGGTGACACCGTCGCGCGAGAGCTTCTTCAGGTCCACCCCCGCCTCGCGCAGGCGCGCGGTCTGGCTGATCGGGATGCCCTTCATGCGCTCCATCACGATGACCTCGCTCTGGCAGTAGTCCCAGAACATCTCGGGGATGAGCACCAGATCCAGCCCGTCCATATTACGGCGCAGCTGGGCGGCGCTGGCGGCTTCGCGCACCAGATCCAGTTCATCGTGCAGGTATTTGTCGAACTCGGCCACCACCTCCAGCGGCTTGAGGCGCTTGCCGTCGGCCGACAGGCTCTCGACCCAGCCCGCCATCAGACGCATCAGGCTGAGGTCCTTCTCGATCACCGGCAGCATGCCCGGGCGCAGCACCTTGACCGCCACCTCGCGCTCGCGGCCCGTGCGATCGATCAGCTTGGCGAAGTGCACCTGCGCGATCGACGCGCTGGCCACCGGCTGGCGTTCGAACTCGCTGAAGATCCGGGCCACGGGTTTGCGAAAGGCGCGCTCGATGGTGGCGACGGCCACGTCAGAGCTGAAGGGCGGCACGCGGTCCTGCAGTTTGGCCAGTTCGTCGGCGATGTCGGCCGGCAGCAGGTCGCGCCGGGTTGAAAGCACCTGGCCGAACTTGACGAAGATGGGGCCCAGGCGCTCCAGCGCCTCGCGCAGGCGCTGGCCCCGCGGGGCGTCCAGCCGGCGGCCGAAGGACACGATGCGTGCGATCACACGCAGCCAGGGTTTGCCGAAACTGGTCAGGACCAGCTCGTCCAGGCCGTAGCGCAGCACGATCCAGACGATGTAGGCACCGCGCAGCAGGCGGGTCATTCCTTGGCTCCGCGGGACGGTGTCAGCCACTGTCTGAGCGTCTGCAGCGCGTTGCGCGCTGCCTGCGCCAGGCCGTGGGCGGGCGCGTCGCCCACGATGCGGGCCAGGTCTTCTTCGATATCCCAGCGCACGTGGTCGACCAGCCAGTTGACGTCGGCCGCCAGTTGCACGTCACCCTCGATGCGCACCGCCGGCTTGTCGCCGGCCAGCGCCGCCTGCACCAGGGCCAGCGGCGATGCTTCAGTGACCGACAGCGTGAGGTCCGACGGCGCCTCGGCCGGGGCCAGGTCCAGCAGGCCGGCGGGCGTGAGCGTCAGCTTGAAGTGGAACTGCCCCCAATGGAACAGCACGGTCCGGCCCTTTTGCCGCGCCAGCCGCGCCGTGGCCTCAGGCTCCTGCATCAGAACATGGTTGAGCAGCAGCACGATGCGGTGCTGCACTTCCTGCACCGCCCACTCCGGCGGCTGCAGGCTGGTGCCGACCTTCTGGAGTACGTCATCCAGGAAAGAAAAAGGGGACTGTGTTGCCATAGTCCCCGATTATTCCCGATCAGCGGGGCCCTGCCCCGCGGTATTTTTACTGCAAGGCCTGCACGCCCGCCACCAGCCAGCCGCGGCTGCCGTCCTTGGGTTTGCTCATGTTCCAGACTTCGCGGAAGGGGCTGGGGCCGGACTGCTGGTCCTCGCGGATCATGCCGGAGAACTCCACGCTGGCCAGGTACTCGCCGCCCATGTCCTCGATGCCCAGCAGCTGGGCCTGCAGCATCTGCACCTCGGTCAGGTTCACGGCGCCGCCGGTGTGCTGCTCGCGCTCGGCCAGCTGGGCGCTGATCTCGGCCAGCATGTCGTCGGTCATCATGGCGCGCAGGGTAGCCATGTCGGCCTGGTCCCAGGCGGCCTGCAGCAGGATGAAATTGCTCTTGGCGGCCTTGAGGAAACCATCGGCGTCAAAACCGGCGGGCACGCTCCAGCCGCTGCTCAGCGCCGAGCCGATCACGATGCCGGACGTGCCGCCCTGGGCCGCACCGCTGTCGAAGGCCGTCTGGTTGCGTTCCCAGGGGCGCGCCGAGGCGTCGTTGCCGACGTTCTCCGGGCGGTAGGCCGGACTGGCCGTGGTGACCTGGCCAGCACCCGCGCCCTGGAAGGCAAAACGGCCCGTGGCGGGCGTGGCCGGCCGGCGGCTGCGCATGAACCAGCCGAAGGCCAGCATGGCCAGCAACACCAGCAGGGCAATCATCATGAACTGGCCGAAGGCCTCACCCAGGCCCAGCGAGCTGGCCAGCCAGGCCAGGCCCAGACCGGCCGCCAGGCCGCCCAGCATGGCGCCCCAGGGTTTCTTGGGTGCGGCGGCCGGCGCCGTGGTGGCAGGCGCCGCCGGCTTGGCCGCAGCGGCTGCATTCTGCGTCGGCGCGGCCGGTGTCGTCGGCGCGGCCTCGCGCTGCGTCACATTGCTGGACTGCTTGCCCGCCGATCGGCCGCCCCCCAGGCGCTTGGCATCCGCGTCGACGGCACCCAGGGCCAGGACCAGCGACAACGCCAAAGACCAGTATTTCATACGTGCTCCAAAAAATCCGATACGAGACGGCAACCCGAAATTAAGCCAAATCGGGAGCCTCAGCACTTGATTCCAACATGAAGTGCCACCACACCGGCGCTCATGTTGTGAAAATCCACATGGCCGAATCCGGCTTTTTTCATCATCGCCTTGAGTTCCTCCTGGCCCGGGTGCATGCGGATCGACTCGGCCAGGTAGCGGTAGCTGTCGGCATCGCCCGCCACCAGCCGGCCCAGCTGGGGCAGGATCTTGAAGGAATACCAGTCGTAGGCCTTCTCCAGCGGCGGCGCCACCTTGGAGAACTCCAGCACCAGCAGCTTGCCGCCGGGCTTGAGCACCCGGCACATCTCGGCCAGGGCCAGGTCCTTGTGTGTCATGTTGCGCAGGCCGAAGGCGACGCTGACGAGGTCGAAATGACCGTCCGGGAGGGGCAGCTTCTCGGCGTCGCAGACCACCGTGGGCAAGGCCACGCCCGCGTCGAGCAGGCGATCGCGCCCGACGCGCAGCATGGCTTCGTTGATGTCGGTGTGCACCACCTGGCCGCTCTTACCGACCTTCCTGGCAAAGGCCAGCGCCAGGTCGCCGGTGCCGCCGGCGATATCCAGCGCGCGGTCACCTTCCTTCAGGTTGGCCACCGTCACGGTGTAGGCCTTCCAGAGCCGGTGCAGGCCACCCGACATGAGGTCGTTCATGACGTCGTATTTCGACGCCACCGAGTCGAACACACCCCGCACCCGTTTGGCTTTTTCGGTCTCGTCGACCGTCTCGAATCCGAAATGGGTTTGACTCATATCAATGGCTACCGCAGCTATGACCGGCCTTCTCGGGCATGGGCGCGTCGCGCTCCACGCCGGCCGCCTGCAGACGGGCCTCGTAATCGGCCCAGAGCTGGTCCTGCTGCGAGCCCAGGAAGTAGAGGTAATCCCAGGTAAAGATGCCGCTGTCGTGGCCGTCGGAGAAAGTCGGCTGCACGGCGTAGTTGCCCACCGCCTCCAGCCCCGCCAGCTCGACCTGGCGCTTGCCGGTCTGCAGCACTTCCTGGCCCGGGCCATGGCCCTGCACCTCGGCCGAGGGCGAATAGATCCGCATCAACTCGAAGGGGATGCGAAAGGTCTTGCCGTCGGAGAAGCTGATTTCCAGCACCCGCGACTTGTTGTGTACCGTCAGATCCTGCGGCGTCGGGGCGCCGGCCTGCAAACCTGCCATAAGGGTCACCTTGTGTGTTGATACCGGATTATCCCCAGACTGGCGGCCAAGCCGCCAGCAGGGTCATACCAGGACACGCTCGATGCCGCCGGCATTGGCCGACGCCACGTACTGCGGCAACCAGTCCTCGCCCAGGATCTGGCGTGCCATCTCGACCACGATGTAGTCGGCCTCCAGCAGGCCGTTCTGCAGATCGTTGCCATAACGCGTCAGGCCCTGCAGACAGCTGGGGCAGCTGGTGAGGATCTTGACGTTGTCCTTCTGCCCCACCAATCCGGCCTCGCGCAGCGCCACCTCGCCCTTGCGGATTTCCTCTTCCTTGCGAAAGCGCACCTGGGTCGAGACATCGGGCCGGGTCACGCCCAGCGTGCCGGACTCGCCGCAGCAGCGCTCGCTCTTGAGCACATTGCCCTGCAGCTGGTCGTAGCAGGTGCCGCAGCTCACCACCACGGTCTTGATGTCCAGGTAGTTCAGGGTATTGGCCACGCGGTGGAACAGCACCCGGTTGTCGGTGATCATCTTCTCGGCGCGGTCGAACTGGCCGCTGCCGCGCTGCGGATAACCGCAGCACAGGTAACCCGGCGGCAGCACGGTCTGCACACCGGCATGCCAGAGCATGGCCTGGGTGGCCAGGCCCACCTGGCTGAACAGGCGCTCCGAGCCGCAACCGGGGAAATAGAACACCGCCTCGGTCTCCGGCGTGGTGGCCTGCGGATCGCGGATGATGGGGACGTAATCGGCATCCTCGATGTCCAGCAGGGCACGCGCCGTCTTCTTGGGCAGGCCGCCGGGCATCTTCTTGTTGATGAAGTGGATCACCTGCTCCTTGATGGGCGCGGGGCCCACCGTGGCCGGCGGCCGGTTGGTCTGGCGCCGCGCCAGCCCTCGCAGAACCTGGTTGGCCAGGCGCTGGGCCTTGAAACCCACGCCGACCATGGCCGAACGCATGAGCTTGATGGTCTCGGGGCTGGTGGCGTTGAGGAAGAACATGGCCGCCGCGTTGCCGGGCCGCCAGGTCTTCTGCCCCATCTTGCGCAGCAGGTTGCGCATGTTCATCGACACGTCGCCGAAGTCGATCTTCACCGGGCAGGGCGAGAGGCACTTATGGCAGACCGTGCAGTGGTCAGCCACGTCCTCGAACTCCTGCCAGTGCTTGATGCTCACGCCGCGGCGGGTCTGTTCCTCGTACAGGAAAGCCTCGACCAGCAGCGAGGTGGCCAGGATCTTGTTGCGCGGGCTGTAGAGCAGGTTGGCGCGCGGCACGTGGGTGGAACACACCGGTTTGCACTTGCCGCAACGCAGGCAGTCCTTGACACTCTCGGCGATGGCGCCGATGTCGCTCTGCTGCATGATCAGCGACTCGTGGCCCATCAGGCCGAAGCTGGGCGTGTAGGCGTTGGTCAGGTCGGCCGGATGGGCGGCCTCGCGCAGCAGCTTGCCGCGGTTGAAGCGCCCCTCGGGGTCGATGCGTTGCTTGTAATCGGCAAAGGGCTGGATCTCGGCATCGCTGAGGAATTCCAGCTTGGTGATGCCGATGCCGTGCTCGCCGGAGATCACGCCGTCGAGCGAACGCGCCAGCGCCATGATGCGCTTGACCGCGCCGTGCGCGGCTTGCAGCATCTCGTAGTCGTCGCTGTTGACGGGAATGTTGGTGTGCACATTGCCGTCGCCGGCGTGCATGTGCAGCGCCACCCAGACCCGGCCCTTGAGCACGCGCTGCTGGATGGCGTTGCACTCGGCCAGCATGGCCTCGAAGGCGCGGCCGGTGTAGATGCCCTCCAGCGGGTCGCGGATCTGGGCCTTCCAGCTCGCGCGCAGGGTGTGGTCCTGCAACTGCGGAAAGAGTTGGTCCACCCGGTCCAGCCAGTCCTGCCACTGGGTCCGCACCTCGCGCACCAGGGCCAGGGCCTGGGCCACCCGCTCCTCCATCAGCTCGGCCGACGGCGCCTCGCTGGCGTCGTCCTGCTTGCTGATGGCCAGCAGATGGGGCAGATTGTCCACGCTGAAGAAGAACTCCAGCTCGTCGCACAGCTGGAGCTTGTTGCGCAGGGAGAGCTCGATGTTGATGCGCTCGATGCCGTCGGTGTACTCGGCCATGCGCGGCAGCGGGATCACCACGTCCTCGTTGATCTTGAAGGCGTTGGTGTGCTTGCTGATGGCGGCCGTGCGCTTGCGGTCCAGCCAGAATTTCTTGCGCGCCTCGGCGGTGATGGCGATGAAACCCTCGCCGCTGCGCGAATTGGCGATGCGCACCACCTCGCTGGTGGCGCGCGCCACGGCGTCGGGGTCGTCGCCGACGATGTCGCCGAACAGCGCCATCTTGGGCAGGCCGCCGCGTTTGCTCTTGGTGGCGTAGCCCACGGCCTTCAGGTAGCGGTCGTCCAGGTGCTCCAGGCCGGCCAGCAGGACGCCGCTGCGCTTCTGCTCGGCGAACATGTAGTCCTTGATCTCGACGATGCTGGGCACCGCGTCACGGGCGTGGCCGAAGAACTCCAGGCAGACGGTGCGGGTGTGGGCCGGCATGCGGTGCACCACCCAGCGCGCGCTGGTGATCAGGCCGTCGCAGCCTTCCTTCTGGATGCCGGGCAGGCCGGCGAGGAACTTGTCGGTGACGTCCTTGCCTAAGCCCGCCTTGCGAAAGCTCGGGCCCGGAATGTCCAGGCGCTCGGTCTTGACCAGCTTCTTGCCGTCGGCCTCGAAGTACTTGAGTTCGAAGCTGGCGACGTCGGCGTCGTGGATCTTGCCCAGGTTGTGCTGCAGGCGCGTGACTTCGAGCCAGCCGGCGTCGGGCGTGACCATGCGCCAGCTGACCAGGTTGTCCAGCGCCGTGCCCCAGAGCACGGCCTTCTTGCCGCCGGCGTTCATGGCGATATTGCCGCCCACACAGGAGGCTTCGGCCGAGGTCGGGTCCACGGCAAAGACAAAACCGGCGCGCTCGGCAGCATCGGCCACACGTTGCGTCACCACGCCCGCCTCGGTCCAGATGGTGGGCACCGGGCGCTCCAGCCCGGGCAGCTGCACCATCTCCACCTCGGTCATGGCTTCGAGTTTTTCGGTGTTGATCACCGCACTCTTCCAGCTCAGCGGCACGGCGCCACCGGTGTAGCCAGTGCCGCCCCCGCGCGGGATGATGGTCAGGCCCAGTTCGATGCAGCCCTTGACCAGGCGCGCCATCTCGGCCTCGCTGTCCGGGGTCAGCACCACAAAGGGGTACTCGACCCGCCAGTCGGTGGCGTCGGTCACGTGCGACACGCGCGACAGACCGTCGAACTTGACGTTGTCCTTGGCCGTGAGTCGGCTCAGGATGCGCATGGCCTTGCGGCGCAGCGCGGCGATGTCCTGGAAGGAGGCGTTGAAAGTCTCGACCGCGCGGCTGGCCGCCGCCAGCAGCTCGCCCACCAGCACGTCGCGCTGCGGGTCGATCTGCGGCGTGCGGCGCTTTTGCACCTCGCCCAGGCGATGGTGCAGGGCCTCGACCAGCAGCAGGCGGCGCTTCGGGTTGTCCAGCAGGTCGTCCTGCAGGTAGGGGTTGCGCTGCACCACCCAGATGTCGCCCAGCACCTCGTACAGCATGCGGGCGGAGCGCCCGGTGCGGCGTTCCTCGCGCAACTGGTTCAACACCTCCCAGGCGCGCGGCCCGAGCAGGCGGATGACGATCTCGCGGTCGGAGAACGAGGTGTAGTTGTAGGGGATTTCGCGGATGCGCTCGTGACCATGCGGCGCGTGGCCGGCTGCATCCACAAATTGATCTAGCGGAGTCGGTGCGTTCATGGGAAACCTGGAATTTCAGCCAGAACGGGGCTACCGGCTGAGGCGAGATGTTACCGCAGTGCAACATGAGCCGAACCCGGGCCGGTATTGGGCCTGCCTGCCGCATGGGGAAACCCCGAAGTCCCAAGCAGGCGTAATCGCCGCTTAATCCTTCTGTCACATACCCGGCCTACGCTGGAAGGCTTGTCTACAAGGAGTCCACGCATGAAACCGATCCTGCGCCTCGGCGCCGCCGCCCTGTCCGTCCTGCTCATGGCCCCCGCCCAGGCCCAGACCGAGATCCAGTGGTGGCATTCGATGACCGGTGGCCTGAACGACTGGGTCATCGACCTGGCCAACGGCTTCAACGCCAGCCAGAAGGACTACAAGGTCGTGCCGACCTACAAGGGCAGCTACGACGAGTCGATGACGGCCTCCATCGCTGCCTTTCGCGCCGGCAATGCCCCGCACATCCTGCAAGTCTATGAAGTCGGCACCGCGACCATGATGTCGGCCAAGGGCGCCGTGATCCCGGTGGGCAAGGTCATGGCCGATGCCGGCTACAAGTTCGACGCCGGTGCCTACATTCCGGCCGTGGTGGGCTACTACACCGCCCCCAATGGCCAGATGCTGAGCTTTCCGCTCAACAGCTCGACCACCGTGCTGAACTACAACAAGGACGCCTTCCGCAAGGCCGGCCTGGACCCGAACAAACCGCCGGCCACCTGGCCCGAACTGACCCTGGCCGCCGCCAAGCTCAAGATCGCCGGCTACAGCTGCCCCTACACCACCAGTTGGCAGAGCTGGACCCAGCTCGAGAGCTTCTCGACCTGGCACAACACCCTGTTCGCCAGCCAGAACAATGGCTTTGGCGGCAGTTCGGCGCGGCTGGCCTTCAACAGCCCGCTGCACGTGCGCCACATCGAGAATCTGGCCAATATGTCCAAGCAGGGCCTGTTCGTCTACCGGGGCCGCGGCAACGTGCCGGATGCCGCCTTCTACTCGGGCGAATGCGCCATGGCCACGGCCTCCTCCTCGACCTACGCCAGCATCAAGAAGAACGCCAAGTTCGACTTCGGCATCGCGCCGCTGCCCTACTACCCCGATGTGGTCGGCGCGCCGCAGAACACCATCATCGGCGGCGCCTCGCTGTGGGTGATGTCGGGCAAGAAGGCAGCCGAATACAAGGGCGTAGCCAATTTCTTCCATTACCTGACCAGCGCCGAGATCCAGGCCAAGAGCCACCAGCGCACCGGCTACCTGCCGGTCACCCTGGCCTCCTTCCAGCTGACCGAGAAGTCGGGGTTCTACAAGCAGAACCCCGGCACGGACACCGCCGTCAACCAGATGATCCGCAAGACCACCGACAAGTCACGCGGCATCCGCCTGGGCAACTTCAACCAGATCCGCGCCATCATCGACGAGGAGCTCGAACTGGTGTGGTCGGGCAAGAAGGCCCCGAAGGAAGCGCTGGACACCGCTGTCAAGCGCGGCAACGAGCAGCTGGAGCGTTTCGCGAAAGCCAATAAGTCCTGACGGACTTATTGGCCTGTGGCTGTCATGACGGCACCCCTCCACTACCCTCCCCGCCCCGCGGGGAGGGCCGCCGCGAACTAAGACGCCCCCATGGAAAAACGCGTCGTCTTCCGCCACCGCTGGCTGCCCTGGCTGCTGCTGGCGCCGCAGGGGGTCGTGATCGCCGTGTTTTTCTTCTGGCCGGCCGGCCAGGCCTTGCTGCAGTCGCTGCAGCAGTCCGACGCCTTCGGCACCTCGACCGAATGGGTCGGACTGGAAAATTTCCGAAACCTCTGGCACGACGAGACCTACCTCGCCTCCTTCCAGACCACGGCCGTCTTCTCGCTGCTGGTGGCCGGCCTGGGGCTGGCCGTGTCCCTGCTGCTGGCCGTCTTTGCCGACCGCGTGATCCGCGGCGCCATGGCCTACAAGACGCTGCTGATCTGGCCCTATGCGGTGGCGCCAGCCGTGGCCGGCGTGCTCTGGCTCTTCATGTTCGCGCCCAGCATCGGCATCGTCTCTTATGCGCTACGCCGCGCCGGCGTGGACTGGAACCACCTGCTCAATGCCGACCACGCGATGACGCTGATCGTGCTGGCTGCCGTGTGGAAGCAGATCTCCTACAACTTCCTCTTTTTCCTGGCCGGCCTGCAGTCCATCCCCAGGTCGCTGATCGAGGCGGCCGCCATCGACGGCGCCCGGCCCTGGCGCCGCTTCTGGACCATCGTCTTCCCCCTGCTCTCGCCCACCACCTTCTTCCTGCTGGTGATCAACGTGGTCTACGCCTTCTTCGACACCTTCGCCATCGTCGACGCCGCCACCCAGGGCGGGCCGGGCAAGGAGACCGCCATCCTGGTCTACAAGGTCTATTACGATGGCTTCAAGGCCCTGGACCTGGGCGGCTCGGCCGCGCAGTCGGTGGTGCTGATGGTCATCGTCGTGGCGCTGACGGTGGTGCAGTTCAAGTTCGTCGAACGCAAAGTCAACTACTGACATGGTCGAACGCCGCCCCTTCCTGGGCTTCATGTCCCACCTCGTGCTGCTGCTGGGCGTGGCGGTGGTCGCCTTCCCGGTCTACATCACCTTCGTGGCCTCCACCCACACGGCCGAGGCCATCGTGCAGACGCCCATGCCGCTGCTGCCGGGTGACCAGTTCTGGACCAATTACGTGACGGCGCTGCGCGGCAGCGACAGCGGGCCGGCCTCCACCGCCCCGGTGGGCCGCATGATGTGGGTCAGCCTGGTGTCTGCGCTGGTGATCGCCTTCGGCAAGATCGCGATCTCGCTGCTCTCGGCCTACGCCATCGTCTACTTCCGTTTTCCCTTCCGCATGCTGTTCTTCTGGGCCATCTTCGTCACGCTGATGCTGCCGGTGGAGGTGCGCATCGGCCCGACCTATCAGATCGTCTCCGACCTGGGCATGCTCAACAGCTATGCCGGGCTCACTATCCCGCTGATCGCCTCGGCCACCGCCACCTTCCTGTTCCGCCAGTTCTTCATGACGGTGCCCGACGAGCTGGCCGAGGCCGCGCGCATGGATGGCGCCGGACCGCTGCGCTTTTTCCTCGACGTGCTGCTGCCGCTGTCGTCCACCAGCATCGCCGCGCTATTCGTGATCCAGTTCATCTACGGCTGGAACCAGTACCTCTGGCCGCTGCTGGTCACGACCCGGGAAGACATGTACCCGGTGGTGATCGGCATCAAGCGCATGATCAGCGGCGGCGACGCCGCCAACGAATGGAACATCATCATGGCCACGGCGATGCTGGCCATGATCCCGCCGGCCCTGGTGGTCATGCTCATGCAAAAATGGTTCGTCAAGGGCCTGGTGGACACCGAAAAATAATGGCCAGCCTCACACTCGATCACGTCATCAAACGCTACGGCCACGGCCCCCGGGCCAACCAGGTCATCCACGGCGTCAGCGCCACCATTGCCGATGGCGAGTTCGTTGTCATCGTCGGCCCCTCGGGCTGCGGCAAGTCCACCCTGCTGCGCATGGTGGCCGGGCTGGAGGAGGTGAGCGGCGGCGAGATCCGCATCGGCGCGCGTGTGGTCAACAGTCTTGAGCCGGCCGAACGCGACATCGCCATGGTGTTCCAGAACTACGCGCTCTACCCGCACATGAGCGTGTACGAGAACATGGCCTACGGCCTGAAGATCGCCCGGGTGCCCAAGGACGAGATCCGCACCCGCGTCGAGAAGGCCGCCGGCATCCTGGAGCTGATGCCTTTTCTGGAACGCAAGCCGCGCCAGCTCTCGGGCGGCCAGCGCCAGCGTGTGGCCATGGGCCGCGCCATCGTGCGCCAGCCCCAGGTCTTCCTGTTCGACGAGCCGCTGTCCAACCTGGACGCCAAGCTGCGCGCGCAAACGCGGCTCGAAATCCAGAAACTGCACCGCGAACTCGGCATCACCTCGCTGTTCGTCACGCACGACCAGGTCGAGGCCATGACGCTGGCGCAGCGCATGATCGTCATGAATGCCGGTGTCATGGAGCAATTCGGCACGCCGGAAGAGGTCTACCACCGCCCGGCCTCCACCTTCGTGGCCAGCTTCATCGGCGCACCGCCCATGAACCTGCTGACCAGCGCGCCCCATGTGCAGGCCGGCACCGTCCTGGGCATCCGGCCCGAACACCTGCAGATCGTGCCGCAGCCGGCAGCCCAGGGCTGGAGCGTGCAGGTGGAGGCGGTGGAGATGCTGGGCGCCGAGCGCCTGGTCTACACGCGCATTGGCAGCGAGGCCATGATCGTGCGCGTCGACGAGAAGTCGGGTATGGCACCGGCCATCGGCAGCACACTGCACCTGGCGCCGCAGGCCGACCGGCTGCACCGCTTCGATGCCAGCACTGGCAAGCGGCTATGAACACCAACCCCACGGACCTCACGCAGCACTGGCCCTACCCACGCTGGATCGCCCACCGCGGCGCCGGCCGGTTGGCCCCCGAGAACACCCTGGCCGCCTTTCGCCTGGGCGCGTCGCACGGTTACCGCATGTTCGAATGCGATGTGAAGCTCTCCAGCGACGGGGTGCCCTTCCTGCTGCACGACGCCACCCTGGAGCGCACCACCAACGGCACCGGCACGGCCGGCGCCCTGCCCTGGCAGGCGCTCGCGCAACTCGACGCCGGGCGCTGGCACTCGGCCGCCTTTGCCGGCGAACCGCTGCCCACGCTGGAGCAGATCGCCCGCTACTGCCTGGACCACGACCACCGGCTCAACATCGAGATCAAGCCCACACCGGGCAGCGAACGCCACACCGGCGCTGTCGTGGCCGCTGCGGCCGCGCGCCTGTGGTTAGGCCGGGCCGTGCCACCCTTGCTGACTTCCTTTCAGGTGGAGGCCCTACAGGGCGCACGCGAGGCTGCCCCGGCCCTGCCGCGCGGGCTGCTGCTGGACCAGCTGGGCACCGGCTGGCTGGAGGCCGCGCTCACCCTGGGCTGCGTGGCCGTGGTCTGCCGCTACACGCTGTGGGACACGGCCAGCCTGACGCAGGCGCGCAGCGCCGGTCTGCGCTGCCTGGCCTACACCGTCAACGACGAAGCGACGGCCAGACGCCTGTTGGGCCAGGGCCTGGATGGCATCATCACCGACCGGGTAGACTGCTTCACCCCCTAGCCCCCGGTCAACCCCTGAGTCCCTCAGGGCGTTTCATGGAGTAGTTGCCCCGCAAGGTCGGCCGGCAACACTTTTTTGTATCCAACTCCTTCGGAGCCCAGATGAAGAAAACCCTTGCAATGGCGCTGCTGTGCGCTGCTGCCGTCACTCCCGTTCTTGCCCAGTCGGCTGGCCATTGGTATGGCGCAGTGGACGTCGGCCGCCTGAACATGAGGAACACCGATTACCCCGATCCCGGTTCCCTGACACTCTCGGCCGGTTATCGTTTCAACCGCAATGTCGCCGCCGAAGGCGGTTTCACGGGCTACGGCGACTCCACCCTGGTCGACGGCAGCGGCACCAGCACGGCCCGCCAGAGCGACATGCGTTTCCTGGCCGTCGGTTTCCTGCCGCTGAGCCCGAACTTCGAACTGTTCGGCAAGGCCGGCCTGGGTTTCCATACCGTCAAGATGGTCGGCACCGGCGCCTACAGCGGAACGTACGCGCCCCACACCACCGGCAACGTCATCCTGGGCTTCGGCGGCCAGCTGAACTTCACGCGCCAGTTTGGCATGCGCCTGCAGTTCGAGGCGCTGGGCAAGGCCAAGTCCACCGAGACCGACCCCGGCGCCAACATCAGCCGCGTCACGATCGGCGGCGTGCTCAACTTCTGAGCGCCCGACAGCCTCGCCGACCAAGCCGGGCCATGCCCGGCTTTTTCATGGGCGCCAGGGTGCTTCGAGCGTCACAGTTGGTTACAGCAGCACCGGTGCAGGGGTCGATAATTTTTGCCCGGCCTACGCTGGAACCTATGGAAAACCTATGAATATCGCTACGAGAAAGCTGCTCGTCACCGCCCTGCTGTGCAGCGCGGCGGCGGCCCCGGCCCTGGCCCAGTCGTCCCGCTTGTACGGTGCGGTTGACTACGGCACCGCCAGCATCAGCGGCTACAGCGCCACCAGCCCCGGCGCGCTGACCGCCTCGGCCGGTTATCGCTACCTGCCTAACCTGAACTTCGAGGCCGGCATCACGCAGTTCGGCAGCGCCACCGCTGTCGCACCCGGAACCGGTCGCGTTAGCATCAACGAAACCATGGTCAGCGCCACGGCGGTCGGCATCCTGCCGATCAACCGCGATGTCGATCTGTTCGGCAAGCTCGGTATCGGCCTGCACAACAACGAGGTCCGCGGCCTGCCCGACGACCTGGTCTTCGGCTTTGGTGGCCAGGTGAAGATCACCCCCCAGTTCAGTCTGCGTCTGCAGTACGAAAGCCTGGGCCGCATCAAGATCCCGACCACCAACGAAAGGACCGACATCTCGCGCCTGTCGTTCGGCGCTGTCGTCAACTTCTGAATCCGGTCCGGACGAATCAGGCCGGGCCGTGCCCGGCTTGGTTGCCTGGGCGCTGCTCAACGGCGCCAGCCGCGCACCAGCACCCACTGGCTGGTGGCCACTGCCAGCACCAGGGCGGCATAACCGGCCATCTTGCCGTCGCGCCCGAGCAGCCACAGGGCCGCCAGCAGCGCTGCCACCCCCACCACAAAATTCAGCAGCACCTGCCCCCACCAAGGCAGCAGCCGGGCCTGCCTCTTCGTGAACAGGCGGCTGAGCAGCGGCAACAGGACGGCCAGCGCCAGCGCCGGGGCGACAAAATTCAGCAGATGCAGCAGGATATCCAGCAGGTTCATGGGGACGGGCGGGGCCGCCAAAAACGGCTCCAACCCCGAGTGAATCTGTAAATTTTATAATCCCGTCATGGCAGTCTGGACTTTGGGCATCAATCACACGACCGCGCCGCTCGATTTACGCGGCCGGTTTGCCTTCGCCGTCGACCAGCTGGCCCCCACGCTGCACGGCCTGCGCGGCTCGCTTTCGCGCCCGCCCGAGGCCGCCATCCTCTCCACCTGCAACCGTACCGAGATCTATTGCGCCGGCGAACAGCTGGAGCTCGCCCCCACGCTGGCCTGGCTGGCCAAGAGCGGTGGTGTCTCGGCCGAGGAGCTGCGTTCGCACACCTATGCGCTCGAAGGCGACCAGGCCGCGCGCCACGCCTTCCGCGTCGCCAGCGGGCTGGACTCCATGGTGCTGGGCGAGCCGCAGATCCTGGGCCAGCTCAAGGACGCCGTGCGCGTGGCCGAGGAAGCCGGCGCCCTGGGCACCACGCTCAACCAGCTGTTCCAGCGCTCCTTTGCCGTGGCCAAGGAAGTGCGCACTTCCACCGAGATCGGTGCCCACTCCATCAGCATGGCCGCCGCCGCCGTGCGCCTGGCCGGCCAGCTGTTCGAGGACCTGCACCAGGTGCGCATCCTCTTCGTCGGTGCCGGCGAGATGATCGAGCTGGCCGCCACCCACTTCGCGGCCCGCAGCCCGAAGTCCATGGTCATCGCCAACCGCACGCTGGACCGCGGCGAGAAGCTGGCCAGCCGCTTCGGCGCCGAAGTCATGCGCCTGGCCGACCTGCCGGGCCGCCTGCACGAGTTCGACGCCGTCATCAGCTGCACCGCCAGCACCCTGCCGCTGATCGGCCTGGGCGCGGTGGAACGCGCACTCAAACAACGCAAGCACCGCCCCATGTTCATGGTGGACCTGGCCGTGCCGCGCGACATCGAACCCGAGGTCAAGAGCCTGTCGGACGTCTACCTCTACACGGTGGACGACCTGGCCGCCGTGGTGCAGACCGGCCAGGCCAACCGCCAGGCGGCCGTGGCCCAGGCCGAAGTCATCATCGACGCCGGCGTGCAGAGTTTCATGCACTGGATGGACCAGCGCAGCAGTGTGCCGCTGATCCAGCAGCTCAATGCCCAGGCCGAGGAATGGCGCGGCGCCGAGCTCGCCCGCGCGCGCAAGGCATTGGCCCGGGGCACGGACACGGACGCGGTGCTCGAAGCGCTGGCCAAGGGCCTGACGCAAAAGATGCTGCACGGCGCCCTGGCCGAGCTGCATGCCGGCGACGCCGAAGCGCGCGAACGCGCCAGCGCCGCCATCCAGCACTTCTTCCTGCGCAAAGAGCGTTAGCGGCGCCCGTCCGCACCTTGCCCGATCGGGGCGAGGACACACCCTCTGCCGGCCCGGTCCAAGGGGTCCGGCCGTCGAACCGAACCAGAAGATCTGCATGAAACCGTTTCTGCGCCAGCAACTCGAACGCTACGCCCAGCGCCTGGAAGAACTGAACTTCCTGCTCTCGCGCGAGGACATCATGGCCGACATGAGCCAATTCCTCGTGCTCTCGCGCGAGCACAACGAAGTGACGCAGATCGCCGGCCGCTACGCCCGCTACCAGCAACGCGAGACCGATCTGGCCGGCGCGCAGGACATGCTGGCCGACCCGGACATGGCCGACATGGCGCGCGAGGAGGTGGCCGCCGCCAGCGCCGAGTTGGCCCAGCTGGAAGCGGAGCTGCAACGCCTGCTGCTGCCCAAGGACCCGGACGACGCCCGCAACGCCTTCATGGAGATCCGCGCCGGCACCGGCGGTGATGAATCGGCTCTGTTCGCCGGCGACCTGCTGCGTATGTACAGCCGCTACTGCGAGCGGCGCGGCTGGAGGACCGAGCTCATCAGCGAGTCACCCAGCGAACTGGGCGGCTACAAGGAGGTGGTGCTGCGCATCGCCGGTGACCACGTTTACGGCGACCTGCGCTTCGAGTCCGGCGGCCACCGTGTGCAGCGTGTGCCCGCCACCGAGACCCAGGGCCGCATCCACACCAGCGCCTGCACCGTGGCCGTGCTGCCCGAGCCGGACGAAACCCAGGCCGTGCAGATCAACCCGGCCGATCTGCGCATCGACACCTACCGCGCCAGCGGGGCCGGCGGCCAGCACATCAACAAGACCGACTCGGCCGTGCGCATCACCCACCTGCCCACCGGCATCGTGGCCGAATGCCAGGACGACCGCAGCCAGCACCGCAACAAGGCCAAGGCGCTGCAGGTGCTCTCGGCCCGCATCCAGGAGAAGGAGCGCAGCGAGCGCGCGGCGAAAGACGCGGCGATGCGCAAGGGCCTGATCGGCAGCGGCGACCGCAGCGACCGCATCCGCACCTACAACTTCCCGCAGGGGCGACTCACCGACCACCGCATCAACCTCACGCTCTACAAGCTCGACCGCATCATGGAGGGCGAGCTGGACGACGTGGTGAGCGCGCTGCGCCATGCGCGCGAGGCCGAGCAGCTGGCCGAGCTCGAGGTTGGCACGGCGTAAACACCATGGACATCCGCCAGGCCATCGCCGCCGCCTGTACCCGCCTCGGGCTGGAGCGGCTGGACGCCCAGCTGCTGCTGCTGCACGCGCTGGGCCGGCCGCAACACGACCGTGCCTGGCTGCTGGCGCACGACAGCGATGTGCTCGCGCCCGAGGCCGAGCAACGCTACCTCGACCTCACCCGCCGGCGCGCCGCCGGCGCCCCGCTGGCCTACCTGACCGGCGTGCGCGAGTTCTACGGTCTGGAGTTGCAGATCGATGCGCGGGTGCTGGACCCGCGACCCGATACCGAGACGCTGGTGGACTGGGCGCTGGAGCGCCTCCAGGACCTGGCCGCACCCTTGGTGATGGATCTGGGCACCGGCAGTGGCGCCATTGCGCTGGCCATCAAGGCGCAGCGTCCCGACGCCCGGGTGAGCGCGTTGGACGCCAGCACCGACGCACTGGCGGTGGCGCAGGCCAACGCCCGGCGCCTGGGACTGGAGGTGACGTTCGACTCAGGCAACTGGCTCGACGGTGTGAGCGAGCGCCACGACCTCATCGTCTCCAACCCGCCCTACATCGCCGAAGGCGACCGGCACCTGGAGCAGCTGGGGCACGAGCCGCAGCTGGCGCTGACCTCCGGTCCCGACGGCCTGAACGCCATCCGCGCCATCGTCAGCCAGGCCCGGACCCGGCTCTGCGGCGGCGGCTGGCTGCTGCTGGAGCATGGCTGGGATCAGGCGCCGGCGGTGCGAGCGCTGCTGGCGCAGGCCGGCTTCGAGGATGTGCAGTCGCGCCAGGATCTCGCCGGTATCGAGCGCTGCAGCGGCGGCAGGTCCCCTGCGGCCTGAGTACGCAGCGCAGCGTCAGTGATGGTGGCCGTGCGCCCCGTGCACGTGGCCATGGGCAATCTCCTCGGCACTGGCGGCGCGCACGTCCACCACCGTGAGGTTCAGACGCAGGGCCTTGCCCGCCAGCGGGTGGTTGCCGTCCAGATGCACCTCGGGGCCCTTGATCTTCACCACGGTGAAGACATGGGTGTGGCCGTCTTCACCGCGGCCTTCGAGCTGGCCGCCGACCTTGACGCCGGGCGGAAACTGGGTCTTGGGGATGACCTGGACCAGGCTCTCGTCGCGCTCGCCGAAGGCGTCGGCGGGCTGCAACTCCAGCTGGGCCTGGTAACCCTGCTCCTGGCCTTCCAGTGCCTCTTCCACCTTGGGGAAGGTGTTGCCATAGCCGCCGTGCAGATAGGACGTGGGCTCCTTGCCGTCTTCGAGCAGCTTGCCCGTGCTGTCGCTGATGCGGTAGCGGATGGTGACCGCGGCGTTTTTTCCGATTTTCATGATGAGATAGGTTCTGCGGCCTGGGGCCAAAAATGAAATAATTGCATTATTCGACTTCAAGGATACCCAATATGAGCGACGCCCAGCAACGCATCGACGACCTCGTCAAGAACAACGACATCCTGCTGTTCATGAAGGGCAGCGCCAGCTTCCCCATGTGCGGCTTCTCGGGCCGCGCCATCCAGGTGCTCAAGGCCTGCGGCGTGGACCCGAAGAGCGTGAAGACGGTCAATGTGCTGGAGGACGACGGCATCCGCCAGGGCATCAAGGAATACAGCAACTGGCCGACCATCCCGCAGCTCTACATCAAGGGCGAGTTCATCGGCGGCTCCGACATCATGATGGAGATGTACGAAAGCGGCGAGTTGCAGAAGGTGCTGGGCACCCAGGCCTGAGCTTTCGCCGCTGCAGACCGAACCACCGCCAGCCTGCGCTGCCGTTGGTTTTTTCCTGTCCGGCGCCTGCGGCTTGCAGCCAAGCAAGCTCAAGAGTCAGCCGGCATACTCCCACTGGCGCCGCGCTGCCAGCACCGACTTGGGATAGGGCGACTTGCCGCGTGAGCCGTTGTAGCGGCCCAGCGCCATGAAGAGGTCGCCGCGCTCGCGCTCCAGGTAATGGCGCAGGATGACGCAGCCGAAGCGCAGATTGGTCTGCATGTGGAACAGCCGGCCGGCATCACCATCGCCGATCAGGCGCGCCCAGAAGGGCATGACCTGCATGTAGCCGCGCGCGCCCACCCGGGACACCGCGAACTTGCGGAAATTGCTCTCCACCTGGATCAGACCGAGCACCAGGGCCGTGTCCAGGCCGGCGCGCTTGCTCTCGTACCAGACGGTCTGCAAAAAGTCGCGCCGGGCCGGCCACTCGGGCTTTTTCTTGATGAGTCGTTCGCTCATGGCCCCCAGCCAGCGCAGGTAGGCCAGCCGGGCCTCGGTCTCGGTGAAGTCCGGCACCGGTGGGGCCTGGTTCGCGATGGCGGCGCTCAGTGCGGTGCGCACCGCATCGGCCAGCGGCTCCTCGATCTGGCCACCCGCATGAGCCCGCGGCAGGACCAGCCAGCCGGCCGTCGCCACCAGGGCCTGCAGCCCCGCGCGTCGCCGCAGGCCGGGTTGCGGATCGCTCATCGTCAGGCGTTGAGCTTGGCCTGGAGCAGGGCCGCGACCTCCACCAGGGCGACGGGCGTGGCGGCCGCATCCCGGCGGTGCTGGTACTCGACCTTGCCTTCCTTGAGGGTGCGGTCGCCGATGGTGACGCGGTGCGGCACGCCGATCAGCTCCCAGTCGGCGAACATGGCGCCGGGGCGCTCGCCGCGGTCGTCCAGCAGTACGTCCACACCGGCGGCCATCAGCTCGCCATAGAGCTGCTCCGACGCGGCCTTGACTTCGGGGCTGCGGTCCGGGTTGATGGGGCAGATCACCACGGCGAAGGGCGCGATGGCGTCGGGCCAGATGATGCCCTTGTCATCGTGGTTCTGCTCGATGGCCGCCGCCGGCAGGCGGGTGATGCCGATGCCGTAGCAGCCCATCTCCATGAACTGCGGCTTGCCATTCTCGTCCAGGAAAGTGGCGTTCATGGCACGGCTGTACTTGGTGCCCAGGTAGAACACGTGGCCGACCTCGATGCCGCGCTCGATGGCCAGCGCGCCCTTGCCGTCGGGCGAGAGGTCACCGGCCACCACGTTGCGGATGTCGGCCACCCGATCCGGCTCGGGCAGGTCGCGGCCCCAGTTGACGCCCGTGGTGTGGAAGCCCGCCTCGTTGGCACCGCAGACCCAGTCGGCCATCACCGCCACCTCGCGGTCGGCCACGATGAGCACGGGCTTCTTCAAGCCCACCGGGCCCAGGTAACCCGGCTTGGCGCCGAAGTGCTCGACGATCTCGGCCTCGGTGGCGAAACGGAAACCGCCTTCCATGCCCGGCAGTTTGCCGACCTTGACTTCGTTCATGTCGTGGTCGCCGCGCAGCAGCAGCAGCCAGACCGTGGTCTTGCCGATCTCATCCTTGTCGGTGATCTCGTCGGTGGCCAGCACGATGGACTTGACCGTGCTTGAGAGCGGCAGGCCCAGCAGCTCGGCCACTTCGGGGCAGGTGCTCTTGCCCGGCGTGGCGACCTTCTGCATGGCCTGGCGGGCGGCCGGACGCGGCTGTTGCGGCGCCAGGGCCTCGGCCTTCTCGATATTGGCCGCGTATTCGCTGCCCGGGCAGTAGACGATGGCGTCCTCACCCGTGGCGGCGATCACCTGGAACTCCTCGCTCAGGTCACCGCCGATGGCGCCGCTGTCGGCGGCCACGGCACGGTAAGTGAGGCCGAAACGGTCGAAGATCTTGCGGTAGGCCTGGGCCATCACCTGGTAGCTGGCCTTGGCCGCGACCTGATCACGGTCGAAGCTGTAGGCGTCCTTCATGATGAACTCGCGCCCGCGCATGAGGCCGAAGCGCGGACGGCGCTCGTCGCGGAACTTGGTCTGGATCTGGTACAGGTTCTTGGGCAGTTGCTTGTAGCTCTTGATCTCCTGGCGCGCGATGTCGGTCACCACCTCTTCGCTGGTGGGCTGGATGACGAAGTCGCGGTCGTGCCGATCCTTGATGCGCAGCAGCTCGGGGCCCATCTTGGCAAAACGCCCCGTCTCCTGCCACAGCTCGGCGGGTTGCACCACGGGCATGGTGAGTTCCACGGCGCCGGCGCGGTTCATCTCCTCGCGCACGATGGCCTCCACCTTGCGGATCACACGCAGGCCCATGGGCATGTAGTTGTAGATGCCGGCGCCCAGCTTCTTGATCATGCCGGCGCGCATCATGAGCTTGTGGCTCACCACCTCGGCGTCAGCCGGTGCTTCCTTGAGGGTGGAGATGAGAAATTGGGAGGCTTTCATGGCGTGCTTTTTCTGACAGATGCAGGCTGATCCCCTTGATGCGCAGCAAGTGCCGTGCATAATGGAAACAGTTCAAAATTTGGGGTTTGATTATGCTTGACCGGGACGGCTTTCGGCCCAATGTCGGCATCATCCTGCTCAACCAGAAAAACCAGGTTTTCTGGGGCAAACGCATACGCACCCACTCGTGGCAGTTTCCGCAGGGTGGCATCGACCGGGGGGAGACCCCGGAACAGGCCATGTTCCGCGAGCTGAACGAGGAAGTCGGGCTCCAGCCCGAGCATGTGCGCATCGTGGCCCGGACCCGCGACTGGTTGCGCTACGAGGTGCCGGATCGTTACATCCGACGCGAAGCACGTGGCCACTACAAGGGCCAGAAGCAGATCTGGTTCCTGCTGCAGCTGCTGGGCCAGGACTGGCACCTCAATCTGCGCGCGACCGACCACCCCGAGTTCGACGCCTGGCGCTGGAACGACTACTGGGTGCCGCTGGACGCGGTGGTGGAGTTCAAACGCGGCGTCTACGAGATGGCGCTGACGGAACTGGCGCGTTACCTGCCGCGTACCGACCACCGCAATCGTTACCTGCGGCAAGGTCAGCGCCCCCGCGAGAGCGATCACGTGCACCACGTGCCTGCGGCCGGCCACGGGCTGGAACTGCCGCCGGGGGCCAGCTTCGATCCCGACCCGCAATCTGAGCAGGCGGGCAAAGATCGTACGGAACCCCAGGGCCAGTAGGCCAGCGGCAAAACTTGCGAAAAAACCGTAGCGAGCGGCCCGAACGCAAGGCGGCCGGAGCACAGCCACCGGAACGTACTTCCTGTACGTGAGGATGGCGAGCACCGCCCAACGCAGCGATCGGGTCGCGCAGTAGGTTTATTCGCAAGTTTCAGCGCGCCAGCACCAGATTGTCCCGATGCACCATCTCGGGCTCCGCGGTATAGCCCAGCAGCTTCTCGAACTCACCCGAGGGCTTGCGGCATAACAGCCGCGCCTCGGCGCTGGCGTAGTTGGCCAGGCCACGAGCGATCTCGGTGCCCTGCTCGTCACGCACGGCAATCACCTCGCCGCGCTTGAATTCGCCCTCCACTGCGGTCATGCCGATGGGCAGCAGGCTCTTGCCCTCGTCGAGCAGCTTGCGCGCCGCGCCGGCGTCCACCACGACGGCGCCGCGCAGCTGCAGATGGTCCGCCATCCACTGCTTGCGGGCCTGGTTCTTGGCGGTCTGGGCCACCAGCAGGGTGCCGATGGACTCGCCCTGCGCCAGGCGCAGCAGCGCATCGGGCTCGCGGCCCCAGGCGATGACGGTGGAGGCGCCGGAACCGGCCGCACGCTTGGCGGCGAGGATCTTCGTGATCATGCCGCCCTTGCCCAGGCTGGAGCCGGCGCCGCCGGCCATGGCTTCGAGCGCCGGATCGCCGGCCCGGGCTTCATGCACGAACTGCGCCGCCGGGTCCTTGCGCGGGTCGGCCGTGTACAGGCCCTTCTGGTCGGTCAGGATGATCAGGGCATCGGCCTCGACCAGATTGG
This sequence comes from Curvibacter sp., assembly GCA_020621965.1. Taxonomy (GTDB): domain Bacteria; phylum Pseudomonadota; class Gammaproteobacteria; order Burkholderiales; family Burkholderiaceae_C; genus Hylemonella. The sequence continues at coordinate 18,554 of JAHRYV010000021.1, read as the reverse complement.
CCACCAGCGCGCCCAGGGTGTCGTTGTCGCCGAACTTGATTTCATCGGTGACGACGGTGTCGTTTTCGTTGATGACCGGCACCACGCCCAGCTGGATCAGGGTCAGCAGGGTGGAGCGGGCGTTGAGGTAGCGCTCACGATCGGCCAGGTCGGCGTGTGTGAGCAGGACCTGGGCGCTGCCCAGGCCATGCGCGCGCAGGCGGGTCTCGTACATCTGGGCCAGGCCCATCTGGCCGACGGCGGCGGCGGCCTGCAGTTCGTGGATCTCTTTGGGGCGGCTGGTCCAGCCCAGGCGCTTCATGCCCTCGGCGATGGCGCCGCTGGAGACCATGATGACCTCGCGGCCGTCTCGCACCAGGGCCGCAATCTGGCGGCTCCACTCCTCGATGGCCGCCTCATCCAGGCCGCGCCCCTCGTTGGTCACGAGGCTGGAGCCGACCTTGACGACGATGCGCCGGGCCGCGCTCATGACCCCTGTTGCGGATTTCTGATTCATGTTGAAGGCTGCGGCGGCCCGGTCGGGCCGGCAGCGGTGATTGAAGCGCAGATTCTAGTTCGCTGACGGGCGCCACCCGGAGGCGCAACCGTCCCGCCTACACGGGGTCACGAATCAGCGGGCAGGTCTTTGAAGCGCGGATCGACCTCGGGGGCCGGTGGCTGCTCGGCCACCTGCTGCGCCTTGACCTGCTCGTAGACGGCCTTGACCAGCTGGTCGCAGCCCTCGTGCGTGAGCGCGGAGATCTGGAACACCGGGCCCTTGTACTTCAGGCGTTTGACGAAGTCCTTGACGCGGGTCTCGCGCTCGTCGGCCGGGATCATGTCGACCTTGTTGAGCACCAGCCAGCGCGGCTTCTCGTGCAAGGCCGGGTCGTATTTCTTGAGTTCGGCCACGATGGCCTTGGCCTGGGCGACCGGGTCGACGTTGTCGTCGAAGGGCGCCAGATCCACCACGTGCAGCAGCAGGCGGGTGCGCTGCAGGTGGCGCAGGAACAGGTGTCCCAGGCCGGCGCCCTCGGCCGCGCCCTCGATCAGGCCCGGCAGGTCGGCCACCACGAAGCTCTGCTCGGGGCCGACGCGCACCACGCCCAGATTGGGGTGCAGCGTGGTAAAGGGGTAATCGGCAATGCGCGGACGGGCATTGGAGATGGCGGTGATCAGGGTGGACTTGCCGGCATTGGGCAGGCCCAGCAGGCCGACGTCGGCCAGCACCTTGAGTTCGAGCTTGAGATTCTTCTTCTCACCTGGCCAGCCGGGCGTCTTTTGCCGCGGCGCGCGGTTGATGGCGCTCTTGAAGCGCATGTTGCCGAAGCCGCCGTCGCCGCCCTTGGCAATGGTGATGACCTCGCCCGGCGTCAGCAATTCGTACAGCACTTCGCCGGTCTCGGCGTCGGTGATGATGGTGCCCACCGGCATCTTGAGCGTGATGTCGTCGCCAGCGGCGCCGAACATGTCCGAGCCCATGCCGTGCTGGCCGCGCTTGGCGTCGAAACGACGCGTGAAGCGGAAATCGACCAGGGTGTTGAGGTTGGGGTCGGCCACCGCGAAGACATGGCCGCCGCGGCCGCCGTCGCCGCCATTGGGGCCGCCGAACTCCTTGTACTTCTCATGCCGGAACGAGACGCAACCGTTCCCCCCATCGCCGGCGGCGATGTCGATAAAGGCTTCGTCAACGAACTTCATAAGAGCGATTGTCCCAGATGACAAGCCGCTGGCGGCTTGCGTTAAAGGCTAACTCCGCACAGCGAAGCTAAACCGTGGGCCGAAAACAAAAACCCTGCGCTTGAGGCGCAGGGTTTCGTGCGGAAGCCAGTGGGACCTCAAGCGGAGGTGACGTTCACCGTGTGCTTGTTGAGCTCACCCTTGACGGCAAACGACACCTGGCCGTCGACCAGTGCAAACAGGGTGTGGTCCTTGCCAATGCCGACATTGGTGCCGGGATGGAACTTGGTGCCACGCTGGCGCACGATGATGGAGCCGGCGCTGACCTGCTGGCCGCCGAACGCCTTCACACCGAGCATCTTGGGCTGCGAATCGCGCCCGTTACGCGTAGAGCCGCCGCCTTTTTTCTGTGCCATGACTAATGCTCCTTAAGCAGTAATCGCGCCGATTTGCAGTTCGGTGAACTGCTGGCGGTGCCCTTGACGTTTCTGATAGTGCTTGCGACGGCGCATCTTGAAGATGCGAACCTTGTCGTGCTTGCCGTGAGCCACCACAGTGGCTTTGACAGTCGCGCCGGACACCAAGGGCGTACCCACCTTGAGTTCAGCGCCGTTGCCGACTGCCAGAACCTGGTCGATGACGATCTCTTGGCCTACGTCCGCAGCAATCTGTTCTACTTTGATTTTTTCGCCAGCGGCAACACGATACTGTTTGCCACCGGTTTTTATGACCGCGTACATGAATGACCTCTTTGAATGAGCCCCAGCGGACGGATTTCCGCAGAGCCGAATATTGTAGCACGGTTTGCACTCACTGACATAGCATCCCTAAGGGCTACCGGGGCCGGGCCGGCGCCTTCCTATAATCGAGCCACTTTCCACCCGGCTTGCCCTCCCGTGAACGCACCCCACCCCGTTTCCCCGCTTGCCCTGATCGCCGACGACATGCAGGAGGTGGACCGCGTCATCGCCGACAGGCTGGACTCCGGTGTCCCCCTGGTGGGCCAGGTGGCACGCTACATCATCAGCGCCGGCGGCAAACGTCTGCGCCCTGCCCTCTTGCTGATGGCCTGCGGCGCCCTGGGCTACCGCGGTGAGCAGCGCTACAACCTGGCGGCCGTGGTGGAGTTCATCCACACGGCCACCTTGCTGCATGACGACGTGGTGGACGAGTCCGCCCTGCGCCGCGGCAACGCCACCGCCAATGAGACTTTCGGCAACCCGGCCAGCGTGCTGGTCGGCGACTTCCTCTATTCCCGCGCCTTCCAGATGATGGTGGATGCGCAGAGCATGCGCATCATGCAGGTGCTGGCAAACGCCACCAACGTCATCGCCGAAGGCGAGGTGCAACAGCTCATGAACATGCACAACGCCGATCTGGACGAGACCGGTTACCTGCAGGTGATCCGCTCCAAGACCGCCAAGCTGTTCGAGGCCAGCGCGCGCTGCGGCGCCATCCTGGCCGGCGCCACGCCGACGCAGGAAGAGGCCTGTGCCGACTACGGCCAGGCCCTGGGAACCGCGTTCCAGGTGATCGACGACGTGCTCGACTACGCGGGCGACGCGACGGTGATGGGCAAGAGCCTGGGGGACGACCTGCGCGAAGGCAAGGCCACGCTGCCGCTGATCGCGGCCATGCAACGCGGTTCGGCGCAGGAGCGCGAACTGATCCGCAGCGCCATCGAGAACGGCTCCGTCACGGAGCTGGACCATGTGATCACCATCGTGCGCCGCACCGGCGCCCTGGATGTGTCGCGTCAGGCCGCTGCGCGCGAGGCGCAACGGGCTATTTCGGCGGCGCGGCAACTGCCTGCCGGACCCCATGCCGCCAGTTTGATACAATTGGCGTCTCAATTGCTGGAGCGTCAATCCTGACGCATCGCCGGCAGTTCGAAAAATCGGAATGTAGCGCAGCCTGGTAGCGCACTTCGTTCGGGACGAAGGGGTCGGAGGTTCGAATCCTCTCATTCCGACCATTCAATTTCCCCCTCCCTTTCTCGGGAGCACGCGTGCGCCCCCTGCGGGTGTCGCAGCCGCAACCCACCGCTGGCGGCCTTCGAAGGCCATGCGGTGACGTCTGCTTGCAAAATGTCACGGAACTCTCGTTTACATTGCCAGGGCAATCGGCGATGATTTGTAACTTCCCCTCAGAATATTGAACGATCTGGGTCCATGGCCGCCGTTGAAACCGCGATTTCCCGCGAAAGCTCCACCCCCGTGGCCCTGCCCGGACTGGGCCGCACCCTGATTCTTGCGGGCAAGCCGGAGCGGAAATCGGCGGAAGAGATCTATCGCCAGGCGGCCGGTAACCGGACCAAGCTCATGGCCGAACTCACGGGCCCGGGCGCCGTGTCGGCAGCGATCAAGGCGCCCCCGACTGGCCATCTGGAGATATCGGCCCTGCACACGAATGATGTGCCGACGACGCTCACACGCACGCGCAATATGGGCATCGCCCCGTCCAATATCGCCTCCAGCGTCATCCTGATCACCGCGCAGCGCCTGGCGCGCCGCCTGTGCCCGAACTGCAACGCCCAGATCAAGGCACCCAGGAAGGCCCTGCCGAACGCCGGCTTCAAGCCGGACGGCTCCTGGATCAGCGACCGTCCGCTCGGCTGCTCGGCCTGCAACAATGGCGACAAGCGGCGGGGCGGCGTCTGTCAGGTCATGCCACGATCACCGAAGCGTTGCAGCGCAACATCCTGCGTGGCGGCTCAACGCTGGAAATCGCTGCCCAGGCGCAAGCCGAAGGGGTGCACAGCCTGCGCCAGTCCGCCCGGCACAAGGTCGAAATGGGCCTGACGTCGCAGGAAGAAGTCATCGCCGTCACCAACGAGTAAAGATCAGAAGGATCCAGGGGAAACCATGGCAACAGCAAAACCGCAAGGCGCGAAGGAGCAAGTCTTCGAGTGGGAAGGCAAGGACCGCAATGGCAAGGCCGTGCGCGGCGAGATGCGCGCCGCCGGCGAAAACCAGGTCATGGCGTCGCTGCGCCGGCAGGGCATCATGGCGGGCAAGGTCAAGAAGCGCCGGATGCGCTCGGGCAAGAAGGTCACACCCAAAGACCTGACCATCTTCACCCGCCAGCTCGCCACCATGATGAAAGCCGGCGTGCCGCTGCTGCAGGCCTTTGACATTGTCGGCCGCGGCAATCCCAACCCGAGTGTGACCCGGCTACTCAACGACATCCGCAACGACGTCGAGACCGGCACCTCGCTGAGCACCGCCTTCCGCAAGTACCCGATCTACTTCGACAACCTCTACTGCAACCTGGTCGAGGCCGGCGAGCAGGCCGGTATTCTGGATCAGCTGCTGGACCGACTGGCCGTCTATATGGAGAAGACCGAGGCGATCAAGTCCAAGATCAAGTCGGCGCTGATGTACCCGATCTCAGTGGTCGTCGTCGCCTTCGTGGTGGTGGCGGTGATCATGATCTTCGTGATTCCAGCCTTCAAGGAGGTGTTCAGCTCCTTCGGCGCCGACCTGCCGGCGCCCACGCTCATCGTGATCGCCATGAGCGAGTTCTTCGTGGCCTACTGGTGGCTGATCTTCGGCGGCATCGGCGGCGGCCTGTTTTTCTTCTTCCAGGCCTGGAGGCGCAACAAGAGGATGCAGGAGGTCATGGATCGCATCCTGCTCAAGGTACCCGTCTTCGGCGTGCTGATCGACAAATCCTGCATCGCCCGCTGGACCCGCACGCTCTCTACCATGTTTGCCGCTGGCGTGCCGCTGGTGGAGGCGCTGGACTCGGTCGGCGGTGCCTCCGGCAATTCAGTCTACGAAATGGCCACGGTGAAGATCCAGCAGGAGGTCTCCACCGGCACCAGCCTGACGGCGGCCATGGGCAATGCCCATCTGTTCCCGACCATGGTGCTGCAAATGTGCGCCATCGGCGAGGAGTCCGGCTCCATCGATCACATGCTGGGCAAGGCCGCCGACTTCTATGAAGCCGAGGTGGACGACATGGTTGCCGGCCTGTCCAGCCTGATGGAGCCCATCATCATCGTGTTCCTCGGTGGCCTGATCGGCGGCATCGTGGTCTCGATGTACTTGCCTATCTTCAAGCTGGGTCAGGTGGTCTGATGCTGGTATCGCAAATGTTCGACGCCGGCCTGGCCGGCGTGTTCGGGCTGCTGATCGGCAGCTTCCTCAATGTCGTGATCTACCGCCTGCCCAAGATCATGGAGCGGCAGTGGGCGGCCGAGTGCGCCGAACTGGCTGGCAAGGAGCCGGAAGCGGCCGAGCCTTTCAATCTGCTGGTCCCACGCTCCCGCTGCCAGCAGTGCGGCCACCAGATCCGCTGGTACGAGAACATCCCGGTCCTGAGCTATCTCTTCCTGCGCGGCAAATGCTCGGCCTGCAGCACGCCCATCGGTCTGCGCTATCCGCTGGTCGAGCTGGCCACGGCGAGCCTGTTCGCCTACTGCATCTGGCGCTGGGGTGCCACGCCGAGCGGCGTCGCCTGGTGCGCCTTCGCCGCCGCCATCGTCGCCCTGGCCCTGATCGACTGGGACACCACCCTGTTGCCGGACAGCATCACCCAGCCCCTGCTGTGGGCCGGCCTGATCGCCGCGGCCATGCAGTGGAGTGGCGTCTCCCTCGGCGCGGCGCTGTGGGGTGCCGTGGCCGGCTACCTGGCCTTGTGGCTGGTCTACTGGAGCTTCAAGCTCGTCACCGGCAAGGAAGGCATGGGGTTTGGCGACTTCAAGCTCTACGCGGCCCTGGGAGCCTGGTTCGGCTGGACGGCGCTGGTCCCCATCATCCTGATGGCCTCGGTAATCGGCGCCGTGATCGGCATCGCCCTGAAATTCAGCAGCGGCCTGCGCGAAGGCGGCTACGTTCCCTTCGGGCCCTTCCTGGCGGCGGCCGGCCTGACGGCCATGGTCTTCGGACCGCAAAGCATCCTTCAATTCATCGGGTTGTAGGCCATGCGGGGCGTCATGCGTCTCGGCCTCACCGGCGGCATCGGCAGCGGAAAGACCACCGTCGCCAACCTGTTGTCGCAACACGGCGCAGCCATCGTCGACGCCGACGCCATTTCACGCCAGGCCACTGCGGCTGGGGGCCGCGCCATCGAGCCGATTGCCCTGGCCTTCGGCCCGGAGTTCATCACGCCCGATGGCGCGCTCGATCGCGACCGCATGCGTGCGCTGGCCTTCAGCGATCCGACCGCACGCCGCCGCCTGGAGCAGATCGTCCATCCGCTGGTCGGCCAGGAAACCGGCCGCCAGGCCCAGGCCGCGATCGACGCCGGTCATCGCTGCGTCGTCTTTGATATTCCACTGCTGCTGGAATCCGCCCACTGGCGCCAGCGGGTCGACCAGGTCCTGGTGGTGGACTGCCCCCCGGGGACCCAGATCGAGCGGGTTCAGCGGCGCAACGGCCTGGGACGCGAGGAGATCGAGCGCATCCTGGCCAGTCAGGCCAGCCGCATCACCCGCCTGCGCGCGGCCGACCATGTGGTCTGCAATGACGGTATGACTCTGTCCCAACTGGCCCGTCTGGTACAGCAGTTGGCGACCCGCTTCGGGCTATGATTCGCGATCCGGAAATACCAGCGTGATCACCTACGAATACCCCTTCAACGAACGCATCAGGACCTACCTGCGGCTGGAGAGCCTGTTCCGCCGTCTGTTGGAGCTGGTCGCTCGCGAGGATGCGCTGGACCACCATTACGCCCTGGCCAGCCTGTTCGAGGTCATGGACGTCGGTGCGCGCGCCGATCTCAAGTCGGATGTGCTGCGGGATCTGGAGAAACAGAAACAGATCCTCAACGGCTACCGTGGCAACCCGAGCATCGCGCAATCGGTGCTTGACGAGGTCCTGCAGCAGATCGAACACTGCTACAGCCAGCTCAACAGCCTCGCCGGCAAAGCCGGCCACCAGCTGACGGAAAACGACTGGCTGATGAGCATCCGCAGCCGCATCGGCATTCCGGGTGGCACCTGCGCCTTCGATCTGCCGGCTTATTTTGCCTGGCAGCATGAGTCCGGCAGCACACGCCGGGCCGACCTGGAGCGCTGGGCTGCCAGTCTCACCCCTTTGGCCGACGCCATCAGCCTGCTGCTGACCTTGCTACGTGATTCGGGTGTGCCGCAAAAGGTGATGGCCACCGCGGGCCAGTACCAACAAACCTTGCCGCCGGGACGCACTTTCCAGTTGCTGCGCCTGAGCATCGACCCTGCCCTGGGCCTGATCCCGGAGATCAGCGGCAACCGCCTCATCGTCTCGATCCGGCTCATGCAGCTGCGGGACGACGCCCGCCTGCACGCCAGCAACCAGGACGCCTCGTTCGAGCTGACGCTGTGCTCCTGACGGGCAGGCCAACTTTCACCGACCATGCAACGTTCCGACAACCGTGCCAGCACAGGCCAGCCGCGGCTGGTCACCTGTCCGACCTGCGGCGGCGACAGTGTGTACGCCCCCAGCAACCCCTACCGCCCCTTCTGCAGCGAACGCTGCAAGAAGATCGATCTGGGCGCCTGGGCCAACGAGGACTTCCGCATGCCGGCCGAGGCACCACCCGACGATCAGGAGTTCGGCGACCCCAAGCTGCAGTAGCCGGGGCGTCGCCTCAGGGCGCTGGGGCGACCGGATGCGTGGGGCCGGCAAAGCCGCGTTCTTGCGCCAGCCACTGCAACACCGGCACCGTACCGGGCAGGACGGGCACCACCGCTACCGGCAACTGCTGCCAGGCAAAGGATTGACCTTCGCGCATCTGCAGCTCGCCATGCCAGGCCAGCACCTTGCAAAAGTTCAGGCGCACCAGGGCGTGCGGGTAATCGACCAACTCGGACTTCCAGGGCTGGATCTGCACGGCCTCGATGCCCAGTTCCTCGTGGAGTTCGCGCTGCAAGGCCTGGACCACGCTCTCCCCGGTCTCCAGCTTGCCGCCGGGGAATTCCCAGTAGCCCGCATAGACCTTGCCGGCAGGACGGGAGGTGAGCAGGAAGCTGCCGTCGTGCTGGAGCAGCACGCCGACCGCCACCTCGGTCACCGGCCGGTCGGCACCGCCCTCACGCGGGCGCTCGCCATCAGCGACCAGGGGAGCCCGACTCATGAGGCCGTGTGCTTGCCGGCGTAGTCCTTGGCAAACTGGTAGGCCACGCGGCCACTGCGCGAACCGCGCTCCAGCGCCCAGACCAGCGCCTCGGGCTTGGCCGCTTCGATGGCCGGCCCGGACACACCGAAGGACGAGAGCCACTGCGCCGCGATGGTCAGGTACTCGTCCTGGCTGAAGGGATAAAAGCTCACCCACAGGCCGAAACGCTCGGACAGGGAGATCTTTTCCTCCACCACCTCGCCCGGATGGATCTCGCCATCGTCGCTGGGCGCGTAGCTCAGGTTGTCCTTCATGTATTCGGGCAACAGGTGACGCCGGTTGCTGGTCACGTAGATCAGCATGTTGGGCGTGGTGGCGGCCACCGTGCCGTCGAGGATGGACTTGAGCGCCTTGTAGCCCGGCTCGCCGTCCTCGAAGCTCAGGTCGTCACAGAAGATGATGAACTTCTCCGGACGCTGCGACACGGCCTCCACGATGTCCGGCAGGTCGACCATGTCGCTCTTGTCGACCTCGATCAGGCGCAGCCCTTGCTCCGCGTAGGTGTGCAGACAGGCCCGGATCAGCGAGGACTTGCCGGTGCCGCGTGCGCCGGTCAGCAGCACGTTGTTGGCGGGCAGACCGCGCACGAACTGCTCGGTATTGCGCTGGATCTTTTCCTTCTGCGGCTCGATTTCCTTGAGCTGGTCAAGCTTCATCACGCCGATGTGGCGCACCGGCTCAATGACCCCATGGCCGGAGCTGCGCTTGCGGTAACGGAAGGCGATCGACGCCTCCCAGTCGGGCTGGCTCAGCGGCTGCGGCAGGATGGCTTCGATGCGCGCCATCAGATGCTCGGCGCGCAGCAGCAGGCGCTCAAGTTGGGCTTGCATGGAACTCAGGAACGGTAGTCGGCGTTGACGGTGACGTACTCGTGGCTGAGGTCGCAGGTCCAGACCGTTTCCTCGGCCTGTCCGCGGCCCAGCACCACGCGCACGGTGATCTCGCTTTGTTTCATCACGCGCTGGCCGTCCTCCTCGCGGTAGGACGGGTTGCGCCCGCCCTGCACCGCGACGTGCACGTCGTCGAGGAAAAGGTCGATGCGACTCTGATCCAGGTCGGCAATGCCGGCGTAGCCCACGGCCGCCAGGATGCGGCCCAGGTTGGGGTCGCTGGCATAAAAGGCGGTCTTGACCAGCGGCGAATGGGCGATGGCATAGGCCACCAACCGGCACTCCTCGGCTGATCTGCCGCCCTGCACGCGGATGGTCATGAACTTGGTGGCGCCTTCGCCGTCGCGCACGATGGCCTGGGCCAGCTTGCGTGCCACCTCCAGCATCGCCGTCTTGAGCTGCTGGCCTGCGGCGCTGTCCAGGGACTCGATCACCGGGTGCGCGGCCTTGTTGCTGGCGATCACCACGAAAGAATCGTTGGTCGACGTATCGCCGTCGACCGTGACGCGGTTGAAGGAGCCGTCAGCCAGTTCGCGCGCCAACTGCTGCATCACGGCCGGGCTGACCCGGGCATCGGTTGCCATATAACCCAGCATGGTGGCCATGTTGGGGCGGATCATGCCGGCACCCTTGCTGATGCCGGTGATGCTCACCTTGACGCCGGCGATCGTGAGCTGGGCACCAAAAGCCTTGGGCACCGTATCGGTGGTCATGATGCCCTCGGCCGCACGCAGCCAGTTGTCCTCACGGGCATCCGCCAGCGCCGCCGGCAGGCCAGCCTCGATGCGGTCATGGGGCAGCTGCTCCATGATCACGCCGGTGGAGAACGGCAGCACCTGCTCAGGCGCGAGCTTGAGCTGTCGGGCCAGCGCGGCGCAGGTGCTGCGCGCGCGCATCAGGCCGTCCTGCCCGGTACCGGCATTGGCGTTGCCGGTGTTGATGACCATGGCGCGGATGCCACGGCCGGCGGCCAGGTGCTCACGGCACACCTGCACGGGCGCAGCGCAGAACCGGTTTTGCGTGAAGACGCCGGCGACCGAGGCGCCCTCGTCGAGAAGCACCACCGTCAAATCCTTGCGGTTGGCCTTGCGCACGCCTGCCTCGGTCACGCCGATGCGCACGCCCGCGATGGGAAAGAGTTCAGCCGGATTGGGGGCAGACAGGTTGACGGGCATGGCGCGACTCGTAATCTGGGATGGTCAGGACCGGCCGGCTCAGCTGAGCTTGCCGTGGCAATGCTTGTACTTCTTGCCGCTGCCGCAGGGACAGGGCTCGTTGCGGCCAACCCGCGGCACCTCGGCCACCTGGGTCGTGGCGTCGACGATGGTCTCGACTTCGCCGGTCTCGGTGGGTGCGGTGTAGGTCACGTTGGCGATGTGCTCGGCCTTGTCTTCCATGGCTTCGGCTGCCTGCTCGATCTGCTCGCCGGACTGCACACGCACCGTCATGAGAACTTTGGTCACTTCGTTCTTGACCGAATCCAGCAGCTGGCCGAACAGCTCGAAAGCCTCGCGCTTGTACTCCTGCTTGGGCTGTTTCTGTGCGTAGCCGCGCAGGTGGATGCCCTGGCGCAGGTAATCCAAGGCGCTCAGGTGCTCGCGCCAATGCGTATCGATGCTCTGCAGCAGCACCATACGCTCGAACTGGATGAAGTGGGCCGCGCCCACCTGCTCCACCTTGGCGGCGTAGGCCGCATGCGCGGCGGCGACCACCTTTTCGAGCACGTCTTCGTCGCTGATGGCACTAGCGTCCTGTACCAGGTGCTGCAGCGCCACGTCGAGCTGCCATTCGTCATGCAGCACCTTTTCCAGCCCCGCGACATCCCACTGCTCTTCCACCGACTCGGCCGGCACGAACTGGCGCACGAGGTCGGTGAAGCAGCCTTCGCGCAGCGAGGTGATCTGGGCGGCCAGCTCTGCCGCGTCGAGGATGGCGTTGCGCTGCTGGTAGATCACCTTGCGCTGATCGTTGGCAACGTCGTCGTATTCGAGCAGCTGCTTGCGCATGTCGAAATTGCGGGCCTCGACCTTGCGCTGTGCACTCTCGATGCTGCGCGTGACGATGCCGGCTTCGATCGCCTCGCCGTCGGGCATCTTGAGCCGATCCATGATCGCGCGCACGCGGTCGCCGGCAAAGATGCGCATCAATGCGTCATCCAGGCTCAGGTAGAAACGCGACGAACCGGGGTCACCCTGGCGGCCCGAGCGGCCGCGCAGCTGGTTGTCGATGCGGCGTGACTCATGACGTTCGGTGGCAATGATGCGCAGGCCACCCAGGGCCACGACCTTCTCGTGCTCTTGGTTCCACTGCACGCGCAGGGCGTCGATCTGCTGGCGCTTGCTGGCAGCGTCCAGCGACGCGTCGGCCTCGATGGCCTCGATCGCCTTCTCGACATTGCCGCCCAGCACGATATCCGTACCACGGCCGGCCATATTGGTGGCGATGGTGATCATCTTGCTGCGGCCGGCCTGGGCAATGATGTCGGCCTCGCGCGCATGCTGCTTGGCATTGAGCACCTGGTGCGGCAGCTTTTCCTTCTCCAGCAACTCGTCGATGATCTCGGAGTTCTCGATCGAAGTCGTCCCCACCAGCACCGGCTGGCCGCGCTCATAGCATTCGCGGATATCGGCGATCGCGGCCTGGTATTTCTCGCGCGTGGTCTTGTAGACACGGTCGAGCTGGTCATCACGCCGGCTCGGACGGTTGGGCGGAATCACCACGGTTTCCAGGCCGTAAATATCCTGGAACTCATAGGCTTCCGTGTCAGCCGTACCGGTCATGCCGGCCAGCTTGCCGTACAGGCGGAAGTAGTTCTGGAAGGTGATGGAGGCCAGGGTCTGGTTCTCGGCCTGGATGGCCACGCCCTCCTTGGCCTCGACCGCCTGGTGCAGGCCGTCGCTCCAGCGACGACCGGTCATGAGCCGGCCCGTGAACTCGTCGACGATGACCACCTCGCCGTTCTGCACCACGTAATGCTGGTCGCGCAGGAACAGATGGCGCGCCCGCAGCCCGGCATACACGTGATGCATCAGCGTAATGTTGGCCGGATCGTAGAGGCTGGCGCCCTCGGGCAGCAGTCCGGCCTGGGTCAGCAGGGCCTCCGCCTTCTCATGGCCCATTTCCGTCAGGAAAACCTGATGGCTCTTCTCGTCGACCGTAAAATCGCCTGGCTTGGTGACCCCCTCGCCGGTACGCGGGTCGGCCTCACCCTCCTGGCGCGTGAGGTGCGGCACCAGCTGGTTGATCGTCACGTACAGGGCGGTATGGTCCTCGGCCTGCCCGCTGATGATCAAGGGCGTGCGGGCCTCGTCGATCAGGATCGAGTCGACCTCGTCAACGATGGCGTAGCTGAGCGCGCGCTGCACGCGGTCTGCCACTTCGTAGACCATGTTGTCGCGCAGATAGTCGAAGCCGTATTCGTTGTTGGTCCCGTAGGTGATGTCGGCCGCATAGGCGGCCTGCTTTTCCTGGCGCGACATCTGCGGCAGGTTCACGCCCACCGTCAGTCCCAGGAAGCTGTACAGCCGTCCCATCCACTGCGCATCGCGGTTGGCCAGATAGTCGTTGACCGTCACCACATGCACGCCGTGACCGCTCAGCGCGTTCAGATACACGGGCAGGGTGGCCGTCAGGGTCTTGCCCTCGCCGGTGCGCATCTCCGAAATCTTGCCCTGGTGCAGGGCCATGCCCCCCATCAGCTGCACATCGAAGTGCCGCATCTTCATCACCCGCTTGGAGCCTTCGCGCACCACCGCAAAGGCTTCGGGCAAGAGCGCCTCGAGGCTTTCGCCCTTGGCAACGCGTTCGCGGAATTCGCCGGTTTTGGCCTGCAGTGCGGAGTCGCTCAGCTTCTCGAATTCAGGCTCCAGCGCGTTGATGCGGGCAACCGTGCCGCGGAATTGTTTGAGCAACCGGTCATTCCGGCTGCCAAAAATTTTGGTGAGGATGTTGATGCCCATGAACGCCGTAACGGCGTGCCTGTCCGCAGACCGACAACGCCGTGCAATCCTTATTCAGTCAAGATCAATAGCGGTCGCCACCAAGGGCAACAGCCGAAGCCGGCGTGTACTGCGCCGGGACAACGAAGCCTTGGATTCTACCTTTGCGCGGCGGGCGCAACGGGTGCCGCCGGCGTGGCGGTGGCCGCGGCAAGGGCGGCCGCGGTGCGACCGGCGGGGTTCAGCGCGGAAGCCGGTGCACGGTTGGCGACCTGGGCCGCCGTGGGCGCCGGCAGCGGTGCCGGCACGCGGGCCAAGGCCACCGCCTGTGCAGACAGATTGCGGCCGGCCATCATGAACTTGTGGGGGTCTTGCGGTACACCCCGCACCAGCACCTCGAAATGCAGATGGGGCCCCGTGGAGCGACCGGTCGTGCCGACTTCGGCGATCTTCTGCCCCCGTTTGACCAGGTCGCCTTTTTTGACCAGGGTCTTGGAGGCGTGGGCGTAACGGGTGATCAAGTCCTTGCCATGGTCGATTTCGACCATATTGCCGTAATCTGGCCGGAATTCCTGCGTCACCACCACACCGCCGGCCGCGGCCAGAATTGCCGTGCCCGCCGAGGATTGGTAATCGATGCCGGTATGCAGGGCCGAGCGCCCCGTGAAGGGGTCGATCCGCCAGCCGAATCCGGAGCCGGCCCCGCCGGAGGCCACCGGATGCTGGGTCGGAATCATCATGTTACGAACTTTCTGCTCGAACAGGCGCGACTCGGCCACGGCCATCACGTCCGTGCGCTGCTCCGTCAGCCGATCCAGATCAGCAAGGGTCTTCTGCAGTTCGTCCATGGTGAGAGGGCGGCCGGACACCAGCGCCCCGCCTTGCCCCGGGCGGGCCTTGATGTCAGCCGGGTTGATGCCGGCCAAACCGGAGACGCGTTCACCCAGGGACTCCAGCTGCAGCAGCTTGGCCTGCATTTCGCCCAGGCGCCGCGCCATCACATCGAGGTTCTCGCGCATGAAGCGGTCGCGTAGCGCAAACTCGTCCTTGACGACCAGTTTGACCAGCGCACCGATCACCGGCCAGCCCTCACGGGCCCCCTTGAGAAAAACCCAATGGTAGAGACCGGCGGCCACAAGCATCAGCGCAAAGGACAGGCTCAGGCCGGCCAGCAGCAGCTTGGTACCACTCAGATGTATCGCACGGCTTTTCGCCAGCCATGCATCCGTGATAATCAAATGCATTTCATTCCTCTCCACCCACTATCGGACGATGACCCGCCGCAACCACCCAGTCACGCTGATGCAGGCTACGCAGGAATCGCCTACGCTGGCTCGGTTGACCGAACTCAGCAAAGACTCTGTCGCCCGGCTCAAGGCCGTTGAGCCGATGATACCGGTCGTGCTTCGCTCCGCGATCAAAGCCGGCCCGATTGACGGCGCGAATTGGTGTCTGATTGTTAACAGCAATGCGGCTGCCGCCAAAATCCGCCAGTTGCTGCCGGCCATGGAGGCCCAGCTGCGCACCAAGGGCTGGCCGGTTGGCACGATCCGCATCAAGGTTCATATCGCCGCCGGGCAGTAACCTTGTGCAAATGCACCCAAAAACGCGAAACTCGCTGAATATGGTGCCGATTGTCGGATTCGAACTGACGACCTACCGCTTACAAGGCGGTTGCTCTACCAACTGAGCTAAATCGGCGCGTCTCACATTCTAGCCCAGGCACTCGGCCTCTTATTTGACCCGTTTGAGCGCCGGCCTGGCACTGGCGCCACCAGATTTGGGGGGCTCCGGATCCTCGCCGCCCGGGAGCCCCGAGTCGATGCTGCTCAGACTGAACGGAGGAACAGCCTCCGAGGCCGGGGCGGTCACGCCGCCCGGCACGCCGTCGGCCTCGACGGGAGCGGCCTCGGACTCAGCCGCCTCGTCCAGCGGAAATGCCATGCCCTGCCCGTTTTCACGTGCATAGATGGCCATCACCCGGGTCACTGGAATCATGATGTCCCGCGGCACGCCGGCAAACCGGGCCCTGAACTCAATGTAGTCATTGCCCAGCTTGAGTGCGCTGGTGGCATCCATGCTGACGTTCAGGACGATCTCACCGTCTTTGACGTACTCCCGCGGAACACGCACCGTGTCATCGACCCGTACCGCCACATAAGGCGTCAGGCCGTTGTCGCTGCACCACTCATAAAGCGCCCGGATCAGGTAGGGGCGGGTCGAACTGGTCCCATTGGCATTCATCGTGAACAGCCCTGCCGCCCTTACTTGCGCATCACCTTCTCGGACGGGGTCAGCGCCTCGATATAGGCCGGGCGCGAGAAGATGCGCTCCGCATACTTGAGCAGCGGCGCCGCGTTCTTGCTCAGTTCGATGCCGTAGTAATCCAGGCGCCACAGCAGCGGGGCGATGGCCACGTCCAGCATGGAGAAGT
This sequence comes from Curvibacter sp., assembly GCA_020621965.1. Classification (GTDB taxonomy): domain Bacteria; phylum Pseudomonadota; class Gammaproteobacteria; order Burkholderiales; family Burkholderiaceae_C; genus Hylemonella. Next base: position 2,532 of record JAHRYV010000021.1, on the reverse strand, counting down.
TGTCGCCCAGCATGTATTTGTTCTTCAGGAACACGGGGGCGAGCTGGGTCAGGCGGTCGCGGATATGCGAGCGCGCCTTCTCCAGCGCCTTCTCGTTGCTCTTGGCCGCACGCGACTCCAGCGTGGAAACGTGAACGAAGAGCTCCTTCTCGAAATTGAGCAGGAACAGCCGCACCCGGGCGCGATCGACCGGGTCGCCGGGCATCAACTGGGGGTGGGGGAAACGTTCGTCGATGTACTCGTTGATGATGTTCGACTCGTACAGGATCAGGTCGCGCTCCACCAGGATCGGCACCTGGCCGTAGGGGTTCATGACGCTGATGTCTTCCGGCTTGTTGTACAGGTCGACGTCACGGATCTCGAAATCCATGCCCTTCTCGAACAGGACAAAGCGGCAACGGTGGGAAAAGGGGCAGGTCGTGCCCGAGTACAGCACCATCATGGTGGGAGGCTCCTAAAAGTCAAAACGCAGTTTCGGTGGAGCCTAACTTGCATCCAAATTAGGCAGAAACTAAAAGAGTGGGCTGCATTGTCGCAAACCCACTCTATAAATAGCAAGTTTTGCACCGCTATGGTGCAAAACTTGTGCTGAAACGACGTTTACTTGACGTCTTTCCAATAGGCGGCGTTCAGGCGCCAGGTGATGATGGTAAGGCCCAGCAGGAACAGCAGGACCCAGACACCGATCCGAACACGTGTGTTCTGGGATGGCTCGCCCATCCACTGCAGGAAGTTCACCAGATCACCAACGGCCTGATCATACTGGAGCGGCGTCATGGTGCCCGGCGTGACCTGCTCCCAGCCCTTGAAGACCTGGACGTCGTGGCCGTGCTCTTTGTGCGTTTCGTACAAGGGGCGGCGCTGACCCTGCAGCTCCCACAGCACGTGCGGCATGCCGACGCTGGGGAAAACCAGGTTGTTCCAGCCGGTCGCCTTGGTGTCATCCGGGTAGAAGGTGCGCAAGAAGGTGTACAGGTAGTCGGCGCCGGTGCCGCCGTGGCCCGCGCGCGAGCGGGCGATCACGGTGAGGTCGGGCGGATTGGCACCGAACCACTCCTTGGCCTGCTTCGGGTCGATGGCCGACTTCATGACTTCACCGACCTTCTCGGTCGTGAACAGCAGGTTGTCCTTGATCTGCTCGCTGGTGAAGCCGATGTCCTGCAGGCGGTTGTAGCGCATGTAGGCCGCCGAGTGGCAGTTCAGGCAGTAGTTGACAAACAACTTGGCGCCGTGCTGCAGCGAGGCCGTGTCGCTGGTATTGACGGGCGCCTTGTCCCAGGCCAGGCCGCCACCGGCGGCATGTGCAGCGCCGCTGAGGGCGAGAAAAGTGGTCAGCGCAAGAATGAATTTTTTCATTTTTGTAGTCTCCAGCTCAGTGGGCCGTGAAATTGACACGGCTGGGCACCGGCTTGGGCTGGCCCAGGCGGCTCCACCAGGGCATCAGCAGGAAGAAACCGAAATAGAACAGGGTGCCGACCTGCGACACGCGCTCGCCGATCGGCGACGGCGGCTGCACGCCCAGATAGGCCAGGATCACGAAGTTGATCACGAAGATGCCGTACATGTACTTGTGCCAGTCCGGACGATAGCGGATCGACTTGACCGGGCTGTGGTCCAGCCAGGGCAGGAAGAACAGGATGATCACCGCGCCGCCCATGACGACCACGCCCCAGAACTTGGCGTCGATGGCCAGCATCAGGGCGATCACGACAACCGCAGCACCCAGCACCATGCCCTTGAACATCGAGGCCATCTGGACGCGCAGCACACCCAGGACGGCGCCCAGGGCCACGCAGGCAATCAGCGCGTACATCATCTCGCTGGTGATGGCACGCAGCATGGAGTAGTACGGCGTGAAGTACCAGACCGGGGCGATGTGCGCCGGGGTCTTGAGCGGGTCGGCCGGGATGAAGTTGTTGTACTCGAGGAAGTAGCCGCCGAACTCGGGGGCGAAGAACACGATGGCGGAGAACACCATCAGGAACACGCTGACGCCGAAGATGTCGTGCACCGTGTAGTAGGGATGGAAGGGCACGCCGTCCAGCGGGTGGCCTTGGGCATCCTTCGGGGCGTTCGGGCCCTTGATCTCGATGCCGTCGGGGTTGTTGGAGCCGACATCGTGCAGCGCCAGCAGGTGGGCCACGACCAGGCCCAGAAGCACCAGCGGCACGGCGATCACGTGGAAGCTGAAGAAGCGGTTCAGGGTGGCGTCACCGACCACGTAGTCGCCACGGATCAGCAGGGCCAGGTCCGGACCGATGAAGGGGATGGCGGAGAACAGGTTCACGATCACCTGAGCGCCCCAGTAGCTCATCTGGCCCCAGGGCAGCAGATAACCCATGAAGGCCTCGGCCATGAGCACCAGGAAGATGGCGCAGCCGAAGATCCAGACCAGCTCACGCGGCTTGCGGTAGCTGCCGTACATCAGGCCGCGGAACATGTGCAGGTAGACCACCACGAAGAAGGCGGAGGCACCGGTGGAGTGCATGTAGCGGATCAGCCAGCCCCAGGGCACATCGCGCATGATGTACT
>JAHRYV010000020.1 GCA_020621965.1 Curvibacter sp. | reverse complement strand
CGAGCCGCACGAGTCGCCCTGGGTGGTGACGGTGCCGCTGGTGCTGCTGGCCATCCCCTCGGTGGTGATCGGCTACCTGACCATCCAGCCCATGCTGTTCGGCGATTTCTTCAAGGACGCCATCGTCGTCAATGCCGCGGCCCACCCGGCCATGAGCAAGCTGGCCGAGATGTTCCACGGCCCGCTGGCCATGGCCACGCACGCCCTGCGCACGCTGCCGTTCTGGCTGGCCCTGGCCGGCGTGGTGACGGCCTGGTACATGTACATGATCAACCCGGCGCTGCCGGCGGCGATCAAGCGCATGGCCCAGCCCGTGTACACGCTGCTGGAGAACAAGTACTACCTGGACTGGATCAACGAGAACATCCTGGCGCGCGGCGCCCGCATGCTGGGGGTCGGCCTGTGGAAGGGCGGCGACCAGGCGGTGATCGACGGCGCTCTGGTCAACGGTTCCTGGAAAGTGGTGGGCTGGCTGGCGGGCGCGGTGCGCTGGTTGCAGTCCGGCTACCTGTATCACTATGCCCTGGCGATGATCGTCGGCATCCTGATCCTCATGACGTATTTCGTGACCTGGCCCATGCTGGTCGAATGGCTCGGCCGCTAAGGAGAACAAGAACATGGGTTTGTTGAGTCTTGCCATCTGGATGCCGATCGCCTTCGGCGTGCTCCTGCTCGTCCTCGGACGTGATGAACAGGCGCGCATGGTGCGCTGGGTCGCGCTGATCGGCGCGCTGGCCAGTTTCCTCGTCACGCTGCCGCTGTACACCGGCTTCCAGCTCGGCACGGCCGAGATGCAGTTCGTCGAGAAGCTGGTCTGGATGGAGCGCTTCAATGTGCACTACCACCTGGGCGTGGACGGCATCTCGCTGTGGTTCGTGCTGCTGACCGCCTTCATCAACGTGATCGTGGTGATCGCCGGCTGGGAGGTCATCACCAACCGCGTCAACCAGTACATGGGCGCCTTCCTCATCCTGAGCGGCCTCATGATCGGCGTCTTCGCCGCGCTCGACGGCGTGCTGTTCTACGTCTTCTTCGAGGCCACGCTGATCCCGATGTACCTGATCATCGGCATCTGGGGCGGCCCGAACAAGATCTACGCCGCCTTCAAGTTCTTCCTCTACACGCTGCTCGGTTCGCTGCTGCTGCTGATCGCGTTGATCTTCCTGTACACCAAGTCGGGCGGCAGCTTCGACATCGCCACCTGGCACACCCTGCCGCTGGACGGCACGACGCAGACCCTGATCTTCTTCGCCTTCCTCGCCGCCTTCGCGGTGAAGGTGCCGATGTGGCCGGTGCACACCTGGCTGCCCGACGTGCACGTCGAGGCGCCGACCGGCGGCTCGGCCGTGCTGGCGGCCATCATGCTGAAGCTCGGCGCCTACGGCTTCCTGCGTTTCTCGCTGCCCATCGCCCCGGACGCCGCCCGTGAATGGGCCTGGCTGATGATCGCGCTGTCGCTGATCGCCGTGATCTACGTCGGCCTGGTGGCGCTGGTGCAGCAAGACATGAAAAAGCTGGTGGCCTACTCGTCGGTGGCCCACATGGGCTTCGTCACCCTGGGCTTCTTCATCTTCAACGACCTGGGCGTTTCCGGCGGCCTGGTGCAGATGATCGCCCACGGCTTCGTCTCGGGCGCCATGTTCCTCTCCATCGGCGTGCTGTACGACCGCGTCCATTCGCGTGAGATCGCCTCCTATGGCGGCGTCATCAACACCATGCCCAAGTTCACTGCCTTCGCGTTGTTCTTCGCCATGGCCAACTGCGGCCTGCCGGCCACCGCCGGTTTCGTCGGCGAGTGGATGGTGATCCTGGGTGCCGTCAAGGCCAACTTCTGGGTCGGCCTGCTGGCCGCCACGGCGCTGATCTTCGGCGCCGCCTACACGCTGTGGATGTTCAAGCGTGTCTACCTGGGTCCCGTCGCCAACGACGACGTCAAGGGCCTGCAGGACATCAACAGCCGCGAGTTCCTGATGCTGGCGCTGCTGGCCATCGCCGTGCTGTGGATGGGTGTGCATCCCAAGCCCTTCACCGACGTGATGGACAGCTCGGTGGTCGAGCTGCTCAAGCACGTGGCCCAGTCCAAGCTGAACTGACGCAGCCGAACCGAATTAAAGAGACCGAAGATGATCGACACTCTCAGCTGGATTGCGATATTCCCGGAAGTCATCCTGCTCGTCATGGCCTGCGCCATCACGCTGCTGGACCTGGGCGTGACAAGCCGCCTGCGCACCGCCACCCATTGGGCCACCGTGCTCACCCTGGTCGTCGTGGCCGCGGTGCAGTTCGTGTACGCCAGCACCGGCGGCACCATCTACGCGCTGGGCAATATGGTGGTCAGCGACAGCATGGGCAACTGGCTCAAGTGTTTCGCCACCGTCGCCACGCTGGTCACCCTGATCTATGCGCGTCCCTACGCGGCGGACCGCGACATGCTGCGCGGCGGCGAGCTCTTCAGCCTGAGCCTGTTCGCGCTGCTGGGCATGTTCATCATGATCTCGGCCAACAACTTCCTGCTGGTCTACCTCGGCCTGGAACTGCTCACGCTCTCCAGCTACGCCCTGGTGGCCCTGCGCCGTGACCACGCGGTTTCCACCGAAGCCGCCATGAAGTACTTCGTGCTGGGCGCGCTGGCCTCGGGTTTCCTGCTCTACGGCCTGTCCATGATGTACGGTGCCACCGGCACGCTGGACGTCAACAAGGTCTTCAGCGCCGTCAACTCCGGCCTGATCAACGCCAACGTGCTGACCTTCGGCCTGGTCTTCGTCGTCGCCGGCCTGGCCTTCAAGCTCGGCGTGGTGCCTTTCCACATGTGGATCCCGGACGTCTACCAGGGCGCACCCACCGCCGTCACCCTGATGCTGGGCGGCGCGCCCAAGCTGGCCGCCTTCGCCATCGTCATGCGACTGCTGGTCGAGGGCCTGCTGCCGCTGTGGTTCGACTGGCAGCAGATGCTCATGGTGCTGGCCGTCGCCTCGCTGCTGATCGGCAACCTGGCCGCCATCATGCAGACCAACCTCAAGCGCATGCTGGCCTTCTCCACCATCTCGCAGATGGGCTTCGTGCTGCTGGGCCTGATGTCGGGTGTGATCGACGGCAACATCTACTCGGCCGCCAACGCCTACAGCTCGGCCATGTTCTACGTCGTCACGTATGTGCTGACCACGCTGGCCTCCTTCGGTGTCATCCTGCTGCTGGCGCGCGAAGGCTTCGAGAGCGAGGAGATCACCGACTTCGCCGGCCTGAACCAGCGCAGCCCGCTGTATGCGGCCATCATGGCCATCTGCCTGTTTTCGCTGGCCGGCATCCCGCCCATGGTCGGCTTCTACGCCAAGCTCTCCGTGCTGCAGGCCCTGATCGCCTCCGGCCAGACCCTGCACATCGCCCTGGCCGTGTACGCCGTCATCATGTCGCTGATCGGCGCCTTCTACTACCTGCGCGTCGTCAAGGTCATGTACTTTGACGAGCCCATCACCGCCAGCACCGTCTCGGCTCCGCTGGACGTGCGTGCCGTGCTGTCGGTCAACGGTCTGCTGGTGCTGGTGTTGGGCATCGTGCCAGGCGGCCTGATGGCGCTGTGCGCCCAGGCCGTGGTGCAGATGCTCGGGACATGACGCAGTCCGCCGCCGTCTGGTTCGTCGTGCTGGCCGCCCTGGTCGGCGCCAACCTGCCTTTCTTCGTCAACCAGCGCCTGCTGGGCGTGCTGCCGCTCAAGGCCCCCAAGGGCCTGGCCCTGCGCCTGCTCGAGCTGGTGCTGTGCTACCTCATCGTCGGCGGCATGGCCCTGCTGCTGGAGCAGCGCGCCGGCCGCATCGCCCCGCAGAACTGGGAGTTCTACGCCATCACCGGCGCGCTCTTCCTGACCCTGGCCTTCCCCGGCTTCGTCTACCGCTATCTCTACAAGCGCCACCACTGAGGCATCGCTGCGATCATGGATGACCGCCACCTGATCGAAGTGCCGCAGAGCAGCACCGAGCTGCTCAAGGGCCGTTTCCTGCACGCCTTCCGCGACACCGTGCGCCTGCCCGACGGCAGCCTGACCGTGCGCGAATACGTCAAGCACCCCGGCGCCGTCATGATCATCCCGCTGCTGGGCGAGGGCGCGGATCTGCGGGTGGTGCTGGAGCGCCAGTACCGTTACCCGGTGCGGCAGGTCATGATCGAATTCCCCGCCGGCAAGCTCGACCCGGGTGAAGACATCCTCGCCTGCGCCCAGCGCGAGCTGCAGGAGGAAACCGGCTACCGCGCCGCCGAGTGGGCGCGCGCCGGCGTGCTGCACCCGGTGATCTCCTACTCCACCGAGTTCATCGAGGTCTGGTTCGCGCGCGGCCTCACGCTGGGTGAGCGCCAGCTGGACGAAGGCGAGTTCCTCGACGTCTACAGTGCCACCCCCGCCGAGCTGCTGCAGCAATGCCGCGACGGCCGCGTGACCGACGCCAAGACCCTGACCGGCATGCTCTGGCTGCAAAACGTGCTCTCCGGTGCCTGGACGCTGGACTGGCGGCCGGCGCCCGCCGCTTGAAAAGCCGGGCCCGGCGCCCCAAGTTCCCCTCATGAAGGTATTCGACCTGCAGTGCAGCGCGCACCACGTGTTTGAAGGCTGGTTCGCGTCCGAAGAGGACTACGCCGGCCAGGTCGAGCGCGGCCTGCTCGAATGCCCGCTCTGCGCCGACAAGACCGTGCACAAGCTGCCCAGCGCCCCGCGCCTGAACTTCGGTGCGGTCGAAGCGCCGCAGGCCACCGTTGGAGCGGAAAAACAGGCCGTCGTGGCCGGCGATCCGGCCCAGGCCCTGCAGGCGGCGTATCTGCAGCTGGCGCGGCGTATCGTTTCTGAAACGGAAGACGTGGGCGAACGCTTCGCCGAAGAGGCGCGCAAGATCCACTACGGCGAGACCGAGGAACGCGGCATCCGCGGCCAGGCCACGCGCGAGGAAACCGAGTCGCTGCTGGAGGAGGGCATTGCCGTGCTGCCGCTGCCTTTGCCCGAGGGGCTCAAGGGGCCGCTGCAGTAGACAGCCATCAGACTCACAAACAGGAAAGCCCGGAATGCCGGGCTTTCCTGTTTTGCGGTGCCGCTGTGACCGTCTGAGTTCAGAGTAGCCTCTTGCATCCATACGCCGCAGACGTATAGTCTGCAACATGTACACCATTGGGAAACACCCATCTTCGTGCGCCTGGCGGCGGAGATCTGGAGTGAAGCGGAGCTGATGGAGTTCAGGCTGTGGCTGGCCGGCAATCCGCTGGCGGGTGACGTGATCCCGGGGGCCGGCGGCCTGCGCAAGGTGCGCTGGTCGCGGCCGGGCATGGGCAAGCGGGGCGGCGCCCGGGTGGTGTATTTCAATCAGCTGAGCGAGGGCGTGATTGCGCTGGTGGGGCCTGCTCACACTAATTTCTCAAGTGCGAACGGGGTGCAAACGGCGCCAATCTAGGCGCGCGACGAAGCCCAGACTGGCCGTCTGGGCGAGGAGTGCAACAACGAGTGGCGCCGTTTGCACCCCGTTCCCTTCGGGTTGCGGCCAAAAAGGCCATGCGGGGTGTTGCGCGGACTTGCCGGGGGATGACCCCGGCGGCGCCCACGCGCCTACCGCATGACCTTTTTGATCCGCAACGCATCTTGAGAAATTAGTGTGAGCAGGCCCTAATGGTCTACACCAAGGCCAAGTTCGACAATCTGCCGCCGGCCTTCCTGCTGCAGCTGAAGAAGGAGTTTGAAGATGCCTAAGTCCAAAGCCAATCCCGAAATGGAAAAATTTCAGGCCGATCTGCTGCAGTCCGTGCGCGAATTCAAGGCCGGCAAGCTTGCGCGCAAGACCGAGGTCACCCCGACGGATGCGATGCAGGCCCGCGCACGCATGGCGCTGTCGCAATCGCAATTTGCCAAGCTGCTGGGCGTCTCGGTGCGTACCCTGCAGGAATGGGAGCAGGGCCGCAAGAAGCCGACCGGTGCCGCGCAGACCCTGCTACGCGTCGCGGTGCAGACACCGGAAGCTTTGCTGAATCTGCGTTAAGGCTAACTCAGCCGGCGCGGTGAGATGATGAGGGGAGTGTCAAATGTAAGGCCTGACCCCGATCCCTGTGTTTCGTGCGGAGGCTGGCGCAGCCAGCCGCAGCGAGTTGGGTGCAACGCAGGGTTAGGCCGCACTTTCCTGAGGCTTTGCATAGAGACCGAGCCGGACTTTGCGGCGAATCTCGCGACGAACAACACCAAGGGCGTAGTCTTTGTCGCCACCGGGGATGCTCGCAACGGTATCGCGATTGCAGTGCTCACAGATGAAGTGAGTTCGTGGCTCTTCGCGGGCATAGATGCTTCTAGCGCTGCTGTCATCGTAGACAAGCTCTGAGTCGCAACGGGGGCAGAAGCACCAGAGATTCGAGACCTCGTCACCAGACCACGACCACCGCCACTTTGCACCATAGAGTTGGTCCTCGACAAACTGGAAGTGTGGCGGTGGGGAGCTGACCGCTCTGAAACCAACCAAGAAGCGAACCACCGTTACGAGAGCCAAGACAGCAAGTACGGCCAGTAGCCAGCCCTCCACTTGATAAGACGCGCCAAACAGGCCGACAACGGATACGACTTGGTCCCAAGACCAACCCAACGCTCGTTTCGCGGGTGGCCACAGTTCGCCAAGGCCAGCCATCGCAATGCCACCAACGATGGTGGCAATAACACCATTGCGGACCGAATGCGACTCAGAAGTGGTCATACCTTGGACGTGTGGCTGTGCTGGCTAACGGAGGTAACCGGCCTGCCGCTTTCGGCAGGTCCGGTTGACCGCAGGGCTGGGGGTAGCTAGTTATCACTAATGCTGCGAGGGTGAAAAAGATGCGGCCATCTGTAGTGCGAGGGCCAATTGTTTTTGTAGCTCCTGAGTACCGGGAACGGAAAACACAACATCCACGAACTCCCCGTCCTCTTTGGTTAAGCGAACCCCCGGCATTCCGTTGTCGTGAACGAAAGCCCGGAAAGCTGAGATGAAATGAGCGCCTTTTGTGGAACCGAATTCAATGGGCATTGTTTTCTACCTTTTATGGCTTCCAGAGCGGGTTTCGATGATGAGTCGAATAATGTGTGCCTTCGTCATTTCACGAATATCCGATGCAATGGATTTGGCCTTTTCTATCGCACGAAACTCTTGTCCGGGGGGAGTAACGGATAGAAGGTAAGTCTTTTGTGCTTCTTCAAACTCCTGCAATTTACTAAGACACTTGGAGTGCCCTCCTTCAGCCATTTCTGTTGGCGTCGCGCTCGCGACAAGATTCAAGCCTACCCACTCAATGACACAATTGTTGTACTCGATGGTGATGGACTCGGCGTGTGCCCTCAATTCCGTTGGTCCATTCCGCGCGAAGGCAACCGTTGGCGCCATGAGAATGGCCAACCCTATTACAGAAAAAGCAAGAGAGCTTGTTGCGTGGTTGCTAGTCATGTAACCCGCAACTTGATATAGACCGCGAAAGTGCGGAATAACATGGCTGGATGTTCATCGTATGCGCCTTCCCTGCCGCAGCTAAGTGCTTGTTTTGCATGAACATTATCCACGCTGGCCGATCAGGGGCAAGCGATGAAACCCCGCAGGGTGGGCTGCGCGTTGCGGGAAGTGAGCCAAGCCGCTAAGACTTGAACTGCAACGCCGCCAGCCTTGCATACAAGCCATTCGCCGCCACCAGCTGCTCGTGCGTACCCTGTTCCACCAGCCGCCCCTGATCGATGACCACGATGCGGTCGGCTTGCTGTACGGTGGCTAGGCGGTGGGCGATGACCAGGGTGGTGCGGCCGCGCATGGCGGTTTCCAGAGCGGCCTGCACCATGCGTTCGCTCTCGGCGTCCAGCGCGCTTGTGGCTTCGTCCAGAAACAGCAGCGGCGGGTTTTTCAGCATGGCGCGGGCGATGGCGATGCGCTGGCGCTGGCCGCCGGAGAGGCGCACACCGCGCTCGCCGAGGAAGGTGGCGTAGCCCTCGGGCAGGGCGCGGATGAAGTCGTCGGCAAAGGCGGCACGGGCGGCGGCCTGCACTTCTTCGTCACTGGCGTCGGGGCGGCCGTAGCGGATGTTCTCCAGCGCGCTGCTGGAGAAGATCACCGGCTCCTGCGGCACGATGGCCATGCGCGCGCGCAGCTCGTGCAGCGCGAACTGCGGCAGCGGCACACCGTCCAATCGGATCGTTCCTGCGCTCGGGTCGTAGTAGCGCAGCAGCAGCTGGAACACCGTGGTCTTGCCGGCGCCGCTGGGGCCGACCAGGGCCACGGTCTCGCCGGGGGCGACACGCAGCGTGAAGTCGCGCAGCGCCGCCTGCGCGGGGCGCGAGGGGTAGTGGAAGGTGATGGCCTCGAACTCGATGGCCGTGCCGGCCTGCGCCAGCGGCGCGCGCACCGGCTGTGCGGGCGAGGCGATGGGCGAGCGGCTGTCCAGCAGCTCCATCAGGCGCTCGGTGGCGCCGGCGGCGCGCAGCAGCTCGCCGTAGACCTCGCCCAGCACGGCAAAGGTGCTGGCCAGCATGATGATGTAGAACACCGTCTGTCCCAGGTGGCCGGCGCTGATGCGCCCGGCGATGACGGCTTGCGTGCCCTGGTACAGGCCCCAGAGCAGCGCGCCCGAGGTAGCGACGATGATGAAACCCATCAGCAGCGAACGGGCGCGCACCCGGCGCTTGGCGGTGGCAAAGGCCTGCTCGGTGGCGGTGTCGAAGCGGGCCGCCTCGCGCCCTTCGGCGGTAAAACTCTGCACCACGGGGATGGCGTTGAGCACCTCGGCGGCGATGGCGCTGGAGTCGGCCACGCGGTCCTGGCTGGCGCGCGAGAGGCGGCGCACGCGGCGGCCGAACCAGACGCTGGGCAGCACCACCAGCAACAGCACGGCCAGCACCTGCAGCATGATCAGCGGGTTGGTCCAGACCAGCATGGCCAGCGCGCCCAGGCCGGTCACGGCGCTGCGCAGGCCCATGGAGAAGGACGAACCCACCACGGTCTGCACCAGCGTGGTGTCGGTGGTCAGGCGCGACAGCACCTCGCCGGTCTGCGTGGTCTCGAAGAACTCGGGGCTTTGCTGCAGCACGTGGCGGTAGACGGCGTTGCGCACGTCGGCGGTGACGCGTTCGCCCAGCCAGCTCATCAGGTAGAAACGCACGGCCGAGAACACGCCCATGGCCAGGGCCACGGCGAACAGCAGGGCGAAGTGCTCGCGCAAGGCCATCAGCTGGGCGCCGCGGTCCTGCGGCAGCAGGCCGGCGTCGATCAGGCGGCCCAGCGCCAGCGGAAAGGCCAGCATGGCCGCGGCCGCCAGGAACAGGAAGAGCAGGGCCAGCGCGATGCGCGCGCGGTAGGGGCGCAGAAAGGGGACCAGCCCGCTGAGGGATTGGGGGCTGGCGGACTTGGGGCGGGCGGTGCTGGTCAGGGGGGTGCTCATGACCCGCTTATACCGCAGCCGCGTTGCGCGCGAGCAGGCCCACAGCGCAAGAATCGGGTGGCGCGGCCGGGGCGGCGGGCCGAGAATAGGCACATGTCCACCACCAGCCTGCTCCAGCTCCTGTTGCTCGCCGCCATCTGGGGCGCGTCCTTCCTGTTCATGCGCATCGCCGTGCCGGCGCTCGGGCCGGGCTGGCTGATCGAGGCGCGTGTGCTGCTGGCGGCCCTGCTGCTGTGGGGCGTGGCCCGGGCCCTGCGCCAGCCGCCGCTGGCCCTGCGCGGCCAGGGGCGCCACTATCTGGTGCTGGGCCTGTTCAACACCGCGCTGCCTTTCCTGCTGTTCGCCTACGCGGCGCGCACCCTGCCGGCCTCGCTGCTGGCCATCCTCAATGCCACGGGGCCGATCTGGGGGGCGCTGATCGCCGCGCTCTGGCAGCGCACACCGCTGTCGCCGCGCGCGGCCGCGGGCCTGCTGCTCGGGGTGGCGGGGGTGGTCCTGCTGCTGGGCCTGGAGCCGGCCGCGCTGCGGGCCGGTGCGGGCTGGGCCATCGCGGCCACGCTGGCGGCCACCTGCTGCTACGGCATCGCCAGCAACTACGCGCGCGTGGCGCCCACGCAGGGGCCGCTGGCCAATGCGCACGGCAGCATGTGGGCGGCGGTGCTCTGGGTCTTGCCGGTGCTGCCCTTCGCACCGGCGGCGGCCCTACCCACGCCGGGCGTGGGCGCCGCCGTCGTCACGCTGGGCCTGCTGTGCACCGGCGTGGCCTATCTGCTGTACTTCCGGCTGGTGGCCGACATCGGCGCCGCATCGGCGCTGACCGTGGGTTTCCTGGTCCCGCTGTTCGGCGTGTTGTGGGGCCGGCTGTTCCTGGACGAGGCCGTGGGCTGGCACACCCTGGCCGGGGCGCTGGTGGTGCTGCTGGGCACGGCGCTGGTGACCGGCTTTTCGCTGCGCGGCGTCCTGGGTCTGAAGGCGGTGTCCCATGGCTGAGACCGCGCTGGCGCCGGCGCGCCAATACGAAGTGGTGGCCCAGGCCATCCGCTACCTGCGCGCGCAGGCCCTGCAGCAGCCCACGCTGGCCGAGCTGGCGCAGGCCGTGCATCTGAGCGAGTTCCATCTGCAGCGGGTGTTCGCGCAATGGGCCGGCATCTCGCCCAAGCGTTTTCTGCAGTACCTGACCAAGGAGTACGCGCGCCAGGCCCTGCGCGAGGCGCAGGACGTGCTGAGTGTGGCGTACGACAGCGGTCTGTCCGGCGGCAGCCGGCTGCACGACCTGATGGTCAGCTGCGAAGCCATGACCCCCGGTGAGATCAGGCGCGGTGGCGCCGGGGTCACCGTGGGCTGGGGCCAGGCGGACACGCCCTTCGGCGCGGCCCTGGTGGGCTGGACACCGCGCGGCCTGTGTTACCTGGCTTTTCTCGACGGCGATGCCGCCGGGCGCCAACAGGAGCTGCAGGCCGCCTGGCCCGCCGCCACACTGGCGCGCGACGACGGCGCGGCGCAACGCCTGCTGGCCCAGGTCTTCCCGGCCACGCCGCAGCCGGGCCGGCTGCACCTGCTGCTGCGCGGCACCAACTTCCAGCTCAAGGTGTGGGAGGCGCTGCTGCGCCTGCCGCCGGGGTGGCGTGTGTCCTACACGCAGCTGGCGGCGCTGGCAGGTGCACCGAAGGCGCAGCGGGCGGTGGGCAGCGCGCTGGCGGCCAACCAGATCGGCTGGCTGATCCCCTGCCATCGTGTGATCCGCGAGAGCGGCGACAGCGGGCACTACCGCTGGGGCGGTGAGCGCAAGGCCGCCATGCTGGCCTGGGAGGCCGGGCACACTCGGCCCGCACCGGTGGAGCCTTAGCCGCGCTACTTGAAGTCGGCCAGCAGGGCCTGGCCGGACTTGAGGAACTGCTCGGCCTTCTTCTCGTCGATGGTGAGCTTGATCAGCTTGTGGCAACGCTCCACGGCGGCGGCCAGTTCGGCCGGTGTGTCGCCCGCCTCATCCAGGCGCTGGACCACCTTGGTCGCATCCGCGCCCAGCAGATCGCGGCTCAGCACGACCAGCATCTGCTTGGGGCCCATGCGGCTGGTGGTCGGCGCGGCCGCGGCCGCGCGCGGGCTGCCCGGCGCGACGGTTTCCACAAACCCTTCGCGCAGCAGCCAGGAGAGGCTTTCCTCGGCCTTGGGGACCTGCGCGACGCGCCGCAGCAGGCCGGCCAGGCTGGCCGAGCCGTCGACCATGATCAGCAGCGAGCGCAGGTTCTGCGGCAGGCCGAAGGCGCGGCTCTTGATCTCCTCGACACCCTTGCCGGTCTTGACCAGTATCAGTGTGGCATCCATGGCCGTTCCGGATCAGCTCGTCATTTCCTCGATGATGCGGTAGATCAGGCGGATGGTGATCAGTACGTACACGGCACCAAAGAGGAAGATCAGGTTGACCAGCAGGCTGATGAGGTCCTGCGGCAGGCTGGCGAAGAAGGGGGTGACGAAATAACCCGCCGTGAACAGCGTCACCAGGCCGGTCAGGTAGCCCCACTGTTTGCCGACCACGCCGCCGGGGATCTTGGCGCGCAGTGTGTACACGGTATACAGGCAGAGCAGCATGACAACGATGGCCGCGATATTGATGGACAGTAGCAGTATCGGGTTCATTCCTCTTCCTTCCTTGGTTTTTTTGACGGTGGATGCGTGGGCCCGCCTCAGGTGGGGGCCTGCGCCCCGGCCGCAGACCGGGGCCGCGCGAAATCCATGATACGGGCGGTGGTATCACTTTCTTACGATTTTCCGGCCGTCTTAGGGTAAGTCTGGAGTAAGCCTGGCGCGGCTTTGCGACAGGCCGCGCGCCCACGCACCAGAAAAGGGCATCGGTGGCGCCGCGGCGGCGCGTCGCTGTCGCCGGTGGCGCTCAGGGCCGGGGCGGATAGTCGGGTTCGAACATCAGGGCCCGGATGGCTGTGTCCAGATCGGCCGGGCGTGGCGCGCTGGCCAAGCCCTCGGCGTAGGCCAGCTCGGCGACGCGGACGGCCACCGCGGTGGCCACCTCGCGCAGGCGCTCCTGGCCGGGGAAGATGCGGCCTTGCTGCAGATCGCTGGCGCTGACCTGATCCGCCAGCGCCCGCGCGGCGGCGAAGAACATGGCGTCCGTCACGCGGGTGGCGCCGCTGGCGAGCAGGCCCAGGCCGAGGCCGGGAAAAATGTAGGCGTTGTTGGCCTGGCCCGGCACCAGCGTCGTCTCCCCCAGCTGCACCGGCGGGTAGGGGCTGCCGCTGGCGAAGATGGCCCGGCCTTCGGTGAAGGCGTAGGCCTGTTCGGCCGTGCATTCGGCCCGGGAAGTCGGGTTGGACAGGGCCAGCACCAGCGGCCGCGCATGGCCGCGTGCAAGTTCACGCAAGACCGCTTCGCTGAACAGCTGCGATGTGCCCGAGGCGCCCACCAGCACGCTGGGGCGCAGCGCCGCCACGGCCGCCTGCAGATCGAGCAGCGGTGGGTGTTCATGGGCGTAGGGGCGCTTGTGCTCGGCCAGATCGCTGCGCCCGGCCACCACCAGCCCCTTGGAGTCCAGCAGCCAGCAGCGGCGGCGCGCTTCCTCTTTGCTCAAACCTTGCGCCACCAGGGCCGAGGTCACCATCATGGCGATACCCAGCGCGGCCTCGCCGGCGCCGGCAAACAGCAGGCGCTGCTGCGTGAGCGGCTCGCCGTTGAGGCGCAGCGCCGTGTACAGGCCGGCCAGGCCCATGGCACCGGTGCCCTGGATGTCGTCGTTGAAGCAGCACAGCTGGTCGCGGTAGCGCTGCAGCAGGGCGAAGGCGCTGTGGTTGGAGAAATCCTCGAACTGCAGCAGCACGCCGGGGAAGACCTCCTGCACCGCGGCCACGAACTCGGCCAGCAGCGTGTCGTAGGCCTCGCCCTGCAGGCGCGGCTGGCGCAGGCCGAGGTAGAAGGGGTCCTCGCGCAGGGCCGTGTTGTCGGTGCCGGCATCCAGCAGCACGGGCAGACAGGCCTCGGGTCGCACCCCGCCGCAGGCGACATACAGGTCCAGCTTGCCGATGGGGATGCCCATGCCGTTGAGGCCGAGGTCACCCAGGCCGAGGATGCGCGAGCCGTCGGTGACCACGATCACCCGCACCCCGGGCCGCGGCCAGCGCCGCAGGATGTCGCGGATGCGGCCGCGGTCCTGCGCCGCCACGTACAGGCCGTGCGGCGCCTGAAAGCGGCGGCTGAATTCCTGGCAGGCCTGGCCGACCGTGGGGGTGTAGATCAGCGGCAGGGTCTCGGCCAGATGATCGCGCACGGTGCGGTAGTACAGCGTCTCGTTGCGCTGGTGCAGCGCGCGCAGGTAGAGGTGGCGATCGAGGTCACTGGCCTGACGGCGCACGTTGTCCATGACGCGGGCTACCTGCTGGGGCAGGGTTTCGACCGCCGGCGGCAGCAGCCCGAGCAGGCCGAGGGTCTCGCGGGCCGGGGCACTGAAAGCGGTGTCGCGATTGACGGCGGCATCGCGCAGGAGTACCGTGCCTGTGAGTTGTCGCGGTGCCGGCTTCGGGGTTGCGGACATGGGGATTCCTCCTGATTGGGGACCCTAAGGGATACGCGGTCTTCACGCCGGAGTGTATGGCCCCGGATTGGCGCCAGCTCAAGAAATCTCGCGCGGCGCCCAGCCGGGTGAGACCCAGCAGACATTGAACAGGCCCAAGGGGAAGAAGATGAAACAAGCGCTCAACATCCAGTTTCATGGCATGGAGGCCTCGGCGGCCGTCGAGGCCAAGGCGCGCGAATTCGCCGCCAAGCTAGACGCCATGGCGCCCGATCTCATGGCCTGCCGCGTGCGCATCGATCTGGAGCAGAAGCACCAGCACCAGGGGCGCCCCTATGGCGTGCGCCTCGACTTGACGCTGCCCGGCCACGAGCTGGTCGTCAACAAGGTGCAGAGCGAAGACGTGTACGTGGCCCTGCGCGACGCCTTCGACAGCATGAAGCGTCAGCTGGACGAGGTGGTGCGCAAGCGGCGCGGGCAGGAAAAGCCGCACGCGCTGGAACTGCGGGGCGAGGTCGTGCGCCTGGACAGCGAGGCCGGCACCGGCTTCATCCGCACGCCCGCCGGCGACGAGTACTACTTCGGCCGCGACAACCTGGCCGGCACGCCGTTTGAGCACGTGCAGGAAGGCAGTACCGTGGAGTTCCTGCCCGACGTGGGCAAACAGGGTCTGCAGGCCAAGCGGGTGAGCGTGCGCGGCTGAGCCGGGCGTCGCCAGCCGACAACAACACAGGAGCGCGTCATGGCTGAACGACTGACGACCGGCGAGATCTGCACCCGCAACGTGAGTTTCGCGACCCAGGGCATGGTCCTGGTCGAGGCGGCACGGCAGATGCGCGAACACCATGTCGGCTGCCTGGTGGTGGTGGAGGAGGTGGGCGCGCAACGCCTGGTGGTGGGCGTGCTCACCGACCGCGACATCGTGGTGGGCGTGGTGGCGCCGGGCCTTGATCCGGCCACCTTGACCGTGGGCGACGCGATGAGCGCCGAGCCGGTGACCGCGCGCGAGGAAGACTCGCTGATCGACCTCATGCGCACCATGCGCGAGCGCGGCGTGCGGCGGGTGCCGGTGGTGGGCGAGCGCGGCGAGTTGATCGGCATCGTCGCGCTGGACGACGTGCTCACCGTCCTGGCCGAGGAGCTGGGCCTGTTGGTGGCGGCCATCGACCGCGAAGGCCAGCGTGAACGCCAGCGGCGGCCTTGAGCGCGGTTCCCGGCGGTGCTTGATGTGTATCAAATTTGGGGCGAGAGTCGCTTGAAGCTCGCGACGGCGATCCCCATACTGGAACGGTGATGTGCCTGGCCCGCTTTGCCAGACGCATCACCTGAATCACTGCAACCCAGGAGGAAAACCATGAGTTCACTGATGACACGCGGCAGCCTGTTCGACGACTTCTTCCGCGACATGGCGCCCGGCTTCTACATCAAGCCCCTGCACGGCGACCCGCTGCCGGGTCCGGGCCAGATCAAGATGGACGTGAAGGAAAACGGCAATGCCTACACCCTCTCGGCCGAGATCCCTGGCGTGCGCAAGGAAGACATCCACGTCACCATCGAGGGCGGCATGGTCATGGTGCGCGCCGAGGTGAAGCAGGAAGACTCGCACCAGGACGACAAGCAGCTGCGCAACGAGCGTTACTTCGGTTCCGTCTCGCGCGGCCTCCAGCTGCCGCAGGACGTGGACTCGTCGCAGGCCAAGGCGAAGTACGACAACGGCGTGCTCACGCTGACGCTGCCCAAGAAGCAGGGCAGCGGTTCGCAGAAGCTGCGCATCGACTGAAGCGCACGGACATCAGGAGAAAACGGGGGCCTGGCCCCCGTTTCTTTTTGTCGGTGTCACCTGCGCCACCCGGGCCGCTCAGCGCAGCCGCGGCGGCGCCTGCAACTGCTCGGGCGTGGTGAAGTAGGCCGCGCTGGCGCCCATGCGGGCCTGGGCCCGGGCCAGTTCCTGCCGGGCCACGGTGCGCAGGTGCACTTCGTCGGGGCCGTCCATCAGGTGCAGGGCACGGCCCCAGCTCCAGAAGTAGGCCAGCGGCGTGTCGGGCGACAGGCCCATGGCGCCGAAGGCCTGCATGGCGCGATCCACCACGCGGGTCGCAGCCGCGCGGCCACCACCTGATGGCGACCTGCGCGCGCACCGTCGCCGCGTCGGCCGTGCCCTGGTCAGCAGCCAGGCGGTCTGCAGGACCAGCAGGCGGGCCTGGTCGATCTCGATGCGGGACTCGGCGATCCAGTCCTGCACATTGGCGTAGTCCGACAGGTACTTGCCGAAGGCCTGGCGCTCCAGCGCGCGTTCGCTGGCGAGCTCCAGCGCCAGTTCGCACTGGCCGATGGTGCGCATGCAGTGGTGCACGCGCCCCGGCCCCAGGCGCGCCTGGGCCATGGCGAAGCCCTCGCCCCAGGCGTCCAGCAGCGCGTCGGCCGGCACGCGCACATTGCGCAGCAGGATCTCGCAATGGCCTTCGGGCGCCGTGTGGTGCATGACGGGGATGTTGCGCAGCACCTGCAGGCCCGGCGTGTCCATGGGCACCAGCACCATGCTGTGCTGGTGGTGTTGCGGCTTGCCGTGGCCATGGCCGTTCTCATCGCCGTTCGTGGCGGCGTGCGCATCGGCATTGCGGCACATGACGATGAGCAGCTTGCAGTGCGGGTGCGCCGCGCCGGTGATGAACCACTTGCGGCCGTTGAGCACCAGCGCGTCGCCTTCGCGGCGCACCAGGGTCTGCAGGTTGGTGGGGTCGGAGGAGGCCACGTCCGGCTCGGACATGGCAAAGGCCGAGCGGATGCGGCCCTCCAGCAGCGGCGTGAGCCACTGCGCGCGCTGCGCCGGCGTGGCAAAGCGGTGCAGCAGCTCCATATTGCCGGTGTCGGGGGCGCTGCAGTTGAAGACCTCCGACGCCCAGGGCAGGCGGCCCATGGCCTCGGCCAGCGGCGCGTAGTCCAGGTGGCTCAGGGCCGTGCCGGGCTCGTCGGCGGCCAGGCTGGGCAGGAAGAGGTTCCACAACCCTTCCTCGCGCGCCAGCGTCTTGAGGTCTTCCAGGAAGGGCGGCGGGTAGACGCCGTCGTGCACCGAGCGGTGCCAGGCCGGGTTGTGGGGCAGCAGGTAGCGCTGCATGAACGCGTCGAGCGTTTGCAGCAGGGCCTGCGCGCGAAGGGTGTGGGCGAAGTCCATGGCCCATTCTGCGCCGCGGGGCCCGATTTGCCAGCACCCAGGCGACAGCGCGCGGCGGGTTTACAAGCCCAGCGATTCGAACAGTGTGTCCACGCGGGCTTCGACGGCCGGGTCCATGACGATGGGGCGGCCCCATTCGCGCTGCGTCTCGCCGGGCCATTTGTTGGTGGCGTCCAGCCCCATCTTGCTGCCCAGGCCGCTGACGGGCGAGGCGAAGTCGAGGTAGTCGATGGGGGTGTTCTCGATCATCATCGTGTCGCGGGCCGGGTCCATGCGCGTGGTCAGGGCCCAGATCACCTCGCGCCAGTCGCGCGGGTTCACGTCCTCGTCCACCACCACGATGAACTTGTACATGAACTGGCGCAGGTGGCTCCTACGCCCATCATGATGCCCGCGCATGGTTGGGTAGGCCTTGCGGATCCGCACCACCGCCATGCGGTAGCCGCAGCCCTCGGGCGGCAGGTAGAAGTCGCAGATCTCGGGAACTGCCGCTGCAGCAGCGGATGAACAGCTCGTTATCGCCAGGCCCAGCACGGCGGGCTCGTCCGGCGGTTTGCCGGTGTAGGTGGAGTGGTAGATCGGGTCGCGCCGCAGCGTGATGCGGTCCACGGTGAAGACCGGGAACTCCGCCCGCTCGTTGTAGTAGCCGGTGTGGTCGCCGAATGGGCCTTCGAGCGCGTGCTGGTAGCCGCTGGGGTGCGCGGCGTCCGGGTAGATATGGCCTTCGAGCACGATCTCGGCCGTGGCCGGCACACGCAGGGGCAGGCCCAGCGCGGGCGCCACCTCGGTGCGCGCGCCGCGCAGCAGGCCGGCGAACTGGTACTCGGACAGGCTGTCGGGCACCGGGGTCACGGCCCCCAGCAGCGTGGCGGGGTCCGCGCCCAGGGCCACCGCTACCGGATAGGGCTGGCCCGGATGCAGGGCGCAGTGGTCGCGGAAGTCCAGCGCGCCGCCGCGGTGCGCCAGCCAGCGCATGATGAGCTGGTTGCGCGACAGCACCTGCTGGCGGTAGATGCCCAGGTTCTGTCGCGGCTTGTGCGGCCCCTGGGTGATGACCAGGCCCCAGGTGATCAGCGGCGCCACGTCGCCGGGCCAGCAGTGCTGCACGGGCAGGCGCGCCAGGTCCACGTCCGTGCCTTCCCACACCACCTCCTGGCACGGCGCCGAGCGTAACTCGTGCGGGGTCATGTGCCACAGGCGCTTGAGCAGGCTGCCCAGGCCCAGCATGTCCTTGACGCCCTTGGGGGGCTCGGGTTCCTTGAGCGAGGCCAGCACTTCGCCGAAGGTGCGCAGCGCCCGTAGGTCGGCTACGCCCATGGCGCGCGCCACGCGCTCCGGCGTGCCGAACAGATTGCCCAGCACCGGCATGTCGTGGCCGGTGGGCTGCTCGAACAGCAGGGCCGGGCCGCCGGCGCGCAAGACGCGGTCGCACAGCGCGGTCATCTCCAGCCGGGGCGAGACGGGGGCCTTGATGCGGCGCAGCTCCCCGGCCTGCTCCAGCTGGGCCATGAAGTCGCGCAGGTCAGCGTAGGGCATGGTCCAGTCCGCTCCAGCGTGCCGCCAGGTCGTGGGGTAGCTCCAGCAGGTCGAGCACACGCGCCACGCTGTGGTCCACGATGTCGTCCACCGTCTGCGGGCGCTGGTAGAAGGCCGGCAGCGGCGGGCAGACGATGGCGCCGGCTTCCGTCACGCTGACCATGTTGCGCAGATGGATCAGGCTCAGCGGCGACTCGCGCACCATCAGCACCAGGCGCCGGCGCTCCTTGAGCATGACGTCGGCCGCGCGCGTGATCAGGTTGTCGGCCAGACCGTGCGCCACCGCGGCCAGCGTGCGCATGGAGCACGGCGCCACCACCATGGCGCTGCACAGGAAGGAGCCGCTGGCAATGCTGGCGCCCACGTCGCGCACGTCGTGCACGGCATGGGCCAGGGCCTGCAGGCCGGCGCGCTCCAGGCCCAATTCGTGCCGCAGGTTGTGCCAGCCCGGGTCGGACACCACCAGATGGGTCTCGATGCCGCCGAGCTCGCGCAGGGCCTGCAGCAGGCGCACGCCGTAGACCGCGCCGCTGGCGCCCGAGATGGCAACGATGATGCGCCGGGGCGCGGAGGTGGGCGCGCGCATGGGGGCTACAGCGGCGCCTCCTTCAGATCGGTCATGACCCGCTCCAGCACCACATTGGCCTGGGACGGGTCGAAATCCTCGTGGGTGCGCTTTTTCACGCCGTAGTTCTGCAGCTGGTAGTGACGGTCCACGGCGATGCCGTGGCGGGCCAGGCAGCTCTTCACGCACACCAGCGGGCAGCCGTCCAGCGCCACGATGGGGCGGCCCGACAGGGCGGTTTTCATCAGGTGCGGCACGTCGCCGCCCACGCCGGCGATGCAGGACATCTCGGCCACGCCGCGGCGGTCCAGCTGCAGCGCCACATGGTTGGCCAGCTGCGCGGCGCTGGAGCAGCCGGAACACGAGTACACGATGGGCGGGCCGCCCGGGCGCAGACTCATGGAGCCTCTCCGGGGCGGCGGGCGTTGCGCATGCGCCAGGCGGCCAGACGCTCGAGTACACGCGGCGGCGTCAGCTGCTGCGGATCGAACACCGGCAGTTCCAGCGCATCGAGGGTGTTCTTGATGATGAGGCCGAGTTCGGTGTCGCCCTCCATGGACAGACGGCGGCTGAAGAACAGCGTGTCCGGGTCCTCCTGGCGCCGCGCCAGGCGCAGGAAATCGTGGGCGCTGGCGCTGATGGTCAGATCCGTGTCCTGCGGCGCCGTGCAGGCGACGAAGTGCTGGCCTGACCAGGAGAAATCGAAGGTCAGGCGCGCGTCGCGTACATGGATGCGCAGCTTGCGCCCGCTCAGGTGGCGGCGCACGTCGGCCGGCAGCTGCGACGCCAGCCCCAGGTTGAGGGCCGTGACCAGCAGCAGCGAGCCGGGGTAGGCCGGCAGGCGCGCCAGCACCGCGGCGGCGGGCGCGGGCAGCACGAAGGAGGAGGGGGCGGCGGTGGGTTGCATGGTCGTCGGGCCTTCGTTGCTTGCGGGTGTTTCGGGTTTCAGGCGGCGCTGGGCACGTGCTGCTGCAGGCCGGCCTGGCCGTGCCAGTAGCCGTTGCAGCCGGGCCCCGGCATGAGGGGCTGCAGGCGCGCCATGGCCTCCTGCGGTGTCAGCGTCCGCGTGCGCGCGGCGTCGAACAGCGCGATGACCTCTGCCATGTGTTCGGCCTGCGGACTGAGCCGGACCACGTCCACCCCGGTGGTGCGCAGGTCCTCCAGCGCGTCCAGCAGGTTGTAGACCCGCGCGGACTGCGTCTGCGTGCCGTTGAGCACCAGGAATTCCTCGCTCTCGCGGGTCTTGAGCAGCAGCCCGTCCGGATGGTGCAGGCAGCTGAAGCGGCAGTCGTCCTTGGGCAGGTTGTAGTGCCGCGCCGTGAAACAGCGCGCGGAAAACGCCAGCGGCAGGCGGCCGTAGGCGAAGACCTCGGTCTGCAGCCCCGGCGGGCGCTCGCGCAGCAGCGTGGCCAGGTCCTCCTGCTTCATCTCCAGCGGCACGACCCAGCGGCTGGCGCCGCGCCCGGCCAGCCACAAGAGGGTGGGCAGGTTGTAGATGTTGAGGTGCGGCCCGGCGACAAAGGGCAGCTTGCCGGCCACGTTGCGCACCGCGCCCATGTCGTTGGCTTCCACGGCGAACTCGCCGTTGCCGGCGATCTTGTGCATGGTGCCGACCTCGGAGCCCGATTCCAGCAGCACCTGGGTGGACAGCACCACTTCCTTGCCGGCCGCGCGCAGGCGCCGGGCGATGTCCAGCCAGTCGGCCAGGCGCAGTTCGTGGCGGCGCGAGCAGACGGTCTCGCCCAGGTACACCACGTCGATCGGCGTCGCCGCCATCTGCTCGTAGAAGTCGAAAACGGTTTGCCGCGGCCAGTAGTAGAGCAGCGGACCGAGGGAGAGCTTCATGGGGCAGGTTTCCTTATTTCCAGGGGCGGTGGTAGGCGCCCAGCGTGTGCTGCTGGCCCTCGGCCACCTGGTCCAGGCTGGCCATCCACTGGGTGCGGGGCGCGTAGCGGTGCGGCGCGGCGCGGCACTGGTCGATCGCCTCGCGCCACACCCGCGTCACCTGCGCCACATAGGCCGGGCTGCGCTGGCGGCCTTCGATCTTGATCGCACGCACGCCGATCTTCATCAGCTCGGGCAGCAGCTCCAGCGTGTTCAGGCTGGTGGGCTCCTCGATGGCGTAGTAGCCCTGCTCCTGGTCGACGTCGAAGCGGCCCTTGCACAGCGTGGGGTAACCCGCGCTCTCGCCGTCGGCATAACGGTCGATCAGCACGCCGCCCAGGCGCGACTCCAGGCCCTTGGGCGTTTCCTGCCAGCGCACCGCCTTGGCCGGCGAGCACACGCCGTGGGTGTTGGGCGACTCGCCCGTGACGTAGCTGGAGAGCGCGCAACGCCCCTCGACCATCACGCACAGGCTGCCGAAGCCGAACACCTCGATCTCCACCGGCGTCTTGTCGATGAGCTGCTGCACCTGCGTGAGCGAGAGCACCCGCGGCAGCACGGCGCGCACCACGCCGAACTGCTCGCGGTAGAAGTTGACGGCATCAAAATTGGTGGCCGAGCCCTGCACCGACAGGTGCAGCCGCAGTTGCGGATGGCGGGTGGCGGCGTACTCCATCAGCCCCGGGTCGGCCAGGATCACGGCGTCCACCCCCAGGTCCACCGCCTTGTCCATGGCCAGGCGCCACAGGCCGGGGTTGGCCGCCTGCGGATAGGTGTTGAGCGCCATGAACACCTTGCAGCCTTGCGCGTGCGCATGGCGGATGCCCGAGGCGATGCTGGCCTCGTCGAAATTGAGGCCGGCGAAGTTGCGCGCGTTGGTGGCGTCGCGCAGACCCAGGTAGACGCAGTTGGCGCCGTGGTCCACGGCGGCTTTCAGGGCGGGCAGGCTGCCCGCCGGGCACACCAGCTCCAGCGGGGGCGGTGCGGACGCGGGCCCAGCGGCCGGCGGTGACAAGGATTCCATACGACGTGACTTCCGGTCCGGCGACCGGCATGGCCGCCATGGCTCGCACGATACGCGGCTCGGCGCCGCCGGAACTTGACGTGCGTCAGAGCTTGCGCACCGCTGCGGCAGCGGTCTTTTGTGGGAAAAAGCGGGTGGGTGGCGTTGTTCTTGATGGGCATCAAGTGTTGCCCTGGGACGCGGCGCGCAGAGGCCGCGATCAACACCTGCCGACGATGATGCAGATCAAGAAACGGGAGGCGACGCACGCGGCGACCGCGCGCCATTTCCCTACGGGCAACGTGGTGTCAGCCGCGGGCCCAGCGGCGCGCGATCTGCAGCACCTGCTGCAGCGCATCCGGCGCATCGCAGTGCACCACGCGCCGCTGCGGCATGGAACGCAGCCAGGTGAGCTGGCGCTTGGCCAGTTGACGTGTGGCCTGGACGCCGCGCTCGCGCAACTCGTCCAGCGGGAGGGCAGCGCCGGGCCCGCGCGCTTCGTGCGCGTCCAGCAACTCCCAGGCCTGGCGGTAACCGACGCAGCGCATCGAGGGCAGGTCCGCGTGCAGGTCGCCGCGCGCGCGCAGGCGCCGCACTTCGTCCAGCAGGCCCTGCGCCAGCATGGCGTCGAAACGCTGCGCAATGCGCGCGTGCAGCCAGGCGCGCTCCTGCGGCTCCAGCGAGACCAGCGTGGTCGCCCGCATCATGGCCGAGGGCGGGGCATCGGCCTGGCGCGTGTGGAAGGCCGACAGCGGCCGGCCCGAGAGACGCCAGACTTCCAGCGCGCGCTGGATGCGCTGCGAATCGCCGGGTTGCAGGCGTGCGGCCGTCAGCGGGTCCACCTGCAGCAACTCGGCGTGCAGCGCCGGCCAGCCTTTTTCTTGCGCCTCGGCCTCGATGGTGGCGCGCACCTGCGCGTCGGCCTTGGGCATGTCGTCCAGGCCCTCGAACAGGGCCTTGAAGTAGAGCATGGTGCCGCCCACCAGCAGCGGGTGGCGGCCGCGCGCGCGGATGGCGTGGATCAGCTGCGTGGCGTCGTGCACGAACTCGGCGGCGCTGTAGGCCTGCAGCGGGTCGCGGATGTCGATCAGGTGGTGCGGCACCGCGGCCAGCTCCCGGGCGCTGGGTTTGGCGGTGCCGACGTCCATGCCGCGGTAGACCAGGGCCGAGTCCACGCTGATGATCTCCACCGGCAGCTCGGCCGCGATCGCCAGCGCCGCGGCGGTCTTGCCGGACGCGGTGGGCCCGGCCAATGCCAGGCAGGGGGGCAGCTCAGTGCTCGGACTTGCCATGTTTCTGCACCACGGTCCAGGCGGCAAGCGCGATCAGCACGCTCCAGAACCACACGCCGTACATCAGCGGGCGCACCGTGCCGTCCATGGCCGTGCCCAGCCAGCTGCCGACGAAGAAGGACACGAACGCCATCAGAAAACCGTTGAGCGCCGAGGCCGCGCCCGCCGCATAAGGGAAGGGGCCGACGGCGCCGCTCTGACTGCAGGGCTGGTGCACGCCGTGCGCCAGCATGAAGAGGTAGAAGGGCAGCATGATGGCCCAGCCGTTGTGTAGTCCCGCCAGCGCGAACACGCCCATCAGCGTGCCGCCGGTGAGCGTGAAACCCGCCGCCAGCGCCACCGTGCGGCGCACGCCCAGGCGCGGCAGCAGCCGGCGGCAGGCCAGGGTGCCGAGGATGTAGGTGAAGGACACCGTGAACATGATCAGGCCGTACTGCGTCTTGGGC
Source organism: Curvibacter sp. (assembly GCA_020621965.1). GTDB lineage: Bacteria > Pseudomonadota > Gammaproteobacteria > Burkholderiales > Burkholderiaceae_C > Hylemonella. The sequence goes on along the minus strand of JAHRYV010000020.1, from coordinate 33,504 downwards.
ACCCCCAGCACCTGGATGAACACGAAGGACGAGGACGCCAGCACGGTGAACAGCCCGCCGTAGGAGGCGGCCGACAGCGCCGAATAGGCCCAGAAGGTCGGGTGGCGCAGGATGTCGCGCCAGGTTTGCAGCAGCGTGGCCGGCCGCAGGGCCTGCGGGTTCTTCCGCTGGATCGTCTCCTCGAAGCGCCACAGCACCAGCGCCAGCGCCGCCGCGCCGAACACCGCCAGGGCCAGCAGCGCCACCCGCCAGCCGGCCCAGTCCGACAGCAGGCCGCCCAGCGGCCCGCTCACGCAGGCCGTCACGCCCAGGCCGGTCAGGCCCTTGGACATCACCCGCGCGCCTTCCACCGGGCGGTAGAGGTCGCGCACGATGGCGCGCGCGCACATCACACCCGCACCCATGGCCGCGCCCTGCACGGCGCGCGCCAGGATCAGCAATTCCATGGACGGCGCCAGTGTGCTGAGCACCGAGGCCAGCACATAAGCGCCCAGGCCCCACAACAGCACGGGCCGGCGGCCATAACGGTCCGACAGCGGGCCCCAGACCAGTTGCGAGACGCCGAAGGCCAGCAGCAAGGCGGTGAGCGTGAGCTGGCTCTGCGCCATGGTGGCGCCAAAGCCCTCGGTCAGCGCCGGCAGGGCGGGCAGGTAGAGATCGGTGGTGATCGGCTGCAGTCCCAGCAGCAGCGACAGGATGAGCACGATCAGGGCGGGGGACATGGGGGAAGCGGCAGCGGCGGGAGACGAGACAGACATCCGTCTGAGCGTACCAGATCAGTGCATACCCTAATGCCGTGCGCCGGCCCTGTCAGTGCAGCCCGAACAGTTCATTCAACGCCACCCGGTACTGCGCCTGCCCCACCGCGTTGGTGTTGTGGTGCGAGCCGCCCTTGACCAGCACAAAGGCCTTGCGGCCCGGGGCCGCGTCGTAGAGGCGGCGGCCCAGCTCGGGCGGGATGAGCGTGTCGTCGGTGCCGTGCACCACCAGCAGCGGCGAGCCGATGCGCTCGACCCGCTTGACGGCCTCGAAGCGCTGGGTGATCAGCGGGCCCACCGGCAGCCAGCCCCACTTGAAGGTGCTCACGACGTCGGGGATGGAGGTGAAGGTGCCTTCGACCAAGGTGCCGCGTTCGTCGTCCACCTGCGCCGCCAGCTCGATGGCGATGGCGCCGCCCAGCGAGTGGCCGTAGATGTAGCGCGGCCGGCCCGGGTACTTGCGGCCCAGCCAGTCCCAGGCGGCGCGGGCGTCCTCGTAGGCCATGGTTTCCGAGGGCAACTCGGGTGTGCTCTTGCCGAAACCCCGGTAGTCCACCGCCAGCACCGAGAAACCGAGCTCCTGCATGCGGCGGGCGCGAAAGGCCGAGCCCACCACGTTGAAGCGCGCGCCGTGCAGGTAGAGCAGCACGGGGGCCTGCGGATTGCGGCTGAGCTGCGGATGCGCCAGCCACAGGCCGTGCAGCTTGACGCTGTGACCCGTCTCGTGCGATTTGAAGCCGATCCACACATCGCTCATGCCCCGGGCCGCCTCCTCGCCGCGCCACCAACTGCGGTCCGAGGGCTGGAAGATCCAGCCGCGCTGGCGCTGGTCCAGCGTGGTGCAGCCGGCGACCAGCGCGACGGCCGTGAGCAGGGCCAGGAAGAAGAGCAGCCAGCGTTTCATGAGGATGTGGGAGGCGGTGTCCGTGCGGGAAGTTCACTGCAGGATACGGCAAACCGCTGCGCCGGTGGCGCCCGGCCGCGTTACATCTCCACACCGCCGGCCGGCTGTGCGCCGCCTAGAATGGCCCGGCGGCGCCGACGCGGCGCCCTACACAACGATACATTCAACAGCAATAACGAGGAGGCGATATGGCGAGGACTGCGTGGCGTGCCGTGGCGTGTTTGGGGCTGGTCGTGCTGGCGGGTTGTGCCAGCACCGCGGGCGGGGGGCGGCAGCTGGTGCTGTCCGATGACGGCCTGTCGGAACTGGAGGCGCCGCGCTCGTGGGAGACGCGGCCCAACTTCTCGGCCAAGGCCGACATCCGGCTGGCCGACTCCATGGGCGACAACTATCTGCTGGTCAACACCTACCTGCCCGAAGACACCCGCGAAATGCCGCTGGAGGAGTTCGGCAGCCGCCTGAGCGGCGCGCTGCTCAAGAACATGGGCAAGGGCAAGATGTCGACCGCGCGCGCGCTCAAGATCGGCGAGCGCCCGGCCGTCGAACACGAACTGCGCTCGCAGGACGAGAAGTCGGGCATCGTCTACCTGAGCACGGTGGTCGAGGGCGCGAAGGCGCGTTACCACCTGATCGCCTGGACCGTGGCCGACGGTGACCTGGCCGGCCTGCGCCAGGTGATGAGCAGCTTCCGTGAATCGGCCACGCGGCGCGCGGGTCTGGAGCGGGTGGCGCTGGTGTTCGACTGGCCGCAGCGGCTCAAGTCGCAGTCCAGCTTCCGGCTCAAGTCGAACAAGCGCGGCGAGCAGTACGAGATGCAGGGTGAAAGCCAGATGTCCGTGCGGCCCGCGGGTCAGGACGAACTGCTGGTCAGCACCCGGGTCACCAAGCACCAGCTGTCCGGCGCGCTGGGCGGCGGCAAGGACAAGGAGAAAGAGGCGTATCTGCAGAGTGTGGTCAAGGCCACGCTGACCGAACTGCCGGACTACGTGGTCAACAGCGACGGCGAGTTCGTGCGCATCGAGAACCTGTCCGCCTACCACCGCCGTGTGCAGGACGCCCTGCTCAAGGGCCTGCCCGCCGGCAGCCGCGAGGCCCATGCCAAGGCGCGCCAGATGGTGCAGACCATGCTGACCGAGGAGCGGCTGGCCATCTCGCTGCAGGACGAGTGGGGCCATCTGGTGGGCAACTGGGCCGGCGGCTCCTACGCCCCGGGTCAGACCTACCGATTCACCGTGCCCTACCAGGCGCCCGCGCTGGAGCAGCGCAGCTTTCCCATGGTGATGACCCAGCAGCTGGTGGGCTACGTGCCCTGCAACGCCAGCGACAAGGAGCAGGCCTGCGTGCGCCTGGTGCAGACCACGCGCGTGGCTGGCGCCGAGTACACCCAGGCCATGAGCGACTACGTGCGCAAGACCACGGGCGGCGACGTACGCGTCACCGAGATGGAAGTGCTCTCCACCGTCGAGCTGGTCGCCGACCCCGAAACCCTGCTGCCCTACACGGCGAGCAGGAAGGAGACCAAGCGCGTGACGGTGAACGCCGCCGGCCGCAGCAGCAGCAGCGAGGACGTCAAGGAAACGTCCTCCAGCTACCGCTACTGAGCCGCAGCGGCCGTATTCCCGGGGTTCCCTCATGACCGACAGCGTCTTCACCCGCATCATCCGCCGCGAGATCCCGGCGGCCGTCGTCTACGAGGACGCGCAGGTCATCGCCTTCATGGACGCCGGCCAGGTCAACCCCGGCCATGTGCTGGTGGCCACCAAACGCCAGGTCGAGACCGTGATGGAGCTGGAGGAGGCCGAGGCGGCCCATCTGTTTGCCGTCGCCACCCGGGTGGCCAAGGCCGTGCAGGTCGCTTTCGAGCCCGAAGGCATGACCCTGCTGCAGACCAACAAACCCGCCGGCTGGCAGACCGTGCCGCATGTGCACGTGCATGTGCTGCCGCGTTACGCGGGCGACGGGGCCGAGCTGGTCTGGCCGCGCCGGGAGCCGGGGCTGGAGCGGCTGCGCGAGTACGCCGCGCGCATCCAGCTCTGAGGCACACCGGCAAAGGAAAAAGCCGCCCGGGGGCGGCTTTTTTCATGGGGCGAGGCGCTCGCTTAGATCACGCCCTGGGCCAGCATGGCGTCGGCCACCTTGACGAAACCGGCCACGTTGGCGCCGTCCACGTAGCTGATGCTGCCGTCGGCGCGTTTGCCGTGGCGCAGGCAGGCCGCGTGGATGCTGCGCATGATGCCGTGCAGGCGCTCGTCCACCTCATTGCGGTTCCAGCTCAGGCGCATGGCGTTCTGGCTCATCTCCAGGCCCGAGGTCGCCACGCCGCCGGCGTTGCTGGCCTTGCCCGGGGCGTAGAGCACACGAGCGTCTTCGAACACGCGCACCGCCTCCAGCGTGGAGGGCATGTTGGCGCCTTCGGCCACGCACTTGACGCCGTTCTTCACCAGCGTGCGGGCGTCCTCGCCATTGAGTTCGTTCTGGGTGGCGCAGGGCAGGGCCACGTCCACTGGCACGCACCAGGGGTTGGCGCCGGCCAGGAACTTGGCGCCCACCTGTTTGGCGTAGTCGCTGACGCGGCCGTACTGGCGGTTCTTCACGTCCATCAGCACGGTCAGCTTCTCGGGGGTGAAACCGGCCTCGTCCACCACCGTGCCGCTGGAGTCGGACACGGTGACGACCCTGGCGTCCATGGACATGGCCTTCTCCACCGCGTACTGGGCCACGTTGCCCGAGCCGGAGACACTCACGCGCAGGCCTTCGAAGCTCATGCCCTTGGTCTTGAGCATCTCCTCGGCGAAGTAGACGGTGCCGTAGCCGGTGGCTTCAGGGCGGATCAGCGAGCCGCCGAAGGACAGGCCCTTGCCGGTGAAGACGGAGGAAGCGTTGTTGCTCAGCTTTTTCATCATGCCGGCCATGTAGCCGACTTCGCGTCCACCCACGCCGATGTCACCGGCGGGCACGTCGGTGTCGGCGCCGATGTGGCGGAACAGCTCGCTCACGAAGGCCTGGCAGAAGCGCATGACTTCGCCCTGGCTCTTGCCCTTGGGGTCGAAGTCCGAGCCGCCCTTGCCGCCGCCCATGGGCAGCGTGGTCAGCGCGTTCTTGAAGGTCTGCTCGAAGGCCAGGAACTTCAGGATCGACAGGTTGACCGAGGGGTGGAAACGGATACCGCCCTTGTAGGGGCCGATGGCCATGCTGTGCTGGATGCGGTAGCCGCGGTTGACCTGCACCTGGCCCTTGTCGTCGATCCAGGACACGCGGAACATGATGACGCGCTCGGGCTCCACCAGCCGCTCCAGCAGGCTCTGCTCAGCGTATTTGGGGTGCTGGGTGATGAAAGGCCACAGGCTCTCCATCACTTCGGTGACGGCCTGAATGTATTCAGGCTGGCCGGGATTGATCTTGGCGACGTGCTCCAGGAAGGCGTGATGGGTGGCGTATTTCATGGTTTGGGGACGGATGAAAGTGAGTGAACCCTTTGATTTTGCCTCAGCAAAATGCCCAAAATGGTGCATTTCATACATTTAATGCATACATATGGTGCATTTTTTCCGTCCGACCGGGCGCTTGTCATCTGACGGTGATACAAGCGCCTGCGGCGTCGGCCGGCATGGCCTGGGCCGTCGGGATTTGCCGGCACGCCGGCCTGTGGGTCAGAATGCAGCCAGGAAAAAAGAGGGAGGCCCATGAGCAAGATGATCGACATCAGGGTGCACGAAACCCACGCCCTGTCCTACATGACCCTGCGCCGGACCATCGGGCTGACCGCCATTGCGCTGCCGCTGGTGCTGGTGTTCGGCAAATGGCTGGTGGATGGGCCCGGCGTGGCGCGCTCGATCAGCGCCTATTACTACACCGGCATGCGCGACGTGATGGTCGGCAGCCTGTGCGCCATCGCCCTGTTCCTGCTCTCCTACAAGGGCTACGACCGGCGCGACGACTGGACCGGCAACATCGCCTGCGCCCTGGCCCTGGCGGTGGCGCTGGTGCCCACCGCGCCGCCCACCATCACGCCCGGCGCCGTGACCCGGCTGCAGTCCATCCTCAGCGGCGTGCATTCGCTCAGCGCCGGCGGTTTCTTCCTCACGCTGGCCTATTTCTCCTACTGCCTCTTCACCAAGGGCGACGCCCATTCCACGCCGCGCAAGATCTGGCGCAACCGCATCTACCGCAGCTGCGGCATCATCATCGCGTTATGCGCTCTGGGTTTGGGGCTGGTCCACGGGCTGCCCGACACTGCCTTCGTCCATCAATGGCGTGCCACCTTCTGGCTGGAGGCGGTGGGCATCTGGGCCTTCGGCTGGTCCTGGTTCACCAAGGGTGAGGGTATCCTGCGTGACTTGGAAATCTGAGTTGCCCCGCATCGAAGACCCCGCATGAAAAAATATACCGATCTGGTTGCCGAGTGCCTCGCCGAGGTAAAAGAAATCATGCCCTGGGACCTGGCCGAACAACTGCGCCAGCCCCAGTCGCCCCTGCTGCTCGACATCCGCGAGCCGGCCGAGTTCTACGCCCTGCACATCCCGGGCTCGGTCTGCGTGCCGCGCGGCATCCTGGAGTCCGCCGCCGACTGGGACTACGACGACACCGTGCCCGCGCTGGCCGGCGGGCGAGAGCGAGCGATCGTGGTGATCTGCCGCTCGGGCAACCGCAGCGTGCTGGCCGCGCACACCCTGCAGCGCATGGGCTTCCAGCACGTGGTCTCGCTCAAGACCGGCGTGCGCGGCTGGAACGATTTCGAGCAGCCGCTGGTGGACAAGGATGGCCAGGCGGTGGACATCGACGCCGCCGACGAACTGCTCACGAGCCGCGTGCGGCCCGAGCAGCGGCGACCGCGCTGACGCCGGAGTCCGCCCATGTCTGCCCGCCGCCGTGCCATCACCCTGTTCCTGTTGGCGCTGGCCGTGGTCCTGCTGGCGGCCGCGGCCTGGCTCTGGCGCGGCTACCGGCAAGCCAACTACCTGCCCGAGCGTTTCGACGCCGTGAAATGGAAGGCCGCACTCGTGAGTAGCGGCACCAGCGATCCGGCCTGCGTGCGCGGCGGCATGGCACTGGACCTCATCCAGCACCAGACCCTGACGGGCAAGTCCGCCTCGCAGGCTCTGGAACTGCTCGGCGCCCCCGATGAGCGCGGCCCCGCCTACTGGACCTACCACCTGGGCGAGTGCCCCGGCTGGGGCTGGAACGACAGCGACCTGCGGCTGAGCTTCGACGAGGGCCAGGCCCAGGTGAAAGGCGCGACCTTCGAACACGTGACGGTGTCGGAGAGCCGGTAGCCTCATGACTAGGCGCCTGCCCGACAGCGAGTGGTGCGCCAACGGCTCGGAAGCGCCCCTGTGCCGCTTGCCGCTGGGGCTGGCGGAGGTGGCGCGCCGGCTGGGGTTGGCTCCTTTGCCTGCGGCCGCCCAGCTGATCGTGCAACTGGAAGGGTATGTGCTGCGCTTGCAGGCGCAGCCCTCGTCGGGCCTGGTGCAGGCCTGGGTGCGCGGCGACGTGCAGACCCCGGGCCGCTGCCTGCCTGTGCTATGCGCGGCGCTGGGCTTGGGTGAGGAACAGTTGCCCTGGGTGGCGGAGGAGCTGGGACCCAAGCCCTGGGTGCTGTTGCGGCGGGACGACAACGGCAACCTTGTTTCCATGTGGTACTTCCGCGCGCGTGATCTGGCTGAAAAGGTGGCGCGGGACTATGCGGCACGGGGACACAAGCAGAGTTATGAGGTGGAGCGGGCGTCCTGATACCCCCTTTCGTGGGATGGGCGCCGGCATCGTGTCCGGTTAGGATGTTTTCGGGCAATGACGCCCGAGATGTTCATTGGGGGCCAATGAACAAGAAATCACAACAACCTAATGTGGAGAACCTAGCTCATGCGATACACCCTGTCCCTTTTGATCCTGGCCGTCGCGGCACTGACAACGGGATGCGCCAACTTCCAGGCCCCCAGTTACTCTGCCGACTATGCCGCAGTCGATGCTCTCAAGCGTAGCGGATTGGGCAAGTCGAAGGTCGGCGACGTGCAGCCGGAGCAACCTACTGCCAAGGTCAATCAGATCACGCTGCGAGGTTCGAGCCTCACGGCTGGGGACACTACCTTTGCGGGCTATGTGGGCCGAGCCCTGACGAGCGATCTGAAGGAAGCCGGTCTTTATGATGCCAACGCCAGCCGACGCATCGATCTGGTCCTGCTCCAGAACGATATCGATATCTCCGGCTTTAGCGAAGGGCGCGGAATCATCGAAGTTCAGCTGACGGTTTCCAATGCGGGCAAGACAGTCCTGCAAAAGAACTACTCGGCGAACACCAAATTCGAATCCAGCTTTGCCGGACACGTTGCCATTCCCAAAGGGCAGACCGAGTACCCGAATCTGGTTCGGGAGTTGCTGACCGGCATCTATCGGGATCAGGCCTTCTTGCAGGCAATGCGGACCCAGTGACCACCGGTCTCATGACTACAACAAGGAGACACTTGGTATGCACTTTCACGCACCCAGTCAAATTCTGAGGTCCTCGTTTTCCGCCACCTGGCGCGTCCTGCGCCTCGTGCTGAGCCTGGCTGCCGTCGGCCTGCTGGTGGCATGCGCCCACCCCATTTCCATTGAGGCCAGCGCACTTCCCGAGCGCGGTGCACAGCAGTCTTCGAAGAAGGCTGCCTATATCATCACCGCGGCCGACAAGCAGAAGCAGGTAACGACCCCTGGCGGTGGTAGCGACAAGGTGTCCTACTATCCGTATCGGGACTTTGAGCGCTCCCTGCGGGCTGCGCTGGCGTCGGCCTACGCCGATGTCAGCGTCGTTCCGTCACTGACCGACGCTCAGGCAATTCGCGACTCCGGTGCCTCGTTCATTTTCGTTCCGGAGATATCGACCACGTCGTCCTCGTCGTCCGCGGTCACATGGCCGCCAACTATGTTCAACATCATCGTTACGGTGAATGTGTTCAATGGGCAGGCTGCTCCCGTTGCGCAACTGCGCGTGAGCGGAACAGGCAATGCCGAATGGGCGGAATTCAAGGGAGACTTTGGTATTGCCGGGCGACGCGCGGTGGAACAGGCCGCGGTGGCTCTGGCGCAAGAAATCAGGAGTTCGGAAAAACTCCGCTGACACCTTGCTGCCTGTAGTGGCACGTCGAACCGTGCGAATGTCTTGCGGCGTCGCTCATGGCTGCCGCAAGACATAACGCGCCTGGCCCGGTGCGTTGACGATCCGCTGATTCCAGCCGTCGGTCAACGCCCCCGCAAAAACAGCGCATCCAGATCCTTGACCGTCACCTGCCGCCAGGTCGGCCGGCCGTGGTTGCACTGGTCGGAGCGTTCGGTCTGCTCCATGTCGCGCAGCAGCGCGTTCATCTCTTCCAGCGTGAGCCGGCGGTTGGCGCGCACGGCGCCGTGGCAGGCCATGGTGGCCAGCAGTTCGTTGCGGGCGCGCTCGATCACCGTGCTGCCCTCGTGCTGCGCCAATTCGCCTAGCACGCTGCGCGCCAGCTCCACCGCGTCGCCCTGGACCAGGGTGGCAGGCACGGCGCGCACGGCCAGGGTCTTGGGGGAGAAGGACGTGACTTCCAGGCCCAGGGTGTGCAGCGTGTCGGCGTGGGCTTCGGCCGTGGCCACTTCCTGCGGCGTGGCGGCGAAGGTGGCGGGGATCAGCAGGGGCTGGCTGGTGATGTGCTGCAGGTCCAGCTGGTGCTTCAGCCGTTCGTAGACGATGCGCTCGTGCGCGGCGTGCATGTCCACCACCACCAGGCCCTGGGCATTTTCGGCCAGGATGTAGATGCCCTGCAGCTGGGCCAGCGCGCGGCCCAGGGGCCACGCGTGGGCCGAGGTGTCGCGGCCCGGGGTGGCTTCGGCGCCGGGGGGCTGCGTGGCGGCCAGCGCCGCCGAGCCGGGTGCGCGTTCGGCCCAGGCGGGCGGCGTTGCTGCGGTGGTCGTGGTGGCGGGCTGCCACAGCGCGCCCAGGTCGCGCACCTCATGGCCGCGGGCCGAGGTCTCGGAGGCGCCGAAATTCATGGCGGGTTGGGACCACGCCGGTGCGGCCACCGCCTGCGCAATCCCGGCCAGGGGTGCCGCTGCCGCAACACCACCCTGGGCCGCCGTCTGCGCGCGCGGCGCGGCCAGCGCGTTTTCCACCGCGTGGCGCACGGCCTGGTGCACTTCGCGGCTGTCGCGAAAACGCACCTCGATCTTGGTCGGGTGCACGTTGACGTCCACGCGCGTCGGGTCGATCTCCACGTAGAGCGCATAGACCGGCTGCTTGTGGCCGTGCAGCACGTCTTCATAGGCGCTGCGCGCGGCGTGGGTGAGCACCTTGTCGCGCACGTAACGGCCGTTGACGTAGCAGAACTGGTGGTCGGCGCGCGCGCGCGCCGCATCGGGAATGCCGGCGCGGCCCCAGACGCGCACGCCGGGCGCGCTGAGGCTGGTGCCGTAGTCCACCACGATGGATTCGGTGATGAAGTCCTCGCCCAGCACGTCGGCCAGGCGCTGGTCCAGCGCCTGCGCGCCGCTGCAGGCGCGCCACTGCTCCACCAGCTTGCCCTCGTGCCAGATGGCAAAGCCCACGTCGGGCCGCGCCAGCGCGTGGCGGCGCACCGAGTCGATGCAGTGCGCCAGCTCGGTAGCGTCGGTCTTGAGGAATTTGCGCCGGGCCGGGGTGCTGAAGAACAGCTCCTTCACTTCCACCGTGGTGCCGGTGCTGCGCGCCACCGGGCGGATCTCGCCGGTGCGGCCGTCGAGCAGAAAGGCGCTGGACTGGTCGGCCACGCGCGAGAGGATGGCGCAGTCGGCGATGGAGTTGATGGCGGCCAGCGCCTCGCCGCGAAAACCCATGGTGCCCACGGATTCCAGCTCGTGCAGGCTGCCGATCTTGCTGGTGGCGTGGCGCTTGAGCGCAATGGGCAGCTCGTCGCGCGGGATGCCAAAGCCGTTGTCCTCCACCGCGATCAGGCGCACGCCGCCGGCCAGCAGGCGCACGGTGATCTGGCTGGCGCCGGCGTCCAGCGCGTTGTCCACCAGCTCGCGCACCACCGAGGCGGGGCGCTCCACCACTTCGCCGGCGGCGATCTGGCTGATCAGCTCGTCGGGCAGTTCACGGATGGGGCGGCGCGGGGCGGGGGAGTGGGGGGCGTTCACCGGGGCATTTTAGGCGCGGCGGCGCCGGCGATGGCTGGCGACAGGGATAATCTCGTCCCATGGAACTCATCACCTTTCTGATCGACTTCATCCTGCACGTGGACAAGCACCTGGAGCTGTTCGTGCAGAACCACGGTGCCTGGGTCTACGCGCTGCTGTTCCTCATCGTCTTCGTCGAGACCGGGCTGGTGGTCATGCCCTTCCTGCCGGGTGACTCGCTGCTCTTTGTGGTGGGCGCGCTGGCCGGCGCCGGGCTGATGAGTTATCCGGTAGCGATGGCCGTGCTGCTGGCGGCGGCCATCCTGGGCGACCAGTGCAACTATTCCATCGGGCGCTACTTCGGCCCCAAGGTCTTCCAGTGGGAAGACTCGCGTTTCTTCAACAAACGCGCCTTCAACCAGGCCCACAATTTCTACGAAACCTACGCGGCATCACCATCATCCTGGCGCGTTTCATGCCCTTCATCCGCACCTTCGCGCCCTTCGTGGCCGGCGTGGCCGAGATGAGCCGCGTCAAGTTCACGCTCTACAACGTGGTGGGTGCCGTGGTCTGGGTGCTGGGCATCGGCACCGCGGGCTACTTCCTGGGCAGCGTGCCCTGGGTCAAGATGAACCTGGAGAAGATCATCTGGGCCATGATCCTGATCCCCGGTCTGCTGGTGATCTTCGGCGCCTGGAAGGCGCGGCGCAGCACGGTGGCCGACGCGGTGGCGCCGCCGCAGTAACCGATGCACAAGCCTCGCTGCGAGCGCGGGGCTGCAGGGTTTGCCGGTTTTTTATTTTCGAGGCACGGCGCGTGACTGACCGGAATCCCTAGGTAAATCAAGACCTTAGCGGTTCCGGCGAGTTCAAGCCCCAGACGTCGCGGCCATGTTATTCCGCACTTTTGCGGGGTTTCGCGGTTTGTTATGCGCTCGGGCCTGCGGTATATTGGCCCGAATTCTTCAAACAAAACAAGCACTTAGCTTGCAGCAAGGGAGGCGCCAGGATGACCATCCGTCCATGTCATTCCGCACTTTTGCGGTCGATATCAAGTTGGATTTCACAGTGAACATGCGCCAGTGTTCCCTTCTTTCAGCGCTTTTTTTTGCCTCTCTGTGCGCGCATGCGGCGAATCCATTGCCTCGGGCGCCGGAGCAACTTGCGAGGCTAATCGAAGAAAAGGGCGCTCGTGCTGTCATTGACCAGGCGTGGTCGTCTGGCTTCTGGGATAGGGTCATCCTGCCGGGTGTTGAATCCGGGACGGTCGCATGGCTGCGGGTCGCTTCCCTTCTGCGTATGGAGGTTGACGCGGGTTCAGCGGAAACTCTGAGTTGGGCGTTGGTCGAGGCGTTGCCAAAGAATCCATATCGAGTACTTCCTGTAATGATGCAGGACAAACACAATGGATGGACAGCGGATCAAGCGTGTTTCATAAATCCCGATGTCGCTGAACCTAAAGGCGGATTGAATAACTATTTGCAGCGGCTAGATCGTGCTCTTTACTTGCCTAAGTCCCAAGAGCTAAAAGCGCTGAGAGCCGGTTGTCTAAGTGGAATCGCTAGAACACGCGAGGCAGTGCAAGAGAGTCTGTCGACGAGGGATGGTGAAACCCAACAACACGTTCCAGCGGACTCACCAGAAGCGGTTCGCCGCTGGACGAAACGTTAGGTCTCACTGAATGCCGCCGCTCTTTGAATTTCAGCTCACGGCGCTTGGCCGGGTAGTTCCGTGGGGCGGTTCTGACAATCCAAATCTGCATTGGTTTGGGTTGTCCGATGGTTCGTACTGGATGAACGTAGGCGAGGCGAAGCTGTTCGAGTACAGCGGCGCCGCCCAGGCGCTAGGTGCACCGCGGTTTTGTGACTATCAGGTAGCACGGTTGTTCGAGGATGTCCTCGAAATTGCGCCCTACGTCCTTGAAGAAGTACCGCGGGAGCTACGTGCCTTCATCGAATTCGAAGTCGACCGGCCGTGGGACAACCCGTGGCACGCATGGCGGGATCTTCCTGGGTCGTTGGTCGCCGACGACGAGCACGCAGACCTGCTGGAATTCGGAGCTACGTGGCTCGGTCAACGGACTCTCGATTCGTTGTATCTCTCACCGCCTGCGAACATCCGCATGTGGTCTGACGCGAAGAACGTCTATATCCAGTGGGACAACCGTAAGCGCCAGTTCGACAACAAGCCAACTTGGTCTGCAACGGCGGGAACTCACGCATTGTCGCGTGAGGCATTTGTCGATGAAGTTCTTTCGTTCCACGCGCGGTTCATGTCCGAGATGGGACATCGGGTTGAACGCGTGATCGCTGGTGAACTCCCGAGTTCGATTCGCATCGACCTAGACGGTCTGGTTCGAGAGCAGCGGGAGCGATCTGCGTCAGCCGATCGCAATGTGTTGGTGCGAAGCCCTGGCACCGACTGGGCTCGCGTGCGAAAGGCAATTGCCCGGCTAGAGGAGTTGCGCAGTGAGACCTAACAAGTCCTATATGGACTCCCCCCCTCAAGTGCAAGAAACTGACCGAGTGGGGACCTCGGGGTAAAGCGCCTGCAGTCGTATATCCGGCATCTGAGGTGGACTCTGTTGTGGTCCGTGCCGACATGGAATCTGCGTCACCGGTGCGCCAATCAATACAGGCGACTGCATAGGAGCCGGAAGAGTTATCGGCGTCTGACGGTGTGGGTGGAACCCGGTCGGCCATGACGGTCGATCAATCTCGTCGCAAAGGCAGATGGGGAAACTTCAAACTCTTCGTGCTGGTTTCAGGCCGGCGCCGCGTCGCCCTCAGCTCACCCGGAAATTGAGGAACTGCCAGGGGTCGGTCTCGTCCGTCGCCTCGGCAAACAGCCGGCTGCGTTCCTTCAGCGGCGTCCAGTCGCCCCGCACGCCGACGAGCTCGCCCAGGTAGGGCGCGGCGATGGCCAGCACCATGTCGTGGTCCAGTGCCTCAGGCTCCACCACCCCGCGCTGCGGATGGCGCAACGCCCACACCAAGCCGGCCAGCACGCCGGCCGCCACCTGCAGGCTGGTGGCGCTGTTGAGCGGTGCCAGGCGCCGGGCCTCCTCGATCGACAGCCGCGAGCCGTACCAGTACACGCCGCCGCTCTGGCCCATCAGCAGCACGCCCAGTTCGTCGATACCCGTGCTGATCTCGTCGCGCAGGATGCGCTGGCGCGGCTGCAGCTGCCAGTGGTGGCCGGCGGCCTCGTGCAGCGAGAGCACGGCATCGTCGCAGGGGTGGTAGGCGTAGTGCACGGTGGGGCGGTAGCGCACGGTCTCGCCCACGCGCAGCGTCAGGTAGTCGGCGATGGAGATGGATTCCGCGTGCGTGATGAGGAAGCCGTGGTAGGGGCCTTCCAGCGGCGTCCAGCTGCGCACCTGGGTGGCCGCGCCCGGGCGCTGCAGGTAGATGGCGGCGCCGCAGCCATAGTCGTGTGGCGCCGCATCGGCCGGCCAGTGGCGCTCGTGCGTGCCCCAGCCCAGTTCGGCGGGCTGCCGGCCCTCGCCCATGAAGCCGTCCACCGACCAGGTGTTGACGAACTCGTCCTTGGCCTTGCGCACCGGGCCGAGCTGGGTGTCGCGTTCGGCGACGTGGATGACCTTGACGCCGAGCTGCTGCGCCAGCCGGGCCCAGTCAGCCGGGAGGCTGGGCGCGGCACGCGCCAGGCCGCTGTCGCGGGCGAGATCGAGCAGCGCCTGTTTGACGAAGGCCGAGGCCAAGCCCGGGTTGGCGCCTTGTGTCAGCAGTGCGGTCGGGCCGCCGGGGTGGGCCCGGCCCCAGGCCAGCGCCGCTTCGCGCAGCGCGTAGTTGCTGCGCTGCGAGGGGGTGAGCGCGGGGTCGATGTAGGCGCCGGCCCAGGGCTCGATGGAGGCGTCGAGATAGAGCGCGCCGCGCTCATGACAGAGCTCGATCAGCGCCAGGCTGGCCACGTCGACCGAGAGGTTGAGCAGGAAGTCGCCCGCTTGCAGCTGCGGCTCCAGCACTTGGCGGTAGTTGTCGCGCGTCAGCCGCTGGGCATGGAATTCCAGCCCGTACTCGCGCGCCACGGCGGCGGCCCGCTCGCTGGCGGCCAGCACGCTGATCTGCGCCGGCGTGATGTCCAGGTGGCGCAGCAGTAGGGGCAGCATGGCCTGGCCGATGCTGCCCAGGCCGATCAGGTGGAGACGGCCGGCGAAGGTGGCGTGGCGGACATGCTGTGTCATCCGATCAGGTCCCTGAGCTGGTAGTACCACAGGGCCAGCTGCAGCGCCGGTGCGCGCAGCGGCCCGCCGGGAAAGCGGCGGTGTTTGATACGCGCCAGCAGGTCGAAGCGTTCGGCCTGCCCGGCCACGGCCTCGGCCACCAGGCGGCCGGCCATGCCGGCCAGCGCCAGACCGTGGCCGGAGAAACCCTGCAGGTAGTAGACGTTGGGGGCCAGGCGGCCGAAGTCGGGCGCCTGGTTCATGCTCAGGTCCACCTGCCCGCCCCAGACATGCGCGACCGGCAGATCGGCCAGCTGCGGAAAGGCCTGCAGCATCAGGCGGCGCATGCCGGCGGCCACCTGCGGCAGCGGTGCCGGGCGGTGGCTGTCGCCGCCGCCGAAGAGCAGGCGGTGGTCGGCCGTCACGCGGAAGTAGTCGAGCACGTAGTTGGTGTCGCTGGCGGCGGCGCGCTGGCGGATCAGGGCGTCGGCGCGCTCGCGCCCCATGGGTTCGGTGGCGATCATGTAGGTCAGCACCGGCAGGATGCGCCGCGCCAGCCGTGGCGCCAGCGCCGGGCCGAAGGGCTGCAGATAGGCGTTGCCGGCCAGCACCACGTAGCGGCAGGCCACGACGCCCTGCGCGGTGTGCACCAGCGTTTGCGCGCCCGTCTCGATGCGCTGCGCCGCGCTGTGTTCGAAGATCTGCACGCCGGCCGCGCGCGCCGCGCCGGCCAGGCCCAGCGCGTACTTGAGCGGGTGCAGGTGACCGGAGGCCGGGTCGAAGGCCGCGGCATGAAAGCGTGCGCTCGCCACCCAGCGGCCGATCTCCTGCGGCGTGATCCAGTGCTGTACATGGCCGTAGTGGCGGTCCATGTGTTCGATGCGTTGCAGCAGGGCGCGGCCCTTGCGCGCATTGACCGCCAGGCTCAGGTAACCCGGCGTGTAGTCGCAGTCGATGGTGTGGCGCGTGATGCGCTGCTGCAGCAGCGCCAGGCCTTCCATGGAGATGTCCCAGGCGCGCCGCACGTCCTCGCGGCCGAGCTGGGCCTCCAGCGTGTCTTCGCCACCGTGGCCGTAGCCGGCGATGACCTGGCCGCCGTTGCGCCCCGAGGCGCCCCAGCCCACCTCCTGTGCCTCCAGCACGGCCACCGAGTAGCCGCGCTCGGCCAGTTCCAGCGCGGCCGACAGGCCGGCATAACCGGCACCGACGACGCAGACATCCGCGCTCACGCGCCCGGCCAGCGGCGGCGCGGCCTGGGGGCGGGTCACGCTGGCTTCGTACCAGGAGCCGCGCGCGAGCTCGAATTCGTGGGACAGCATGGCGGCATCAGCTTAACGCAAGAGCGCGCCGGCGCGGCCCGTCAGCAATAGCCGTCCTGTGGGGCCGACGCCTGCGGGGTGGTGGGCGCGGCGTCGCGCCCGCGCGTGCCGTTTTGCGGGGCCGAGGCCGGGGGCGAGGGTGGGGCCGCACGCGGTGGGCGCCGGGCCGGCGCGGGGGACCAGTCGGGGCGCGTGTCACGCCCGGTGTCGACGATCACCAAGTAGCGGCCGGCCCCGTGCACGGGGCTGCGCTGCGGCGGCAGCACCCAGAACTGCTGGCCGGCACGCTGGGCGGCGTCGTAGTCGGCGTCGAGCAGGCCGTAGCGGTCGAGCAGCTGGATCAGCGTGGTCGGCGCGCGGATGCAGCCCTTGGACTGCACGCTGCCCAGCAGGGGCTCCAGCCGCTCGGGGTCGGTGGCGTGCAGCAGCAGGCGCATGGGGCTGGTGCCGCCGCCGTCCCAGGCGCGCCGCGCCGGGTGCCAGCCGAAGTCGAACACGCGCATGCCCCGGCTGCCGAAGCCGCGGATGCCTTTTTCGTTGACCGTGCCCTCGGCGCGGAAGTCGGGGTTGTCCAGCGTGTGGGTGAACACGCCGGTGGGCGTCTCGAAGTACTCGAACTCGCCGCCGCGGCCGGTGGAGATGGGGGAGGCACCGACCAGCACGGGCTCGTCCAGCGGCGTCAGCCAGAACAGCAGCAGCGCCTGCACCCGCGGGCTGCGGTCCACCAGCACCAGGTACTGCGGCAGGATGGGGGCGATGGCCTGCGCGCGCAGGCTCTGCAGCGCCAGGGCGCCGTAACGCTGCACCTCGTCGGGCGGCAGCAGCAGGCGCCGGTCGACCTCGCGCACGTAGAGCGCCGCCAGCGAGTCGGGTGTTTCGCCGGCCAGGGCGGCTTGCGCGGCGAGCTGCAACAACAGCGTCAGCAGGGCGATCAGGGGCAGTCGCAAGGGGAAAAGAGCCGCGAGGTGCATGACGGAGCAGTGTGAACGTTGTACGATGGGTGCAAGATCAGCTTGCCGATACGCGTCCGGCGGTGCAAGCTGTCGGAAGTTTGATTTGGTGCAAGGATAGCCTGTGCGGCTGCAGGGACACTGGGTCGCAGGTTTCTATCGAGGAAGGTGAACGTGATGAAACGCAAACCCCCGCTGACCGACCGGCAGACCCCTGCCATGAAGGCCGTGCCTGAGACCATGGATGGCCTGAACGAACAGATCGTCAAACGCCCCGACGGCTACTACTGGACCGCACCCGACGGCAAGCAGGAGTTCGGCCCCTTCCCCAGCTTCGAGGACGCGCTGGTCGACATGCAGGCCGCGGACGCCGAGGCGCCCGAGCCGGGCGAGAGCCTGCAGGAGGCCGAGAGCGAGCTGGGCATCTCCGACTGGATCGACCCCGACACCGGCGAGCCGGCCGAAGGCCTGTCACCGCCGCACCTGGACGGGGAGTGAACCGGTGGAGAAGGGCACGCAGTGGAACATCTGGTACGTTGTGCTCGCCATCATCGGCGTGCTGGTGCTGCAGAGTTATGTGCAGCAGTGGCAGCAGGTGGAGCCGCTGCCCTACAGCGAGTTCCTGCGTGAGCTGGACAAACGCAACGTCAAGGAGCTCGCGGTCTACGCCGACCACATCGAAGGCACGCTGAACCAGCCCCTGGCCGACGGCCGCACACGCTTTTCCACCACACGCGTGGAGCTGGACCTGGCGCGCGACCTGGCCGAGTACGGCGTGCGTTTCACCGGCAAGGTGCAGAGCACCCTGGTGCGCGACCTGCTGTCCTGGGTGGCGCCGGCGCTGATCTTCTTCGGCATCTGGATGTTCGCCATCCGCAAGATCGCCGGCAAGGGCGGCCTGGGCGGCGGCATCGGCGACGGCCTGCTGTCCATCGGCAAGAGCAAGGCCAGGGTCTATCTGGAGAGCGACACCAAGGTCACCTTCGACGACGTGGCCGGCGTCGACGAGGCCAAGGCCGAGCTGGAAGAGATCGTCGATTTCCTCAAGGACCCGCAGGCGCACAGCCGCCTGGGCGCGCGCATCCCCAAGGGCATCCTGCTGGTGGGGCCGCCCGGCACGGGCAAGACCCTGCTGGCGCGCGCGGTGGCCGGGCAGGCCGGCGTGCCCTTCTTCTCCATCAACGGCTCGGAGTTCGTGGAGATGTTCGTCGGCGTGGGCGCGGCGCGGGTGCGCGATCTGTTCGAGCAGGCGCGCCAGCACGCCCCGGCCATCATCTTCATCGACGAGCTCGACGCCCTGGGCCGCGCGCGCGGCGCCTGGAGCCTGGGCGGCCACGACGAGAAGGAACAGACGCTCAACCAGCTGCTGGCCGAACTCGACGGCTTCGACACCCGCGCCGGCCTGGTGCTGCTGGCCGCGACCAACCGGCCGGAGATCCTGGACCCGGCGCTCTTGCGCGCCGGCCGCTTCGACCGCCAGGTGCTGGTGGACCGGCCCGACAAACACGGCCGCGTGCAGATCCTGCACGTGCACGTCAAGCGCATCACCCTGGCCGCCGGGCTGGACCTGGAGCAGATCGCGGCCCTCACGCCCGGCTTCACCGGCGCCGACCTGGCCAACCTGGTGAACGAGGCGGCGCTGCTGGCCACACGGCGCAACGCCGCCGAGGTGACGCTGGACGACTTCACCGCCGCCATCGAGCGCATCGTCGCCGGGCTGGAGAAACGCAACCGCATCCTCAACCCGCTGGAGCGCCGGACCATCGCCGTGCACGAGATGGGGCACGCCCTGGTGTCGCTGTCGCTGCCGGGCATGGACAAGGTGCACAAGGTCTCCATCATCCCGCGCGGCATCGGCGCCCTGGGTTACACCATCCAGCGCCCCACCGAAGACCGCTACCTGATGACACGCGAAGAGCTGGAGCACAAGATGGCCATGCTGCTGGCCGGCCGCGCGGCCGAGATGCTGCTGATCGGCCATGCCTCCACCGGCGCCGCCGACGACCTGGCCAAGGCCACCGACATCGCGCGCAGCATGGTGATGCGCTTCGGCATGGACGCCACCCTGGGCCAGGTGGCCTACGAGCAGCAGCCCTCGCCCTTCCTGGGGCCCTTGCCCGAGGGCCTGGACGGCACGGTGCGCCAGTATTCACCCGAGACCGCGCGCGAGATCGACTGCGCCGTGCGCGCGCTGACCGAGGCCGCGTACGCGCGCGCCACCGAAATCCTGACGCAACGCCGCGCCGTGCTGGAGCAGGGGGCCGAGCGCCTGCTGGCGCGCGAGACCCTCAACGAAGACGAGATCCTGGCGCTGGTGCGGCCTGCGGCCCCGCCGGCGCTGACCGCCTGAAAGGAGCAAGCGTATGAGCACCCTGACCAAGCTGGCGCTGGGCATGTTGGGCCAGCTGCATGGCCAGCCGGCCAGCGGCGCAGTGCTGGGCGAACTGGCGCTGCCGCCGGCGCAGACCACCGGTGGCCTGCCGCTGATGGACGCGCTCCAGCGCCGCCATTCGGAACGCGAGTTCCGTCCCGAGGCGCTGAACCCGCAACAACTGTCGGACCTGCTCTGGGCCACGGCCGGCATCAACCGCCCCGCCGACGATGGCCGCACCGCGCCCTCGGCCATGCATGCGCGGGAAGTCGACCTCTACGTGGCCCTGCCCCAGGGCCTGTACCGCTACGAACCCCAGCGCCACGTGCTGCTGCTGATGAAGGCCGAGGACGTGCGGCGTGTGACGGGTTATCAGGATTTTGTCGACAACGCGCCGCTCGATCTGGTCTTTGTCGCCGACCACAGCCGCATGCAGATGGTGCCCGCCGCCATGCGCGAGTCCTACGCCTCGGTGGCGGCCGGCGCCATGGCGCAGAACCTCTACCTGTACTGCGCCTCGGCCGGCCTGGCCACCGTGGTGCGCGCCTGGTTCGACCGCCAGGCCCTGGGGCAGGCCATGGGGCTGACGCCGGATCAGCAGATCCTGCTGACGCAGACGGTGGGCTGGCCGAAGGCTTGATTCGGCGGTAGCGTTGGTGTCGCCCGCTTGCGGGCCAGTGCCGCGGATGGCGGCGATCGGCCAATTCTGTTGAAAAACTCGATTTGAAACGCGGTCGCTTTCAGGCTTGAACCGCGCGAGCCGACTCTTTTTATCCAGTGTTTAGATTTTGGCCGAGGCGGCTTCCCCCTTTTTCCCTTTCACGCCGGCATCAACCCTGCTGTTCCGTTACCTGGCATCAACCGTTTGGCCATTCGTCGCAGGTTTTGCGCTGTTGCCGCCAACAAGAACTCGTCTTGCGCGCCTGAGAGACCGCGTAACCGCAGTCGGTCCAGCTTGAGGATGCGTTTGAGGTGCGCAAACAGCATCTCGACCTTCTTGCGGTCTTTGCGTGACTGCTTGTAGGCATCCGTTTTAGCGATCTCACGTGCCACGTCCCGGGCTGATTCATGGATACTGCGCGCGATCTTGCGCATCGGCGTGTTTGGGCAGCAGCGTGACTTCATGGGGCAGGCGGCACAGTCCGACTGGCTGGCGCGGTAGATGATCGTGTCGGCCTTGGTGACGTGTGAGCGTGGGTTCTTGAAGGCACGCCGCTCGTTGCGCAGTGCATGTCCTTGGGGGCAGCGGTACTCGTCGGCCGGCTCATTCCATTGGAAGTCACTGATCGAGAAGGAATCGTTTTTGCGTTGCGTCTTGTCCCAGACCGGTACATGGGGCTCTATGCCTTTGTCCTCCACCATCCAGGCCAGCATCGGTGCCGCCCCATAAGCCGTATCGCCGATGAGGCGCTCGGGCGTGAGATCGAAGCGCTGCTCGACCCGCTCAATCATGACCTTGGTGGACTCGACTTCGGCTGTGCGGTGCGCTGGTGTCGCTTCCACGTCCAGGATCACCCCGTGTTGGGTATCGATCAGGTAGTTGGTCGAGTAGGCAAAGAAGGCCGGCCCGCCGGGCGCTGCTGTGTATTGGGATTGCGGATCGGTCAATGAGATCGTCCTGGACGCAGCGTTTGGAGGGCCTGCCTGCGGCGTATCGTCTTCGGCAGGGTTCTGTTCTTCCAGCGCAGCCAGGTATTCACGCACCGCTCGGCTCGGGCCGTCCCCTTGGTTCCAATCCTTCACCTCTCCTGGCGTGATGCTGCGGGCGCGGTTGGCGTCGGCCTTGATGATGCTTGCATCCACGGCGAACCCTTCACCGCCCACCAGCCCTTCGGTCATGCAGCGGCGCAGCACGGTCTCAAAGACATGGCGCAAGGTCTCGCTCTGGCGAAAGCGGCCGTGACGGTTCTTGGAGAAGGTGGAGTGATCGGGGACCTTGTCTTCCAGACCCAGTTGGCAGAACCACCGGTAGGCCAGGTTCAGATGGACTTCTTCACACAGTCTGCGCTCGGAGCGGATGCCAAAGCAGTAGCCGATGACCAGCATGCGCACCATGAGTTCGGGATCAATGGATGGACGTCCCGTGTGGCTGTAGAACTCACTGAGGTGGCGACGCAGGTCGCTCAGGTCTAGAAATCGGTTAATGCCGCGTAGCAGGTGATTGGAGGGGATGTGATCTTCGAGGTTGAAGGCGTAGAACAGTTGGTCCTGTCCTACCGTCTGGCGTCCCATCATGGCCGGCTCTCCATTGAGTTGCGCGTGCCTGAAATTTAGGAATTCAAGGGGAGTTTTTCAACAGAATTGGCCAAGTGCGGCCACTCAAGAGTATTCCCAAAACCAGACATCCCACGTTTGGGGGATGCTCAACTTAGCACAGTGCCGATAGGATGGCGCCTATGAACAAGATCGTCACCATTGCAGTACTTTGCTACCTTTCCGCAAGCTCAATAAATTTACTAGCGGCCGAACCTCATGTTACGGATGCAACATCGGAAATTAAGAATTCCGGTTTCGAGAAGAATCCACCTGCGGCATTGAAGCAAAAATTCCCGATGTGCAATGAATTCGTGAAGGTAAAGTGGATTAGCAAGGAGAGACAAATCGGGTACAGCGAGTTCGAGACTCCTTTAAAAAACAAGCAAGGCAAATCCATTGGCAAGGGAAAAGTGTCGGTGCTGGTAATGATGAAAGGAGATCCGGACATGTGGTACGAAGTCTCTTATTTCAAAGAAGAGGGCACACTGGAAAAGCTCTTCGATGCTCTTCGGAATGGAGAGATAAGCGCTGGATGGGGTGGTACGGGATATGACGTCTCGTATTTAAGCGATAACTTTCACCTTAACTTCGCAGTAGGCCCCAATGAATCAGATTTCGAACCTGTACTAAGCGGCTATCAGCAGACAGTCTGTGTTGTTTATCCCGACGGGCGGCGCGCTTGGATATCAGAAGGAAAACGCCTTGACAAAATTTATGATCAGGCTCAGCTTGATTCCTTGTTGGGTGATTTGAAATCCGCAGGCGCAGAACTTGACCGTTACCAGCTAAATCAGAGCTGGATGCTAGATATCAATGGGGATGGAATACCAGACTATGTGGATTTTTCACACCGAGGATTTGTTACATATTCTTCCGGGCGCGAGCAATACAAGACCAGTGTGCTAAATGCTACGAAAGCACCTAGTCGTAACACAACGGATCGTAATACGAGACACGCCCTTCCCTTGGACTATCGAAAATGTACGGCGAAGCTAGCTGATTCGAAATACATAACCACTGATGGGAAAAATTACTATTTCAACAATCGGTGCAATCTGACCAAAGGCACCTCGCAAGAATCAAATTATTAATCGATCGCAAAGTGCAGGTCGACGTTGAGCGTCGGCGCTCTCTGTCCGCGACCGTCTGCTTTGGGTCGAACGCGGGCGCCCAGGACGACGCTCAGATCCCCACCCCTCGCA
Source organism: Curvibacter sp. (assembly GCA_020621965.1). GTDB lineage: Bacteria > Pseudomonadota > Gammaproteobacteria > Burkholderiales > Burkholderiaceae_C > Hylemonella. The sequence goes on along the minus strand of JAHRYV010000020.1, from coordinate 10,466 downwards.
ACACCCCCCACGGCGACTGCGTCAGCGCCACCGAAATCACAAAGCCGTAACAGGCCAGCGCCGCGAGGTACCAGAAGGTGCGCGCCGGCCGCTTGCGCGCGTACTGGAACATGAGCAGCCCCAGCAGCACGTAGAGCGGCAGCAGGGCCAGCTTGACCTGCACCCAGGGCGTGACCAGGGGGTTGAGGCGCAGCTCCCACAGCAGCCGAACGGCGGTGACGAGCAGGCCGGTGTCGACGATCAGGCCCAGGCGCTGCGGCAGCGGGCGCAAGGGCCAGCGCTGGCGTGCCAGCACGGCGGCGCCGCGCACGGTGAACACCACACCGCTGGTGACGGCCAGGCCCAGGTGCAGGTGGCGCAGGGTGGGGTAATGGACGATCCAGTCCACGGACACGAGCCGGCCGCCTTTCCTAGACGCTGCGGCTGCGCGCCAGCGGCGGGTTCTTGGCGAAGTAGCCCTCGATGCCGCGCATCAGCGCCCTGGCCAGCTGTTCCTGGTAGCGCTCGCTGTTGAGTTTGGCTTCCTCGTCCGGGTTGCTGATGAAGGCGGCCTCCACCAGCACGCTGGGGATGTCGGGCGCCTTCAGCACGGCAAAGCCGGCCTGTTCCACACGCGGCTTGTGCAGTTTGCCCACGCGGCCGATCTCATTCAGCAGCGTGCCGCCGAGCTTGAGGCTGTCCTTGATCTGCGCGCTGGTGCTCATGTCCAGCAGGGCGCGCTGCACCTGGGCATCCTTGGCCTTGACGTTGATGCCGCCGATCAGGTCGGCCTTGTTCTCCTGGGCCGCCATCCAGCGCGCCGCGCTGCTCGACGCCCCGCCGTGGCTGAGCGCGAACACGCTGGCGCCTTGCGGGCGCGGGGTGTAGAAGGCGTCGGCGTGGATGCTGACGAAGAGGTCGGCCTGCACCTGGCGCGCCTTCTGCACCCGCGTGTGCAGGGGCACGAAGAAGTCGCCGTCGCGCGTAAGGTAGGCGTGCAGGGTGTGGCCGTTGACGCGGCTGCCGTTGATGCGGTCGCGCAGGCGCCGCGCGATGCGCAGCACCACGTCCTTCTCGCGCGTGCCGCCGGGGCCGATGGCGCCCGGGTCCTCGCCGCCGTGGCCGGGGTCGAGCGCGATGATGATCAGGCGGTCGGTCGCGCCCGGCACGCGCGCGGGCAGGGCGGGCACGGCCGGGTCCTTGTCGGCGTGCTGGGCGATCAGGTCACCCAGCGGGTCGGCGGCGGGCTGCGATGGTGCCGGCAGGGCCGGCGCCGCCGGCCCGTCCTTGAGCTTGAGGCGCTCGGCAATCAGCGCGGCCAGGGGGTCGGGCGCCTGGACCGGATAGAGGTCGAACACCAGGCGGTGCTGGTAGGCCGCCACCGGCTTGAGGGTGAAGACCTGCGGCTTGATGGCCTGCTTGAGGTCGATCACCAGGCGCACCACGCCGGGCGCGTACTGGCCGACGCGGATGCCGGCGATGTTGGGGTCGTCGGGTTGCACCTTGGCCACCAGCTCGCGCAGCTCCGGGTTCAGCTCGATGCCCTCGATGTCCACCGCCAGGCGCGGCGGCTGGCCGATGAAGGTCTGCCGGGCCTTGAGCTCGGTGTCCGATTCGAGCGTGACGCGCGAGTAGTCCTCGGCCGGCCAGACGCGCACCGCCACGATGGTGGCCCCGCTGGCCAGCTGGGCGCGGCCCAGCAGCAGCACCAGGGTGCCGCCCTGCAGCAGCTCGCGCCGGGTGATCATCTGGGCACCTCGCGCAGGGCCTGCAGCAGCGCCGCACCGGTCGTCGTCTGCGCTTTCAGTGTGACGCGGCGCGATTCGTCGGGCTGCACCTGCAGCGTGATGGCCAGGTCGGCCAGCGGCAGCAGGCCGGCGGCCTTCTCCGGCCATTCGGCCAGCTTGAGCCCCGGGCTGGCGAAAAGGTCACGAAAACCGGCGTCTTCCCATTCGCGCGGGTCGCTGAAACGGTAGAAGTCGAAGTGCCAGATGGCCAGGCCCGGCACTTCGTGCGGCTCGACCACGGCGTAGGTGGGGCTCTTGATGCGGCCGCTCACGCCCAGGGCGCGCAGCAGGTGGCGCACGAAGGTGGTCTTGCCCGCGCCCAGCTCGCCGTGCAGCTCGATGCAGGCGTTGCGGATGGCCGGCTGCGCCGCCAGCGCGGCGGCCAGGGCCTGCGTGTCGGACTCGTCGTGCAGCACGCGGCTTTCTACAATGGCATGGTGACGTTCAGCAGCAGTCAATTCGTTTTCCAGATCCGGGCCTGGGCCCGTGAACTCGGATTCTCCCAAATCGGCGTGAGTGGTGTCGACTTGTCCGCGGCCGAGCCGGGTTTGCAGGACTGGCTGGCGCAGGGTTTTCACGGCGAGATGGGCTATATGGCCGCGCACGGCCTCAAGCGCGCGCGCCCGGCCGAGCTGGTGCCGGGCACGGTGAGTGTGGTCACCGCGCGCATGGACTACCTGAGCGCCGACACGCCCGAGGGCTGGCAGGCCATCGAGTTCGCGCGCCTGCAGCGCCCCGCCGAGGGCGTGGTCTCGCTCTACGCCCGCGGCCGCGACTACCACAAGGTGCTGCGCGCGCGCCTGCAGCAGCTGGCCGAGCGCATGGCGCAGCAGATCGGGCCCTTCGGCCACCGCGTCTTCACGGATTCCGCCCCGGTGCTGGAGGCCGAGCTGGCCGCGCGCAGCGGCCAGGGCTGGCGCGGCAAGCACACGCTGGTGCTCAGCCGCGAGGCCGGCTCCATGTTTTTCCTGGGCGAGATCTACGTCGACGTGGCGCTGCCGCCCAGCGAGCCGGTGAGCAACCACTGCGGCAGCTGCAACGCCTGCATCGAGGTCTGCCCCACGCAGGCCATCCTGGGGCCGGGTCGGCTCGACGCCCGCCGCTGCATCTCCTACCTGACCATCGAGCATCCGGGCCCCATCCCGCTGGAGTTGCGCCCGCTCATGGGCAACCGCATCTACGGCTGCGACGACTGCCAGCTGGTCTGCCCCTGGAACAAGTACGCACAGCGCAGCACGCTGCCCGACTTCGCGCCGCGCCCGGCGCTCAGCGGCGGCGCCCTGGTGGAGCTGGCGGCCTGGAACGAAGCGGAGTTCCTGCAGCGCACCGAGGGCAGCCCGATCCGGCGCATCGGCTTTGAGCGCTGGCAGCGCAATATCGCGGTGGCGCTGGGAAATGCCTTGCGCACGGGCGCGCAGCCGGCGCTGGTCGCGGCCCTGCAACAGCAGCTGGGGCAGGGCAGTGAGCTGGTGCGCGAACATGCGGCCTGGGCCCTGGCGCAGCAGCCCCGGGCCCGGGGCTGAGTGACGGCGTTGGAGCATGAGCCTCCACTTCACCTGCGGGGCGTCCCCAAGCAGGAAAACAGGATGGGCCCGGAGCCGGTGAGCAAGCCCATCGGCGGGGCGGGCGGCGGGTCGTCGCGGTGCACTGGCCCCATCATCGTGCAGCGGCCGGGGCGCGACAAGTCCGTGGCGCCGATGGCGCGGCGGGTGAAGTGTTACCTGTGGCAAAAAGACTACGGCTTGCCGGCAGCTTCTGGTATGGTGCCGGCACGTAAACACAGGAGGTGATGACGCGATGAGCAAGAGTTCGACCATTTTCTGCCGGGCCCTGGCCCTGGCGACCGGGATGTTCATGCTGGCCCTGCCGGCGGCGGCGCAGTACTACGGCCAGAGCGGGCAGAGCAGCGCCTCGCTCTCGCTGGCGAGCAGCAAGCAGTTCGATCGTGACTACACCGTGATCAGCGGCCGCTACGGGAAGTTCTTCGTCGACAACTTCGAGGCCAGCCTGGGGCTGGAACTCTGGCGCGGCAACAGCCCGGAGATCTATAAGGTCGTCCCCGAGCTGCGTTACGTCTCGCCCACCGGCCAGACCTTCAAGCCCTATGCGGCCCTGTTCCTGGCGCGCACCTTCTACAGCAATACCGTGTCCAGCCACAACTCCTTCGGTGTGCGCGGCGGCATGTACTACGCCATCGACCGCAACTCCTATGTCGGCGTGGGTCTGGTGGGCGAGCGCATCGAGTCCTGCGACCGCTCGGCGCTGCGCGACTGCGACTACGTCTACCCCGAAATCACCCTGCATTTCCGCTTCTGAACCCGGTCGCCCGGGGGCGGCTAAGAGCCTGTTCACGGTCTTCCAGGGGCCGCGCAAGCACCTTGCCGGGATGGGATGCAAGGCGCAAAACGAAGTCGGGCTGATGCCCGGCGAGGCTTTGCAACGCCGCAGACCGCCCGGCAAGGTGCTTGCCCTTCGGGTTGGGGCGAAATCGGGCGATTTGCCCACCAAATCCCTTGCATGGGCATGAGCCCATGCGGCGTGATCTTGGCGGGCAACTCATCCCGATTGCGCCCCAACGCGACCCCTGGGAGACCGTGAACAGGCTCTTAGCGCAGCACGCCCAACGCAAAGGGCAGGCTGAGCACACCCAGCAGGGTGGACAGCGTGACCAAGCCGGCCACGTAGGCGCCGTCATAGCCCATGCGCGCGGCCAGCACATAACAGCTGGAGGCGGTGGGCAGGGCCGAGAAGGCCAGCAGGATGGTGGCCTGCGCCGGGCTCAGGCCGAAGGCGCGGGACAGGCCCAGCGCGATCAGCGGCAGCAGCAGGTGTTTGATGGTCAGCGTGGCCGCCGCCAGCACCTTGCCCCGGCCCAGGCTGGAAAAGCGCAGGCCGGCGCCCGCGGCCATGAGCCCCAGCGCCAGCGAGGCCGCGCCGATGCGCGTGAGCGTGGGTTCGGCCCAGCCGGGGATCTTGAACCCCAGTACATTGGCCAGCAGGCCCGAGGCCGTGGCGATGATCAGCGGATTGCGCAGCAGCTCGCGGCCGAAGTGACGCTGCGAGTGCCGGGCCATGGGCCAGACCGCGCCCACATTGAACAGCGGCACACAAAAACCGATCAGCACCGCCAGCAACAGCAGGCCCTCGGGGCCGGCCAGTCGATCGGCCAGCGCCAGGCCGATGAAGGAGTTGAAGCGGAAGGCCACCTGCGCACTGCCGGCGTGCAGGCGGGCGTCGATGTGGCGGCCGATGAAGGGCAGATGGGGCAGGGCATAGGCCAGCGCGATGCCGCTCACGCCCATGGCCAAGCCGGCGCCGATCAGGCTGGAGGTGGCACCTAGGTCCAGCGGGCTGCGCACGATGCTGTGAAACAGCAGCACCGGAAAGAGGAAGTAGTAGACCAGCACCTCGACCTGGTCCCAGACCGGGCGACTCAGTGCGGTGTAGCGGCAGACCAGGTAACCGCAGAGGATGAGGGAGAAGTCGGGGAAGAGCAGCTGGGCGTAGTTCACGCCGCGAGGATAGCAGCGCATTGCGCCCGCCGCCGGCCTCTACGTGGTAACCCGACTGAACCGTGCGCGCGGCCGGCCTAGAATCAGGGTTTTCCAATACTGTTCAGGAGACCTTCCCATGCAGCGACGCGCTCTCTTTGCCCTCAGCCTGCTGGCTGCCGCCGGTACCGCTTTTGCCCAAGGTTATCCCACCAAGCCGATCAAGCTGCAGGTGCCGTTTGCGCCGGGTGGCACCACGGACATCATCGCCCGTGTCATCTCCGAGCCGCTGGGCAAGGCCCTGGGCCAGCCGGTGGTGGTGGAGAACAAGGCCGGTGGCGGCGGTGTGGTCGGCGCCAACGAGACGTCGAAAGCTGCTCCGGACGGCTACACCCTGGGCATGGCCACGGTGTCCACCACGGCGGCCAATCCCGCCATCAACGCTAAGATCCCGTACAACGCCCTGACGGACTTCACCGCCATCATCAACATCGCGGCCACGCCCAACGTGATCGCCGTGCACCCGAGCTTTCCGGCCAAGGACTACAAGGGTTTCATCGCCGAGTTGAAGAAGAACCCCGGCAAGTACTCCTACGCCACCTCCGGCACCGGCGGCATCGGCCACCTGCAGACCGAGCTGTACAAGAGCCAGACCGGCACCTTCATCACCCACATCCCCTACCGTGGCGCCGGCCCGGCCCTCAACGACACCGTGGCCGGCCAGGTGCCGATCATCTTCGACAACCTGCCCTCGGCCCTGCCCTTCATCCTCTCCGGCCGCCTGGTGCCCATCGTCATTGCAGCGCCGCAGCGCCTGAGCCAACTGCCCAATGTGCCGACCTTCAAGGAAGTGGGCCTGGAGCCGGTGAACCGCATGGCCTACTACGGCATCCTCGGCCCCAAGGGCATGCCCAAGGAGGTGGTCGACAAGCTCAACGCCGCCGTGCGTCAGGTGCTGCAGGACCCGGCCGTGCGCAAGCGCATCGAGGACACCGGCTCGCTGATCGTGGGCAACACGCCGGCGCAGTTTGCCGAGCAGATGAAGGCCGAATACACGGTCTACAAGAAGGTGGTCGACTCCGCCGGCCTCCGGCTGGACTGAGCACCGATGGTCCAGGGCATGGACGACGCATCCATCGATGCCTTCGTCGATGCCCTGTGGCTGGAGGAAGGCCTGGCGCGCAACACGCTGACGGCCTACCGTCGTGACCTGACCCTCTACGCCCGCTGGCTCGCCGCCCGCGGGCGTTCTCTTGACGAAACCGGCGAGGCCGATCTCAACGCCTACTTCGCCGCCCGCCACGCCGCCACCCGTGCCACCACGGCCAACCGGCGCCTGACGGTCTTCAAACGTTATTTCCGCTGGGCCCTGCGCGAGCGCCGCATTGCGGCCGACCCCACGCTGCGCCTGCAGGCGGCCAAACAGGCGCTGCGTGTGCCCAAGACCCTGAGCGAGGCCCAGGTGGAAGCCCTGCTGGCCGCGCCCGGCGACGCCACCCCGCTGGCCGTGCGCGACCGCACCATGCTGGAGCTGATGTACGCCAGTGGCCTGCGCGTGAGCGAGCTGGTCGGCCTCAAGACCCTCAACGTCAGCATGAGCGAGCACGTGCTGCGTGTCTTCGGCAAGGGCAGCAAGGAGCGTCTGGTGCCTTTTGGCGAGGTGGCCAGCGGCTGGCTGCGGCGTTACCTGCAGGAGGCGCGCCCGGCCCTGCTCGGCCCCCGGCAGACCGACGACCTGTTCGTCACCTTCCGCGGCACGCGCGCCGGCGAGGCCATGTCGCGTGTCATGTTCTGGATGCTGGTGAAAAAGTACGCCCAGACCGCCGGTATCACCGCACCGCTGTCGCCGCACACCCTGCGTCACGCCTTCGCCACCCATCTGCTGAACCACGGCGCCGACCTGCGCGCGGTGCAGATGCTGCTGGGCCATGCGGATATTTCCACCACCACCATCTACACCCACGTGGCGCGCGAGCGCCTCAAGTCGCTGCACGCCCAGCACCATCCGCGGGGCTGAGGCCGGGCCTTCCCGCCGGCCCGCGGACCGTTGTTTGCAACCGGGCGTATCGGCCGCGCCGGGCTGGCCCGGCATAGGCTAAAGTCGTCTCCCATGCCTGTACCGAGATTTTCTTACCTGCGCCACGTCTTGGCCGCCCTGGCCCTGTGCCTGGTGGCCGCCTGCGCTTCGGCGCCCGGGGCCTATGCGCCGCGGGGGTTGGAGGACGAGGCCATGCCGGCCATGGCCGAGCGCGCCGCTCCCACGGCGCTGAAGATGGCACGGCAGGCCGCCCCGGCGGCGCCCGCCGCGGCCGAAGAAGCCGCCCCAGGCGCTGCCCAGGCGCGCAAGGTCCACTACGAAGGCGAGATCACGCTGCGCGCGACCAAACCCGGCGAGGTGCTGGCACGGGCGGTCGAATGGACCCGTGCCGAGGGCGGTTATGTCGAATCCCTGAGCGACGGGCAGGCCGTGCTGCAGATTCCGGTGGCGCGGTTTCGCCCGCTGTACGACCGCCTGCTCGGTCTGGGTGATGTGCTGCACAAGTCGCTGGCGGCGCGCGACGTCACCGAGGAATACCTCGACGTCGAACTGCGCCTGAACCAGGCCCGCCTGATGCGCGACCGGCTGGTCGCGCTGATCCAGAAGACCGCGGACCGCAAGGAAAAGCTGCGCCTGATGCGCGAACTCGAACGCCTGTCGGCCGAGATCGAGCTGCAGGAGCTGCGCATGGCGCGGCTGCGCACCCTGGTCGACTACGCGCGCCTCACGCTGCGGGTGCAGGGCCGCCCGGCCTTCGACGGCGACAGCCAGCAGGAGCTGCGCGGTTTTGGCTGGATCACCCCGCTGGCGACCGAGCACTGGCGCGGCAGCACCCGCGAGACCAGCCGCCTGGCGCTGGCCGTTCCCCAGGGCCTGGTCGAACTCGACAGCGCCGACTGGTCGGCTGCCAGCGCCGACGGCGTGACCCTGGGCGCGCTGCAGCGCCGCAACGAGCCGCGCGGCACCACGGCCTTCTGGGTCGACGCGCTGCGCTGGCGCCTGCAGCAGCGCTTCGACCAGGTCGAGACCATGAGCGCCGGCGACTACACCGTGCTGCGCCTGCTCAGCCGCGAGGAACCGCGTTTTGTCTACTGGGTGGCCGTGGCGGTGAAGGCGGACAAGCTGCAGCTGGCCCAGGCCTATTTCCCCTCGCCGGCACACGAACAGCGTTACCGCGCGCAGCTGCTGGCCAGCCTGACGGGAGGTGCCAAATGAGCCATGCCCTCCGTGTGCTGGGTCTGTGCCTGGCTGTCCTCGCGGCGCCGCTGGTGCGGGCGCAAGCGGCGCCGCCGGCCGTCGCCATCGGCTCCAGCCTGACCATCCAGGTGCCGGACCGCGACGCCAGCGCCGCGCGGCTGATCGCCCAGGCCGAGGCGCTGGGCGGCTACTTCAGTGTCATGACGCAGGACACCCTCACGCTCAAGGTGCCGACCGGCAAGGCCCAGGCGCTGATCGACTTCGTGAAGGCCAACTGGAAGCCGGTGCAGGAAAGCTACCGCAGCGAGGCCGTGCAAGGCGCCATCGACCAGCTGCAGGCCCGGCTCAAGGCCAAGCAGGAGTTGTACGCCCGCTTCGAGAAGCTGCTGGCCGAGGCCGAGGCGCGTGACATCGTCGAGGTGGAGCTGGCCGCCACCCAGCTGATCCGCGAGATCGAACTGCTCAAGGGCCAGTTGCGGGCCCTGCAGCACCGCCTGGACTACGCCAGCGTGGCGCTGAATTTCCGCCTGCTGGAGCGCCAGCGCCCGGGTGATGCGGGCAGCTCGCCCTTCGCCTGGCTCAACACGCTGGGGCTGGAGTCCCTGCTGCAGGAGTTCGAACCATGACAGCGCGCCTTGTTCTCCTTTGCCTATGCGCCGGCCTGCTGGCCGCCTGCACGACACCACCGCCCGCCAGCCAGACGCCGGCCGGTTTCGCCGACTACGAAGGCACGCAGAAACTGCAGGCCGTCAACGCCGAACGTGTGGTCTACCAGGTGCGCCAGCTCGACAACAAGCCCCGGGCCGACCTGGCCTTCTGGCGCGTGGCCATGAAGGAGCATCTGCTCAAGTCCGGCTACGTGCTGGTGGCCGAAGGCGAACTCGGCGACGCCGCCCGTCCGGGTTACTACATCGAGACCAGCGCACCGCGCGGCAGCGCCGACTACAACTACCTGGTGGCGATCTTCGTGCAGGACCAGCACATCACCGTGATCGAATCCGCCGGCGAGCTGGCGGCCTACAAGGCGCGGCGCGAGCAGATCTTCGCCACGCTCAAGGCTCCCGCCGCCGCCACGCGCTAACCCGCCGGCCGCGCGCGGGATAATCGCGGCATGAGCAAACTGCGCGCGCAATGTCTGGCCCTGCTGGCCCTGGCCGACCCCGTGGCCAAGGCGGCGGCCGTGTCCGCGCTGGACCGTTCGGGCCCGATCGACTGCAGCCGCGAATTCACCGAACCGCCTGGCCTCCCCGGCCGCAGCGAGCGCCCGCCGCTGTTGCCACACACCCAGATCAAGCTCGGCTCGCTCGCCACCCCGCGCGGCCACGCCGCCCTAGTGCACTCCATCGTCCACATCGAACGCAACGCCATCGACCTGGCGCTGGACATCTGCTGGCGCTTCGCCGGCCTGCCCGAGGCGTTTTATCGCGACTGGCTGCAGGTGGCATTTGAAGAGGCCTATCACTTCACGCTCTTGCGCAACCATCTGCTGACCCTGGGTTTCGACTACGGCGACTTTCCGGCTCACGACGGCCTGTGGTCGATGGCGGAGCGGACCAAGGGTGACCTGCTGGCACGGGTGGCGCTGGTGCCGCGCACGCTCGAAGCCCGAGGGCTGGACGCTTCACCGGCGGTGAAGACCAAGCTGGTTTCCATTGGCGATCATCGGGCGGGGGAGATTCTGGACATCATCTTGCGGGATGAGATTGGGCATGTTGCCACCGGGAATCGCTGGTATGCGTGGGCTTGTGCGCAGCGGGGGCTGGATCCCGTTTCCACCTATGCCGAACTGACGGTTCGGTATGAGGCGCCTAAGTTGAAGAGGCCGTTTAATCTGGATGCGCGGCGGGCGGCTGGGTTTTCTGATGCCGAGTTGTCTGCGCTTCAATCGGAGTGAGTCTCTCTGATTGATGTCCTGGTGGTCGTGGCAAGCCGGGTCTCGCCCCGGCGGGCGAGTCACCTTTCTTTGCTTCGCCA